>JAFUFP010000038.1 GCA_017469845.1 Bacteroidales bacterium | reverse complement strand
TCTTGCGCTTCGACACGTACATCCCCTTCCCCTTGTATGGAAGGAGCCAATCTGGATAATCAGCCATGTGATATGATTTTTTGGGTATTAAAATGCATTTAATACAAAGATAGGGCTTTCCCGCGAAACCGCCAAAAAAAACATCGGAAAATTGCGACTTTTCCGATGTTTCATTCATTTTTCACGGCACGCGGCATGAAGGGGATCAATTATTTCCGATTTTTTGATGCGTCAGTCCTATGAAGAGACCGCCTTTTCTTTCTGACGGCATTCCCCTGAAAAAGGAAGAATCAGGAGTATGGCCGCTATCAACAATATCTTTTTCATGATTCTTTGTTTGTCTTTTGGTGGGAAAGAAGCCATGCGCGCTCTGGCCTTTCCGTATATAAGACGGGGCTTGCGGGGATTTGTTAACGGATATCGTTGACTATTTTGAATGAAAACACGAAAAAGAACTAGAAAGGGGACACTTCCTTGGTTATCCTTGATTCCCTGGCTTTCCGGGCGTAAAGTTTCAGAATGTCGGAGGGAAGGGTTGAAGAGGATGCGAAAGCCCTTGTCGTTTCAACGTCCTTGGCGAGAGATGTCGCCATAAGCCAGGCGGCTCCCATCCTTATGTAGTAGGGCTCGCCTTCTTTGAAGGGAAGACTCTCCAACGTGGAAAGGGTCCTCTGGATAGTGTCCTTTTCAAGGAAATGGCACATCGAGAGGATAAGGCCGGTCCTTACGGTGAATTCGTAACAGGGGTCGGTCCTTTTGGTGTGAAGAAGAGAAAGGATCCATTCCCACAACCTTTCCTTGTCTTCCTTTTTGGCCCAACGGGAATTGCAGCAGAAATTGTCACAGATCGCCCAGTTGTCTATCGAGGGGAGGAATTCCCCGATCCTTAGGAGCCTTTCTTCGAGCGGAACTTTCATGTAGTCGAGGATTAGACCCCATACCATCCTCTCCTCGTGGAAGAGGGACTGCCTCCCTTGGGAGGCCATCTGCTCCCGAAGACCGTCAAGGACTTCGTCGGCCTTTCCTTTTTTCACTATCTCTTTCGCTGCGGATTTCATTTCGGGGGTATGGAGGCCCATAACGGAAGTGCCTTCGCTGACGGCGAGAATGGCGATATGCCCCTTACGGTACTTTTGGTCCGAAAGGAATCTGGGGCAGATGAGGGGACTGAGAAAATCTTCGATCATGCTTTTTTTCTTTTGCAATGTGCAAAAATAGAAAAAAGAGGAGTATATTGGGTTGTAATTCCGACAACGATATTCTTTTTGGTATGGCATCATTGGGTGAAAGATTCTCCGCCCTTTCCGGACGGATAGCGAAGACTTTCAGGGATTTCCCGTGGGAGATATCCCTTGGAGCGGTATATTGGCTGTGCGTGGCTTTCCGTCCTTGGCTCGAAAACGAGGTGGATGGAGACGTCATCTTCAATCTCAGCCTCTGGTTCTTCCCTCATTTTGTGCTGCTTTTCTCTCTGCACAGGCTTTTCAGGGGAAAGCGCTTCCTAAGGATTGCCCTTCCGCTCGTTTGGATCCTCTGGGTGCCGATCCTTCTGCTGTCGGATTCCTTTTCCGAGATGTCGGCTCCGGTGGGTTATCTCATCGCCCTGGGGCTTCTTCTTCTGGGTGAAGGGAAACGTCCCGACCCCGAGATGGCTTCCCAGGGGGTCGATACGGCGGCGGGTGCCGTGGCGGGTTTCGGCCTCGGAGGACTCATTATGGGAATCATCCTCGCCTTGATCTCTTCGGTGGGATTCCTTTTCTCCGTACGTATGGGAGAACCCTGGTTCGAGTACTCGCTCACTTTCGTCGCCTTCCTTGTCATCCCGATTCTTTGCTGCACCTTCGTCAGCGGTGAGGGGATAGGTGAGAAACTGAAAAACTGGATAGTGAAGGCTTCTGTCGACTACGTCCTTTCTCCCGCCGTCATCCTTTATACCGTCATCCTCTATGTATATATAGCGAGGATAGTCCTCAGGTGGGAACTTCCCGACGGGGGAGTCGCCTACATGGTGGGCGCATATACTGCAGTCGCCCTTCTGACGGCCTTCCTCAGGGGAATTCTGGAAAAGCCCCATTTCGGGAAATTCTTCTCCGCCCTTCCGTATCTTGTTCCTGCACCTCTGGTCCTTTTGTGGATCGGCACTTTCCGCAGGATCGGAGAGTACGGCTTCACCGAGGCGAGGTTCTACCTTCTCGTCGTTGCCGTCCTTCTTACTGTGTTTTCCGTCATGCTCTTTTTCCCTTGGACGGACATGTTCAGGAGAATGCTCCTTCTTTTCATCGGGGCGGCGGCCATTTTCACGTTCGTGCCTTACCTTAGGGCGGCGGATTTCGGGATAAGGAGCCAGCGGAGAATCTTGGAGAAGAACGCCGACCCTCTTCTGGAGAGCCTTCCTTCCCTTTCTGATATTCCCACGGATGGAGAAACGGGCAGTAAGGTGAAAAGGGCTTCGGAGGCTTACCGGTATCTCCTTAGGCACATGCCGAAGGAAAAGTTCTCCTCCGTTTCGGACAAGTATTCCTTTGTGCTCGATCACGTCTCCGACGCAGTGAAGGAATACGACATTACGCATTCCCGCCTCTGGAAACTTTCCGACTGTCCCGAAGGTGTGGATTTGGGGGAATACACCGTCCTTGTTTCCGCGGAGCTGTATGAATTCGTGCCAAGAGGCGGCGGGTGCTTTTTCAGGGATAGGAGGCACGGCGGAATCCTTCTCGACTGCAACTTCGGCCAAAGGGCTGACTCCCTATCGGCGGCGGGTAAGGGCGATGATATCCTTCAGCATCTTGTCTACTCGAACGGGGAATATATGGCGGTCTTCGATGAAGTGAGGGAAGGGGATGCGTATCCGTCGATTTATGACGTTCATCTTTTCCGGAAACCCTGAGCATCACCGGGGACGGCCGTACGGAAATAACAAAAAACTCTATATGAAATGAAGACAATACTTTTTCTCCACGGATTCTTTTCAGCCGGTTTCTGCCCTCAGGCACGTGCCCTTCAGGATGCCCTGCTGGGAAAGGCGATAGTGATACCACCTGATATACCTCATGATCCGGAGGAAGCGCTTTCCGTCATTGAAGGGATGTGCGATGTCGTGAAGCCCGATCTTCTGGTCGGGAACAGCTGCGGGGCTTTCTATGCGCAGATACTTTCCCCGATTCTCGGGATACCGGCGCTTTTGGGAAATCCGCATTTCAGAATGTCGGAGTTTCTCTCGGAAAGGATAGGGATGCATGAGTCCAAGTTCCCGAGAAAAAAAGAACAGTCTTTCTCGGTGGATGAGGCCCTCATCGGGAAGTTCCGGGAAATCGAGAAAACCCAGTTCGACAACTGCTGCGACTACCGTAAGGGGAGTGTCTGGGGAATCTTCGGGGAAAAGGACACCCTGGCCGGATTCGAACCGCTTTTCCTTGAGCATTATGACAATTCATACCATTTCCCGGGTAACCATACCCCGACTCCGGAGGAGGTGAAAAAGTATTACGCCCCGCTTTGCGGGAAACTTATGGAGGAGTATCCGAGAAAGGAGGGGGAAAGAAGGTTCTTCCTCCATTTCAAGGGAGGAAAGTACGAGATGACCGGTACCGCATTGGATTCGGAGACGATGGAGAAGATGGTGATATACAGGGCCCTTTACGGAGAGAAGCTCACCTGGGTGAGACCCGAGAAGATGTTCTTCTCGATGGTTGAAAAGGAAGGGAAAAAGATCCATCGCTTCACCGAAGTCGAAGGCTTTCCCGATGTCAAGTAGAAGCCTTCCGAATAGAAGTATAAACGGAATGACCGCCTCCCCGTAAAGGGAAGCGGCCATTCCGCTAAATTGTAGCTTTCTACTTGGAACTGAGGTAGTTGTCGATGGCGACGGCGCCTTTTCTTCCGGCTCCCATGGCGAGGATGACGGTGGCGGCTCCGCTTACGGCATCACCTCCTGCGAAGACTCCTTCACGGGTTGTGGCTCCTTCTTCAGTTGCCACGAGGCAACCCCTGCGGTTTGTCTCCAGTCCTTCGGTCGTACGGACGATGAGGGGGTTGGGAGATGTTCCGAGGGCCATGATGACGGTCTCGGTCTCGATGTCGAATTCCGATCCGGGGATCGGAATGGGGCTGCGGCGGCCGCTGGCGTCGGGCTCACCCAGTTCCATCTTTATGCAGCGGATACCCCTTACCCATCCGTTCTCGTCTCCGAGTATCTCGACGGGATTGGTGAGCATCTCGAACTTGATGCCTTCCTCCTTGGCGTGGTGGACTTCCTCCCTACGGGCGGGAAGTTCGACTTCGGTACGGCGGTAGACGATGGTGGTGTCGGCTCCGAGCCGGAGTGCTGTACGGGCGGCGTCCATGGCGACGTTTCCTCCTCCCACGACGACCGCTTTCGCTCCTGCCCTGATGGGGGTGGGGGCTCCCGTGCGGAACGCCTTCATCAGGTTGTTCCTCGTCAGGAATTCATTGGCCGAGAAGACTCCGTTGAGGTTCTCTCCCGGGATGTTCATGAAACGGGGGAGTCCCGCTCCGCTTCCGATGAAGACGGCCTGGAATCCTTCCTTGTCGAAAAGGGAGTCGATCGTGAGAGTCCTTCCTATGATGACGTCGGTCTCGATCTTCACGCCCAGCTTCCTGATCTGGTCGATTTCGTACTTGACGACCTTGTCCTTGGGGAGACGGAATTCGGGTATGCCGTATTCGAGCACTCCGCCGGGGCGGTGGAGGGCTTCGAAGATGGTGACGTCATATCCTTTCTTGGCGAGGTCTCCTGCGCAGGCAAGTCCGGCAGGGCCGCTTCCCACGACGGCGACTTTCTTGCCGTTGGAAGGGATATCAGCCTTGGCTGATTCTTCCGAAGGGTTCTCACGGTTATAGTCTGCGACGAACCTTTCGAGTTTTCCGATGGCTACGCTCTCTCCCTTGACACCAAGGACGCAGCTTCCTTCGCACTGGGTTTCCTGGGGACATACCCTTCCGCAAACGGCGGGAAGTGAAGAGTCCTTCGCGATGACGGCGGCAGCCGCCTTGAAGTCCCCGTTGTTCACCTCGGCGATGAATCCGGGGATGTCTATGCTTACGGGGCAGGCCGTGACGCAGCGGGGGTTCTTGCAGTGGAGGCAGCGTGAAGCTTCCCTTCTCGCTTCCTCGACCGAGAATCCGTAACAAACTTCCTCAAAATTGTGTGCCCTCACCGCGGGATCCTGCTCGCGGACGGGGGTGCGGTCTATTCTCTGTGCCATCTCTACTTCGCTTTTTGGGATTTGTAACGCTCGAGCGCTTCCTTCTCCTGGGGCAGGTACTGCCTCTGGCGGCGCATCGCCTCATCGAAATCTACTTCGTATCCGTTGAATTCCGGACCGTCGACGCAGGCGAATTTCATCTTGCCTCCGATGCTCACGCGGCAGGCTCCGCACATTCCGGTGCCGTCCACCATGAGGGTGTTGAGGCTGACCGTGGCCTTGAGACCGAGCTTCTTGGCGGTCAGGGTAGCGAATTTCATCATGATCATGGGACCGATGGCGACCATATGGGTGTAGCCCCTTTCGGCGCAGACGGCCTCGAGCTGGGCGGTCACCAGACCGTGGAATCCGAACGAACCGTCGTCGGTGCAGAGGTAGAGGTTGTCGCAGACTTCCTTCATCTTGTCAGCGTAGATGAGAAGGTCCTTGTTCCTGGCGCCGATGATCACATCGACGGGAATGCCGTTCTCATGCAGCCATTTGGCCTGGGGATAGACCGGAGCGGTTCCGACACCTCCGGCGAGAAAGACGTACCTTTCCCCGGCGAGTTCTTCCTTGCTCATGGCCATGAAGTCAGAGGGGTTGCCCAATGGGCCGGCCACGTCCTGGAAGCAGTCTCCGACCTCAAGGTCGAGGATAGCGGAAGTGGAGGCTCCGATGCCTTGGGTCACGATTGTGACCGATCCTTTTTCGTTGTCGTAGTCGCTGATCGTCAGCGGGATTCTCTCACCGTCCTCTCCTGTCCTTACGATGAGGAACTGTCCGGGCTTGGCCGCAGCGGCGACCCTGGGGGCCTTGACATCCATCGCACAGATGTTCGGGGTGAGCATCGTTTTGGAAAGTATCTTGAACATATGATATTGTTTTGCCAAAAGGGTAAACTTGACAAATATAGTCATTGTCAAGACCTAAACCAACTTGTGGGAGGCTTTTTTGAAAACGGTATTGGGGAACGGGAAAAAGCATCCGTAAGCGTTTTGGCCGCGTTTTCGGGAAAATTCTCCCTTTCTTTGCGGAACGCTTCCGAAATCGAACCGAATTTCCCCGAAAAAGGGAAAAACAATTATTTTGCCCTTTCCGCTTTTCAGTCGAAACCGATGTCCTTCTTCAGGGCCCTTATCGCCTCGAGGGCGTTTCCTCCCTTTTCTTCCAGAAGGGTGACGAAGCGGCTCCCGATGATTCCTCCGGAAGCGTATTCGCAGGCCGCGTCGAAAGTGGGGCGGTTGCTTATCCCGAATCCCACCATCCTGGGAATCCTCAGGCCCATTGAGGCGATCCTACGGAAATACTCCCTCTTGGCGGAGTCGAAGTCCTTCTGGGCTCCGGTAGTGGCGGCGGAGGAGACCATGTATATGAATCCGGAAGTGTTCTCGTCGATGAGCCGGACCCTTTCTTCGGAGGTCTCGGGGGTTATCAGCATTATGAACCTTATGTCGTACTTCTCGGCGATTCCCTTGTAGTTCTCCATGTAATCCCTGAAGGGAAGGTCGGGGATGATGACGCCGTCGATGCCGACTTCGGCGCACCTGCGGCAGAAGGGCTCGAATCCGTATCTGAATATGGGGTTCAGGTAACCCATCAGAACGAGGGGGATCTTGACGTCTTCCCTTATGCCTTCAAGTTGGGAGAAGAGTTTTTCCAGGGTCATTCCTCCCTTGAGAGCCTTGGTCGCCGCGTCCTGTATGACGGGACCGTCGGCCATGGGGTCGCTGAAGGGGATGCCGATTTCGATCATCGATACGCCTTCCTTTTCGAGGGTGCGGATAACGTCGGCGGTTCCGTCAGGAAGGGGAGTCCCGGCGCAGAAATATATCGAGAGAAGACCCTTGGGGTCATTGCCGAATAGAGTGTCTATCCTGTTCATTTATAAAATTGTAATATGACTCTTTTTATTTTATGCTTTAAGTTCGTTCAGGAACTTTTCCACCTTTTCGGCATCCTTTATTCCGGGGGAAAGTTCGAAGCGGCTGTTGAGGTCGAACCCGGAAAGGGTCTTCGGAAACTTGCCTTCTTTGAGGGCGGGGGCGTCATCAGGGCCGATCCCTCCGCTCAGAAGGAAGGGTGTCTTCCCCCTGTAAGAGGAAAGGACGCTCCAGTCCCACTTCTTTCCGCTGCCTCCGTACGAAGATGCCTTCGTGTCGAAAAGGTACATGTCGCAGGTACCTTCGTAAGACCTCGAGAGGTGGAGGGATTCTTCGTCACTGATGCCGAAAGCCTTCATGACTTTCACTCCTCCGCATTCCCGTAGAAAATAACACTGCTCGGGGGTTTCGTTTCCGTGCAATTGAATGATGTCCAACTTGAAAGAGTCTATGGTATTAAGTATCTCTTCAATGGAAGAGTTGACGAATACACCGGCTCTTTTCGCCTTTTGCGGAAGGTATGTGGGCACTTCCTTCACGTATCTCGGGGAGGGCGGATAGAAGATGAATCCCATCATGTCGACACCTAAGGACTCCACTTCGAGGATGTTCTCCCCGAGGGTCATTCCGCATACTTTTATGAGCTTGCCGTTTATCATTTGCCGGTCAGTTATTGTAGTGAAGTGATGAATTCCTTGAGTGCCTTTCCGGGATCCTCCCTCTTCATGAAGTTCTCTCCCATCAGGAATCCCCTGAATCCTTCCTTCCTGAGCTGCCGGACGGTTTCCGGGGAGGAGATGCCGCTTTCGGATATCATGACGGGACGGCTGACACCGAGGGCGCGGAACCTTCCCTTGATGAGGGGAGCCATCGCGAAGGAGTTCTCCACATCGGTAACGAAAGTCCCCAAATTGCGGTTGTTTACTCCGACTACATCCGTATCTTCTTGGATGTAATCCAATTCTTTGGAAGAATGAACTTCGAGAAGAACTTCAAGTCCTTTGGAGTGGGCCTTCTTCGTGAGGAGAGCGCATTCTTCCCTCTTCAGACAGGCGGCTATGAGAAGGACAGCGTCGGCTCCGGCGGCGAAGGCGTCGTCAATCTGGAGAGGGTCGATTATGAAGTCCTTCCGAAGGATCGGGATGTCTACAAGGGGACGCATCCGGGCGATGTAGTCAAGTTGCCCTCCGAAAAAGTCCCCGTCCGTAAGGATGCTGAGAGCCGCCGCTCCTCCCTTTTCATACAGGGGCACGACGTCTTCCGGGGAGATGTTCTCGTGGATCCATCCCCTGGAAGGGGACTTCCGCTTGAATTCCGCGATGATGCCGCTTTCCGAACGGAGGAGCGCTTCCCGGAGGGAACGCCTCTTTTTCCCGGCCTGGGGAATCGGGGTGAACTCTTCCCGAAGGAGAAGTTCCCTCCGCTTGTTTTCCACGATCTTTTCGAGAATGTCCATCTTTTCTAGCTGTTGATCTGGAGGAAACGTTTGAAGCAGCCGAGAGCCTTTCCGCTGTCGAGGGACTCCCTGCAAAGGGCTATCGATTCCTCGACGGAGAGGTTACGGTCGATGATGGAGATTCCGCAGGCGGCGTTGGCGAGGATGACCGACTTCTGTGCCTCGGTAGACCTTCCTTCGAGGACTGAGAGGAATATCTCCGCGGCCTGGGCGGCGGACTCTCCTCCGTAGATGTCCTTGGGCTCTATGTAATTGAGTCCCAAATCCTTCGGGGTGAACACTTTCTCGAAGTTAGGTGTCACCAGCTTGAATCCCGACGTCAGGGAGATCTCGTCGTATCCGTCGTAGGAGGTCACGACTCCGAAGTTGTCCCCGATCTTCTGGTGGGCCCTGACGTAGAGCCTCTGCTGGGACTGGGTGGCGGTCCCGTGCAGGGAATGCCTCGGCTGGCAGGGGTTGACGAGGGGTCCGAGAAGATTGAAGCAGGTGGGTATTCCCATGGCGCGGCGGACCGGTCCGACGAACTTCATGCCGTAGGCGAAAAGGGGAGCGTGGAAGTAGCAAACCCCGCTTTCTTCAAGGGAACGGCGGAGGACCGACTCGTCGGCGGAGAACTTGGCCCCGTGGGCCTCGAGGACTGTGCTGGCCCCGCTTACTGAAGTGCTCGCACCGTTGCCGTGCTTTGTGACCCTGTATCCGGCTCCCGCTATGACGAAGGCCGAGCAGGTGGAGATGTTGAAGGTGTTCTTCCCGTCTCCTCCGGTTCCTACTATGTCGAGGGTGCTTTCGTCCCCGAGGTCTATCCTCTTGCCCGTTTCCAGGAGTCCGTCCCTGAATCCGAGCAGTTCGTCCACGGTTACACCCCTGGACTGTAGGGCCATCAGAAGGGCCGCTATCTGGCAGTCATTGTACTGCTGGCGGGTTATTCCGAGCATGATTTCGTGAGTCTGCTCGCGGTAGAGAGTTTCTCCTTCAATGATTTGATTGAGATACTGTTTCATATCGGTAATTTTATCAGTGATTTAACCAGTTTGAAATGATTTTCGCCCCGTCCGGGGTAAGGACGCTTTCCGGGTGGAACTGAAGTCCCCTTATGTCCATCGAGGTGTGCCGAAGGGCCATCACCTGTCCGTCTTCGCTGAGGGCTGTCGCCATAAGGCATGAGGGGAGAGAGTGGAGGTCGACTACCCAGGAGTGGTACCTTCCGACGGGGAACTTTTCCCCGAGGCCCCGGAATATGTAGTCGTATCCTATCCGCCTGCACTCGGTCTGTACCCCGTGGTAGACGTTCTCGAGATTGAGGAGCGTTCCTCCGAACACTTCACCTATGGCCTGTTCCCCGAGGCAGATCCCGAGGATCGGCTTCTTTCCGGCATAAGCCCTAATCGTGTCCAGGAGTAGTCCCGCTTCGGAAGGGATTCCCGGACCCGGGGAGAGCATTATCTTGTCGAATGGCTCCAGTTCTTCCAGGCTGAAGCGGTCGTTCCTCAGTACAGACACTTCGGCTCCCATTTCCTTCACAAGGTGAACGAGATTGTACGTGAAGGAATCGTACGAATCTATCATCGCTATTTTCATGTCGTCTAGAGTTTTGAGGCTATCTCCATCGCGCGGCGGAGGGCGCCCAGTTTGTTGTTGACTTCCTGGAGTTCGTATTCGGGATCGCTGGCGGCGACGATTCCGCCTCCGGCCTGGAACCACAGCTCCCCTCCACGGCTGACGAAGGATCGGATCGTTATGGCCTGGTTCAATGACCCGTCGAAGGAGATGCTGCCGATGCAGCCTCCATAGGCTCCCCTGCAGTGGGGCTCCAATTCGCTTATTATCTGCATGGCGCGCACTTTCGGAGCTCCCGAAAGGGTGCCGGCGGGGAAGGTGTCGAGGAAGGCCTTGACGGGGGAGACTCCCTCTTCGAGGGTACCGCTCACGCGGCTGACGAGGTGGATGACGTGCGAATAGTACTGGAGTTCCTTGTAGAAGTCCACTTTCACTCCGTGGCAGTTTCTTGAAAGGTCGTTCCTCGCGAGGTCCACGAGCATCACGTGCTCGGCGTTCTCCTTGGGGTCCGTGCGGAGGAATTCCGCTCCGGCGGCGTCGGCCGCGTCATCTCCCGTCCTTTTGGTGGTTCCGGCGATGGGGTCGATGAAGGCCCTGTCTCCTTCCACCCTGCAGTGGGTCTCGGGCGAGGAACCGAAGATCCTGTATCCCCCGAAGTCCATGTAGAAAAGGTAAGGGGAGGGATTGATGCCGCGGAGGGCCCTGTAGAGCTGGAAATCGTCACCTTCGTACCTCTGGACGAACCTCCTTGAAAGGACAACCTGGAAGGTGTCGCCCCTTTTGCAGTGGGCTATTCCCTTTCTGATGTTCTCCTTGTGCTGCTCGTCCGTGAGAGGGGAAGAGGCTTCGCCCACGGTCCTGAAGTCGTACAGGTTCATGGCCGCCTTCGAAAGAAGCTTTTCCACCTTGGCCCCCTGGGGATCTTCTCCCTTTGGGATTATCTCATGGAGGGTGAGGCGGTTACGGAAGTGGTCGAATTCCAGGGTATGGCGGAAAAGGATGTAGAGGATGTCAGGAGCGTCGTCCTTCTCCTTCGTCTCGTCCTTCACGGGTATGTCCTCGAGGTAACGGACTGCGTTGAAGCTCGTGAATCCCCAGAGGGAAGCGCCTTTGCCCGCTATCTCGAACTCCCTCATGAATCCCCCGATGAGCTCGTCCACGGTGAAGTCGGGACCGATCTCCCTTTCGGTCACGGTTCCGTCGGGGAAGGAACATATCCCCACTCCGTGGGATACGCTGACTTCCGCTATGGGTTCGATCGCTATGAAGGAGCGGGCGTTGCTTCCCGTATGATAGTCGCTGCTTTCCATGAGGATGGACTTCACGGAGGAGTCACGGAGCTTCAGGTATGCCGAAACGGGGGTGTGAAGGTCGCTCGAAAGGGGACGGTTCACCGTTATGTATCTGAATGTGCTCATTTTCCGAAATGTTTCAGGTAAGTGTCCATGTCCTTGTCACCCCTTCCCGAAACGGTCAGGACGACGATTTCGTCGGGGCGGAAATTCATCTTGGGGAGGGCCCCGAGGGCGTGTGCGCTTTCAAGCGCGGGGATTATCCCTTCGAGGCGGGTAAGTTCGAATGCGGCATTGAGGGCTTCGTCGTCATTGACGGGAATAACCTTCCCCCTTCCCTTTTCGGAGAGGTTGGCGTGCATGGGGCCGATTCCGGGGTAATCGAGTCCGGCGCTTATCGAATAGGGCTCCTCGATCTGTCCGTCCGGGGACTGGATGACGTAGCTCTTCGCTCCGTGGAGGATCCCCACCTGGCCGAGGGCTATCGTGGCGGCCGTCTTTCCGGAGTCCACCCCGAGTCCTCCCGCTTCGGCGAGAACTATCCTGACCCTGGGGTCATCGATATAGTGGTAGATGGTTCCGGCGGCGTTTGATCCTCCTCCGACGCATGCCATCAGGGTGTCGGGATAGTCCCTTCCGGTCTTTTCCAGAAGCTGGGATTTGATTTCCTCGCTGATGACGCTCTGGAGTCTCGCCACCATGTCGGGGTAGGGATGGGGCCCTACTGTCGACCCTATTATATAGAAAGTGTCGGAAGGGTGGCAGCACCAGTCCCTGATGGCTTCGTTGGTGGCGTCCTTGAGGGTACGGTTTCCGGAGAGTACGGGAACGACCTTGGCTCCGAGCATCCTCATCTTCTCGACGTTGGCCCTTTGGCGGAGTACGTCGGTCTCACCCATGTACACGACGCACTCCATGTCCATAAGGGCGCAGATGGTGGCCGTTGCCACACCGTGCTGCCCGGCTCCGGTCTCGGCGATGATCCGGCGTTTTCCCATCTTGCGGGCTATCAGGATCTGGCCGACGGTGTTGTTGATCTTGTGGGCCCCGGTGTGATTGAGGTCCTCGCGCTTTAAGTAGATCTTTGCCCCGTATCGCTCCGAAAGCCTTTTTGCGAAATAAAGGGGAGAAGGACGCCCCACGTAGTCCCTCAGGAGGGAGCGGTATTCGGTGAGGAATTCTTCGCTCCGGATGATGGGGAGGTAGGACTGGCGCAGGGCTTCAACGCTCGCGTGAAGAATCTCGGGGACGTATGCGCCTCCGAACTGTCCGTAGTATCCTTCTTCGTTTGCTAGAAATGTTTCCATTTGGAGTTATGCAGTATTAAAATATTGTTGTTTTACCTTTCGATATGTTTTCGGGAATCGGATAGAACCTGAAAAGGGCCCCGTCGCATAGCGGCAGGGCCCTTGGATATCCTATTTCGTTTGAGAATTCTTTATCGGATAGGCATACGGAGCGTCAACCTCTTACGACTCTGCGGAGTAGAAAGAAGCGCCACCACCAATATGATTTGCCTATGAGTTTCATTTCGGCGGTAAATCTATGCATAGTTTTTCTTTTGTGCAACTTTTCGGACATTTTTTTTTGATTCTTTTTTGTCGGGGCTTTTTCCGGGAGTGGGGAGGGAAGTGGTGACATTTCCCTTACGGAATGGGCACCTGGATACCTATGGTATCGTTTTAGGTGAAAATATGTTCGTTTTAGATTGATTTTTATTCGGAAAGAACGGAATTATTTCCCTATCTTCGCAACTTCACAAGGAAAACCAAAAAATCCAAAGACAATGGGCGGACTTTGCGGCATCATTTCTAAGAAGGAGTGCGCTACCGAACTCTTCTACGGTACGGACTACAACAGCCATCTGGGCACCAAACGTGGCGGTCTTGCCACCTATCATGAGGAAAAGGGATTCTTCCGCAGTATCCATAGCCTCGAAAACGCTTACTTCAGGAGCCGGTTCGAAGACGAGCTCGACAAGTTCGTCGGCACTTCGGGAATCGGAGTGATTTCTGACACGGACGCCCAGCCGATGCTGGTGAACTCCCATCTTGGCAGGTTCGCGCTCTCAACTGTCGCCAAGGTCAGCAACGCCGAGACCCTGGCGAAGAAGTTCCTCGATGAGGGGATGTACCTTACCGAGTTCAGCAGCGGAAGGATCAACGTCACGGAACTGATAAGCCTTCTGATCGTCCGCGGAAAGACCTTCAAGGACGGCATAGAGAATGTGTACCGGGAAGTCAAAGGCTCCTGCACGATGCTCATCCTCACAGAGAACGGCATCATAGCGGCGAGGGACTCCTGGGGAAGGACACCTCTTGTCATAGGAAAGAAGGACGGGGCAATGGCCGTCGCCAGCGAAAGCACCGCTTTCTCCAATCTCGGATACAAGATAGAGCATTTCATCGGTCCCGGGGAGATTGTCCTTCTCACTCCCGACGGATACGAGCAGCTCCGGGCTCCATCGAAGAGAATGCAGGTCTGTTCCTTCCTCTGGGTCTATTACGGATTCCCGACATCGGTTTACGACGGCAGGAACGTCGAGGAGGTGAGGTTCAACTGCGGAAAGGAAACCGGTGAGCAGGATGACGCCATCGTCGACTGCGCCTGCGGAATCCCCGACAGCGGCATCGGAATGGCTGTCGGATATGCGGCCGGACACAAGGTCCCTTACATGAGGGCGATCGCCAAATACACCCCCACCTGGGCCCGTTCCTTCATGCCTTCGAACCAGAACACCAGGGACCTGGTGGCGAAGATGAAGCTCATCCCCAACACCGCTCTTCTCGAAGGCAGGAAAGTCCTTTTCTGCGATGACAGCATCGTCCGCGGAACCCAGCTCCGCGACAACGCCAGGACGCTCCATAATCTGGGAGCCAAGGAAGTCCATATGAGGATCGCGTGCCCTCCGCTCGTTTGCGGCTGTCCCTTCATCAATTTCTCCGCCAGCAAGACTGACCTCGAGCTCATCGCTAGGCGCATCATAAAGGAGTGGGACGACGAGGAGAATCTCCAGGATTACACCAAGACCGGCTCCGAGAAGTACAACCGTCTTGTCGAGGAGATAAGGAAGCGTCTCAATCTGGATTCCCTGAAGTTCTGCTCGATTGAGACTCTGGTGCGCAGCATCGGTCTTCCCAAGGAGCAGCTGTGCCTCCACTGCTTCGACGGATCCTCCGCTTTCACTCTGGAGGAGGAGAACCTCTAGGATCATCCCTTTCCTCCCGGCAGGGAAGGAACTTCATAATACGAGAAAGCCGGCTTCCCTTTCGGAGAGTCGGCTTTTCCGGTATCTGTGTTCCCCTTCTTCTATAGGGAGAGGGTGTCTAAAGGGGAAAGGGTATCTTCTGGAGATAGGGTGTCTTCAGGGGAGGGGAAGACGACTGAAGTAGAGTCCCTCAAGACTATCTTGCCCTTCTTTATCCTGAGATCCGGTCCGTCGTAATACCTCATGAAATTAAGCGCACGGATGAACTTGCTCTGCTTGTCGATTTCAAGGGATTCGGCGCCTTCAGGAACGGAGTCACCGTAGCTTCTCGAAACGATCGCCGTGTTGATGGGTTCGGTCTTTCCTTCGATGTTGAAGGAAAGGGTGGATTCGGAGGGACCGACCTCGATGGTGACGGAGGCACCCATAACGAGAGGGAAGTTCGTTTCGTCATGGCCGGCGGGGAAGCCGCACAGCACGGGAATACGGTATTTCTTCAGGTATGAACAGATCATCTCCTCGACGCTGCCCCAGTCGAGGTTGGCTCCGCAGTCGGAGAATTCACCGAGGATGACACCCTTGCAGCGGTCGAATACGCCGTTCAGCACCAGAGTGTTGATGAGGCGGTCAAGATGGCTCATGTCCTCCTCGACTTCCTCGATGAAAAGGATGATGTCCTTTCCGGAAGTTGCGTCAGCCCAGGTTCCGAGAACGGGGGAGAATGTGCAGAGGTTGCCTCCCACGAGGGTTCCCGTAGCCTTGCCGGGAATGTTCTGGGGATGGGCGGGAACGGAGTAGGAGGGGACGGTTCCGGTGAGAAGATCGCGGAGGATCTGGCTGGAAGGGTCCTTGCCGCCGGTTTTGGCGAGGAAGGATCCCATCGTCCCGTGGATGCTCATCACTCCCGTCATCGTCTCGATCTCATGGATCGTAGTTATGTCGCTGAATCCCACCAGCCATTTGGGGTCGGCGGAGAAGGTGTCCTTGGGAAGAAGGTCCACGAAACGGATAGTCCCGTATCCGCCGCGGTTGCAGATTATGGCCTTGATCGAGGGGTCGTTCATCGCCCACTGGAGGTCGGAGATCCTTTCTTCGGGTGTTCCGCCGTATTTTCCGAGGTGGGTTTTACCCACGTTCGGCCCGATGACCGGTTCGAATCCCCATTCCCGGATGACGTCCGCGGCTTTGTAGACGTTCTCCATAGGGGTGAAGTATGAAGGGGAGAGAAGGGCGACCTTGTCTCCGGGGGAGAGGAACGGAGGCTGGACGCAGGAAAGGACCGTTCCCTTGGGGATGGAGCTGTCCTTCGAACACGACGGGATGGCGGCAAAAAGAAGGATGGCCATTGCCCCGAGGAAGATATGACGGAATAGTTTCATCTTTTTTTGAATTGCATGAATATGCAAAGGTCGCATTATCTCCCCAAAAATCAAAACACGCCTCAGTATACGATGACGCCATGCGGAGTCGGAGGGAAAAGTCCGGAGATGTTTTTCCCGGGCTTCGGAGGCGTGAATTTCCGGAGCGACGCTTCGATGGAGGAAGCGTCCATGAGCTTTTCCGAAAGTTTTTCGATCGGGACGGAGAATTCCGCTTTCTTCGTTTCGACTACAGTGAAGTCTACCGAAGAATTGTCGTCCGATATCCTGAATGTGACCTGGAGCTCTCGAGGGAGCAGGAACTGCTCAATGAGGGAATCTACCGTCGTACGGATTGTGTCCCTTATCTGGCGGATTTTCTCATCTTCCATTTCTTGGATGCGGACTTTTTCTGAAATCTCGGCCTTCTTTTTGAGAATCTCCGGCATCATGGAGTCGAATTCTTCCAACGCGGCGGCTATCCTCGCGTGGTCCGCTCCGCAGAAGGGGAGTATTTCGCATTTTTCTCCGGGGATGCCGATCCTGAAGCCGTTATCCCTTTTGTAGATACGGAAGCTCACATTCTTCATCATGACCGTGAAGGAATTCCTTCGGTAGGAAATATTCTCCTCGGGAAGACCTCTTTTCTTGAGGGCGAGGACCAGCTTCTCGGCGGAGAGGGGATCGGCTTTCCCTTCTTCACGGAGGTTCATCAATCTCAACATGTATTCGCTCCAGACTTTGCCGATGAAATCTTTGTCAAGATTTTCTACCGGGCGCACTCTTCCGGAAGGGGTCGGCTTCCGGAACACTTCTATGCACCTTTTGTAAACTATGTTCAATGCTTCGATTTTATCCATAGGACACTCTTATCTTCTGAATTTCATTCTGTTTACCGCGGTGAAACGGATCTGCGTCGATCGTATGAATTCCACGGTGTCGAGGATTTCGAAGATGTACATTTCCATCTTCCCTTCCTGGAATGCCGTGTAGGGCACTTCGAAGTTGACTATGCTGTCTTCAGTAACCTGGACGTAAACTATCACATGGTCTTCCTTCCACTCGAATCTGCACTCAAGCCCGGCTTTCTTCAATTCCGTCCCGACCCAGGAGTCGATGGAAATCTTCTGGACTTCGAGGATGGCTCCCTCCTTGAGGGCCTTTTCGGCCCTGCGGCGGGTTCTTGTCTCGACCGAGGGCCAGATCCTCTGACGGAGGGCGGTGAACTCCTCTTCGCACTGGGGAGGAAGCGCACCATTGTAGCTCTGTATGATCCTGCAGTACACATCCTCGATTTCATCAAGGGCGAATTTCAGGCAGTCTTCCATTGTGAAGGAATTCGTCCGGTTAGCGCGGAGGTATCTTTCGACACCCCGGATCACTTTCGCGGAAATCTCCGCGTCAGTGAAGCCGTGCGTGAGGATGGCGGTGGATTTTTTTGATGATTCGCTCATATGTCCGTTTGTTGTCCTTTGTCAATATATACCCGGATTCCGTCCTGTTTTACAGGGGCATAGTGCACACTCTGCCGTATTTTTCCATCCAGGAGTGATGCGTTTCGTAGCTTTCCCTATCCTCGCAGACCCACATTATCTTGCAGGTCATCCCGTCGGGAACACTGGGCGGCGGAGCGTAACCGTCGGTGAGGATCAGCATGCCGTCGTACCCTTTGTCGTGGGCGTAGCGGATGGGCTCGGTGAAGCTGGTTCCGCCTCTTCCAAGGACAGGAATGTCCTTTATCGCTCTTTCGATGCTGACGACACCCCTAACGCCGTAGTCGAACTGGAGGACGTCTATCCGCTCGATCCCGTAGCGGAAGGCGCTGTTGACGATTCCGTAGAAACGGGAGAGGGTACCCGATGTCACTGATCCGCTCACATCCACGGCCACGAGGATTTTGGTGGTGAAACGGCGGGTGGAACCCATGTTCTGGAATCCGGTCCTGCGGTTGGGACGCATGCGGGTGAGACGGCGCTTGGAAGAGAGGATGCTGGAGCGGAAGCCTCCCAGGATGTTGCGCCAGTTGATCTTCGAGACGGTTGAAGCCTTGATCAGTTCAACCAGGTTGCCGGGGACCGACCCCCATGAATTGCAGTTCCTGATTATCCCGTTTATCATCTGGACAGTGAGTTCGTCCTCTTCCCAGAGGGCGGCATGGTCGGAGTCGCTCTCGGCGGATTCTGAGAATCTGTAGTCCTTGTCCTTGTCGGAAGAAGGATTGCCGGAAGAAGTGGAGTCGGCGTTTCCTTCGTCCTGCCCGGAAGCCCCACCGGCCTCGGCTCCGATTTTGTCCTGGAGCGTCATGGCGTACCATTCGTACTCCCTGCCCGAGGGAAGGTCGTAGTCCTTGGGGGCACTGACCCTCAGGGAGGTGGCGGGGTAGTTGTCCCCGATTACGAGGGTGGACCCGATCGATATGGCCTGAAGGGAACAGCCCTCGGGCTTGCGCTCGTAGGGGTGCTTGAGGAGTATCCTGACGGCTTCGGCCTTCATCGCCTCCTCCAAACCCCTGTCCGTCATCTGTTCGATGAAGGCGGGATTGAACTCGAGGCGGCGCTGTCCGCTCCTGAGCGGGCAGGCGATTGCCGTGTTGGCTTTCGCCTGGTGGGTGCACATCACTTGGAAGAGCGCCGGCTCGGTGATGAACCAGCGCTCCAGGATGGAGGATATTCTCTCTTTCGGGGTCATTTTATCGTCTTTATGTACATTATGATCGACATCGCGAGAACGGGGCACTCCCTTGCCATGAAAGCCACTGCGTTGGGGTAGGTCTTCTGGACATAGAGGTTGGCGAAGTGGGCGGCGGCCTCTTTCTTCTTCTCGACCAGGAAATCGAAGTAAGCCTCGATGTTCTTCTTCATGTCCTTTTTCTCGCTGTCGAGGGGCTTCTCGACTTCAAGGTAGCGGAACACTCCGTCATTGACGGCCGAAAGTTCATGGAGCTCATATCCCGAGAGGATCTCCTTGAGGTCGGGGAACTTGAGGAGAAGGCTCCTTCCGGACACGATCTTTTTCTTTCCGGTGCTCTGGAGGAAGGCTGCGGCGGCTTTGGGACCGACTGCGCTGGAAATCGCCCTGGTGTAGAGGGCGTCGAGATTGGTGGCTCCCTTTATGATGTCCGAGACCCTTTTCCATGCCCTGCGGTCCGGAGTCTTGTCGAGTCCCGTGTCCTCTCCCTCCTTGGATTCGGGATCACGGTCGAGCCAGATGTGATGCTGCTCGATGAAGGAGATGACCCTTTCGTCGAGGTCATTCTGTTTTGCCCACAGGAGCCATTCCTGGACGGTGGGGCGGAAGTTCACGATGTTGAATCTCGAAACGAGGGCGGGGTCGAGGTCGGTGAGCTGGTACTGGTCACCGGCGTTGACGGCGCTTATGATGCGGCTGCCCTCGGGAAGGGACCTTCCGGCGAGCTTGCGGTTGAGCGCGAGGTCCATGATGGTCTGGAGTATCTCGGGGCGGGCCCTGTTGAGCTCGTCGAGGAAAAGGACGATGGGCTTTCCGTCGAGAGGGAACCAGTAGGGCGGCATGAAGTCCGTCTTTCCGGTCTTTTCGTTCTTCGTCGGAAGACCTATCAGGTCGCCCGGGTCACTCATCTGCCCGAGGAAGAGGGCGACGACCTTCATTCCCTTGGCGGTGAAGTATTCCGAAAGGATTTCGGATTTGCCGATACCGTGTTTCCCCACGAGCATGATGTTCTGGTCGGCGGGGAAGATACCGAGCAAGGATTTCAGCTCGGTCGTGTTGACGTTGATGTTTGCCATACCTTATTATACTGCTATGCAGCCGCTTTTTTGTCCCGTGAAACCGATTTTCGGAGTTTTCCTGTCCTTTCTGAGGAGTTCCTCCCCGCAAAGCGAGCGAAGTGAACCTAGGGTTGGTGCGGAGCCCGAAAGGATGTACTCGACAGTGGATTTCCTGACGACGTTTTCGATGTCTCCTCCGCTGAACGGGAAGTCTTCCGCCAGGGCGAGGGCATCCTCTTCCGAAAGCGAGGGGATCATCGATCTCCAGATCCTGCTTCTTGTGGTCTCGTCCGGAGCGGTGAACTCCACCTTGTAGATGAATCTCCTTCCGAAAGCGGGGTCGAGATTCGTGATGAGGTTCGTCGTGGCGATGAGTATACCCTCAAGGGTCTCCATCTCCTGGAGGATGATGTTCTGGATGGTGTTGTTCATCTGGTCCGCGCTGTGCTCGACGCTCTCCATCCTCTTCGCGAAGATGGCGTCAGCTTCGTTGAAAAGAAGGATCGGAGCCTTCGCGGCCGTTCTGCACATCTGACGGTACATCTTGAAGAGACCTTTCACGCTCTTTTCGCTGTCTCCGACCCATTTGCTCCGGAGAGCGGCCATGTCAACGAGGAAGACATCCCTTCCGCTGAGGCGCCCCAGCTGCATCGCCGTCGCCGTCTTGCCGGTTCCGGGATCCCCGTGGAATACGATGTTGAACCCTTTCCTCATTCCGCTTTCGACGAGCCTTTCCTGGACTTTTTTGAAGTTCTCCTCCTGAAGAAGGGACTGAAGGCGACTGATGAGCCCCTCTTCGGAAGGGTTGTAGAAAAGCTTCTGCTCGTTTATGGAATCGCATTTTATGATGTCCCTGTGAGTAAGAGAGGGCTCGGGAGCTATCTCGACGTCGGTGAAGAACTCGTTCCTGACCTTGTCCGTCAGGGAGAGGGCCTTGTCGTTCACTACGCCTCCTTCACATGCGAACTCGACGAGGCCCAATCTCATCAGGCCAAGATTTCCTCGGGAGATTTTCCCTTTGAGGAGGTCCTCGTCGAAGAACTCGGCCATTTCCATCAGGCGCTCGACATCAACGGCCACCTTTCCGTAGGAGACGTATTTCGAGCAGAGGTTGAAGAAGATCCTCCTTTCCGCGTTCATGCATTTGTCACGGAGGGAAAGATCGAGGACACGGCGGCAGAAGGGGAGTGAGGAGTTCTCCTTCACGAGGTCGTCTATCTCGTCAGTGAAGGTGTCGAGGGAGATGGAGTTGTTGTCCACCGCCCCCAAAAGGTGCTTAAGGCGTGAGAAGAACTCTTCCGAAGAGAGCCCCGAGAACTTCGCGGGGGTGAAAGGGGAGTCGTTCGCGACGGATCGGAGCACATCGGCGGAGATCATGTATCCGTTCTGGTGGCGGATTCCGCCGGTGCATACGCGTATGATCCCGCTTCGTCTCATCGCCGTGATACGTTCGTAGTGGCGTAGGAACTCGATTTTTGTGCACCTGAGGAATCCCGATATCATCTCGTCGTCGATTGTCCTTGAAAGTCCGGACTTTTCCATTATGCATGAAAGGATGACGACGCTTTCGTCGTCGATACCGTAGATTTCACCCACGTGGCGGATTTCGTTTTCGAGGGCCTTGGCTGTGTCGGAAGAGTAGCCGCAATTCTCGACCGTGCGGAATATCCTGCTGAAGCAGTCAACCTGTGAAAGGTCTTCGGGGGATGTGGAGGAAACGGTATCAGGGGCTTCCGCCATGGCTGAATCTGTGTCTTTGATCATGGAAAGTGCAGTTTGTCTCATTGTTCTTTGCTTTGGTCGAATGTATATACTGAAAGGGGTCGGGTTATTTACAGCGGCGGGAGGAAAGTTTCTCGCGAAGGGCCGCCCTGGCCCTGAAACACTTTATCGTCGCGGCGTTCTGGCTGCAGCCGAGGATTGGGGCGATTTCGGCGGGACGCTTGCCTTCGGAAAGAAGGTCTATGACTTCCCGGTGGACTTTAGGGAGAGAACCGATGGCGGAAAGTAGGGCGGAAAGCGATTCGCTTTCGAGAAGGGGAATGTCGGCTTCCTTGTCGGTGAGCTCTTCCCCGACCTTTTCGGTCGGCTCGGCGGCCCTTTTGGCTTTCCTCAGGAAGTCAAGGAGGGTGTTCCTCGTTATGCGTGCGACCCAGGTTTCGAGAGAGGCTTTTACGGGATCGAAGGATCCGAATGCCGAGCATGCCTTCGCGCAGGAGAGGGCGACTATCTCGTCGAAATCGGATTCCTGAAGGCGGTAGCCCCATTTTGAGGTGATGCCGCGGAGGGCTTTGGCTGATGCGTCCAGTATCAGGGATGCGTCTTTTTCACTGGGTGTCATGCTTGGAAGGGGCTTTCGGGTTACGGAAATCTGCTCAAGAGCTCCGCATTTGTGAGGAGCGCATTGTGTATATACCCGGGGAGCGTCTCTTTTTTTGTCGGGAAGGAAAGTTTTTTTTCTGGTGGGTGCGTTCCTTTTATGAATAATGGGACTCTTAAGAAAAGAAAAGGCACCTTCCCGAAAGCGGAAAGATGCCGACAAAAAGATGTATGCCCACGAAACTAAGGTATCCAGCGGCGGACGATTTCCTTTACGAGGCCGTTCTCGATCCTGATTCTGGTGTTGAACGGGATGAATTCCGTCTTGGAACTTTCCAGAGTGTCGATGTAGGGCTTGGGGAGTGTGACGGTGACGATTGGATCATCCGGTTCGATTCCGCAGTCCACAATCGTGAAGTCGTCGTCGAGGATCAGCTCCACTTCGCCCACTTCCTTGTATATCGAATGGTCATCGAAGGTGGCTCCTCTCCAGGTGCCTCCATCGCCTGCTTGGAGGTAGGCTCCGCCTTCCTCGACTCCTCCGTTGACGGTGAGGTAGTCCCCGTCCCTTACGATGGAACTGACGATGATGGCCCTGTCGTCGAACATGAGGGTGTCTCCTTTTTTCATTCGGGAGATTTCAGCGGCGTCATAGAAGGCTTCATCGTAGAGGGTGAAGGTGAGGTTGCTTCCTCTCCAGTTGAAGTCGTCGACCGTGAATCTTGCCGGAACGGTGCAGTCAGTGAGATTGTCGATAGTGTATCCGGAGGGCAGCGGTGAAATCTTCACCGGAGCGGAAGAGTTGCTTTTGGGGGCGCAGCCGACGGCGATCGCGGCAATGAGCGCCAGAAAAGTGAATTGTCTTTTCATCTGGAAAAGTTTTTGTCTTCCTTGTGGACTTGAAAAAAGCGTGCCGAAGTCCGTTTTCACGTCTTGTACGAACGGCGGGTGTGTAAGAAGAGAAGATCCAGGAACCGGATCTCCCGGGGTGCCCGGTCTGAATCATCTTACAATCTGTAAGGCTGGACTATTGAACGTTTAGGAAAATAAAAAACGATTTAATCTTCAAAAAATGTTGGATTTTTCGGAAGAGTGTCTACCTTTCGGTCGAAAATTGTTCAGACGCAGTGAAGATTATCAGTACATACGTTCAGAATCAGAATTGGAATAATTCCCAGGACCAGGTGGTCAGGGGGATTGTCCTTTGCGTATGTACCGGCCGGACGCTGCGACGACTTCATTCCCCCCGACAATAACGAACTTACAGAAAGAGGCTGGCCTGACTGACCAGCCTCTTTTCATTGATACCGTTTCAACAAAACAAATAGAATTATGGAAAGAACAGACCTGGTGAAGGAATCATTCGAGAAGAAAGTGGTTCCGGCGGAAGTCCCCTCAGGGAAGACTTCAGACTATTTCGGCGAACTCGTGTTCGACAGGAAGAAAATGTGCAAGTATCTGGACGCGGACTCCCTCCGCGGACTCCTTTCCTGCATCGAAGGGGGTTGTCCATTGGACCGCAAGACGGCAGACGGTGTGGCCCGCGGCATGAAGGAGTGGGCGATGGAACACGGTGTCACGCACATCACCCATTGGTTCCAGCCGCTCACAGAGGGAACCGCCGAGAAGCACGACTCTCTGATCGACTATGACGGGAAGGGCGGAGTGATCGAGACCTTCGACGGCAAGGCCCTGGTACAGCAGGAACCCGACGCTTCCTCCTTCCCCAGCGGAGGCATAAGGGCGACTTTCGAAGCCAGGGGGTACACCGCCTGGGACCCGACTTCCCCCGTATTCATCCTCGACGACACCCTCTGCATCCCCACCGTGTTCATTTCATATACAGGTGAGGCCCTTGACTACAAGACTCCCCTCAAGAGGGCGCTCAAGGCCGTCAGCGACGCCGCTGTCCCGGTATGCAGACTTTTCGACCCGAAAGTCAGCAAGGTGTATTCCTACCTCGGATGGGAGCAGGAATACTTCCTGGTTGACGAGTCACTCTATTCGGCCAGGACAGACCTCATGATAACCGGGCGTACGCTTTTCGGCCACAATTCCTCGAAGAACCAACAACTCGATGACCACTATTTCGGGTCGATACCTCCCAGAGTTGCCGCTTTCATGAGAGACCTGGAGGTCGCCGGCCACAAGCTCGGGATTCCCCTTAAGACCAGGCACAACGAAGTAGCACCCAACCAGTTCGAGCTTGCGCCCATCTACGGCGAGACGAATCTTTCCAACGATCAGAACCAGATTGTGATGAACCTCATGAACAGGATAGCCCGCAAGCACGGCTTCGTGGTTCTTCTCCATGAAAAGCCTTTCGACGGGGTGAACGGAAGCGGCAAGCACAACAACTGGTCCCTCGGTACAGATACCGGCACCCAGCTTCTGGCTCCCGGAAAGGATTCCTTGGGAAATCTCCAGTTCGTGACCTTCTTCGTCAATGTCCTGGCAGCCGTCCAGAAACACAATGCCCTTCTCAAGGCTTCGATAGCTTCGGCGACGAACGCCCACCGTCTTGGAGCCAACGAGGCTCCGCCCGCAATCGTTTCCGCCTTCCTTGGGAAGACCATGACGGATGTCCTGCACAAACTTCTCGAACTTCCTTCCGGTACCCCTATCGAGATAGCGGGAAAGAAGGGCAGGAACCTCGATCTCGTGGAAATCCCCGAAATCTTCGTCGACAACACTGACCGTAACCGCACGTCCCCCTTCGCCTTCACCGGGAACCGCTTCGAGTTCAGGGCAGTGGGGTCCAGCGCCAACTGCGCGGGGGCGATGACAACCCTCAATACCGCTGTCGCCGAGCAACTGCTGGATTTCAAGGCGGCGGTGGACAAGGAACTCGCCGGCGGAAAAACTCTGGGAGTCGCGGTGATGGATGTCCTCAAACCCATAATCGCTTCCGTTATCGATGTCGTATGCTTTGATGGGAACGGCTATACGGATGAATGGCTGAAGGAGGCGGAAAGAAGGGGATTGGATATCGAAACGAACGTCCCCAGGATGTTCACCGAGTTCACCAAACCTTCTTCAGTCGAGATGTTCACAAGGACCGGAGTCTATTCCGAAAAGGAACTCGTGGCACGCAACGAAGTGAAGTGGGAGATGTACACTAAGAAAGTCCAGATCGAATCCCGCGTCATGGTCCGCATGGCCCTCAATCACATAATTCCGGCGGCCATATTGTACAAGACGGCCATCCTCAAGGAGGTGGCTCTTTCGAAGGAGGTTTACGGGGACCTGGAACACTGCTCGACCGAACTCTCCCTGCTGTCGGACCTGACCAGAAGGATAGACGAGGTACGGACAAAGGCAACCGAGATGAGGGAAGCCCGCAAGAAGGCGAACTCCATCACGGACGACTACGAGAGGGCTCTCGCTTATCATGAGATCGCTGAGTCCTTCCCCGCACTGCGCCGGCCGATCGACAAACTCGAGGAGATCGTCGACAACCGCCTGTGGCCGCTTCCCAAGTACAGGGAGCTTCTTTTCATCAGCTAGGGTCTTCTTTTCATCTTCCCGCCCGAACGGAGGGCGGGACCAAAAAAACGGACAATATGACAAAAGGTCTATACAACTCTTCTTATGAGCATGACGCCTGCGGTGTCGGAATGGTGGTGAACATCAGGGGGGACAAGAGCCACGAACTCGTGGAGAACGCCCTTTCCGTCCTTGCCAACATGTCCCACCGCGGGGCAGAGGGCGCGGACGGGAAGTCCGGCGACGGGGCCGGCATCATGGTCCAGATTCCGCATGAATTCATACTCCTTCAGGGGATTCCGGTACCGGAAAAGGGCAGATACGGGACGGGCCTGATGTTCCTCCCGAAGGATGAGGCTAGGAAAAAGGAGGTCATCTCTTCCCTCGAAGGCGAGATACGCGGTGAATCTCTGGCCCTGGCCCATCTGCGGGATGTCCCGGTGAACTCTTCCTGCATCGGCGAGGAGGCGGCTAGGGAGGAGCCTTCCGTGGTGCAGATATTCGTTGTCCCGAATGAATACCTCGAAGAGGATGCCCTCGAAAAGAAACTGTACCGCGTGAGGAAAAGGTTCGAGCGGCTCGCGGGCGAAGGGTACATCTGCTCCCTTTCGACGAGGAACATCGTCTACAAGGGGATGCTGACCAGCCGGCAGCTGAGGGACTACTACGAGGACCTGAGGAGCCCGTGGTTCACCAGCGCCATGGCGATAGTCCATTCCCGCTTCTCGACCAACACTTTCCCCCAGTGGAGCCTGGCTCAGCCTTTCCGCATGCTGTGCCACAACGGTGAGATAAACACCATACGCGGCAACCGAAGCTGGATGAAGGCGAGGGAAAGCGTCCTCGGAGGAGGGGCCCTTGGAGACATCTCCGACCTCACACCGATAGTCCAGGAAGGGATGAGCGACTCGGCGAGTCTTGACAATGTGCTGGAGTTCCTGACCCTCAGCGGACTGAGCCTTCCCCAGGCGATGGCTGTCCTCATGCCGGAAAGCTTCGATTCCACGAATCCCATCTCCGAGGACCTGCGCTCATTCTACGAGTACCACTCGATTCTCATGGAGCCGTGGGACGGACCGGCCACCGTCCTTTTCAGCGACGGACGCTATGCCGGCGGTATCCTTGACCGCAACGGTCTCCGACCGGGCAGATACACCATCACGAAGGGCGGTTACCTTGTCGTGGCAAGCGAAGTCGGTGTGCTTGACTTCAACCCTTCCGAAATCGTCCGAAAGGGAAGGCTCGAACCGGGAAAGATGCTCCTCGTGGACACCAAGGAGGGGAAGATCCTTTACGACAAGGAGATAAAGGAAGCCCTCGCGGACGAACATCCTTACAGGAAATGGCTCTCCGGCGGAAGGATCCTTCTGGAAGACCTCCACAGCGGAAGGAAGATAGAACATAATGAAGAGGACCTTCTCCGCAAGGAACTCCTTTTCGGATTCACCCGGGAAGACGTGGAAAGGACACTCAAGCCCATGTGCGAAAAGGGTCTGGAACCCGTGGGATCGATGGGAAACGACACCCCTCTGGCGGTACTCACGTCAAAGCCCCAGAGCTTCTTCAACTACTTCCGTCAGCAGTTCGCCCAGGTGACGAACCCTCCGATCGACCCGATACGGGAGCAGAGCGTTATGTCGCTTTCCGAGTACATCGGAAGGGTAGGGACGGGTATCCTGACCCCTGACGGGGACAACTGCAAGATGGTGAGGCTCCCTCATCCGATCCTCACCAACACCCAACTGGACCTTCTGTGCAACATACGCTACAAGGGATTCAAGACGGAAAAGATCCAGATGCTCTTCCCTTTGGCCAAAGACTCCAAAGGCGCCGCTGCGCTTCTCAAGAGGGCCCTTTCGTCCATCTGCGCCAAAGCCGAACAGTGCGTCGACGAGGGCGTCAACTACATAATCCTGTCGGACCGTGAGGCCGATCAGGGACACGTGCCGATACCTTCGCTTCTTGCCGTCAGCGCAGTCCATCATCACCTCATTTCGGTGGGGAAAAGGGTGCAGACCGCCCTTATAGTTGAAAGCGGCGAAATCCGTGAGACCATGCACGCTGCGCTTCTTCTTGGATACGGGGCCTCTGCCATCAACCCGTATATGGCGTTCGCCGTCATTTCCTCGCTGACCCACGGCGGCAGGATCCAGCTCAACTATTCCACCGCAAGGACCAATTACATCGAGGCAATGAAGAAGGGCCTTCTCAAAATTATGGCCAAGATGGGCATCTCGACCATACGCTCGTACCGTGGCGCGAAGATATTCGAGAGCGTGGGGCTCGAAGAGAAGCTCCTCGACGAATACTTCGGTTCCGGGGTGTCGACAATCGGAGGAATAGGACTTGAGCGGATCGCCCGCGATGCGGTGACTTTCCATTCGATGGCTTTCGCCCCCAGGATGGAGAAGACCTTCCTTCCGAACGACGGACTTTTCAGCTACCGCAAGGACGGCATTCCCCATGCCTGGAACCCGGATACCATCTCGACCCTCCAGATTTCGACGAGGCTGGGAAGTTATGCCAAATTCAAGGAGTTCACCGGGGTGGCCGATTCGCGCACAGAACCGATGTTCCTTCGGGACCTTCTCGACTTCAGACGGAATCCCATCGACATTTCCGAAGTCGAGCCGGAAAGCGAGATAGTGAAGAGGTTCGTTGTGAGCGCGATGAGTTTCGGAGCCCTCAGCATCGAGGCGCACGAGGCGATAGCCCTCGCCATGAACAGGCTCGGGAGCCGGTCCAATACGGGTGAGGGAGGGGAGGACAACGCCCGCTATTCCGCCACCGTTGACGGGGTGTCCCTTTCCAGCAAGACAAAGCAGGTGGCCTCGGGAAGGTTCGGTGTCACCGCCGAATACCTGGTCAATGCCGAAGAAATCCAGATCAAGGTGGCACAGGGAGCCAAGCCCGGTGAAGGTGGACAGCTGCCGGGGTTCAAGGTGAACGAGGTCATTGCGAAGACCAGGAACTCCATTCCTGGCATCTCGCTCATTTCGCCTCCGCCCCATCATGACATATACTCCATCGAAGACCTTTCGCAGCTCATTTTCGACCTGAAGAATGTCAACCCTTCGGCCGCCATAAGCGTCAAGCTTGTTTCCGAGAGCGGGGTCGGGACAATAGCCGCCGGAGTCGCGAAAGCCAAAGCGGACCTGGTGGTCATATCCGGAGCCGAGGGCGGAACGGGCGCTTCTCCTTCCTCTTCCATGCGTTTCGCAGGCATAAGCCCCGAAATCGGACTCGCCGAAGCCCAGCAGACCCTGGTCCGGAACGGACTCCGGAGCGGAGTGCGTCTTCAGGTCGACGGCCAGCTCAAAACGGGCCGCGACATCATCCTCATGGGACTTCTCGGTGCTGACGAATTCGGATTCGGGACACTCCCTCTAATCGTCATCGGATGCGTGATGATGAGAAAGTGCAGCCTCAACACATGTCCCACGGGAGTCGCAACGCAGAATCCGGAACTCCGGAAACATTTCAGCGGCAAGGCGGATTACCTTGTGAACTGTTTCACCTTCCTCGCCAGGGAAGTCAGGGAATATCTCGCCCAGATGGGCTTCCGTCGTTTCGGCGACATTGTGGGCCATACGGAACTTCTCCTGAGGAAGGAGGATTCTCCCTCCTCGAAATCCTCCAAAGTTGACCTTTCCCGTCTCCTTTTCAGGGAGGAGGGTGATCTCAGCTGGGGAGGCGGACCTTTCCATGTCCTTCCGCATGTGCTGGACAACGACATACTCAGGGACTCGCACGCCGCGGTGCAGTGGGGGGATGAGGTGAGCCTAGACTATCCGATCCGCAACACCGAGAGGGCGGTGTGCGCCATGCTCAGCGGAAAAATCGCCCTCAAATACGGCTCTGAAGGATTGCCGGATTCCACGCTGAACCTCAAGTTCACCGGATCGGCCGGACAGAGCTTCTGCGCTTTCCTTTCCCCCGGAGTGAACGTCCTTCTGGAAGGCGAGGCCAATGATTACGTCGGAAAAGGCCTCAGCGGAGGAAGAGTCGCCATCAAGCCCTCATCGCGGTCCACGTTCGTCGCTTCCGACAACATGATCGCCGGAAACACCTGCCTTTACGGGGCGACCGGTGGCGAGATGTATGTCGCCGGGAGGGTAGGTCAGCGCTTCGCCGTCAGGAATTCCGGAGCGGTGGCGGTGGTCGAAGGTACAGGAGACCATTGCTGCGAATACATGACAGGGGGACGGGTCGTGGTTCTCGGGTCCGTGGGAAGGAACTTCGCCGCGGGAATGTCCGGAGGCATCGCCTATGTCCTTGACTCGGAACATGACTTCGACACCCACTGCAACTTCGACATGGTGGAGATATCCCTTCTCGAAGACAAGGCCGACAGGAATGAACTGCGGGACCTCATACGCCGTCACTATCGGTATACCGGTTCGCAGAAGGCCAAAACCATCCTCGACGAGTGGGACCGCTATGCGGATGACTTCATGAAAGTGATACCCATCGAATACAAACATGTCCTCGAAGTGGAACGTCTCCGTTCCCTTGAGGAGAAGGTCCAGAATCTCCAATACCAATATTGAAAGCCATGGGAGACTACAAAGCATTTCTTACGGTTCCCCGCAAAGAAGCGGGTTACCGCCCAGTACACGACAGGGTTCATGATTTCGGGGAAGTGGAACAGACCCTATACGAAGGGGACCGCCGTCAGCAGGCATCGCGCTGCATGGACTGCGGGGTCCCGTTCTGCAACTGGGCCTGCCCTCTGGGCAACCGCCCTCCGGAATGGAACGACGCCGTCTTCAGGGGTGATTTCTCCCTGGCGTACCGGCTTCTCAATTCGACGAACGATTTCCCGGAGTTCACCGGGAGGGTCTGTCCGGCCCTTTGCGAGAAGGCCTGCGTTCTGAACCTCACCCTTCACGAGCCTACGACCAACAGGGAGAACGAGGCGGCGATCACCGAAATCGCCTTCAGGGAGAATTACGTCATTCCGGATTGTCCCGAAAGGAACGGGAAGAGGGTCGCCGTTATCGGAAGCGGACCTTCCGGACTTTCGGCCGCGAACCGCCTCAACCGTTCGGGTTACGAAGTCACGGTGTTCGAGAAGAACGGCAGTCCCGGGGGATTGCTCCGTTACGGGATTCCGAACTTCAAACTGAACAAGTCGATTGTCGACAGGAGGATTTCCCTGATGGAAAAGGAGGGTGTCCGTTTCAGATGCGGTGAGCCTGTGTCGGTTGATTCACTCCCCGAAGGGTTCGACGCTTATGTCGTTGCGACAGGAACACCCGTGGCGAGGGATCTGGACATTCCCGGCAGGGACCTTTCTGGAGTTCATCTTGCGCTTGAACTCCTTTCTGACCAGAACCGGGTTCTGGGCGGAGAAGACCTGGGGGAAAGGGAGCAGATTTCCTGCAAGGGGAAGAACGTCCTTGTCATCGGAGGAGGCGACACCGGATCAGATTGCATAGGTACGGCCCATAGGCAGGGATGCCTCAGCGTTACCCAGATTGAGATCATGCCCAAACCGCCCGTGGGACCGGATGACCCAGCCAATCCATGGCCGATGTGGCCAAGGACCCTCAGGACTTCCTCTTCCCATGAAGAGGGATGCGTCAGAAGGTGGAACATCAATACCCTGAGGTTCTTGGGGGAGGATGGGCACCTCACCGGAGTTGAAGTGCAGCCGATCAATTGGGAGAAGGATCCTTCCGGAGGACGGCCCAAAATGGTTCCATCCGGGGGAAAGGAAGTCATAAAGGCGGAGATCGTGCTTCTCGCGATGGGATTCCTGAGACCTGTCCTTCCGGAAGTCGGTGAGAATGTATTCTTCGCCGGGGACGCCCTCAGCGGCGCTTCCCTTGTCGTCCGGGCCATGGCCTCCGGCCATAAGGCCGCTGCCGAAGTTGACGGTTTCCTTTCCGGAACCCGGAGATAAAGCGGTAATCATACTGTATTCTGACATTCCGGATGCCTCAATATCCGGTGTGAGGGGGAGTATTGTGTCATAATCATAAAACAAAGAAAGATCAAAATGAAAAAGATAGAAGCGATTGTCCGCAAAACCCATTTCGAGGAGGTCAAGCAGGCGCTTTTCGAGGCGGACATAAACTGGTTCTCCTATTCGGAAGTGAAGGCCATCGGCCAGGACCGGGAGGACAGGATATACAGGGGAGTGATGTACAGTACGGACTGCATCTCCCGGATCGAAATCACAATCATATGCCGTGACCAGTTCGTCCAGGGCGCTGTCGACGCCATAATCGCCGCGGCAAGGACAGGTGAAGTCGGAGACGGGAGGATATTCGTCAGTCCCGTGGACGACACCTGGTCGATAAGGACCGGCGAACACGGGGATGCGGTGCTGCGTGACCGCAAATGAAAAAGGTGATACTGAAAACAAAAATGAAACATCATGAACGAAATAAGTCTGTCTCTTGATACTGTTTGGATGCTTCTGGCAGCCATGCTTGTCTTTTGGATGCAACCGGGCTTCGCCCTTTGCGAGGCGGGTTTCACGCGGAGCAAGAATACCGCCAACATCCTTATGAAGAATTTCGTGGACTTCATGTTCGGATCTCTTCTGTATTTTTTCGTGGGCTTCGGCCTGATGTACGGAGCGGGAAGATTCGTGGGAACCCCCAACTGGGGGAATCTCTCCTTCTATGACAGAAGCCTTCCTGTGGAAGGGTTCCTCATTTTCCAGACGGTTTTCTGTGCGACTTCCGCCACAATAGTGAGCGGAGCCATGGCGGAGAGGACAAAATTCTCGATGTATTTGGTGTACAGCGCCTTCATTTCGCTTGTCATCTATCCCGTAGAAGGCCATTGGACCTGGGGCGGTGGATGGCTCAGCGATGCCGATTCCTCGTCATTCATGATGAAGACCTTTGGTTACACCTTCCATGATTTCGCTGGATCGGCCATAGTGCACAGCGTCGGCGGAATCCTTGCCCTTATCGGTGCCATGGCGCTCGGTCCCCGCCTGGGGAAATACGGCAAGGACGGAAAGAGCAAGGCTATCCCCGGCCATGACCTCACGATCGCCGCACTCGGGGTTTTCATCCTGTGGATGGGGTGGTTCGGATTCAACCCCGGAAGCCAGCTCGCGGCTTCAGGTGAAGTGAACCGGGTGGCGATTTCCCACGTCTTCCTGACCACCAACCTTTCTGCCGCGGCAGGTGGGGTCTGCACGATGTTCCTTACCTGGAAGCGCTACGGAAAACCCTCCCTTTCGTTGACCCTCAATGGAATCCTTGCAGGACTGGTCGGCATTACGGCCGGATGCGATCTGGTGTCGCCCGCGGGAGCGGTGGTCATAGGCCTTGTTTGCGGTGCGCTGCTGGTGTTCTCTATCGAATTCATTGACCGTCGTCTTCATATCGATGATCCCGTAGGCGCTTCATCAGTACACGGGGTGTGTGGAATGACGGGGACTCTACTGACCGGTCTTTTTTCAACCGGCAGCGGACTTCTTTATGGCCAAGGATGGGGCTTTTTCATGGCGCAGTGCTTCGGAATGCTGGTGATCGCCGCCTGGGCGGCGGCGAGCGGATTTGCGCTCTTCTACATGATAAAGAAGGTGCACGGTCTTCGTGTGGAACCGCGTGTTGAAGAGGAAGGCCTCGATGTGTATGAACACGGAGAGAGTTGCTACAACTGAGGAGTCGGCTTTATGATGGAATGTGAACAACAATAATATAAGAATCAACAGTCATGTGCGGAATAGCGGCAATACTCAATATCGCGGAGCGGACTCCAGCTCTGCGCACAAAGGCTCTTGACATGAGCCGGAAGCTTCGGCACAGGGGACCCGACTGGAGCGGAATCTACTGCGGACAAAGCGCGATCCTCTGTCATGAGAGGCTGAGCATCGTAGACCCCGAGTCCGGTGGACAGCCCCTGTATTCCACCGACCGGAAGACGGTCCTCGCGGTCAATGGGGAAATCTACAACCATCGTGAAATCCGTTCACGCTTCGGGGAAAAATATTCCTTTTCAACTGGAAGCGATTGCGAGGTGATCCTTGCCCTGTACCTGGAGAAGGGACCTCTCTTCCTTGAGGACCTGAGCGGGATATTCGCCTTTGTCCTGTACGATGAAAGGAAGAACGCTTTCCTCATCGCCAGGGACCCTATAGGAGTCATACCTCTTTATATAGGATACGATCCTGATGGGAAGATATACGTCGCGAGTGAACTCAAAGCCCTGGAGGGCCAATGCTCCCGTTACGAAGTGTTTCCTCCGGGGCATTATTACTGGAGCGCCAATCCGGGATTCAAGCGTTATTACAGGAGGGATTGGATGGAATTCGATGCGGTGAAGGACAATTACGCGTCCGCCCTCAGACTGAGGGAAAGCCTCTCGGACGCTGTTCGCCGCCAGATGATGTCCGACGTCCCGTACGGGGTGCTTCTTTCCGGAGGACTGGATTCGTCGATAGTCTCCGCCCTGGCCGAGAAGTACAGTCAGATGAGGATCGAGGACAATTCCCGGAGCAGGGCGTGGTGGCCGAGGCTCCATTCTTTCGCTGTCGGACTTGAAGGGTCTCCGGATCTGGCGAAGGCGAGGGTGGTCGCCGAACACATAGGAACCGTCCATCACGAAATCCATTACACGGTCCAGGAAGGGCTGGACGCCCTGAAGGACGTCATCTACCATATCGAATCCTATGACATCACGACCGTCAGGGCTTCGACCCCGATGTATCTGCTGGCCAGAGTGATAAAGTCCATGGGCATCAAGATGGTCCTTTCGGGGGAAGGGGCGGATGAGATTTTCGGGGGATACCTGTATTTCCACAAGGCTCCCTCCGGGAAGGCATTCCATGAGGAAACGGTGAGGAAGATTTCGAAACTGCACCTCTACGATTGTCTCCGTGCGAACAAGAGCCTTTCAGCCTGGGGAGTTGAGGGAAGGGTTCCCTTCCTGGACAAGGAGTTCCTGGATGTGGCCATGAGGACCAATCCCCAGGCCAAGATGTGCCCCAAAGCGGAAGGGGGATATGTGATAGAGAAGAAGATACTCAGGGAGGCTTTCTCCGATCTCCTTCCCAAAGAAATCGTATGGCGTCAGAAGGAACAGTTCAGTGACGGAGTGGGATATTCGTGGATAGATTCACTGAAGAAGATGACTTCGGAGGCCGTTTCTGACGAAATGATGCAGAAGGCTGAAGCCCGTTTCCCTGTCAATACTCCCAGGAACAAGGAAGAATATTTCTACAGGTCGATATTCAATGAACTCTTTCCCAGCGACAGCGCCGCCCTCACAGTTCCCAGCGTTCCGAGCGTAGCATGCAGTAGCGCTGAAGCACTCCAATGGGACAGTTCATTCCGTAACGTGAACGAGCCCAGTGGAAGGGCGGTTTCCGGGATACACAGGGGGTGAGATATCCGGCCACCAATGCCTGAAAGAACCTCCATCGGACGGGTGATTCCGCCAGAAAGGGGGTCAGTCTTCGAAAAAAGCGGTAAATTTATGGGCCCAAAAGATACAATATATGACGATAAACGTATACGAACAATATTTCGGAGCCCATATCGAGTGGAACGGAGACGAACGCAAAGGTGTGAGAGTGTGCCTTGTCAGCGATTCCTGCGAAGGTAACATAACTTATACTCTGCAGGTGAATTTTTTCCCTCATAGGGATAAGGAGGATTTCGGCATAAGCTATGACGCCCTGTCGGAGAAAGTCCTTTTCCAGGGGAAAGGAAGACGCTCCCGTAAGCGTGAGGAAGCCTTCCTGTCGACTCTCCGTGATGAGGCCGATTCCCTCGCTTCCGCTTTGGGAGGGAAGATAGATTGGGACGATCCCCTTATCGAAGCGAGGAGGGGATGAGAATGATTGAGAGATTCTTTCTCAGCCAATGCCGTCCTTTCTCCTGGAACCCTTTTGCTTCCCGGAACACTGGTCGGAAGACTCGAACTCGTTGAGCAGAACCCCTTATTATTATAATATAGTGCATCCATGCTGAATCTGGAGAAAGTCCACCACGTGGCCGTCATCTGTTCGGATTATGGGAGGTCCCTTCGCTTCTATACTGAAGTGCTGGGCCTTCGGGTGATTGCCGAACACTATAGGGCGGAGAGGGATTCCTACAAGACCGATCTCGCCCTCGGGGAAGAATTCGTCATCGAACTGTTTTCCTTCCCTTCACCTCCTCCGCGTCCGACCCGACCCGAAGCGGCGGGTCTCCGTCATCTCGCTTTCGGAGTCAGGGACATTGAGAAGGAGGCCGCGAGGCTGGAAAGTTCGGGAATAGTACACGAGCCGGTAAGGACGGATCCTTTCACAGGAAAGAAGTTCCTCTTTTTCTTCGATCCGGATGACCTTCCTTTGGAACTTTATGAACTTTAGATGGTTAGGATTAATTATTTAGGATATATGATTGAAAATTTTACCATAAAGGGATGCACTCCCTCACATCTTGAGGAGTACGGAAAGATTTATGCGGAGGCTTTCGGGGGAGAGCCGTGGAACGACCATTGGTCGGTGGAGGATGCCACTGTCCATGTTAAGGAACTCCTTGATTCTCCCGCTTGCTATGGACTGGAGTACCTTGTTGACGGAGAAGTGGCAGGATTCATCCTGGGGACTTCGATGCTTTTCTCCTACGGCCGCACTTTCGAAATCAATGACCTTGCGGTCGCACCGGCCTTCCAGGGGAAGGGGATAGGAACCCTTCTTATGGAAAGGATGCTTTCGGATCTGAGGGGAAAGGATATCAAAGCCGTGCATCTCATAACCTTCGGCGAAGGAAACCTCCAGACTTTCTACGCAAAGTTCGGATTCCGGAAGGAGGATATGGTAGTTCTCATGGGAGCGGATCTTTGATTCTTTCTTCTTGGACCAAAGGTCCCGGAATATGAATATTCCCGCAGGTGAAAAGCGCTACGGCCTTTCCCTGCGGGAATTTCTTTATCCTTTGACGTATTCAGGAGTGAGGGCTCTTCAGGCCCTTTCCTTTTCGGCGAGGATGATTTCTTCTATTTTGCTTTTCATGTCCCCGAGATTCTCAAGGAGGTCATAAAGGCCGTCCTGGGAGAGTACGCCCCTTTTGAGATCTTTGGGGAGAAGACCCTTCTCGTCAGTCCCGTAATCCTCTTTCCACTGTCCGGATGAAAGGTACTCTTCAAGAATGCCGCTTTCGCCTTTGGTGCTTTCGTAGACCGTCAGAGCCTCATCCAGAGCATTCACCAGCTTCGTTACATTGTCGAAATGGTTCTCCATTTCTTTGATGCGATCGATAATTTCCTTTTCCATATCGTTACTTTTGTGTTCTACTTTATTTCGCCTTTTCGAGGGTGGCGACAGGGTTACCCACTATTTCCGCTGAAAGTTTGCCGTCCTTCCGGAGTTTGAGATCGACCATAAGGGCGATTCCTTCCATATTGTACGGGACGGAGAGTTTGCTCCCTTTTATGGGAACTTCCGCGGGAGACTGGCCGCTTATCTTGACGAGAGCTTTCCCGTCGGAGCCTTCACTTATCTCGATCTCCAACGGAAGTCCTCCTTCAGTTTCTGTGGGAATCGGAGTCCATTTGCCCTTTATGGACTCAATGTCGATGGGGGCTTCCTTTTTGGGGAATTCCCCTTCAAGGATACGGTCACTTCTGAAAGGAGGGACCGCAAGACCGTTGGCGCTCCGAAGATTCCCCGGGCGGAAATTCCTGAAAGCGTAGCGGATCGCCACGGGCTCGCTTTCTTCTTCGCTCCACGCTGTCATGAGGTTACCGTAAGGCATCACCGAAGCTTCGGCCTTGTGCCATACCATGTCCTCGCCGCAGACTTCGAGACCTTCGATTTCGGCTATGCGGCTGAATCCTCCGTTTTCGGCGGCACCGTTGAACCTCAACGTGATCCTGTCTCCGTCGAATTCCGCGGAAGCGAAGGTGATGGCCGCGGAGGGGAACACGCTCAAGCCGTAGGTGTGATTGAGGGCGAGGTAGCTGAGCCTCTGTCCGACTTCCTTCTTCCTGGCGGGATGGATCTGGGACACTTCGTCGGATGAAACGAGGTCGGCCGTACTTATTATATAGGTATCGGGGACCATTTCAGTCACCTTGTGCTGCTGTTCCCTGAGGATAGGGGAGTCCATGCCGTCGGGATTGGAGTTCTCGGCATATGGGGCGATCTCGACCATGTAGACGGGGAGGTCATTCCCGTTTTCTTTCCTCCAGAGTCCTATGAGGGTCGACATCCTTTCGGCGTATTGAGTGGGGAAGTAGCCGACGTTGCTTTCTCCCTGGTACCACAAAATTCCCTTGAAGGTGTAGTTTCTCACGGGAGCCCACTGTCCGTAGTACATGATGGTCGGACGGGACATCGCCATCATGATCTTTTCGCATTCTTCCGGATCCGAAGGGACGCCTTCGTAGGTGGAGACGATTTCCCTGGGAAGCCATCCTTCGACGCAGCTTCCGCCCCAGGCGTTGTTGATTATGCCGACGGGGACGTCAAGAACGTCAACGAGGTTCTTTGCGAAGAAATAGGCGGCCGCACCGAATTCGGGAGAGTTGCCGGGAACGCATTCCTTCCATCCGTCTCCCGAGGACTCGAGGGGAGTGTATGCGACGGTGGTTGGGATGGTGCTGTAACGGATTTTGCCTTTGTAGCGTCCGCTTTCGGCGATTTCCTGCATGCTGTCTTCGACGGGACAGTTGTTGAAGCCCTTGAGCGGCATCTGCATGTTGCTCTGTCCGCTGCCGAGCCATACTTCACCGATGAGAACGTGGTGTATTTCTACGGAATTCTTCCCCTGGGAAACCGTTATCGACTTTTCTTCGAAACTTCCCCCGGGAGTGGGAACGGCTATCTTCCAGGAGCCGTCTTCACCGGCTTTGGTGGAATACTTGTCTTCGCTCCAGGAAGTTGTGACGGTAACGGTCTGGCCTTTCGGGGCCCATCCCCAAAGGGACGCCTCGGTGTTCTGCTGCAGAACCATGTAATCACCCACCTGTGAAGGCAGGCGGATCTGCCCCATGGCGGATAGGGATAGCCAGAGGGCAAGGATTGTGAAAAACAGTCTTTTCATTCCGGTTTTGGATTTGAATCGCCTTCTTCTTTCTTTTCGCCTTCGGCGGTGTCCTTTTCTTTCCCGGATGCCTGCATGTTCTTGTCATCATCCGCATGGCGTTCGCCATACGAAGTGAGGAGCGAGAAGAGAAAGAGTAGGAAGGCGAAAAGCATGGCCGTGTAATTTGTGGTCAGAGGGGAGATGTGGAATAGTTCGGTATCGTCCCCTTCCTTACAAATATAGTTTTTTTCTTTATGTTATTCATCACTCCAGCATATTATTTGGGGAAAATATAGTCCGTTCAGACCATTTTTCGTGTCTGTCAGATTCCCTTCGGAACAGCAGGTGCCGCGCATCTTTGGCGGTGGCATTTTCGGCTGTTTACCGTGCTTAAGAAATTTTCGTAATTTTGCACCCTTGTTGATCTACGGGAAAGCGGATGACGAAACTCAGATATACCGGCACGAATTTCGATGAGGTGAAAGCCTTTTGCGGGGACAAGGTGCTCGCACCTTATTTCTGCATGGGATTCTCGATGCTGTCCCTTCTGACGGACGAAGGGTTCGTCACGGTTAACGAGGGTGACTGCATCGTTAAGGATGACGAAGGCAATTTCTCTGTGGAAGCATAAGCCCTTCGACAGGTTTGATTCTTTCGGGAAACATTTGGAAGAAAACATCTTACGTATGGAATGGTTGGAAAGTCTCGGCCTGCTCGGCCTTTTCCTCGGAAGTGCACTGGCTTCGTCCATAGTGCCCTTCAGTTCCGACGTGTTGTACGTCGCCATCCTCGCTACGACGGGGCAGCATCTGGGATGTTTCGTGGCGGCGACCTGCGGAAGTTTCCTTGGCAGCCTTTTCACGTTTTATCTGGGGTGGCTCGGCAAATGGGAATGGATCGAGAAATGGTTCAAGGTCACCCGTGAGAAACTCCTCCAGCAGCAGGAGAAGGTATCCAAATACGGGGTCTGGCTGGCTCTTTTCAGCTGGTTTCCGGTGGTAGGGGATTTGACCGTCCTTTCGCTTGGTTTCTACAAGGCGCCCAGGGGGCTTACGTTTCTCATGCTTTTCATAGGCAAGGCCGTCCGTTATCTTTTCTGGAACGTGGTTGTCGGCCTTTTCTGAGACTGGAGCTCCACATAGGTTTTGCCGTGTCGCTTTTTGGTGGTATTTTTGAACCAGCTCATTTTTCCATAGCATGAATATCGTATCCGCACGCCTTCTTTCGCAGCACCTGTCTTCACCGAAGTTTTCCCTTCCGGAGGAAGTGGTGTCTCATTTCGGGGCGATGCAGGCGCAGGAATACAGGATGATGAGGTGGGCCGTCGGGATGAGGACACGCCGTCCTTCGGCCGAAGCCTTCCGAAAGGCTTATGACAGCGGAAAGATCATCCGCCTTCATCTTCTCCGGGGTACTTGGCAGCTGGTGAGCGCGGAAGATTACCGTTGGATGCTTGACCTTTGTTCTCCGGGAGGATTTTCCGTCACAATGGGCTGGATGCATGCGGCAGGATACAGGATTACCGAGGAGGAGATAGGCCGGACACGTGAGATCCTTTGCATGACCGTCGCTTCCCTTCGTAGCGCAACGAAGCAGGATTTCGCGACAGCGCTTTCCCGAAAGGGGATAGTGATGGAGGATCATAGACTATCGTTCCATATTCGCCTTGCCGAACTCTCGGGAACCCTCTGCAGCGGGGATCTCCACCCTTCTAAAGCCACTTACTCCCTTACCGATGAAAAGGTTCCGTTCCGTCCTCCGATGGATCGGGACGCTTCCCTCATGATGCTTTCCGAGAAATATTTCCGGAGCCATTCTCCTTCGACACTGGAAGATTTCGTGTGGTGGTCCGGGCTTACAAAGGGGGACTGCCGCAGGGGAATCGAACTTTCCGGAGGAGACATCGTTCCCCTCAAGTTGAAGAACCGGACTTTCTATGTCCATAGGGATGCCAGAGTGGCGGGATTCCGCCGGGGAATCATCCTTCTTCCTCCGTATGACGAGTATCTCATCGGATACAAGAGCCGTGACCTTGTTCTGCCTACGGATCATGTCCATCGGGCTCACAACAATTCCGGAATATTCTATCCCGTTATCCTAAGGGACGGGGTCGCCGTGGGCAACTGGAATCCATTCGGAAAGGGTTTCTCCCCGACTCCCTTCAATGAGGATGATTCCCTGGAAGGAGCTTCGGAGAAATGGGACCGTTATCAGCAGTTCCTCAAAAAATGATTCCCTCTATGGAAATGCAGACAAGTAGACTCCTTTTCCGTCCATGGAGCGAAGAAGACGCTCCCGCCCTTTTCCGTTTGGCTTCGGACCCCGATGTGGGTCCCAGGGCCGGTTGGCCTCCGCACGGGAGTGTGGAGGAAAGTCTCGAAGTGATCAGGAACATCTTTTCCAATGACCATACCTGGGCTCTTGTCCTCAAGGATAAGGGTGAACTCATAGGCTGCATGGGGTACTACGTTTTCGGGGAAAGCAACATCGACATAGGGCCTGATGACGCCGAACTCGGCTATTGGATAGGGAAGCCCTACTGGAACAGGGGACTGGCCACCGAAGCCCTCCGCTTCATGGTGGACTACTGCTTCAATACCGTCGGCTTCATTACCCTTTGGAGTGACTTTTTCCTTGACAATCCCGCTTCTGGAAGGGTCATGGAAAAATGCGGCTTCGTCGATACAGGGAGGGAAAATCTTCTGAGTCACCTCTACAGGGGAGGGGAAGTCCCGGTCAGGATAATGAGACTCGACTATGCGCTTTGATTTCCTTCAGGAAGAGACGTAAAATCATTGTTGACAAGTCCATATGAAGGTGTTTCGTTTATGTTAAAGCCGTTTTAACGGAATTTTAACATCTCGATTACGATATCGTAATATTACGGGACTATCTTCGCACCGATTAAATATGCCGCTACGGACACTTGCGGATGTCGGACAACATCCCATAGCCGTGGGGCCGAAGAAACAATCCTTCTATGAACACAACCGCAATCCTGTCCGCCCTTCTTGCCCTACTCTCCGGAATAGGTATTTTCCTTGTCGCCTGCAAGATGATGAGCGGCTATCTCGAATCGGCTTCTTCCGATGCACTGAAAAGACTCTTCGCGAAGACTTCCTCCAATAAACTCCTCGGCGTAGGAATCGGAGCGGTCAGTACGGCCGTCATCCAGAGTTCAGGAGCGACCACCGTCATGACGATCGGTTTCGTCAACGCCGGAATCATTTCCCTGTACCAGGCTGCAACTCTCATCTACGGAGCCAACATCGGTACGACCGTGACGGCCCAGATCGTCGCACTCGGTATGTTCGGGTCTGGTGGAGTCTCGATGACCGCGATATTCTCCGCACTTACGGGACTCGGAGCGTTCCTGATGCTCTTCTCGAAGAAGGAAGCGATGGAGACGATAGGCGGTATCCTGACAGGATTCGGAATGCTGTTCGTGGGACTCGCGCTTATGAGCGGATCGATGGATTCATTCGCTGCGCTCGATTCGGTGAAGACTTTCCTCGCTTCCATCGGGAATCCTCTTCTTCTGGTGTTTACCGGAGCTGTTCTTACCGCCATCATCCAGAGTTCTTCGGTCATGACTTCCATCGCCCTCGCGATGGTGGTGTCCGGCCTCATCACCCTTGACCAGGGTATATTCCTCACGATGGGATCCAACGTCGGATCCTGCGTTGTGGCGATTCTCGCAGGTGCGACCAGCGGTCTCAACGCAAGGCGTACCGCCCTTATCCACCTTCTTTTCAACTGTTCCGGTGTCATCCTCTTCCTCGTGCTGGGATTCATTCTGGACAAAGTGACCGGAGGCGGCTTCGGAGTTCTTTTCGCCCGCATCTTCCCCAGTGCTCCCCAGACTCAGCTCGCGATGTTCCATACGGTCTTCAATGTCGTTACCGTGATCGTGATGCTCCCTCTGACCAAGGCTCTGGTGGATTTTGTGTGCAGGCTCCTGCCCGGGAAGAAGGAGGCTGAGGTGGAGGCTCCCGCCTTCCATTTCCGTTACCTGGATGACAACATGCTCCGTACTCCGGCCATCGCCGTGGGACAGGTCAGAAGAGAAATTCTCCGTATGGCGGAACTCGCCAAGGACAATGTCGACCGCTCTCTTCGGATTATCTCACAGCTGGATTACACGGAGAAGGACCAGTTCATGAAAATTGAGGACGAGATAAACTTCCTCAACAAGGCGATCGCCGATTATGTGGTCCGGCTTTCGGACCGTAGGGGACTTAGCGACAGGGACCACGTCTATCTTTCGACAACTTTCCGTACTGTACGTGATATAGAACGAATCGGAGACTACGCCGAGAACATCGTCGAATACGCTGAAGAGCTGACCGCTTCGCAAACGAATTTCTCGGATGACGCCCTTTATGAGATAAGCCAGCTCAAGAAGATCCTTGACGATCTCTACATCCAGACCGTCCATTCATACAGGGACGAGGACTTCGACGCTCTCGAAAAGGCGAATGAGATCGAGGAGAAGACCGACGATTATACCGACATGATGGAGGAGAATCATATCGTCCGTATGAGAAGGGGGCTTTGCACTCCGGAGGCCGGTGTCCAGTTCCTTTCCCTCTCTTCCGATACCGAACGTATAGCGGACCACCTTATAAATGTGGCCAAGACAATACGCAGTTTTGAGGAGAAAAAACAGGGTTCCCGCAAGATGGAACCGGCATGGAACAATATCTGATATGTTGTTTTGGGTAAGATTTCGAAGATTCTATTGCTAAATAGTGAGATTAATTAACCGAAGAGTGGGATATTTAAGAAATTATCTTACCTTTGGACCAGTCATCTTATTATTTACGAAAATGAAAAAATTCCTTGTCACTCTCGTGGCTGTTGCCGCATTGTTGATTCCTTCACTTGCTCTTAAGGCCGACCATGACCGTATCATCTCCCCTGAGCAGCTTCCCGCAGCCGCCAAGGCTTTCGTTCAGCAGCACTTCCCTCAGCTGACCATATCTTTCGCAAAGAAGGATTATGACAATATGAAGACCAAGTACGAGGTCACCCTCTCCGACGGAACCGAGATCGATTTCTCATCGAAGGGTGAATGGGACAAGGTCGACCGTCACTACAATGCGGTTCCCGATGCCATCGTTCCCGCCGCCATCAAATCCTACGTCCAGGCCAACTTCCCCAATACGCCTATTGTAAAGATCGACATCGAGCGTCACGGTTATGACATCGAACTCGCCAATGACCTTGAGCTCAAGTTCGACAAAGGCGGAAGGCTCATGTACATCGACGACTAGGACGGTTTGGCCATAAGGCGACCCGGAAATTTGGAAAGACTCATCGGACACCCGGTGAGTCTTTTTTTGGCGCCACTCCGGCATCACCGTTTTGGGAAACCGCCCTTTTGGCGTATCTTTGCACGTCCTCGGAAGGAGACGCCGGATACTCTGCAGCCCTCGGGAAGGACAACATCGGAAAAATATGAATTGGATCATTCTGATTGTTGCCGGGCTGTGTGAATGCGGATTCACTTTCTGCCTTGGCAAAGCTAAGGTGGCTGACGGCTGGGAGGCCACCGCATGGTATGCCGGTTTCGTGGTCGTTTCGGCCTTGAGTATGATTCTTCTGGCGAAAGCCACCAAAACAATCCCCATCGGTACGGCTTATCCCGTCTGGACCGGAATAGGTGCCGTCGGAACGGTTCTTCTCGGAATATTCTTTTTCAAGGAACCGGCCACTTTCTGGAGACTTTTCTTCATAGTCACCCTCATCGCTTCTGTAATAGGATTGAAGGCGGTCTCTTCAGGAGTGTAGCGATTTTCTCTACTCCTGCCAAAGAAGAAGCGGCTATCGCTTTGGATGCGCACACCGTTGTTATTCTCCCTCAAACATCAGGCTTGCCAGTCGGTTCACCTCGTCGATGTCCAAAATGGGCAGATCTATATCTTCTACGCCATCGAACTCAAGTAAGAAACCCATGTATGAAGGAACGGTGAGCGTAGCGCCAACTCGGCCTACATTGTAGTCGCCAAATTTGATGGCGTGATGGATATGATACTTGTCCGGATGGTTCAGTACAGTCTGTAAGCTCTTGGCTCTGTGGGAGGAAGCTTTGACTTTACAGGGTATGCATTCTCCTTTCTGCCTGATGAGAAAGTCCAGTTCCAAGCCACCGTCTTTGTGGTAATAATAGAGATTCTGCCCCTTCTTATGCAGGAAATCAGCCATGACTCCTTCGAAGATGGCACCTTTGTAGCCGTAGAGATCTCCTTGGAGAACATCGGCACGGGTACCTGGATCAAGCATGGCCATAAGGATGCCGATGTCCGTAGGATAGACCTTGAAAACGTCTTCAGTTGCATTGCTGTCAAGTGGCAGTTCCGGTGTATTTGTGTTGTAGCAGCGATGGATGATACCTGCATCTTCCAGCCATTGCAGACTTCCTGTGTATTGGGATGCACGGGATCCTTTTTTGATGGTTGCGTATTGGAATTTCTTGTTTTTTTTGGCCAATTGTGCCGGAATAGATTCAAAGCATTCACGTATATGGGGCTTATCTGCATCATCGGCATATTTGACCATATCGTCTTCATATTCGTCGATGATGGATTTATAGACCTCAGCCACTTCACCCATGTGGTTTGTTTCTATGAATTTATTGACGGCAGCAGGTAGGCCTCCAACGACGATGTAGCGGTAGAATAGTTGCTTGAAAGCGTAATGTACACCTTCTGGTACGGGAGTTTCGCGCTCAAAACATTTGCGGACAGCATTGATGGCTTGTGTACTTATGCCATTGGCCCATATGAATTCTTCGAAGTCCAGCGGGCACATTGAGATGATTGTTTCATAGCCGACTGGGACAGAATTCTTTCCCAACTTTTTGTTCTTCTTTTTTTTCTTCTTGTTTCCGTATCCCTTTACGCCAAGCAGAGATCCTGTAGCGATGACGTCGAAGCGCCCATCCAGTTTGAATGACTTGAGGGAGGTTCGCGCATCAGGGCACTCTTGTATTTCGTCAAGTATAATGCAGGTTTTCCCAGGAATGAACTGTGCTCTAGGCATTAACGTGGAGAGGTTGAGCAGAATGGTGTCTACATCCTTGTTCCCGAGGAAGGCTGTAATCCTATCTGTTTCCAGAGCAAAGTTGATGTACACTACAGAGTCGTAGTTCTCCTGTGCAAACTTTTGGACAATGAATGTTTTACCGCATTGGCGAACGCCTTTTATGACAATTGGGTTATGGTCGGGCTTACTCTTCCATTGAAGAAGGGTTTCTTCTATTTTTCTTCTCAGCATATGCGTCCTGTCTTGATTATATGCGAATTTACACTTTTTTTGGGGAATTATTCAAAGTCGATACACTTTTCGGGGGGAATTAATCAAAGACGATACACTTTTCGGGGGGAATAGCTTCCATTTTTGTACCAGACAAGAATGCGTAAACCCCCGCCGACGGCGCCCGAAAGACACCATGGCGAGGGCTATTTCACAGAGAATCGGATAAAGGGAGATTATCTTTCCGTCAATGCGGTTTATTGATTTTTCTCGAGCCATTCGACCCTTCTCTGGTCGGGAAGGTGCTTGATCGTGAAGTTCTCGAATTTGGCCTTGAAGCCCTGTCCGTCCGGGCAGGCTGCCATGAGGCCGACCATCACGGGGGAGTTGTCCTGCAGAGGGGCGTTCCTCATCATGATGTACTCCTTGTCATCGAAAGAGTAGAACACCTCGACGGCGTCGAGCCTTCTCACGGCCTTTATCCAGATGTAAGGAACGGGTCTGTCAAGGGTTATTACGCTCCAGTCGCTGGTGTGATGGGTCACAACTGCGCTGAGGTTGTACTTTCCGTCAACGTATTCGATGCCGGTCTTTATGTAGTTCTCCTTGTCGATGCGGAGCATGAGTCCGGCCTGATCGAAGCGGACTTTGTATTCTCCGGAAATCTTCACCTTGACCTCGAATTCACCTCCGCGGGTGGTGTAGAGGAACGGTGCGTCGTCAACGGTGAATCCGTAATGGGATATCCTCCAGTAATCGCTCTGGGGAGTGACGTCCATCGTGAGGACATTGTCCTTGATTTCCCAGGACTCGGGTTCGTTGAACCACTGCATGCGGTCGAGGGTCTGTGCCGATGCGGAAAGACAGAGCGCCAGAAGTGAGGCGAGGAGTATGGATTTTTTCATAATAACCATTGATTTTTTTAACTTCGCAAAGTTATAGTATCATTATATCAAGTACAATAGTCAAAAATAACCATCAGTATGCCTTCCGCAAGGGAACATCTCGATTCCACCTTCTTTTCGCAGGCCTTTCCCCGTGAAGAATCTTCTTCGCCCCTTCATCTGGAGACGGTCGCCGCGGCCTACGCTTTCGCCGAGCAGGGGATAGCGGTCCTGAGTGACCTGAGGGAAAAACGTAGCCTCATATTCTACGGCTCACTCGGTGATACCCTCGGGATAGCTCCCTCGGGAGCTGTCCATGAGGTCGACTCCATCTGGGAAGAGGAACTCCTGTCGAGGATTCCGGAAAAGGACCTGGAAGGAAAGCAGCTCCTGGAAATCCGCCTGGTGGATTTCGTGGGAAGGAACGGGATGGGCTGGATGCTGGACGGCGTCCTGCCGATGGAAGACAGTAAGGGTGAATCCCGTCTTGTGAGGCACAGGATCAGGTATTTTCCGGAGGGGAACAGCATCCGCTATGCCCTGTGCCTGTACAATCCCGCCGAAATGGTCGTGGAAGCCGTTTTTGAAGACCTTCTTTCCGGAAAGAGGGTACCTGTGGGCAACGTCGGAACGAAAGGGATTCTTTCGGAAAGGGAACTCGAAGTCCTGAGGATGATTGACAACGGCTCATCAAGCAAGGTCATAGCATCGTCTCTCGGGATAAGCATTCACACCGTAAGCCGCCACCGCCAGAATATCCTTTCGAAGTTCAGGGCAGGCAATTCCGCGCAGGCGTGCAAGATCGCCAAGGGCCTCGGTATCCTTTGAGTGTCCGGGACATTTGCGGGAGTGTCTAATCTCCGCATGGGAGGTATGAGCCCTTTTTAACCATATGTTGGTATTGACCGCCAGAAGGGATGCGGATAAATTTGCAGCATCAAAAAGTTCTCGCAATGGAAAAGAATGTTTGCAAATGGTGGCTACTCCCTCTTCCGGGACTTCTGTATCTGGTAGCCGTGTTCGCTTCGTGTTTTGTGGGATTCCTTCATCCTGTCTGTTGGGCGTATTTCAGCGTCCTTGCCGCTCTTTTGGCCTGCTGGCCGTATGTGAAGCTTGCTTCCAAGTGGAAACGCTTCGGAGCCGGCTCGTGCTGCTCTCTTTTGGTGTGCATTTTCTGCCTTCTCAGCGGTGAAGCCGGAGGACTCCTTTCGAAAGCGGTTATCCTCGGCTTCGGAATCCTCTCCGACATAGTCCGCGCAGCTTTGGGAAACTCTACCCGTAGGGGAGTCCTTTTCGCATATCCTGTTCTTGCCGTAGGAAACATCGGCTGGATAATCCGTCTCTGGACGGAGCCTCAGTGGTATTATGACGGCGCTGTAAGCGAAATGGGTAAGGCTTACGCTGACGGCATATCAGCTCTTCAGTCACCAGCGCATCTTGTCGGAGCCATTGTCCTTACTGCAATAGTCGCGATTGTTTCGGTATGGGCATGCCTCAAGGTGGACCGGAGAATCGCTTCGGAACTGAAATAACCTATAGTCAAAAAAGCAGATCGTTATGGGAATACTGAGCAAGTTTTTCAGCAACACCCGAAAACCTGAAGGTTTCTTCGGGAAGATGATGGTATCTGGTATGAACGGAGGCTCTCATGCGGCCATGGCTTCATGGGGGTTGGACAAGATAGCTATCCCGAAGGAAGGCAGGATTCTCGACATCGGCTGCGGAGGCGGTGCGAACGTGGGAAGGCTCCTTTCGGAAAGCGGGGGAGCCCATGTTACGGGAGTTGACTACTCCCCGGTCTCCGTCTCCAAATCCTCCAAGGTGAACGCCAAGGCCATAAAGGAGGGAAAATGCCGCATTCTTGAGGCAAACGTCGCTTCACTTCCGTTCGATGAGGAGGAATTCGCCCTTGCTACCGCTTTTGAGACGGTGTATTTCTGGCCGGATATAGTGAAGAGCTTCTCCGAGGTGAGGAGGGTCCTTTCGGAAGGGGGACTGTTCCTTATCGTGAACGAGGATGACGGCCTTACCGGGAAGAACGTCAAATGGGAGAAGATGATAGAAGGGATGCACACCTACACTCCAGCCGAATTGGAGAAGCATCTTCTCGAAGCCGGTTTCCATGACGTGAAAGTATATCAGGACGAAAAGCATCACTGGTTAGCCGTATCGGCAAGAAAATAAAGGATCCAAGGTGATGGACCCTTTTCTACTTTTGCGGCTGAACAAAAGAAATGACCATGGGTGACAAGATTGAGGACTCTTACCGCAGTTCGAGGAACATATATGACGATGTGCTTACGCGCTCCAAATGGTGGAGCCGTCTTTACATGGACTTTTTCTGGGACGGGATCGACGACAACGAGATAGCGAGGAAAGTTCTCTCCTATGTTCCGGATGACTTTTCCGGTAACCTTCTCGACGTTCCTGTCGGGACAGGAGTTTTCACCTCGGAAAAGTATTCCCGTATGACGGACGCCAGTATCACCTGCGTTGACTACAGCGAAGATATGCTTTCAAGGGCGAGGGAACGTTTCTCCTCGGCTGGAATAGCTGACACCAGGATGATGCAGGGGGATGTGGGGAATCTTCCCTTTTCTGACGCTGAGTTCGACACTGTCCTGTGCATGAACGGACTGCATGTCTTTCCGGACAAGGAAAGGGCCTTCTCCGAAATCCACCGTGTATTGAAGAGGGGCGGAACTTTCATCGCATGCCTTTGCATAAAGGGTGAGTCGAAAAGGTCCGACTGGCTGATGAAGAACATCCTTTCACGGAAGGGATGGTTCACTCCTCCTTTCGAAACTTTCTCTTCCCTTCGGGAGCGCCTTGAAAAGAACTACTCCATCGAGGAATACCATAAGGAAGGGTCGATGGTGTATTTCCTGGCGAGAAAACTCTCCTGACCGCCTTTTTGTGCTATCTTTGCGCCCCGGAACGCTTTGAAATGACCGCTACCGATGGACCATCTTCCTCTTTCTGACATACCGATGACCGTGTCGGCCATCAATTTCCTTCTTAGGGACGAGGAATTCGAGAACCTCGACCAGATCTGCTTTTTCTTCAATATCGGAAGGGAAGAGATGGACGCGATTCTGGGAAGCGGAGGATTTCACTACAGTGAACAATACAACCGTGTGATATGATGGGGGAAGTTGACCGCTACGCCTTGGAACAGGCCTACGCCTTTTTCCATCAGAAGGAGAAAGTCTATGTGCATTCCACTTCCGAAAGGGAGAAGGACCATATCGAAGATTCGATATCATCGTATGTGAACTCCATGTCGGCGGTGCTCTATTCCGTCCTCTCTCAAGGGAATCAGTCTTTCCTTCGTGAGCACTCCACTTTTCCGGAGGATCTCAGAAGGTCGGTTTCTTTGATGGAAGAGATGCTGTATCGGAAAGAGTAGGAATTCTCAAGACAAAAATCCCCTGCCATGTCATCATGGCAGGGGATTATTTTAGGTAAGCGGCGGATCAAGCGGCATTTCGGGAATAGTCTCAGTGACTGAGCATCCAGCGCATCGGACTTCCTTCGGAATAATCGTCCAGAAGCGGTACCCAGGAGAAGTGGGCTATCATCACGGGGATTCCGTAGGAAGCCATCTCCTCGTCGGAGTAGATCTTCATCATATCGTTCTCCGCTCCCAGTCTTTTTCTGGCTTCGAAGTATGAATAAGTGCTGGCGACTTTGCATGTGCGGTCGGAAGCGGCATGGACAAAATACATGGGGAGTTTGACAAAGGCTTTGGTGTCCATATCGCTTAGGGCCATATCGGTTCCGTTCCATTTGTAGACCTTTCCCTTAAAGGCTTCGGTAAGGTCATCGGCGAACTGGCCCTCGTATTTCTCCTCCACCTGGTGGATGGGAACGATGGGGTCCATAGCGCAGCAGGGGATTGCCGCGGCGAAACGGTCGGGGAACTGCATCGCGAATCTCATCGTGCAGCCTCCTCCGCTCGATGCTCCGGCGCAGTACAGGTGATCGCCGTCCACTCTGCCATCTTCGATAAGGGTGTCGATGAAGGCCATCTGGAGGGCGTTGTTACGGTCTATGAGTTCGATTTTCTCGGGGAAAAGGGATGCGCTGTAGTAGTAATTCGGGTTGGCGATGGCGAATACCAAGGCGGCGCAGGGGATGCCTTCCGAAGCGAGGGAAACGAGACACCTGTTGGCGGTGGCTACGGTCATGAGGTCACGGTCGTATTCTCCTCCGCCTATCTGCCAGACCATCAAGGGGACGTTCTTCAGCTCGTTGCCGTTTTCGTCTTTGGGGATGTACAGCATGTATTCGCGGGTGAGGCCGCCGAAAGTGAAACTTCCCGTTTCGCAATCGTCGATGAATGCGATGTGGCGCTCCATTTCCATGTCACCCTTGACGGAGAGGGCGGAGTCCGCGAGGCAATTGATTTCCCAGGGGATTCTTCTGAAACGCTCTCCGGTCTTTCCGGCGTTGTTGAATGGCTTGGCTTCTATCCTCAGCACATTCTTTTTCCTCGTTACCGAAATCTTGTCATCGGTATAATCGGCGGGAGCGGCTCCCGTTTCGGGATCGATGAAGGTTCCGCATACGTTGTTCACGATGTCGAAATCTTCAGCTGAAAGTCCCTTTACCATTCGGGCGTCTGCAGCGGTGAGTTCGACTGCGTCGACCATGAGGCCGTTGTCACCGACTGATGTGTAGAGGTCGATTTTTTCGATTTGCGCTTCCGGGCGCTGTCCGCAGGAGAGGATTGCGGCGAAGACCGGAATGATGAGAAGTGGTGTTGATCGTTTCATATGACAGAAATTTTTTTCTTCCGCTAATGTCGTAATAATCACCGGAAGAGACTATGTGAGATGTTTTTGATGCTGTTCCGGATGTTCAATTTTTTCACTAAGTTTGTCCCCGTAACACTACACATCGGATCCGCAATGACTGCACCCTTTAAGAAATTGCTTTTTGTTCTGGTATTGGCGATGCCATTTTCAACCCTTGTCCGTGCCCAGGATGGGAGCGGGGAGGAATTCTCCGCGGACCGTCCCGGAGCCATTGGCGGCAGCGACATTCTCCCCAAAGGAAGAGTCCAGCTTGAAAGCGGATCATCTTGGGAAAGGTCGGCTCTTGAAGGCCCCTGGACAACGACATTCTCAGTGGCGGAGTCGCTTCTGCGGGTCGGGCTTTCCGACAACGCCGAAGCCCATTTCCAGGGCAATTATCTCATCATCTCCAACTGGGGCGGAAGGGATCGTGGATTCGACAACTTCTCCTTCGGAACGAAGGTGAAGCTTCTGGACGGCGATAGGTTCGTTCCGGACATCGCGATCAACGCCGATGTCATCATCCCCGGAAAGAAAGGTTCCATCTTCATGAGGCAGAATTGGGGAGGACAGATGGCGCTTCTTTTCGAAAACAGAATCACGGACTGGTTCTACCTCTGTTATGAAGGGGACCTCATACTCTACGGGGAGGGGACTCCCGAATTCTATTACGGAGTGGAACTTTTCTTCCAGCCGTGGGAAAAGTTCTCCGTCATTCTGGACCAGTACAACTACTCGGGTTCCTTCGGGACGGAGTGCTGGTCTGAACTCAGCCTTGCCTACCTGGTGGCTCCCAGGCTTCAGATTGACCTTTCGACCGACGTGTGTCTCAGTGACCCCTCACGCTACGGGGGGCTTTCGGTGGGATTTGCCTGGCAGATTACAAAAAGGTAGGGTCTTATTTGACTTTGAGGCAGAGCATCGTGAGGTCATCACTTTGCTCGCAGTCTTCCGAGAATGAAGAAACGGCGCCACGAAGAAGTGTGACCGTAGCCTCGGCGCTCTTGAATGCGTGTTTGCTCAGTTCTGAAACGAGCCTTTCCTCACCGAACTGCTCATGATCCTTGTTCTCGGCTTCATTCAGGCCGTCCGTGTAGAGAAGCAGCACGTTTTCCTTGAAGTTCTTGATGCTCTGGCCCTTGAACTTGAATCCGGCGGTGATGCCGACAGGAAGGTTGGCTTCCACTTCAAGAGCGGTCGGAGGTGTTTTCCCTTCACGGAAATACAGCGGCGGATTGTGTCCGCAGTTGCAGAACCGGAATTCTCCGCTCTGCAGGTCCATCTCTCCAATGAACAGGGTGACGAACATCATGGCGTCGTTGTTCTCCGCCATGGAGTCGTTGAGGTTCGTGGCGATCTCTTCGGGGGCGAGACCCTGCTTTCCGACGGTTCGGAAGATCGCGACGACTCCCGCCATGAAAAGGCTCGCCGGTATTCCCTTGCCACTCACGTCTCCGATGCAGAAATAGAGTTTGTCCCCCAGGATGAAATAGTCATACAGGTCTCCTCCGACTTCCTTGGCGGGGTTCATAGAGGCGTAGAGGTCCAGGTTCTTCTTCTCGGGGAAGGGAGGGAATACGGTCGGGATCATCCTCATCTGGATGTCGTGGGCGATGTGAAGTTCGCCTTCCATCCTCTCCTTCTTCGCAGTTGTGGCGGTAAGTTCGTCGATATACTCCACCAGTGAAGTCTGCATGTGTGAGAACGAACGTGAGAGGGTGCCGATTTCGTCGGCCCTGTCGGATTTGGGGAGAGCGGTCGTGAAGTTTCCTTCAGCGATGTTCTCGGCCTGCTCGGCAAGTTCCTCAAGAGGTTCCACGGCCTTGCTTATCACATGGAAGCAGGTGAAGAAGATAAGGATAAGACCTATCGTGATGATGAAGTAGACGAACGCCATGAAACGGTTGAATCCGTCGAAGATGTCCCTCTGGGGAGAGACGAGCGCAAGACTCCAGCCGGTCGATTTCATGGGCTTGAAGAACATGAAGCAGTCTTCCCCGTCGATGTCGACTTCCTCCATGCCTTCCTCTCCGCCAATGACTCTCTGGCCTATCCGTTCGAAGTCCGGATCGCCATCCGTGAGGGAAGATGTGAAAATCGTCTGATAGAAGAGTTTCTCCGGGTCGGGATGGACGATGAAGGTGCCGCCCCGGCTCATCAGCACCCCGTACGAATTCGGATAGGGCTTGACCGAAGTGATGCTCTCAGAAAGCCATTTGATCGACAGGTCGAGCGAGATGGCCCCGAAGAAATTGCCGTCGGCGTCGGTGAGGGGCTTGCAGTAGGAGATGAGCATTTCGGTGGGCAGGGAATAGTCGTCGTCATATTCCCAGTCGTTGTACGGCTCGGTCCAGCAGGGCTGGTTCAGAAGCTTCGGCAGAAGATACCAGTCAAGATAGAAGTACTGGTAGTCGTCATCCCCTTCCTGGATCGTTTCGACAACTCCGTCGGTGTTGCTCGAATATGCCGAGAAATACTTCACCCCTTCGAAGAAATACGGCTCGAACGAAATCGAACATCCGTTGAGGAACCGGTTTCCCTGAACGGCGCTGCGGGTGTATTCGAGCATGCTTTCGGGAGAGTCCAGATGGCGGTAGACGAGCCACTCGACGTTGTCGGCTATGGCCTCGACTTCATCGATGATGCTGTCAAGACGGAGTTCCGTGTTCTCGAGAACCTGGCTTGCGGTCTTGATGGCCTCCTGCTTGACTGATTGCCTGGAGATCGATGCGGCGTAGATCATCATGGTGAGGAAGACCAGGGCCGTGAAAAGGACAACCCAGATACTCAGCCTCGCCGAAAATGACTTGCGTATGCTGTCGATGAAATCCCTCATGGCACTATCTCTTCATAGGTGATATCTTCCGTGATAATGCCCCCCTCCTTCATCAGGGAGGATGCCTTCGCCACCATGTCGGGACGGAGACGGAATTCCCTTTCACCGGAATCGGGGTCCTTCTGGAGGGAGAGGACTTCCTCAAGCATGAGCTTCTGGAGGACACGGTTCGACGGGAGCTTGAATCTCCGAACGTATGCCATCACGATGTCAAGGGCGTCGTTGGGATTGGCGGCGACCCATTCCCAGCCTTTTTTCGTGGCTTCTGCGAAAGCCTTCGCACTTTGGGGATCTTTCCTGTAGGAGTCTTCCCTCATCCAGACGCCGTCTTCCTGGATGTTGTAGCCGTTTTCGGCGAAACGGTATATCCCCTCGCTGTCCTCTTTCACGAGTCCGGACTGGAGAATCTGGTAGTACTCGTTGAAACCTTTCGCCACAGTGATGTCAATCGCACCGGAAACGAATATGTTGAGGCTTGCGGCCGCTTCCACCCAATTGTAATCCAATCCTTTGATGGCGGAGAAGCATCTGGCGATCTGAGCGTAGCCTGCTCTCCAGACGAGAACTTTCGCTCCATTCATCTTTGAGGGGTCGTCCCCGAACCGTGATATCATCATGGCCGAACAGTTCATCGAAGACTGGAAGATGTTGAGCAGGGGATATCCATTGCTTCGGAGTTCCATCGCTTCCATAAGGGGAAGGGCGTATGCGTCGGCTTCCCCCGCAGCGACCCTTTCTTCGGCGCTTTGTGAAGCGAACGGGTGGACGATGCTGACATCCAGTCCCGCCTCATCGTAGAATCCTTTCTCCTTTGCCACGTAATAGCCGGCGAACTGGGCCTGTGCGGACCAGCTGGGCTGGAAGACAAAAGGTTTGCCGTTCTGGGCGGCGGCAAAAAGCGTGGCGCTCAGAAGCAGGATGATCGGAAGGATTTTTCTGATGGTCATCGTTTCCTGTTGGAACTGAATTCCAAACTTACATAAAAATCCGCGATTTTTACGCCAGTGAGAATAAAAATCAAGACCGTAACACGTTATCTTTGCAAGGAGGTGGTCGTTTGTCCTCTCGGAGACGCCACAGTGTAGTCTAAT
>JAFUFP010000037.1 GCA_017469845.1 Bacteroidales bacterium | reverse complement strand
TTAAAATGCCCATTAAATATAGACCATATAAGTAAATTTTTATGATATTTAGAATCCACCTCATCTATATCAATTGACGGATTTGAATTTACAAATTCACTCATTTTCACAGTATCTTCGGATTGAACAAGTTTTGCAAGTGCCCAAACGCGAGAGCCTTGGAATGAAGCAATACTGTGAAATGTCTTATTCTGACGGCATGATGCCGTCAGAATAAGACAAATAGAGAATATAGCTGGAACTAATTTCATTTTAAATAGTTTGTTAATTGCCGAGCCTAGGATATACGAGTCTCCACGATATGTCATTTGGGTGGATGATTGGTCGGGCAAGAAAGAAAAGCTATTCTCCCGTTTCTTCGGCTTCTTCATCGGCCTCCAGAAGAGGATTTTCGGGCGAGAGAACTTTCGGAATGACCGTAGTCGGGGTCACGGCATCACCTCCTTTCTTGAGTTTCGCCTTGGACTTTTTGGGTGCAACACCAAGAGACTGGAGTTTTTCAATCTTGCTGATTACCGACTGGGGAGAATCTTTCAGCGCCTTTGTAGCGGCATTGTATGAAGATATCGCCTGCGAGAGGGAATCACCGACCGCCACATGAGCCTCCAGCCAGGAACGTATCTTGGTCAGAAGGTCGGAAGCGGTTTCATATACCTTCGCTATGTTGCGCTCCTGCTCGTACTGTCCCCAACTCATCTGGATCATATTGAGAACGATGATGAGGGTCATCTGGCTTACGATGAGCACTCCGGCATCCTTGGCTCTCTGCCAAAGAAGCGGATCTTCTTCCAGCAGAAGACGGAAAGCCCCCTCCACCGGGATGAACATTATGTTGTAGCCCACTTTCTTTCGCCCCTCCTCGACGAAGGTGGAGTAATCCTTCGTCTTGAGTTCATTGACATGGGAAAGTACGCTGTCAAGATGAGCCTTGGCCGCCGCTTTCCTCTTGTCCGCATCTTTGGCCGCCAAGTAATCCATGTAGGCATTGAGACTTACCTTGGAGTCCACGATGACGCACGTTCCGTCAGGATATAGGATCTGCACATCCGGAATCATCCGCTTGCCTTCTTCCGAATGGATGACCCTCCCTTCAGCATCCCTTACCGCTCCCTGCGTTATGAAATGAACCCCTTCCTGGAGACCGGCCTGATGAAGGAGGTCGGAAAGGATCATCTCCCCGAAATTTCCCTGAACCTTGGAGCGTCCGGAGAGCGCGTCAGCGAGATTCTTGGCTTCCTCTCCGATGGACTTCGAGTCATTGCTCAGATCGACGATCTTCTGCTCGAGTCTCGCGTGACGGTCATGGGAGTTCTTCTCGTTTTCCTTCACGGCTTCACTGAACTGCTGCATCTTCTCCTGGAGTGGCCGGAGGATATCGGCGATGGCTTCGGAGCTTTTGGTGCGGAACTCGGTCGAAGTGTCTGATGAAATGTTCTTGAACACTTCCTTCATCTGCTCGAGTTCACGTCTGTGCTGCTCTTCCGTCTTCCTTTCGGCAGTTTCCGTATCCTCCTTTATCTTCCTCTGGTATTCCTCCATGGCTACAAGACGGCTTTCAAGGGCGGCCTTGTCGTTTCCCATGAGGGAAAGCGCATCCTGAAGCTGATCTTTCTGATGCTCGTAGGATGCGACCAGAGAGTCCCTTTCCTCACGGAACGAGGATATGAGGTCCTCCCGTCGGCGGGATCCTCTGGACTGGATCAAAAGAATCGCCGTCACCGACAGGATGATGACGAGCGCAAGGCATATTATGAGGACAAGATCAAGTGTAGTCAACATTTTCAAAATACTTTATCATTTCAAAATTACGCAATATCCGTGGATTTGGAGTATTTTTGTGGCAACATTTCCCCTACCCCACGATGACAAAGAAGAATGTTACGCTCACCATTTCGGCTTTGGCTGTGCTGCTCGCGGCACTTTGCCTTGCGGACATCCTTCTGGTCGGATCGGGGCTCGGACTGAGGGAATCGTTTTCCGCCCTTTTCGGGAAAGGCTCCACCGTAGGAAGGGACATAGTCTGGGGCATAAGGGCTCCTAGAATCCTTTCGGCCCTCATTGCAGGCTGCGCCCTGTCCGTTTCCGGAACGCAGATGCAGGCCATCTTCCGCAACCCCCTCGCCGATCCCCATATCATGGGCGTCAGTTCGGGAGCTGGTTTTCTTGCCGCCGTGGCCACAATCGCCATTCCGTCAGGAGCGGCAATGTCATTGGGCCTACGGGGACTCTCTATAGCCGGAGCCGCATTCATCGGAGCAATTCTCTCTTCCGTCCTTATAATAGCGGCCATGGGAAGGATACGTTCCGGAGGGACTCTTCTCATCTTCGGGGTCATGTGCGGATTCATATTCAGCGCATTCACTTCGGTTCTGGAATACTCCGCCTCGGAACAGAGCCTCAAGCTCTTCTACAGCTGGGCTTCGGGGAGTTTCAGCGGCAACACCTGGGGAAACATCATCCTGATGTGCGCGATTATCCTTCTGGGAATCCTTCTCTACATCATAAACGCAAAAGGTCTTGACATCATCCTTTTCGGTGACGATTTCTCGAGGATGGGAGGAGCCGACGTCGAAAGGATCCGGCGAATTTCAATCCTCGGATGCTGCCTCTCAACAGGTGGAGTCACGGCATTCTGCGGGCCGATAGGTTTCGTGGGGATAGTGTCCCCCCATATCGCCAGAGGTCTTCTCGGGACATCTTCACATATGAAGATACTTCCCGCCGCGCTTCTCGTAGGTTCCGCCATATGCGTTGCCGCCGACATCATTTCGCAGTGTTTCCCGATTCCGGTTCCCCCAGGAAGCACGGTCGCCATCATCGGCATCCCTTTCATCATATATATACTGATGGGCCATGATTCTTTCAGCTGATTCCCTACTCATAGGATACGGCGGCAGTTCTTCTCCGCTTTGCCGGGAAATGTCCTTCACCATTCCCGAAGGGCAGTGCATTCTCCTTTGCGGAGCGAACGGAAGCGGGAAGAGCACCCTCATGAAGACCCTTTCAGGGATGATTCCCCCTCTGGGCGGAAAAATCACCCTTCACAAAGGGGAAACCGTCATGATACCGACCGGCATTCCGAAAGTGAAGGGTTTCACCCTGGAGGAATTCATCCGGACGGGGTTCTACTCCAGAAGTTCCTGGTCCGGCAGGGTCGGAAAAAGCGAAAGGGAGAATATCCTTTCCTCCATGGAACGCTTGGGGATATCACACCTCGCGGGGAATGACATCAGCCGCCTCAGTGACGGAGAATTCCAGAAGGGATGCATCGCTTCAGCCCTCTCCCGCATGAAATGTTCCGGAGGAGGCCTGCTGCTTCTGGATGAGCCGACGGCATTTCTGGATGTGGACAGCCGATCGGAGGTTCTTCGTGCGCTCAAGCAGCTCTGCCTTGAAGAAGGGGTATCCGTAATCTTCTCAAGCCATGACATCCATGATTCGGTGAAGGAAGCCGACAGGGTTCTCGCCCTGAAAGACGGACTGATGAAGGATTCGGTCAGCGCGGATGAGAACATTTCCACCGTCGCATGGGCCTTTTCTTCGATGAGTCATCTCGCAAAGAATGCGGATGAATGATACCTTCGGTATCAAAATTGCAGCAAACTTTTGTTTGCAAACTTTAAAGCACACTCCATCCCTTTTCACATATGACAGTGAACAAAAAAGAGCAATTGGACACTCAGCCGACGCAGAAGAAGTTATTCCTCATCGATGGCCATGCCCTCATTTTCAAGATGTATTACGCCTTCCTCCGAAGGCCGATGATCAACTCGAAGGGGGCCGACATGTCAATTCTGTACGGATTCACGAAGTACATCCTTGAGCTCATCTCAAGGGAGAAGCCGACGCATTTCGCCGTGGCTTTCGACCCTCCAGGAGGCACTTTCCGAAACGAGATGTACCCTGAATACAAGGCGACAAGAAGCGCCACACCGCAACTTGTGATCGACGCCCTGGAGCCGCTCACTGAGCTGATGCACGCTCTCCGGATCCCGGTTCTCATGGTGAAGGGATTCGAGGCGGATGACGTCATCGGCACCGTCGCGAAAAGGGAAGGGAACGAAGACACAACCGTTTACATGGTAACCCCGGACAAGGATTACGGACAGTTGGTGGACACCCATATCCTCCAGGTCCGACCGGGTAAGGGAGGCGGAGACGATGAGACTCTCGACGAAAAGGCAGTCTGCGAAAAATACGGCATCTCGTCAACCGCGCAGGTCATTGACGTACTCACCCTCTGCGGAGACACGGCGGACAACGTCCCCGGAGTGAAGGGAGTCGGGGAAAAGGGAGCCGCCAAGCTCCTCTCCAAATACGGTGACGTCAAAAGCATTTACGCCCACTTGGACGAGCTCTCCGAAAAGCAGCGGATCGCTTTCGAAGATGCCAGGCCGTACATAAAACTGAGCCACGAACTGGTCACGATAAAAACGAACGTACCTGTCCCCGTAAGCATGGAGGAGATGTCCGTCAGGACAGACTATGACCCTGTCATAGCGGACCTTTTCGACAAATACGAGTTCGGTTCCCTCAATAAATACATCGGCGACATAAAACCCGCCTCTGCGCTTGTTGAGGAAGTTACCCTCAAGATAAGCGAAGGGTCAATGGAGGAAATCCTCTCCATAGCCAAGAAGACCGGTTCCGTCTCCATGATTACGGAAACCGGAGGTGAAGGCATATTCGCTCCCGTAAGATACATAACCCTCTGCGTCCAAAAGAGCGACGGGACTTTCATCTACCGGAAAGCATCCCTCAAGGAAGCGGCTCCCATCCTGAGTGACGGAAGCATTTCCAAAGCGGGAGCTGACCTCAAGTTCCAGATGGATGTACTCCACAATGAAGGAGTCTCTCTCGAAGGTACGCTTTACGACGTCGAACTGATGCATTACCTTCTGGATCCGGAAAGGAACCACAAGGTGGACATGCTCGCCAAGACCTACCTCGGAATCCACTTCTCCGAAGACAAGGCGTCAAACGTGGAAGAGGATGAGGCACCCTTGAGCCTTTTCGACGAAGTGGAGGAAGACAAGGAGGAAAAGCATCCGGAAAAAGAGGCGGCAGCGATTCTGCTCCTTTCGGGAAAGCTCCTCGCCGAACTCCGTGAAAGGAACATACTTTCCCTTTATACCGACATGGAGGAACCTCTCACCAAGGTCCTTTCCGAAATGGAGACGGCGGGAGTGAAGATAGACCTCCAGTCACTGCGTGATTTCGCAGCCAACCTCAGGCGCGAGATGAACTCCCTCGAGGCTGAGATACGTCAAATCGCCGGCATGCCGTCCCTCAACATCTCGTCTCCCAAACAAGTCGGAGATCTTCTCTTCGGCACTCTGAAACTCGACCCCAAGGCCAAAAAGGGAGCAAAAGGTGCGTATACCACCGACGAAGCGACCCTTCTTGCCATAGCCGACCGTCACCCCATCGTCGACAAGATCCTCGAGTTCAGGGCCGTAAAGAAGCTCCTTTCCACCTATATCGACCCCTTCCCCTCATACATATCCCCGAAGACCGGAAAAGTCCATACGACATTCAACCAGGCCCTCACCGCAACGGGAAGGCTCTCCTCGTCGAATCCCAATCTCCAGAATATCCCCATCCGAACCGAAAGGGGTAAGGAGATAAGGAAAGCCTTCGTCCCGTCAACTGAGGAAGGATTCATCCTGTCGGCGGATTATTCGCAGATCGAACTGAGGATAATGGCCCACCTGAGCTGTGACGCCCACCTTATCGACGCTTTCAACAGGGGTGTCGACGTCCATGCTTCGACGGCGGCCAAGATATTCGGGAAGAATTACGAAGACGTCACTCCCGACGAAAGGCGGATCGCCAAGACGGCCAACTTCGGGATAATGTACGGAATCTCCGCTTTCGGACTCAGCCAGAGGCTGCACAACAGCGTAAAGGAGTCCAAGAAGATAATCGACGACTATTTCGCCGCTTTCCCCGCTGTCCGCTCGTTCATTGACGATGTTCTCGTTTCCGCGAAGGAGAACGGTTATGTCGAGACCCTGTTCGGGAGAAGACGATACATCCCCGACATCAATTCCAAAAACGCCACGGTAAGGGGACTTGCGGAGCGGAATGCCGTGAACGCACCCATCCAGGGGACATCGGCGGACATCATCAAAATGGCGATGGTGACCATGCAGCGGAGAATGAAGGAGATGAACCTCCGGTCCAAGATGGTTCTCCAGATACATGACGAGCTTCTTTTCGACGTCCTTCCCGACGAAGTGGAAACGCTCGGTAAACTCGTGAAGGAAGTGATGGAAGGGGTAGCCACCATTTCTGTACCGTTAACAGTGGAATGCAATTATGGAAAAAACTGGCTTGAAGCACACTGATCTCGACGACGCGGCCCTCGTAGAAATGGCTCTCGGGGGCAACAACGCCCAAGCGGCTTACTTCACCATTTACGCCCGTTACCACGCGAGCGTATGCGCCCATATTTCCAAGTTCGTCTCTTCGCAGGAGGAGATCGAGGACATCTGCATGGAAAGTTTCGAGAAAGCCTTCAGCCAGCTCGCTTCCTTCAAGATCGGCAGCAAATTCTCCACATGGATCTTCACGATAGCCAGGAATACCGCCTTCGACCACAGGAGCAAGGACAAGGTAAGGGGCAAGAACATGGAGATGACTCCGATTGACGCGGCAAGCGAAAACGTGAACGTTCCCGACAACACGATGAGCCCCGAAGAGGAGATAATCGAGAGCCAGGACCATGAGAATTTCCTGAGCTGCATAGAAGGTCTTCCATCCCTGTACAAGGAGGTGGCGAAGATGTGTTTCATCGAGAATCTCGGATACAAGGAGATAGCCGATAAGACTGAGCTTCCGATAAACACCGTGAAGACCAGAATAAGCCGCGCAAAATCGCTCATCATACGCATGATGACGGAAATGGACGAATAACACCACCCCAAAAACATTCTACGGATGGATTTCAAGGAATTCAGCACAATACTGAAGGAGAAGTTCCCCTCGGTGACTCCCGCCCAGGTGGAACAATATAGACTTCTGGAGGGGCTTTACAACGAGTGGAACGCCAAGATAAACGTGATTTCACGGAAAGACATGGACGGGCTCTATCTTCACCACGTCCTTCATTCACTCGCCATCGCCGCTTACATGAAAAGGATGAAGGCTCCCGAGGACATCTCAGGCGAAGTCCTGGACCTCGGAACAGGAGGAGGTTTCCCGGGCATTCCTCTCGCCATAATGTACCCGGAAGCGAATTTCACCCTGTGTGATTCAGTCGGGAAGAAGACGATCGTCGCAAGTGAAGTGGCGAAAGCCGTGGGTCTTCAGAACGTCACCGTCGTGAACGCGAGAGCGGAGTCCCTCGGTAAGACATTCGACTATGTCGTCTCAAGGGCCGTAACCTCCCTGGACAACTTCTACCCCTGGGTCAAAGGGAAATTCTCCAAGAGGATACTGTACCTCAAAGGAGGTGACGTGGTTGAGGAAATCTCCCTGATGATGGGCAAAAACCGGATGAGAAAAGGGCAGGTTTCAGTGTTCACAATCACCGATTGGCTCCCCGAAGAGTATTTTGAAGGGAAATTGGTGATAGATATCGCAAAATAATTTTGCAAATTGTGGCGAAAAGACTACCTTTGCAATCCTATTCCAGAAATAGGGTTTCGGAACAGCTCGAATAATAATAAAAAGACAAGATAATGAAAAGGACATTCCAACCATCAAGACGCAAACGTGTCAACAAACACGGTTTCCGCGAGCGTATGTCTACTCCCAACGGACGTCGCGTTCTTGCTTCACGCCGTCGCCACGGCCGCAAGAAACTGACCGTTTCCTCTGAGGATCGCTGGTAATAAGCGACGCCTTGAGGGCAATCGATACGAAGAAGGCTGATAGATTCTATCAGCCTTCTCCGTTTGTATACCTTTCCGTCCGACTTCGGACTGCCGCACCTTTATTCCTCCGCGGGTTGAAGCGGCTCCGTAGCTTTTTCGGGTCTTTGGAGAGGATTCTTCTTCGCGTAATCACTTACGAAACTCCTCGAATAAAGTCCCCATTCGGACATATCCCCATCGTCCCACTTGCCCTTGGACTTCGCGGAAGGAAGCAGCATTGAGCAGGTTTCTTCCTTGTCGGATATCGACCAGAGGGCCATGCTGAGGGAATGTGAGTCAGCCCATTCGAGCCACTGTCCCCAACTGTCCCAGGAAAGGAGACCGTTGCCGTCCGCATCCATGGCCCCGCATTCAGAAATGAAAATGGGGAGATTCTTCTCAAAGGCTTTCGCCGCCTTGTCGCGCAGTTCCTGTCCGTGCGTCCCCGCATAGAAATGCAGAGTATACATGATGTTTCCCCTGTTCTTTATCGGATCCGCGGCGGGAAGGTCTATATCCTGGTCCCAATGGGGGCTTCCCACAAGGACGAGGGCGTCCGGATCATTGGCCCTTATCGCGTCGATGACGGCTTCGCTGTACACTTTCACATCGTGCCAGGAGTCATCCACCGGTTCATTGTAGACTTCGTATATCACATTGGGGACACCCGCATAAAGCCTCGAGACGGCATCGAAGAACGCCACGGCTTCTGAGCGGTGGATCTTATGGGAATGCCAGTCGATGATGGCATATACGCCGGCATCTATCGCGGCATCCACGCACTCGGTTATGCATTTCCAGCCGAGCGAAGGATTGGAGATGTACCCTTCAGCGGGAGAACCGTCAGGAAGGGTGAGATCGTCAATTCCCATGGAAAAGCGCAGAAGGTTGCAATCCGTGGAACGGATGATGGACTTGACTGACGAAGAGTTGTAGAACCTCGGCCACAGATTGTGCCATCCGTAACTGAGCCCCCGAAGGACTACCGTATCGCCTGCAGGATCCAGAAGTGCCTTTCCCTCCACATGCAGAGGATGCACAGGCCTTGGTGTGCATGAGGAGAACGGAAGAAGGGCCGCCGCCAGGCAAAAGGCGGCAAGCATGAATGTCAATATGGACCTACGTGTCATCAAAAAATATCTTCTGCACTCCAAAGTTAATACAATTTCCACTTTAGCGCAAAGGGCTGCCGGATTACGGACGATGGCCCCGGAAATCCGGAGCCATCGTAGCCTTTATCCGTTGAACATCTTCCTACTTGCCGGAAGCGTTCCTCTTGTCCAGTTCAACGCGGATTTCTTCCATCTTGGAAGTGGTGAGGGGATAGAACATCAGGCACACCACACCGAGAAGGGATCCTATTGCGGGAATGTAGCTCATCAGGGCCTTGATTGCCGAGAGAGTCTCAGGAGCCTGGACTACGGCGTCCTTGTCATAACTGAAAATCGCGAGCACCTGAAGCAGCAGGAATCCTCCCAATGCCCCTCCGAACTTCTGCGCCATCGAGGAAGATGAGAAGATGAGGCCAGTCGAAGAAGAGCCGTTCTTCAGGGTCGAGTAATCAGCCACATCGGCGAACATGGACCAGATCAATGGAGACGAAGCTCCGATACCGAGGCAGATGAGAACCTGCAGGATGAGAAGTCCCCACATTCCGGCCGCGGTATTGGGAAGGAAATAAATGAAGATGCTCAACACCGCTATGAAAAGAAGGCATGCGATGAAGGTATTCCTTTTTCCTATCTTCTCCGACAGGGGAACAGCCAAGGTCACGCCCACCATCTGCGAGATTTCTCCTATGGTGAGGAATACGGCGCAGGTCACCAGAGCACCTGTTCCGAGGATGTTCGAGAAATAGTATGCCGCAGCACCACCCCTTATCGAACCGAAGAGGAGCTGGCCTATTCCGGCGCCAAGAAGAAGCCACCAGGGGGCATTGGAGACGAGTGCCTTGAGGTCATCCTTGATGGAAGAGCCTTCGGCGAAACTCTTGTTCTCGACTTTGACCCTTTCCCTTGTGAGGGCGAAGCACAGGAAGAAGAGGACCGCGCACAGAAGGGCCACGATACTAACGACGAAAGTCCACTGCATGGGGGCTGCGTCACCTACGCCCTTGACTATCTTGGAAGTCCCGTCAGGAAGCACCCTCGTCGTTCCGATGATGCTCTTCTCGAAAAGCCAGAATATGCCCATGGCGATGAAGCTTCCTATATATGCGAAGAACATCCTGAATGACGAGAAGACCGATTTCTCGCGGCTGTCATCGGTGACAGCTCCGAGCATCGCTCCGTAAGGCACGTTGATGGCGGTATAAACCGTCATCATCAGTATATAGGTGACATACGCATAGACATGCTTGAGGCCATACCCCCATTGGGGAGTATAGAACGACATCACTCCGACCAAGGCGAAAGGTACGGCTATCCAAAGAAGATACGGACGGTACTTGCCCCATTTGGATTGGGTCCTGTCGGCGATGATGCCCATAGCGGGATCGGAAATCGCGTCATAGAGTTTCGTTATAAGCAGAAGAAGGGCCGCATGCTGGGGCTTGAGCCCGAACACGTCAGAATAGAATATGGGAAGATAATAGGAGAAAATCTTCCAGAACATCGAGGAACTCATGTCCCCGAGGCCGTAACCTATCTTTTCCTTGAGGGTAGGTTTCGCAGGTGCTTTGACTAAATCCATAGGCAAAATCCGAAGTTGGTCCGATGTGCTAATTTACGGTTATTTTCGCAAAATGGAGAGATTCCTGTCGATAAGGGAGCAGAGTCTTTCGACCGTTTTTCCTGTCCTCATCCCGTCAGGCTCAGTTCCCATGCAGTAGTCCACCAAGCGGTCTACGGTCGATGTGGCCACATGGAGTCTGGTGTCACATGAAGCGTAATATATGAAGACCTTTCCGTCGGGATCGGCGATCCATCCGTTGGTGAAAAGGACATTGGCGACGTCACCGACATACTCCTCCCCTTCCGGAGCCATGAAGAAACCCGCAGGTTCAGCTATCACACGTGTGGGGTCGTCAAGAGCGGTCATGTACATGTAGAGGACGTATCTGAGACCCGAAGCGCAACCCCTGACGCCATGAGCCAGATGAAGCCAACCCTTGGAAGTCTTTATGGGAGCGGGACCTTCCCCGTTCTTCTGCTCCTTGATCGTATGGTAGAACCTCCTGTTGATGATAGTCTCTTCCTTCACCTCGGCATTTGTTATGTCGTCGATGAGGGCCCAACCGATTCCGCCACCGTTTCCGGCGTCAATGAATCCGTCCTGAGGCCTTGTGAAGAGGGCGTACTTCCCGTCGACGAACTCGGGGAAAAGGACGACATTCCTCTGCTGGCACTTGGCCTTGAGGTCAGGGAGCCTCTCCCAATTGACGAGGTCCTTAGTCCTGGCGATTCCGGCACAGGCCACGGCTGAAGACAGGTCACCTTCGGGTGCGGAGGGATCCTTCCTCTCTACACAGAAAACGCCGTAGAGCCATCCGTCCTCATGGGCGGTCAGCCTCATGTCATATACGTTGGTCGCGGGCTCTCCCCATTCGGGAAGCCTCACGGGATAATCCATGAATCGGAAATTGTCCACGCCGTTCGGACTCTCCGCCAGGGCGAAGAATGATTTGCGGTCAGCGGCCTCCACCCTTGCGCAGAGGAGGTATTTGCCCTTCCATTTGACGGCACCGGAATTGAACACGGCATGTATCCCGAACCTTTCCTCGAGGAACGGATTGGTTTCGGGATTGAGGTCGTACCTCCAGAAGATGGGGGCATGCTCGGCCGTCAGGACCGGGTTACGGTACCTTTCGTAGACACCGTTGACATAATAGGGTTCATTCTTTTTCTGAAGAAGAGCCTCGTGGGTAGTTTCCAAAGCGGAAAGTTTTTCTTCAAAACTTGTCATCACACTATTGATTATCGTTCCCGTCGGATTTCAGTGACGGGATAGTTCATATGTATTATTTTTTCTCCTGAAGGAATACTGTGGCGGGGTCATCATGGAAGGCCTTGAAGTCCTCAGAGTCACCCGATCCGGGGAAAGGAGCATAGAAGTGTTCAGCCCTGTCGTGGGCGTTCCTCCATGTCAGCACATAAGCTACCGGATATTCCCGAAGAACAGGAAGCAGGACTCCGGTCCACCATTCCCCGTAAGGAATGCCCTCCATACCGGTTTCGGAGAGGACCATTATCTTGCCGTTTTCCTGGGATATTCTTTTGAGGTTGTCCAGTTCGGACCTCAGCACCATCTGATAGTAGCCGTTGGCTGAAGCGTACCTCTGCTCCTGGGAGATTTCGGCATTGGTGTCGACATACTCATAGTGGTCAGTACCGACGACGTCGACATATTCGTTCCCGGGATACCTTTCCATATATTCTTCGTACGAAATACCCGAGTTGGGGGAATATGCCCAAACGATATTCTGTAAACCTCTCTCGTCACGAAGGTATTCCACAGTCAGGTGGAAAAGGTTCTTGTACTGATCCGCGGTGCAGAGCTTTCCTCCCCACCAGAACCAGCTTCCGACATTCTCATGCCATGGACGGAAGATAACCGGAATGGGGTTCCCTTTTGCATCGGTGAGGCTCTCCAGGAAATCCCCTGCCCTACGGAGCCATTCCATGAATTCGGCGTGTTTCTCCCCGCCTTCGAGAATGGATTCAACGACCTTGTCCGAAGAAATGTCCCAGGCGTCTCCTCCGGTGTAGGGGTTGCGGGGATGCCATGAGAAAGTCACCATTCCTCCCCTTTCGGTCTGGGTCACGGCGGCTCTTCTCATAAGGTCGAAGGGGACGCCGTCAAGATTGTTGGAGTCACCCAGCTCGATTCCTCCGAGATCGAAGCCCACGATGTAAGGGAAATCTCCGCATACGGACTTCACGTCTGACCTGTCAAGGGGATCATTCACTATGTCGGTCACTTTCCAGGTATGGCCATAGACGAGGTCATCCTGATGGGCATATGCCACTTTACCTTCACGGGAGAACCCGGACAGAGTAGCTTTCATTTCATCTGCAGCGGCTTTGCCTCCATCCTTGCCGCCGGAGCAACCGGTCAATGATGACATGGCGATCAATAGGCAGGACAGCGTCAGCGCGGTTTTGATTGTAGGGTTCATCGTATGTATCAGTTCTTCGGTGCGGAATCATAAACAGTCTCGAGAGTGTATGAGGAGTCGGTCGAGTAGAACGCCTTCTTGATCACATCGAACACCTCTTCGGCGTATCCCATCCATTCTCCAGTTTCGTGGTGGACGTATCCGTGGCACTCCCTTCCGACATCGTCGACGCAGTTGTCCCATATGAATCCGCCCATTCCGTAGGTGGAAGCGCATTTGGCGAGATACTCAAGATAATACTTCTGGAAAGCCTTCTCGGAAGCGGTCGCCTTCATCGTGCAGCCGAACTCACCGAGGTAGCAAGGGATACCCTTGGCGACCCACTTGTCGTACATCTTGGAGAAGGTCTCCTCCATGGTCTTCTCGTCATAATTGACATCGGAAAGATTGGTCTTCCTGGTGTGTCCCCACTCTTTCGTCGTATTGTTCAGAGTGAAATCCGACGGCGAATAGTAGTGGACGCCGACCATGAGCCTTCCTTCGGCGCTGTCGGTGGGAAGTACGAGACTCTCAAGAGAGAATCCGGGATCTGCGCAGTAGCCGGGGATTCCGAGCCACCTTGTGGCATTGTTGCCGCCCGTCGCCCTCACGGCGTCAACGAACGCCTGGTTCCATTCATGGAGGCAGTCATTCTGACGCTTCTTCCCTTCGGGTGAACGGTAATCTGTACTCCATCCCCACTGTCCATCATTGATTTCGTTGAAGGATTCGAAGATGAGAAGATCGCCGTGGTCTTTGAACCTTTCCGCGATCTGGGTCCACATGGCCTTCACCTGGGCGGATATCGCATCCCTGAGGGCCTTATCCGTGGAAGCTTTCTTTATGTCGAGCCAATAAGAGCTCTCGCTTCCGTCATGATGCATGTTGATGATGACGTTGAGTCCGGCTTTCTCGGCCCAACCGACGAGTTCCTCCACCCTATCCAGACGGTTATCAATCTTGTACTCCGGAGCCTCCCCGAAATGGCCCAACCACGTCACGGGAATCCTCACGGTCTTGATACCCTTTTCCTTCAGTGAAGTGAAGAGTTTCTCTGTCGCAAGGACATGGGTCCAAGCAGTTTCATCGGCGACGCCGTTGGCATAAGCGTCCATCTGGTTTCCGAGGTTGAAGCCGAATCCGAGTTTTTCGGCCATCACCCAACCGGGAGTTCCGTCAGGAGTGGGACGCTTGGGCTTTTCCTTGCCGGACTGCTTTATGGTGACGGAGGCTGTGAGGGTTCCTCCGGATGAAGGGGAACACGTAAGGGAAACGGTCCCTGTCCTTTCCTCGTAAGTGGGATTGGCGTCCACTTTGACCGTGATCTTCTCCTTGAATGAGGAGAAAGTGCCGTCAGTTATCGTTATCCATGAAGCGTCTTTGGAGAACTTGGGTTTGGCTGGAGCCGTAATCTCCACCGTGAGCGTTTCGCCGTCAACTCCGACATTGACAGAGGACGAAGATACGGTCATTGTCGTAGGAGCCACCGGCTGCGGGGTAGGTTCCTCCTTCGGGGTCTTGTCGCACGAGAGGGCCGCAAAAAACAATGAGGCGAGCAAAAGATGAGATATCTTTTTCATCTGGATTGTATTCAGTTTATTTTGGTTCTATTTCGAAAAAAGGTCTGAAGGGAGATCTTCCCTCTTTACGACGGCATCGCATCCGTAGGTAGCTTTCCACCAGCTGATGGTAGCATGCCCGTGCGCATAGTTTTCCGTACCGTCGTTGTCATAGTCATACCAAGGCATGAAATACAGCCACCTGGCTCCGGCATTCCACTGGGAAGCCATATCGGGGACATTGCCGCACTCCGAAAGGGCTATCATCTTGCCGGGGAAAGCCGATCCCACGTAATTGAACTGGGATGCGCATTCCGAAGGATTGGTGACGTTGTAGATGTCACGGCCTATTATGTCGACATATTCGTCTCCGGGGTAGAACTCTCCGTCGAAATCCGAAGCGCTTGAGGTCTGCGTTGTCCATACCCAGATGAGGTTTCTCACGCCAGCTTTCTCGAAATAGTCGAACATGTATTTCCACAGGGCCTTGTAAGTCTCCCCTCCGTCACGGCCCCACCAGAACCAGGCACTCCCACCTTCGTACACATATGTGTTACCGGCCGCTTCATGGAGAGGTCTCCAAAGGACGGCTATGCCCTTGTCCTGGAGAAGCAGAAGAAGTGATGCAATCTCGGCGAGGTCGGCTTCGATGTACTTGTTCTCCCATGTTCCGCTCTTGAGGGCGTTTGAAGGACGGAACGTCGTTTCGCTTGTAGAGCAGGTATAATCAGAGCTTCCCTCTTTCTTGGGGACGTTCCAATGCCATCCCGCCGCTATGAAACCTCCGTCGTCGATGTATTTGACCGCCGGAGAAAGCTCGGAATAATCTATCCAGTTCACGGGAGAGAAGGGAAGATGAATGTAATCGAAGGTATTGAAAGCGGGATAACTTCCGGTCCACTTTGCGACCCAGTCGGCTTCCGTCTGGTTCCAATTCACGTTGGCCATGATTCCGGAAACGGTCTTCTCCCCGTAGATGGAAAGGAAGTATTCGTAAAGACGTGAAGCGTTCTCAATGGGGTTCTTGGTCACGAGGGTCTTCGAATAGTCTTCTGAAGATGAAGCCTTGGCCTGAGTAACGGAGACGGTGATGGTCTTGCCGCCGGCGCTCAGCTTGATGTCGGCATATCTTTCGGATCCGGTATTCTTTTCGACGGATACGGTTATGGTCGAAGAGAAAGCCTCATCGATGTCCGAAGAGGAAGCCTTGAGCCAGGATTCCGAAACGGAAACATCCGGCTTGGAAGGTGAAGTGACCTTGAATGAGTACTCCCCTTCCCAGTTCGACAGGGAAAGCGATTCGGTATCCGAAGAAATCGACGGTTTGTCCTTTCCTGACTGATTGATGGTGACGGTGCCCTTCAGGGCTCCGCTTATGACGGTAAGGGTTCCTGTCCTCTGGTCATATGAAGTGTTCTCAGAAACATTGACGGTAATCTTCGCCTTGTAGTCGGCATAAGTTCCGTTGTCGGTCACGCTGACCCACTTGACGTCAGAATTTACCGTAGGACGGGCGGGAGAAGTGACGGTGAAAGACACTTTTCCGCCTTCTTTGGCGACATTGAATGAAGAATTGTCTATCGAAATGGTTGTCGGCGGAGTCACCTTCGGTGTATCCGGTTCCTTCTCATCGGAGGAACACGAAAAAGCGAAGAGGGCCGACATGGCCATGATCACTGCTGGAAGAAATTTTCTTCTGCTCATACTTTCTGTAAGTTTTAGTCTTTCCCCCTTTGCGGGGATTGGATTCCGGAAAGGGTATCACCCCCTTCCGGAATAATTTCACCGGCGGCCTTATTTCTTGGCGAGCCTGAAGTTGTCGATGTTGACTCCGGCAGGAATACCCTTACCGTAGCATCCGTTGGTTCCGCTTGAGCAGTCGAGAGCTCCGCTGATGCCAAGGTCGCTGAGGTTGCGGGTGACGGTGATCCACTCTCCTCCGGTTGTTGAAGGGAAGAATCCCGCTCCGTACCAGTACCAGCCGTCACCGAGGACATACTGCATCTCAGCCGCTGCCGCATCCATTGATGAAGCGCCGTCCTCGATCATGACGTCGAACTTGATGACATACTGGGAAGCGTCTTCGATGCTCCAACCCCAGACGCCTTCGGTGTAGCTGCTCTGATGGTTGCAGCAGACGAACCAGGCTTCACCCTCGGAGTCCTTGTTGCTGCGGATGTACTTGTCCTTTCCGTCACCGTAACGGTCTCCGAATTCGGAGATTCCGCTCCATGAGCCGTCCCAATCACCGTTGTGTCCGCCGTGATCGTCCCAGTCCACAAGGACTACGTCGCTGACGAATACGGGATCATAAGAAGTGACGTCATAAGTGAAGTAGATCTTCTCGAGAACGACTGCATGTCCGGCGACCACAAGGCCGTACTGCCAGATGTTGTGAAGGTCGTTCTTCGAAAGGACAGCGGTGAAGCTGCTTGAGCCCTGATCCACGCTGATGACATCCTGACCGTCCATCACCTCTAGCTTGGGCCATCCGCTGGTGTTGTAGCAAAGCTGCAGCTGATACCAAGGCTCGGAAGTTTCGGGTGTGGAGTATTCGATATGGAAGGTTGCGTTGAAAGGAACCTTGTCCATCACATTTCCGGGAACTGTGAAAGGATTGCTCCAAGTAAGTCCCAGGTCATGAGCGGAATCGAGCAGAACGACGGTAGCGGTCTTGCCCTTCACCTCAATCGACATCGTGCAGGTCTCCTCTTCACCGGTCGTGAGGACGAATCTCGGAGCATAAACTCCGGGCTCGAGGTCGACAGGGATCGTGAAGACCATCTTGTCGGCGCTACGGAGGCTGTATCCGGTTACTTTCACATCACCGAAGTAGATGGCCTCGATGAGGTTGAAGCCTTCTCCTTCCATGGTGATCTCATCACCTACGGAAGCTGATGAAGGAAGGCTGAAGACCTGGATCTTTCCGGCTGCAGTCACATTGAGGGTCAAGTCGGTCTCAATCTTCTTTCCGTTGGCGAGAACAAGGATAATCTTGCCGGTCGCGGTTGTAGGAAGAGTGGTTGCCGTAACTTCACCTTCGGAAGCATTGACATCCGTGCACTCGGAATCACCGACCAGAACCTTGACGACAAGGTCGAGGTCCTTACCGGTAACCGTGAATGAATCACCTGCAGTGATATCAGCGGGTGAAACCGCTTCAGCCGTGGGAACGACGAGGGTGAAAGGAACATCGACAGTCTTGCCGTTGGCAAGATGCAGAACGATGGGATCATCATCGACTACCGCTTCGGCGACAGTGAATGTGATGACGCCGTCAGCGTAGTTGAACTCGGCCCAATCTCCTCCGGTAGTGGTGACTCCGGTAACGAGGTCAAGATCTTTTCCTGAAATCGTGATGGTCTCTCCGGCCTTGACGGGTGAAGGAGCGGCTTTCAAGTCGGTAGGAACCACGGTCTCGATTGAGCCTGCGGAAATCTGGACCTTGGACTCCTGGGTGAGAAGGACTTCTCCGTCTTTGGCCTCAGCGGGGAGAACGAGAGTGATGACACCGGAAGTGTGTGACTTGAACTCAGTCACGGTAGCTCCCTGGAAGTCGACGGCCTCGACAAGGTCAAGATGGGTTCCCTTGATGGTGACGAGGTTACCGGCCTTGTAGCCGCCCTCAGCCGAGATGGAAGTGAAGGTCGCGGTTCCGACCTTGAGCTCCTGCTCGGAGAGAATCACGTTGGGGATCACCTTGGAATCCTCGGGAAGATTGATTTCATCGACATCACCGATGCCGACAGGTCCGCTTATCGCCTTGACGGGGACCTTGACGACGATCGAATACCTGTCATGGGAGACGAAGTCATTCTCGGACACGAGCACCTCTTCAGAGAAGATGACCTCATGGATGAGATTCAGGTAATCTCCCTTGATGGTAATTTCATCTCCGGGATACACATCGAGAGGTGATACGGAATCCAATGAAATGGGCTCAGAGAAGGTCAGCTGGGTCTTCGTGGTGATCTGCTTGCCGTCATCGGCGGTAAGGGTCACGAAACCGGGTACAGGACCGTCCTTGGGGACTGTTATGCGGATCTCACTGGGAACACCGGCCTGGACGACCTCGATGTCGGTGATGGCACCGACTCCGGGGAGGTCGATGGATTTGATGCGGTCGAGGTTGCTTCCGATGAAACGGAGGACACCTCCCCTCACTACGGGCTGGGGACCGTATACGTTCAAGGCTACATCCTTGCTGACGAACTGGTCGGTATCGAGTTCCTCATTGGAGCAGGAGCCGAACGTCGCCAAAGCGAGGCAGGAAGCCACAAGAAGTGAAAGTCTGAATATATTTTTCATGATTATTCTTTCATTTATACGTTACCAACTTTCATGCTTACCTGTTGGGGACCGCACGGATGTTGTCAATCATGATGACAGGCTGGCAAGCCTGGCCTTGGGGACCACCGACGACGAAGATCGTCAGAGAGGAGAAATCATCGGCCGTGAGTGAACCGGTAGCCTGACCTCCGTCGAAACCGTACACGAAATTCGCCAACGGCACGGTGACCGTTATCCACTCGTCCGCGGTATCGAACATCTTGGTGGGGGTCCAAGGCTGGTAGATTCCACGGGGAAGTGAACTGCCCTGGAAGTAGGTGTTGTTGCAACCTGCTCCGGTTGAAGTGGCATTTCCACCCGAGATCTTGTCAGTTCCACCGACGATGAGCTGCATCATGCCGGAACCCCAAGGGTTGGATGAAGGAACCATCATCTCGAACTTCAGGGACATGTTCTCCCAATCGGAGAAGTCAACAAGGTCGGTGAGCTTCATGTCCGTTCCGGTGTACTGGGTGGGATCGCTCCAGTCTCCGGGCCAATACTCGAATGAGAAATGGCCGTCATCCCATGCTCCGGTTTCATCCATGGTGACGGTAGGGTCACCGAGTCTGAGGTAATTTCCGGAAAGGGAGTTGGGACCGCTTTCGATCACCTGAGCATGCCAACCGTGGTTGGTGAGACCTGTGAGGCCATCGAACTCGAACATGATTCCGCGGGTGTCCATGTAGTGGAAACCGGAAGTGGCTTCGCCATAAATGGTCGAGACTTCAACAGTACCCTCGGTAGCTCCTTCAGGAACCACGAAAGAGACGTAGTTCTTGTTGATTTCGTTGATCTGGGTGACCTTGACATCGTCGGGGAAGGTGATGGTGAGAGGCACGTTGGGATCATCGATGAAGTAGTCTCCGTAGATGGTGGCGACGCTTCCGGGAGCCGCCCACTCGCATGACATTGATGAGAGCGTAGGTCCGGGAACAAGGACATTGAAGCCGTATTCCACGACATCACCCTTCTTGGTTTTCATCGTGATGAGATTGGAAACCTCCTCGGGAATCTTGTTGGGGACATTGACAAGGACGGTATGCTCCGTCATGTAGCTGGTATTGAGGGTAGCCTGCTGGTCATTGAACCACAGTTCATAGATGCTTGTGAGATTATCTCCGACGATGCAGATGGCGTTGCCCATGTAAGCACCGGTGAGAAGAGAATCCGAAGCGGCCGCATTCGCGGGACGGATATAGGAAATTGACGGGACACCATCGGTCGTGCGGTACCTGTCGGGTTCATCCTCACAGGATATGATTCCGAAGGAAAGTACGATGGCGGCACCGGCCCAGAGGGCCATCTTTGATATAATGTCAGTCATATTTTTCATAATGATGGTCTCCTTTAGTATGAGTATTCTGCGCGGACATCAACATGAATCGCATCCTCGGCCAGGACCTCGTTGAAAACGACATCCTCCTGAGGGAAAGGAAGAGTAAATGACGCAGCGGTAACCGTAGGGATGGGATCATCCTCGCTGTAGGTCACACCTGAAGCATCCCAAACGCCGCTTTCGAAATAGTTCTTGTAAACGGGTTCGAGGTTCTTCCAGTAATTGCGGTGCTGACCTTTGATTTCAGCGATGGCGGCATCAGTATCATAGTAAGCGAGACGCACGAAATCGTACCAGCGGTCTCCTTCCATGGCGAGCTCCAGACGGCGCTCCTTCCACACATCCTCCCATGAGATGGATGAAGGACGGTCATAATTGGGACGTGCACGGTGGCGTACCGCATAGAAAGCGTCGATTGCGCTCGCATCGGTGGTTGAACCTCTTGACGCTCCGATCTTGGCCTCCGCATATACGAGATAGATGTCAGCGAGCCTCAGGATATGGGTGGAAAGTCCATAAGACATACGTGAAGGGGTGACTCCGAGTTCATCCACATGGTCGGCGGTGTTGCCGTAGAGGAACTTCACGCAAGAAGCACCTGTATTGCAGCACATGCTGCCGGGGCCTCCGTTTCCGTATTCCGTATCATAGAGGAATCTCAGGTAATCGAATCCTCCCTTGTCCCTCCAGAAATAGCTGTAGGTATCTCCGGCGAGCATCATCGTAGCCTGCCTTCTGGAATCGGGATCGGGGCGGTTTCCGGGATCCTGGACAGCGGTAACACCGAATGCCTCCTGAAGGTCGACGGAAGGACCTGTCCATTCTCCCCAGCAGTCTCCGAACTCATCGAATCCTTTCATGCCGAGGTCGGACTGGAAGGAGTTCTGGGTGGTCCAGGGCTGTGCTGAAGCGTCCCAATGCCATGAAATCAGAGCCTCGAGGTTTTTGTTGTTCTTCATGCGGAAGATGTCGCTGTAAACGGGAAGAAGACTTCTTCCGGAGTTGTCGATGACATCCTTGGCGTATTCTGCAGCCTTGTCGAGGTCAGCCTGGCTGAGGGTACCGGTTACTCCGGCCTTGGTGAGGTAGACCTTCGCGAGGAGAGCTTCAGCCGAGTAGTAATCTATACGGCCGTCCATGTTGGCCACCTTCTTGGGAAGAAGTTCCATGGCCTTTTCGAGGGTCATGATGATGTATTCGTAGACATCGGCCTTCTGCACCTTGTGGATTTCGTTGTACCCACCCTCGGAGATCGCCGCCTGGACATCGTGGATGATGGGAACATCACCGAATGAACGCACGAGGAAGAAATAAGCGAAAGCCTTCCAAGTGAGGACCTCGCCCTGAAGACGTGCCCTGGTTTCCTCGGAGCAGTTGGCGGTAGCCAGACGGTTGTAGACCGTCGTGCAGTTCGCGTTCACGGCCCAAAGGGAGCTGGACATGTTCTTCAGCTCGGCATCAGAACCGTTTACCGAGAAATTCAGATAAGGGCTGCCGCCCATATAGTAGTTGCCGGAGTAAACTTCACCGACGCGGTAGAAACCACGGATGACATCATACCAGGGAGAGTTGTAGAGGTAGTTCACACCCTGCTCGCACTGGTTGTCGTCCATGTAGAAATTCGCCTCGTTGTATGTATCCTCGGCGGGACGGTCAAGGAACTTGTCGCATGACACTGCTCCCGCAAGAAGGACGATGGCTATGGCTGAATAATTAAGTATGTTCTTTTTCATGATCTCAATCCTCCTTCTTTAGAATGTGACATTAAGACCGAACGAATAAACGGTAGGTGAAGGATAACGTCCGTTATCGAGACCCATCACGTTGACGGAAGCGGTGCTGACACCGATTTCGGGATCGTAACCGGTATACTTGGTAAGGGTATAGAGGTTCTGGAGATTGACCGAAGCCCTGATGTTGTCGACCCTCAGCTTCTCGACCCACTTCTTGGGGAGAGTGTATCCGATGGTGACGTTCTTCAGACGGATGTAAGATCCGTCCTCGATGTAACGGTCGGAGATACGGTCATTGTCGTTGGCGTCGTTCATTGTCGCACGGGGGAGTTTGGCTCCGGGGTTGGCGATCTTGACGTTGGTTATGTCGTTGTACCACATCGTACCGTCGGTGTAAACCTTGTCGGGATCGATGGGCTCGAGTTTCGTCCTTTCAAGAACGCTGGAAGGCTGGTTCGCCCAAGCGCTCTTCATGTTGCCGGTACGCATGTTCAGGTAGTTGAACACCTTGTTGCCGTAAGAACCGTTGATGAAGATTGAAAGGTCGAGATTCTTGTAACGGAAGGTATTGGTCCATCCGAAGGTGAACTTGGGCATCGGGGAGCCGATGTTGGTCTTGTCACGTTCGTCGATGATATTGTCACCGTTGAGGTCCTTGAACTTGATGTCACCGATCCAAGGGGTGGTGTACTGGCTGAAGGAGACTCCGTCGGCGGGATAGTTGCTTGTCCTGGGGGAATTCTGAAGATCCTCGAGGGAAGTGTAGATTCCGTCGGTGACCCATCCGTAGAAGCTGTAAAGAGGTTCTCCGACATTGGAGACGCTGACAACGTCATCCCACTGTCCGTAACCGACGATCTGTGCGGATGCGGTACCTGCGAGGGCGACGAGCTTGTTGCGGTTCATCGAGAGCTGGGCCTCGCTTGTCCACTCGAAGTTCTTGGTCACTACGGGATGGGCGGTGAGGGTGAATTCCCAACCGGTGTTCTTGATGCTTCCGTAGTTGCCCATAGGAGCGGCGAGAGCGGATGAAGCGTTGCCGGATGTTCCCATATACGTAGGCATCTGCAAAGGCATCAGCATATTGTTGGACCTCTTGTCGTACCACTCGACAACGAGGCTGACCCTGTTCTGGAGGAACGAAAGGTCGAGACCGACGTTCCACTGCTCCTGTGACTCCCACTGGATGGCGGTGTTGGCGATCTGGGCCTGGCGGTATCCTACGCCCAATCCGGTAGCCATCCTGGTCATAGGGGCTCCCCACTTGTAACCTCCGATGTTGGAGTTGCCGGTCTGTCCCCAACCGATACGGAGTTTACCGTCGGTAAGGACGTCCTTCAGAGGTTCGAAGAACTTCTCGTTGGAGAATCTCCATGCGAGAGCGAAGGAGTGGAAGCCCGCCCAACGGTTCTTGGGACCGAAGTTCGAGGATCCGTCATAACGGAAGGTGTATGTTCCGATGTACCTGTTGTCGTAGTTGTAGGTCTCACGGGTGAAGAATGAAGCCATCGAAGAGCTTCCGAATCCGTGGTCGATGGTAGGGGTTCCGGAACCGAGTTTGGGGTTCTTCACGTTGTTGGCGGGAAGACCGGTATTGTATACGGAAGTATAGTTGTAGGTGCTCTCCCATGCCTCCTGTCCGACCATGGCGGTGATGCTGTGCTTACCGAAGGTGTTGCTGTAGGTGACATAGTTCTTGAGCTGCCAGAAAAGGCTTGAGTTCTTCTGGTTCCTGGCCTCGTTGGAATCACGGACATAGGTTCCGATGTTCACCGAAGGGTTGAAGGTGTCAGCCTTGGAAGCGCCCACGTCGAAACCGAGTTCTGCCCTGTAAGTGAGGTGCTTGAGGAAAGTGATGTCGGAGTAGATGTTTCCGGTGAGGTTCTGCCTCTTCAGGAGGATATCCTCGAGCATAGCCATTGCCACAGGGTTGATGATCGAGTAGTTCTCCATCCTGAGGTTGGCGTAGTTTCCGTCAAGGTCATAGATAGGGGCGTTCGGAAGTGAAGTGAGGGAGTATCCGATGATACCCTCGTCGGAGTCAGCAAGCTTGAGGCTTTCATCCGTCGCCGAATAAGAAGCGTTGAGACCGATCTGCCACCACTTCTTGAGCTGGGCGTCGAGATTGGCGCGGAAGGAGTAACGGGAGAACTCCGAACCGATGATGGTACCGTCCTGGTCCATGTAAGCTCCGGAGATGTAGTATTTCACTTTCTCGTCACCGCCCTGAGCGGAAATCTGATGCTGGTGCTGAAGTGCGGTACGGAAGATGGCGTCCTGCCAGTTGGTACCCTTGCCGAGCACTGAAGGATCGGAAAGATACTCGTTCAGAGCCACCTGTCCGACTGAATAGAGGTCGTTGTAATACTCGGCGAATTCGCGGAGATTCAGAAGGTCGATCCTCTTGGTCTGGCGCTGGATTGCGACCATACCGTCGTAAGTGAACTTGGCGTCACCGCTCTTACCTCTCTTGGTTGTGATGAGGATAACACCGTTAGCGCCCTGGGCTCCGTAGATAGCCGTCGCTGAAGCGTCCTTGAGGATCTCCATGCTGACGATATCGGAAGGGTTGATGGTGGAAAGGGGTGAAACCGTGGAGACCGCACCGTTTCCGAGGGCGTCTCCGAGTCCGAATGACGCACCGCTCTGGTTTCCGGTCTGCATGATCACACCGTCGATCACATACAGAGGTTCAGCGTTGGCGTTGATGGTCGCTTGTCCACGGACACGGATGGATGAAGATGAACCGGGGGCTCCTGAGGTGGAAACGGCGGTTACACCCGCTGCCCTACCCTGGAGGGACTGGTCAAGGTTGGTGATGATGGATCCCTTGATGGCGTCTTCCTTCATGGAGACTGAAGCGCCTGCGAGATCGCTCTTCTTCATCGTACCGTAACCGACGACAACCACTTCATCGAGAAGTTCGGTGTCTTCCTCGAGCAGTACGTTGATGACGGACTGGTTGCCCACAACGATTTCCTGCTCCTTGTAACCGATGGCCGAGAATACCAGTGTGGCTCCTGGCCTCACCATAATCTCATAGTTGCCATCGAGATCCGCTATGGCACCGTTGGTGGTGCCTTTTTCAATGACGCTGGCGCCTACGACACCATAGGAAGTGTTATCGGTAATGGTACCGGTAACCTTCGTCTGTGCCATAAGCGACACTGCTCCGAAGAGCATCAGCAAACATGTTAATAGCTGTCTTTTCATGCTACTGGGTTTTGTTGTTGATATTAGGAATAATATTGAATTGTTCTACTTTGAACCTTGGCCGAGAAAGGGAGCGAAAAACGCGTTACGCTCCTGCCACCACCTGGGATCCTCCTCCACATGATGACCGGAGAGAGGGAAACATACCCACCTTTTGGATGTGGTGATCATGTTGTACCCGGAGAAATTCGTGTGTGGAGGACAGACGTCATCCTGAAGTCCGAACCCCATCAGAACCGGGCATTCGATCATTGATGTGAAGTTCTTCACATCGAAATACGACAGTGTCCTGAGAAGATCTTCCCTCTTGATGCCGAGAGCTTCAGCTTCCGGAAGAATCTCATTGGCGGGCCACTGAGCGACGGAGAAATAATCCGGGAAGTCGCTCATGAAAGGGACGAACGGCGCTATCGCTTTGATGCGGTGGTCCAGAGAAGCCGCCACAAGGGTGAACGCTCCGCCCTGGCTTCCGCCTTCAGCGAGTATCCTGGAAGTGTCGGCATTGGGGAGTGAACACACGAAATCGACCGCACGGACGCAGTCGAGATACGCTCCCTTATAATAATAAGTATAAGGAGAGGACAGCCCCTGCTTGACCCATCCCGCAGCGGGGGTCTTGTCCAGTCCCTGGTCACGCACACACAACGTAAAATCTATCAGTTCGGGCTCGGAGGAAGGGTCCGGGTACCAAGGTTCGGCACCATAGCCCATATATGTTATTTTCACAGGATATTTCCCGCTCTTCACCGGCATCAGGAGAATTCCTGAAATCCTCTTCCCGCCGAATGAATCCATCCTCACGATGTAAGTATTGCGGGAAGAATCCGACCGGGAAGGGTCGAGGGTCATCTTCGCGTTGACGGGAACGCCGGCGAGTTCCGAAAGGCCCTTTTCCCAGAATGAGAGGAAGTCCTCCTGCCTGTCCATCGGGGAGGAGATCTTTTCGGGGTCGCATCCGACAACGAAAGAGTTGTCATCCGGGTTCTGTCCTTCGGAAACTATCCTTACGCGGTAGAATCCTTCCTTGAGACCGAGGTCGAAGGAAAGGGTGTCGACACCTTTGGAGAGGTCGGCTTTCTTGGTAAGGAACGAGTAGTTCTCTCCCTTGTCGGTCCTTATGTCAAGGCTGACGTCCAGTTTTCCGCGGAAATTCCCCTGCGGGACAACGGCCACCCTTAAAGGAAGGGGATTATCCTGAGAGAACATCCAGTCATTCTCAAGGACCGCTACGGCGTGGGCGGGAGCGGAGAGAGAAGCAGCCGCTTCCCTTATTATAGATACAGTACTTTTATCGGTGGCGAATACGGAATTGAGGCCCTGGGCTTCCTGTGCAGGGTCCCCGGTATAGTCGTCTCCCTTTTGCCAGTTCTCATGTGAAGGTACTCCGTATCCTCCCCATCCCCAGAAGTTGACTCCGGCGAAAACGCCGCCCTTCCTTGCCGAAGAGATGACTTCCCCGAAAACGGTGCGGAAGTACCTGTCCCTTCCGGTTGTGGGAGCGTCCATCGAGAAACGGAAATCATCCCTCGGGAATCCGAACTCCTCCAGAACCAAAGGCTTGGAAAGGGACTCGGCGACAGCGATGTGCTCCGCCATGTACTTTTTCGTCTCGGCCTCGGCGTTGTCGATTCCGTTTTGGGGATGCTCTCCGTCGACCCAACTCCAGTTGTAAGGCCAGATATGCATCGTAAGGTAATCGATATCGGGGCAGGAATGGATGCGCCTATAAAGGTCCATATCATTCTCGCAGCCCCACGACCCCTCACTGCCGGTTGATACCATATGGTTGGGATCGATGGATTTGATGATGGAAGCGGCTTCGGTAAGCCAACCTACGAAAGCGTCCTTCACCGCCGGATCCCCGGAGAAGCAGCGGGGCTCGTTGCCGATCTGCCAGGAAAATATTGCCGGATCTTCGCTGTAAGGTTTTCCGGTGAGGGAATTGACTCTGGATACTACCGTACGCAGGTGATTGAAGAAAAGATCCTGCGCTTCCCTGCATGTTGCGAAGGAAGCCATCTGCTGCATGAAGGGGCCGTATCCTTCAATGGAAGGGATGATGGCCTTTCCCTGGCCGGCCCACTCAAGGTACATTCCGTAGCCTCCTGACCATTCCCAGGAATTGTTCACATAAAGGACTGCCTTCATATCCCTCTTTCCGAGCTCAACGAGAAGGTTGTCGAGGCCCTTGAAGATATCCTCGTTGTACACTCCGGGTTCCTTCTGGAGAGTGGGTTCGATCCTGGTGGGGACTCCGTCAGGACCGTCTCCTCCGACGAGGACGCGGAGATTGGTGACGCCGAGAGCCTTCAGGGAATCCAGTTCCTTCGCAAGCCTGGCCTTGTCACCTCCCTGTCCGTCGGAAGCGAGTATTGCTCCGTACCAGAAATTGGTGCCGATGAAGTAATAAGGGTTTTCGCCGTCGTAGAATTTCGCGTCACGGATGGAGACAATATGCGAAGACACGCTTCCGCCGCAAGAAAGCAGTAGAGGCATAAGGAGAACAAGAATGATAGTCCTTAAGGTAGATTTCATAATGCAAGTGTCCATCAATCATATGGTAATGCAAATTTAGGCAGAGAGGAAAAGTCAAACAAATACATTGATAGCCATTAATGATACATTTTTGCAGTGAAAAAAGTACCAAAAACGGCTTCTTGCAAGGTAAACTTACGGGATTCCGGGAAAAGGTCAGACGATGACCTTGCTCTTTTTGTACATTGAGCGGAACTCCCTCGGGGTCACTCCCCGCTTGGATTTGAACACGCGGTTGAAGTTCGAAAGGTTGTTGAAACCGCACCCGTAGCAGATTTCGGAGATGTTCTTGGTGGTGTCGACCAGCTGCCTGGCGGCATGTCCGAGCCTTATGTCTATGATGTAGTCACTGAGGGTCTTTCCCGTACGAAGTTTGAAAAAACGGCTGAACGCCGAAGGCGACATTCCCACCATGTCAGCCAGATCACCCTGGCGTATCTCCCCCGTGAAGTGCTCATCGATATACTTTTTCACCTTCTGCACGCGACGGCTTTCAACCGGCTTGTCCGTTCCGGAGAAGGATCCGCTGGCCAGCACCCTCGCATCCTCATCCTGAGAGAGCTGGTTAAGGAGGGAAAGGAACGAAAGAAACTGTGTAAAGCGTTCTTGTTCAGTAGATATGGTATCCAGTAGATGATACACCTTCATGACCGCCTGATGAGAAAAAGAAAGCCCGTGTTCGGCCCTTACCAGCATCTTGCGGATTGAATTGAACTGATTCTTCGCCAACAGTGAGCCCGAGAAGATATCCGGAGAAAACTGGATGGTGATCTCTCTTATATCCTTCTTGCTGCAGGTCCCCTGCTCCCAGGCATGTTCGAGATTCTCCCCTCCGATAAGGACAAGATCATAGTCCCCTATCGTCTCCACAGAATCTCCCACGATTCTCCTCACACCCTCCCCGTGCTCGATGAAATTCAGTTCGAATTCCTTGTGCTGATGCACCGGATAAGTGAACTCGCTCTTATGGCGTTCGACTATGTAGAAACAGTCCTTTTCGGACAGCGGAGTTATCTCATTGAGTACGCGGCTCATGGCAGTGAAAATTGGATTCTGGGGGCAATATAGGGATTATTTAGCAATTTCAAGTCAAAATAGTATCACTTTTTGACATTTTCTGCAAAATTCGTCAATTTCACCCCGAAACTGCCCTTGCAAAAAGAGAGGAGCCCGCAAAAATATGTCAGCGAAACGTTGACGGAAAACCGCTTTTTGTTACTTTTGTCTTCGGCAACCAATACCCCTTTTTGCAATGAAAATAGTGTTCCTTGACGCCGCCACGCTCGGCGACACTTCCCTTAAACCGATATCGGATCTCGGCGAACTGATATGCTATCCCACATCAACGCCCGAAGAGGCCCTCGAAAGGGTCGGCGACTGCGATGTCATCATAACGAACAAGGTAAGGATAACAGTTGAACTGCTTGACGCGGCTCCCAAGGTGAAACTCATCTGCGAAGCCGCGACCGGCACCAACAACATCGATATGGAAGAATGCGCCCGAAGAGGGATTCCCGTAAGGAATGTCGCGGGATACTCGACCGACTCGGTAGTCCAGGCGACTTTCATGCACATGCTATCCCTCCTTGGAAACGCGCCGTATTTCGACGGTGTGGTCAAATCCGGAGAATACTCCCGCAGCGGACTGTTCACTGACGTCACCCGTCCCTTCGTCGAGATGACCGGAAAGACTATCGGCATCATCGGAATGGGAACAATCGGATCGAAGGTGGCCCTCGTAGCGAAAGCTTTCGGGATGAACGTCGTGTACTTCTCCACTTCAGGAACCTCACACTGCAAAGACTATCCCTCTCTCCCCATCGAGGAACTCATGCAGGTGAGCGACGTCGTCACCGTACATGCTCCGCTGAACAAGCGGACCGACGGATTGGTTGACGAAAGGCTTCTCCGCATGATGAAACCTTCCGCCATCATCCTCAACGCCGGACGTGGCGGAATCATAGTGGAAGCGGACCTGGCTAAAGCCCTAAATGAAGGCTGGATCGCCGGAGCAGCCCTTGATGTATTCTGCAAGGAGCCCGTTCCTGAGGACAATCCCCTGCTTCACCTCAAAGATCCGGGCAAGATACGGTTCACTCCCCACACCGCATGGGCTAGTGTGGAAGCGAGGGAAAGACTTGTCGGAAAAATAGCCGAGAATATCGCTAAAGGCTTTTGAGGACGCGGACAAGCTGATCGGAACATGACGTTCCCCTACCGTTGCAATTGACTCCGTCGAGAAGCTCGACAGCCTTATTGGAGTCCATCCCTTCGAGAAGGCGTCCGATCGCCTGGAGGTTACCGTTGCAACCACGGATGTACCTTACGTTGTGGAGTTTTCCGTCCACTAAATCGAAATCTATCTGAGCTGAGCACACCAATGCGCTCGGCTCAGCTGTTATATGGCGTACGCCATCCTTCGTGGTGTCAACCAGCACCCTGAAATCATCTCCTACGGTCATATCGGATAAAGTCTAAGATCTTTTTGATTTGAAAAACTCCTTGACGAGAGTTCCGCACTCTTCGCCCAGAACACCGGCCTCAACCTGGGTCCTCGGATGAAGAAGTGAAGGGGAAAACATGGAATACCCTCTCCTGGGATCTATGGCACCGTACACGATTCTGCCGACCTGAGCCCAGGCCAAAGCACCAGCGCACATCGGGCAAGGTTCAACCGTGACATAAAGCGTACAGTCGGAAAGATACTTCCCTCCCAAGGCTTCAGTAGCCGCAGTGATAGCTATCATCTCGGCATGGGCGGTGGGGTCGTGAAGCCTTTCTGTCATATTGTGCCCCTTCCCTATTATGCGTCCGCGACAAACGACGACAGCACCGATGGGGATTTCCTCCTCATCAAGTGCAAGGTGAGCCTCCCGAAGGGCTTCCGCCATGAATTTCTCGTCAAGTTCCATAGGTGACAAAGATACAAAGCATCTACGAATCGGCAAATATCTTTCTTTTCACCGATGAAAATGACTTCTCCACAGTCTCCACCCTCCCAAAACCACATATTTGTGTGGTGCTTTTGTTGTCGGCTTCCATTTTCTTTGCAGAGGGATGTATTCATGCCTTTCCGGTAGCGACTGTCGGATGGTCGCGAAGAAAGGTCCATCCCGGAATTGACACAAATGAACAAAACCACCCAAATCATGAAAAAAACAATCGCAATTCTCACCCTGGTAGCACTGTGGTGTGCACCGATGAGCGGACAAAGTGTCCTGGAAAGGTTGAAAGAAAGGGCCAAAAACGCTACCGAAAACGCCGTCGGCAACAAAATCGAAGAAGGCATAAACGGACTGATCAACGGGAAAGGAAAGAAAGACAAAGACAGCGGTGCGGCCGAGAACGGGAAGCAGGGAACATCGGTATCCCCGGCCAAAGAAGGTACAACCGCTCAAGGTGCACAGATAAAATGGAACAACTACGACTTCGTCTCCGGAGATGTCATCATTTTCGAGGACACGATGGAGAATGAGACATTGGGCGAGTTCCCTTCGAAGTGGGACCTCCTGGACGGAGAAGCGCAGATTACGGAAATCAACGGCGAAAAATGCATCTGCATTTCCCAAGCCGGAGCGATCACCCCGCTGTTCAATGACGGGAAACCCTATCTCACGGAGGAATGTACAGTTGAGTATGACGTCTTCCTGCGTCAGGAAGCCCCATGGCACGCCCAGTTCGGGGGTCAGGAACATGGATGGGCTTCATGGATGCAATTGAGAACCCATCTTCCGAAAGGGGAAAGAATCGCGCGTGACGAATCCGGTCTGTATTTCAATCATCGTATCGTGAACGGGGAAGGAAACACCTTCACGACCGATTTCACGTACAGCTGGGAAGCGCCCTCCGGGGACACAAGGAACGGAGAATACGAGCTCAAGGACCTCGAAACCGAAGCATGGCACCACGTTGCCATTTCTTTCAACAAGAGGGCTTTCAAAATCTACTTCGACGAACAAAGGGTAGCCAATATTCCGAATGCCGCAGCGCCGCAGTTTGTCTGGTTCAGCGCCAGCAACGAGGACCCATACACCTTCTTCATAAAGAATGTGAGGATAGCTAAGGGAGCGGTTCCGCTTTATGACCGTCTCGCTTCCGAGGGAAAGATCGTCACATATGCGATCACCTTCGATACGGGGAAAGCGACCATCAAGCCCGAATCCACCGGAGAAATCAACCGCATCACCAAGATAATGCAGGATGATCCGACCATCAAGTTCGAGGTCCAGGGGCACTGTGACAGCACGGGGTCCGATGCCGTCAATGATCCACTGAGCCAGAAAAGGGCCGACGCCATAATGGCCGCCCTGGTCGCCAACGGTATCTCCGCCGACCGCCTTTCCGCCGTGGGCAAAGGTGCACATGAACCCATAGCCGACAACTCCACCGATGAAGGACGGGCCAAGAACAGGAGAGTGGAATTCGTCAAGAAATAGTATCTTTGGCCAGATGAGAAGATTGCTGCTGATATTAACGATGATGATCCCCGTTTTCACATACGGATACGGGGATCATCGCGGGCACAATCTGGATTCCCTGGAGACCGTGCTCTCGTCATTCACACCGGATGCCCTCGGGAAAGCCTCGGAGAAAGATAAAGCCGAGTACGCCGCCATCTGCTCCAATCTCGCTTGGGGATATCTGCAACTGGACGGGACAAAGAGCTCTTATTACGCAAAACAGGCCCTGAAAATCAGCACTGAACAGGAAGACCCCGAAACCGCATTCGACGTCTCCATTCTGATCGGACAAGTTTTCTGGGCCAAAGAGATGTACGACAGCGCAGCCGTTTACTACGGGATAGCGGCAGACAACCTCAATCTATATGAAGAGGCTCACAAGGGAGATGATCCCCATGATCTGGAGGCTATGCAATCCCGTCTCTGGGGGACATTGGGGAATTTCTATGCCGCACAGGACTCCGTGGAGCAGTTCATCCATTACTACGGCAAGGCTGGTGAAATCTTCGAAAAATGGGGATGGAACGAAGACTGCTCCACTCTCCATGTGAACATGGGGGAAGTCTATGCCGACCATGGAGACCTCAAAAGGGCAAAGGCCGAATATGACAAAGGACTTGACTTCGCGAAGAAATCGGGAGATTCTCTGATGATAGCCAAAGCCATGTACGGTCTGGGCAGATGGTACAACGACTCCGGGAAAACGGCCAAAGCCTTGAAGTACCTAACCAAGGCGGACGAATACTACGGCAACCACCCCATGGAAGAATCCGTCGGAAGGGCTGACACTCTCGCCGTCATGAGCGACAGCTACAAAAAGATGTACCGGTACGCCCTGGTCATTGCAGTCAGCGCAATACTCATCATCGTTCTTTCAATAATCGCATTCGCGATATCTGAAAACCTCAAGAAAGTGAAAAAAGAACTGAAAGAAACCAGGGAAGTCCTGGATGAAACCATAGAAGAAATCCGCCCTGAAAGCCCTGACAAGGAAATCTGTTTCAACGGCAAGGAAAAACAGATAGCGAGTCTGATGGTTCAAGGGAAAAGCACCAAGGAGATTGCCGAAGAAGTCAATCTCGGAATCAATACAATCCTTTGGTACAGAAAACGTCTGTATACGAAACTCGGGGTCCACTCTGTGGCAGCTTTCGCTTCCGAAGTACTGAAAAGAAAGCTCTTGGAGGAAGACCGGTCCGAATAGAGAGGACAGACAAAAAGACTCTTTCACTATTTTTGCATCATTCCGCCAAACTTCTGCGCAGAAATTCGGGATTTTTTTCCTATCTTGCAGAATAAAGTTAAAGCTGATAGCCGAATGAAGAAGTCTTTTTTAAGCAGAATGACGGACCTTGGAAAAGTCAAGGACCGCGCAGCCTTCTCCGACATGGAGTCCCGAATCAAGAAACACAAATATGGATCAGACGCTTTCATGAACATTCTTGAAAGCCGTTACTCCTGCCATGCTTTCAATCATCTCCCCGTTTCCGCATCCAAACTGGAAATGATCCTGGAGGCCGGCCGTATGGCCCCTTCCGCAGGAAACTGCCAACCGGTGCGCATATGGGTAGTGAAGAGTGAAGACGCCCTTGCACGTCTCCGCACCATTCATCCGTGCTACAATGCACCGGTCGTCCTTATCGTAGGATGCCGCAATGAGGAAGCGTGGGTAAGGGAAAGCGACGGAGTGACCGCCGCAAAAACGGATGCCGCCATCGTCCTGACTCACATGATGCTCACGGCGACCGACGCAGGTTTGGCCAACATGTGGATATGGGATTTCGATCCCAGCAAAATCCGCGAGATCCTCCCCGAGACCAAGGACCACGGGATCTACGGCATGCTCGCAATCGGTCATCCCGCCTCCCATGAAGGTAATCCGACCAAACTCCACGACCAACGTAAACCCCTAGAGGATCTTGTGAAAGAACTCTGATCCCGATAAAGAAAGTTTGTTTACGGCCTTCATACTGAATGAGGGCCGTTTTTTGTGTTTCATAGAGGTGGAGGCCGAACAAAACAAAAAGGGCAGCTCCGAAGAACCGCCCTTGTGCGCGAGATCAGACTCGAACTGACACGCCTTTTACAGCACTACCTCCTGAGAGTAGCGCGTCTACCAATTTCGCCACTCGCGCTTACAGGAATGGACTGCAAAATTACAAAAGATTTCCGTATCCGCAAACTTTATGAAAAAGATTGTTTCGGGAACATCGGAAACGATGAATATAATCAATCGGTTATTTTTTCACCTGGGCAATTGGCCTTCCGGTTCTCGCGGGCATATCCATTCAGTTTCGGTAAGGGTGAGGTCGGGGTCCGAAAAAGGGCGGGGAAACACGTCCAGAGAGAACACCGAGCCGGAATCCATTATTGTAGGGTAGATTGGTTACTTTTTATGAGGATTTATGGACCTTTTGCAATATTTATGTTGGGATATTGTAATAATCATACTATTTTTGCTTCACAAAGGGACCTGATAGGTAGACACCGATATATGCATGGGAACAATTCGGATTGCATTTTGCAATAAGGAGTGGCTCGAATCCATCGTCTATCGGGTCTTTTTTATTGGTGAATATCCACTTGAAAATTCTTGAGAGCTCGTCACTCTTGAAGAACTTATGTGATTAGCCACAATATCTTTCCCTTTACAGACTTTTATTTTCTGATTCACCTTTACAACATATTTATTTTTATAATCCGTAAATACGAGGGCCCCCGATTTTTCGTAGATATCCATTTTGAGAATATCCACTGCAAGTGTCCTGAAGTCTTCCATAGGGACCACTTTGCCACGGAGGAGTTTCTGGCCGGTTCTATGATGAGTTAGGGTTTTGGTACTGGTGTATAAAGCTTTCCCTTGTATTTCGAGTCCTGACAATCTTTTAACTTCATTAACAAGAATATCAGACAGATCTCCAAGTTGTATATATGCTCCTTTCAATATACCTGTCTTATTCATAAATGCATCGACGATGGCGTTGATCTCAATTGTAGCCGTGGTTTGTATTACAGGATTACTTATCACTGTGGGCATTTTCTCATTTATAAGCGCATGTATCGCCGTCACCTGTGTCATAACAACTCCCATTCCTTTTGTTATAGAGATTCCGCCAATTACCCTTGTTCCTTCATTTTCTTTTCCCATGTTATTATAGGTTTACTGATGCTATTAGTGCAGCGCCCCTCACTTCCAGATTACTTATTCCTTTCAGAGAATGCTGAATCTTTTATAGGTCATGTTCTTTTAGTATGACGGTATTATGCCCACCCACAAAGATGGAAGATTGATTTATCAGAGCACGGGTAGCAGGTCATCGGCAGTGGCGGTTTTCCATGTTATCAGAGAAAGGATTTCGCTGAGAGTTTCTCCTCCGGTGTACAACCCCGGCAGCAATTCCATATGATCCCCTTCACTTACCGGATACTGCCTTCCGAAGCGCTCTTCATACATTATTCCGGCTACGAGATCCGACCACATGCGGACCACTTCATCACTTCTGCCATAATCAGAGACGTTCCCGCCCCAAAGACGTGCCGACAACCTTCCCGAGATGCTTCTTCCCCAGCTCGAAAGTCCTATCTTTCCGCAAAGCCCCGCATCCGCCAACATCCTTGAGATTTCAATGTAAGTTCCCGCGAAATCCCCCCTGTCCACTTTCCCCATGACAGCATCCGCACGGAAGGCGTCAACCTCGTATCCGTTTCCACCGAGATAGCCGCTCAAAACTGTCCCGGGGAAAGACACTCCCCTGGAAGAGAGGAGGGCCGTTCCTTCAGCATCCAGTCCCGAAAGGAAACGCAGCACAAAATCATCCGGAAGTTGCACTTGGGAAATCCCTTCTCGTTCCGTGAGCGAAGAATAGTCCCTGAGGGCCAAAGCGGCCGCCGCACGTGCCGCTGTCCTTCCATCAGACCATGAAGAGATGGTCTCCTCCGACAACGGAAGTGTTCCGCTTCCGATGGAATGGGATGAGAACAAGTTGGACGATTCGGACATCCCCACACTCCATCCCCCGTCCGTGAAATCAATCCTGAAGCGGACACTGCCGACAAAAGGGGAAACGGAAGTGAATCTTCCCTCCCCGTCAGTAATGTCCGAATCCACCATCGTGAAACTGTTCATCACGACTCTGATACCCGCCAAAGGCATATCGTCTCCGGAAGTGAGAGTACCGTCTACGACCAGACTCCCCCCCTTCATTTTCGGATGCCCCGATTCCGAAAGGTAGTTTCCCGTCAGACGGTAGGATTCCCTGAGAAGAGCCTCCCATGACGGAGTATCCTTCCCCGAAGCTTTCATCTCCGGGGAAATGAAGCATTCATGCAACAGTTCATGCCTTATATTTTCCGGTAAAGGGGTTCCTTTTTCCAAGACCGCATAAAGCCATGTATAAAAGGACTCGGACAATGAAGGATCATGGTAGTAGTCACCTTCGGTCCCGATTTCATGATCAAGGGGATGGTCAAAAAGAGGAACGCCCAGCCCGATGAGAGCGGAAAGGTCCTCCGCACATGACGGGAGGAATCTCACATATTCATGTGTCGGAGAAAGGGTCTTATCGAATCCGAGTGAGGACATCGCCCTTTGCATATTCGCAAGTGAATAAGGGTCATCGACCTTTTTGCCGAGGACGATTTCGTCGTGCCCCGGCAAGGGAACCTTTTCTTCAGTCACGGACTCCTTCACAGGTTTGGTTTCCTTCACACACGAAGGGGACAAACAAAGGATAAACGCGAGCGGCACAATGACGGCAAACCGGACATACCGGAAAATGGGAAAAATGACAGTTTTCATAACAAAAAAAGCTGATTGATAAAAATTTACAAATGAAAGGTTTCATTCCGGTCAAGGTACAATATGGCTTAAATACGGCTTCGGCACTGCCGAGCACGAAGAAAAAGCGGAAATATCCGCAGGCTGATACCTATGTTACGGAATGTCAGGAACGGCCGTAAGCTCACGCTCCCGGGCTGACTGAGAAAATTGTCGCCACGGCAAATATAGATATTCTTCCGAATTCCTGATCAATTCTGAGGACAAATATTCCCGATAATTGGATATCTTTGCGGAAACCTCCAAAGACATTCCACAATGCTAAAGACTTTCAGACCCCTTCTCGTTTCGGTCATCCTCATTCTTGCGGGCATCAGCGCTTTCGGACAGACTTACCTCGACCTCATCCGTGAAAACCCCGAGGTCGCTTCATGGGCCTTCTACACTTATCCGGATCCCGGGAATGTCACTCTCACGAAAGCCCCGAAAGGATTCCATCCGATATACATTTCCCACTACGGAAGACACGGTTCCCGCTACCATGCTTCGGAGTCGTTCTTCATCCAAGGGAAGGAGGGTCTGCAGAAGATCAAGGACGCCGGCCTTCTCTCCCCCACCGGAGAATCCCTCTACAGGGAGTTCTTCAAGGTAGTGAATGAGCATGACGGTATGATCGGGATGCTGTCTCCACTGGGGGCAAGGGAGCATCGTGCTATAGCACAGAGAATGTACGACCGCTTCGGGGAGGTCTTCAAGAAAAGGAGCGAAGTCGACATAGTTAGCAGCCCGATCCAAAGGTGTATAATCAGCATGTCAAACTTCACTTTCACCTTGAAGGACAACGCTCCCAATCTCCAATACACATATTCGACCGGAGACAGATACATGGCGTACATCTGCAAGGAAATCGACAACCCTGAAATGTTCGCGGCAACAGGAGAGTACGAGAGGTCGACTCGTGAAGCGACGTGCCGTTATGACAAACTGTTCTCGAGCATCTTCACTTCCCCTGAAAAGGCCGAAGCCCTTCTGGACGACCCGCAGCTGTTCGTGAGGTCCGTCTTCCTCACCGGCTGCATCTGCGATTGTCTTGACTTCCTCGACACGGATATCTTCAAGTATTTCGATCCGGAAGAACTCGCCCAGCAGGCCACGATCCGCAACAACAAGTTCTACGGCGAGTACGGAGGATCGAAGGAATGGGGCGATGTGAGCGATGAAGTCGCCCACGATCTTCTGAAGGACTTCATAGCGAAAGCCGATGCGGCCCTCGCTCCCGGTAGCGGGAGAGCCGCCGACCTGAGGTTCGGCCATGACTCCGGACTCCTTCCCCTCATGGGACTTCTGAAAATCGACGGCATGGATGTACGTTACCCCATGGCGACTGCCCAGGACAGCTGGTCCTGCCATGAGCACATGCCGATGGCGAGCAATTTCCAGATGATATTCTACCGGAACCGCAAAGGTGAGACACTGGTCAAGATGCTCTTCAATGAAAAAGAGACAGCCATAAAGGCTGTCCCCGCATACTCAGGTCCCTACTACCGCTGGGAGGATCTTAGGGACTATTTCGTCCGAATCAGTTCCGACTAGAAGAAGGTGACCGTCTTCTGCTCGATTTCTGACATCAGGGCATTGGCAAGACGGCTCACTCCGAAACGGAAGAGATCCTTCTGCAGCCATTCTTTACCAAGAACGGTGGACACTATCGAATAATAGCAGACCGCATCCATGGCCGTGGAGATTCCGCCGGCGGCCTTGAAGCCTACCTTGCGTCCCGTCTTCTCATAGAACTTGGCGATGCATTCGCACATGACGAAAGCCGCCATGGGTGTCGCATTGACGCTCACCTTTCCGGTCGAAGTCTTTATGAAGTCCGCGCCTTCTTCCATCGCGAGGAAAGAAGCGTTGGCGATCTTCTCGGGGGTCACCAGAAGTCCGGTCTCGAGGATGACCTTGAGCGTGACCTTCCTGCCCTGTTTCGCAGCCACCTTGTCGATGGCTTCCCTCATGGCGCGGATCTCGTTACCGGCGGTCCTGTAATCTTCTTCGAGGAAAGAATTCAGCGCAAGGACGATGTCGATTTCCTCGGCTCCGTTCTCTACGGCCAGCTCACATTCCCTCACTTTCACTTCGAGATAGCTCTGGGAAGTGGGGAAGCATCCGGCTACACAGGTGACGTGTACATCGGGATAATTCCTTTTGGACTTCACCGTCGATGCGAAATTCGGGTACACGCAGATGGAAGCGGGAAGAGGATAATCAGGATAGTCGTTCCTATAGGAATTGACTTTGTCAACGAGTTTGGAAACCGATTTTTCGGTATCGTTCGTGCTGAGGGTCGTAAGATCCATCAGGGAAAAGCAGGTCTTGAGGACCTCGGGAGAGATCACGTTGTCAAGACTCTTCGCGATGAGTTCCAGGGTGCGTCCTATCGCATCCTTGTCGGGAACGTATCCGTACTTTGTGTATATATCTGCCATAGATGTATGTGTTGATCAAAATGATGGTTATCCTTTTATCTGAATGGTGAACCCTTCGTCAAAGAGGGGTTGGAGAAGGGACCGCATTTCCTCGACGGTAAACTTCTCAAGGCCCTTCATCGGGGTTTCCCTGTCAATCGTGTATACCATGATTTCACGGGGACGGAGTCTTCTCACTATATCCATCCAGCCGTTCAGCACCTCAGGAGAAGAGGAGTCGAAATCGGGGCTTCTCAGGAACATCGTCTGAAGGACGAAGTTCCCTTCGAACTTCTCCAGATCCTCGACAATCTTACCGACACTGTATTCGCACTGGGGGCGGTTTATCCTTGCCGCAAGCTCAGCTGTGGGAGCGTCAATCTTGAGTATCGGATTGTCCACCTTCTTGAGGGCTTCGAATACTGAGGGGCGTCCCGCTTTCGTAGCGTTTGATAGAACGGACACGACAGCTTCGGGATAATACTCATCCCTCAGAGCCACCGTTATGTCAATTATCTTCGCGAAATCCGGATTCAGCGTAGGTTCACCGTCACCGGAGAACGTTATTGAATCTATCGGCGTTCCATTCGCCCTGCACTCGGAGAGCTTCTCACGGAGAGCCTTCTCGAGGTCGGCGGCAGTCGGAAGCCTCCTGTCACCTGTACCGTCCTTATTCCAACCGCACTCACAATATATACAGTCGAAATTGCATAATTTTCCTTCGGTCGGCAACAGGTTGATGCCGAGAGAGGAGCCGAGACGGCGGCTTCTGATCGGTCCGAAGACCAGTTCTTCCCTCATCATATGCCTACAATATTCTTACTGAGGCGGAGGCGCTTGTGAGGTCGCCCTTGCCGTCAAGATGGTCTATCAGTACTATGCCGGGGCGTTTCCCGGGAAGGAATGATCCATAGATGTCCTCCTTCGAAAGGAACTTCGCGCCGTTGAGGCTGGCCCACTGGAGGATTTCTCCGAAAGGAACCTCAGGGAAGTTCTCTTTTATGCAGAGCATCTCACGCACGATGTCCAGATCGTCATTGCTCGAAAGCGAATCCGTTCCGATTGTGAGATTGAGTCCGTTCTTCCTCATGAGAGGAATCGGCGGGAGAGCGTCATGGATGTATATGTTGGAAAGCGGACACAGGGCGATGAATGCGTTATTCATCTTGGACTTGACCGCATCGATCCCCTCCTGGTCCATGCACACTTCGTGAACGAGAAGGATATGCTCATCAAACGGAGCGGGATGAACTTTCTCCAGCCTGTCGATGAAATACAGAAGAGAAGACTTTCCGGTCACCGGAGGAGTACTCATTCCGGCGGCTTTGCGGTTGTCCCACATCGCTCCGGAGCCGTACTTGAGCATTTCCTCTTCCTGGGGAGTTTCCTCGCTGTGGAATGAGAGGAAGCCGGACTTGAGACCTTCGGCGCTTGACGCCGTCACAAGTTCGGGACTCATCGTATAGCAGGCGTGGGGTGTAGGTGCCGCATCTATCCCGGCGGCGTCAGCCTTTTCCTTGAGGGCAAGGACTGATGAAATGACACTGCCGCAGTCTTCAGGTTCAGTGCCGAACACCTCCAGGAAAGTCCTCGTATACATGGGAGAGGAAGCCTTTATCGCGAAGCTGTCGTCGCAGTTGCTGATATCGGCCATGGCCGACACTCCCCTTCTGTAGAGAACATCCATCCAACGGGCGATGTCAGAAATCTTTTCCTCGAGAGGTTTTGTGTCACGGAGGGCGTTTATCTGGTCGATGAATCCCGCCATTCCGGTACCCTTACGGAAAAGATGCCACATGTACGAAAGTTCGATATGGCAATGCGTATTGACGAATCCGGGGACGAGCGCACCGTCATAGTAGTGCTCTTCGCCGGAGGTGTCCTCACACTTTCCGGTACGGATGACCGTCCCGTCATCCTCCACCTCGATGAAAGCATCAGTAAGAGGAGTGACCGACTCGAGGGTATAGATATATTTGGCTGCGAACCTTTTCATAAATTCTCTTCTCTTTCTATAGGAGTGAGGTTCCTTGATATACGATTTTCCCGCAGGATGCGTTTGGGCTTCTCAAAGGCCTTCAGCGTATCCCGACCCGCTTTCGCGAGCGAATCCTTCGCCGTCTGGAGGGAATCAGCCACAGGCTCTTCCTTTATCACCAGAAGAGGTCCTTTGAACATCGTATCCCTGATTATCCTCTGAAGCTGATAGATTCCGTTGGAATCCAGCTCAAAGGAAATGGTGTCGGAGGCGTACGGTTCCTTGAAGAAATCCTTGTAAAGGACTGGCCTCCGGATATCCATCGCGAGAAGGGCCCTCATGGTGCTGTCCGCCTTATTCCTTGCTCTGAGCACATTCCCTACGGAATCGAACCTTGCTCTCAAAAGTTCCGTCGTCTTGTCGAATATTTTTGAAAACTCCTCGGGAGAGTCAAGATAATATTCTACCGTATGCCGGTAATCTTCCGTGTCATACCCGTACTTGGTGAATATGGGCGCATAAAGCTGGAAAGTGTCTGCCTTCTGGCGGTTTCCGGCGATCTTGAGCCACTGGTCAGCCATAAGCATATCCATATGGATAAGGGCAAGCTTGTCCTTGGGTATCAACTTGACCTTGGGACCGCACGAAGCGATGAGGACAAGTACAAGGACAGCCTTCCAGAGATATGACGGAATCTTTTTCAAAAATCTTCTCCTACAGTGACTTTTCTATCTCAATGAAGCACCCCATTCGTTCTGGAATGTCGACATGAGCTTGGAGACTATCTTCTCCACCTCGGCATCGGTCAGGGTCTTTTCAGTATCCTGGAGCACGAAGTTGAGAGCATACTGCTTCTTGCCGGCGGGAATCTTGTCCCCACGGTAAACGTCGAAGAGAGTAACCTGCTTGAGGTACTTCTTGGCCGCCTTGAATGCGCTGCGCCTAAGATCCGAATACTTGACGCTCTCATCGAGAAGGAGAGCGAGATCCCTCTTCACCTCAGGGAACTTGGGAAGTTCGGTGAATTTGACCTTTACCCTCTTGACGATTTCGAAGAGTGAATTCCAGTTGATCTCAGCTGCGAAAACGCTCTGCTTGATGTCGAATTTCTTGGCCAGAGCGGGGTTGATCGTACCCATCACCGCAAGCTGCTTGTGACCTCCGGGGAGATAATATACCATACCTTCAGAGAAGATGTCCTCAGGTGCGGCATCAGTCTCGAGAGTATAGATGTCAACACCGTAGCGCTTCAGAAGGAGTTCGAGGTAGCCCTTAAGCTGGAAGTAGCTTCCCTTCTGCGCGTCGGTCCTCCAGGACTTGTCGGAAGAACCGCTCATCATAAGGCAGAAGCAAGGATGCTCTTCGTAAGAAGCGAGAGTGGTGCCGTCACCTTCAGCAAGGCGGCGATATACGGAACCGTACTCGAAGCTCTTTATGGAGCTGATCTGACGGTTGAGGTTGTATGCGACAACTTCGAGGCCGCCGAGAATGAGGGTCTGCCTCATCACGTTGAGGTCGGAGCTGAGCGGATTGACGATCTGTACGCTGGCCTCGGCAGGGAAAGTCTTCAGTGAAGAGTAATAATCAGCCTTGGTGAGCGAGTTGTTCATCGTCTCGACGAAACCGTTGGCTGCGAAGAAATTGGAGATGTAGTTCCTGACAGCTTCGGGATCGGGTGAAGGAGTCGGAGAAACTGACATGCGCATGCTGGAAGGAAGCTCGATGTTGTTGTATCCGTAAACGCGGAGAACTTCTTCCACCACGTCGCACTCGCGGGTGACGTCGATCATGTATGAAGGAGCGGCGACCTTGGATCCGTTTTCGTTCTTCTCGAGGAATTCGTAGTTCATGAACGAAAGGATCTTTTCGATGGTCTCCTTTCCGATATTCTTTCCGATGAGGCGCTGCATCCTACCGTAATCCAGATCGATGACGGCCTTCTTCGGTTCATTGGTGCAGACTCTCACCATTTTGCCTTCGATGTGTCCACCGGCGACTTCCTGGATAAGGAGGGCTGCCCTCTTGGCGGCGTACACGGTGATCATCGGATCAGCTCCCCTTTCGTAACGGAAGGAGGCGTCGGTCTGAAGAGTATGTGTCTTGGAAGTCTTGCGGATGCTGCCCGGATCGAAGTAAGCGCTCTCGAGGAATACGTCAACGGTATTTTCGGTAACGCCTGAATCCTCTCCTCCGAATACACCGGTGATGCACATGGGCTTGTTTTCATTGGCGATCACCATGTCGTAAGCCTTGAGGGAACGCTCGATTCCGTCAAGGGTGCGGATCTTCTCCCCTTCAGCGGCTCTTCTGACGATGACCTTTCCACCCTCGATCTTGGCTGCATCGAAAGTATGGAGAGGCTGTCCGAGTTCGAAGAGAACGAAATTGGAGATGTCGACTATGTTGTTGATCGGATGAAGACCGATGGCGAGAAGTTTCTTCTGGAGCCATTCGGGTGAAGGGCCGACTTTGACGCCACGGATTGTCGTTCCGGTATAAACGGGGGCTCCGTCAGGATCGGGAACACAGACGGGAATGGCTTCGCCTTCGCCCTCTTTGAATGCGCTGACATCGGGATATGAGAAAGAGCAAGGGATATCATTGAGCTTCAGATAAGCGTAAAGATCCCTTGCGACACCGATATGGGAAGCGGCATCGACACGGTTGGCCGTGATCTCGTACTCGATGACGGCATCGGTCTTGAGGTGGAGATATTCTTTGGCGGGAGTTCCTACAACCGCATCCTCGGGAAGTACCATGATGCCGTCATGGCTGGTTCCGATTCCGAGTTCATCCTCGGCGCAGATCATTCCGAAGGATTCGATTCCCCTTATCTTGGATTTCTTGATCTTGAAATCTCCGGGAAGCACTGATCCGATGCGGGCGAAAAGCACCTTCTGGCCGGCGGCCACGTTGGGGGCTCCGCAAACGACCTGGACGGGTTCCGGTGAACCGTCGTCAACCTTGGTCACATGGAGATGATCCGAATTGGGATGGGCTTCACATTCGAGGACATGAGCCACCACGACTCCTTCAAGTCCTCCGGGGATTTCCTCCTGCTCTTCCACTGAATCCACTTCAATTCCGATTGAAGTCATCGCTTCAGCAACCTGAGCGGGGGTAAGGTCACACTCAAGATAATCCTTGAGCCAGCTGTAAGAAAGTTTCATTGTATGTAGATTGTTTTATTTGCTTATGCGGGTTTACTGCTTGATGTCCTCGAGACTGAAAAGGGATGAAACGAATTCCTTCTTCGAGAAAACCTTCAGGTCATCGATTCCTTCACCGATGCCGATGAACTTGATGGGAATATGGAACTGGTCCACGATACCGATGACGACTCCTCCCTTTGCCGAGCCGTCGAGTTTCGTAACGGCCAGTGAGGTAACATCCGTAGCCCTCGAAAACTCTTTGGCCTGCTGGAAAGCGTTCTGTCCCGTTGTACTGTCAAGAACAAGCAGAACGTCATGAGGTCCGTCGGGAATGACCTTGCGTATGACGTTTCTTATCTTGGTAAGTTCATTCATGAGGTCCACCCTGTTGTGGAGACGGCCTGCGGTATCGATCAGGACGACGTCAGCTCCTTTAGCCACGGCTGACTTCACGGTGTCGTATGCCACTGATGCGGGATCCGATCCCATCTGCTGACGGACGATGTCGACACCGGCCCTTTCGGCCCAGATCTGGAGCTGGTCGACGGCCGCTGCACGGAAAGTGTCGGCGGCTCCGATGACGACCTTCTTGCCCTGGGATTTGAGAGAAGACGCGAGCTTGCCGATAGTGGTCGTCTTTCCGACACCGTTGACACCGACGACAAGCATCACATAAGGCTTCTTCGAAAAATCGAAAGGCTGCACGGAGTCATCCTCGCCTTCATCCACCTTGAGGAGCTTGGCTATCTCGTCACGAAGGATCTCGACAAGTTCATTCAGGTTCATGTACTTGTCCTTCTCGACCCTGTCTTCGAGGTTGTCGATTATCTTGAGGGTGGTGTCAACACCCATATCGGAAGAAACGAGAGCTTCCTCGATGGCGTCGAGGACATCTTCACTTACACGTGACTTGCCCACGACGGCTCTGGAGATCTTCTGGAAAAAGCTTTCGTTCGTCTTTTTGACACCTTTACTGAATAGTCCCATGGCACTATGTTTTGTAACTTACAAAGATACCCATTATTTTGCACAAAACAATTGAAAAGAACGCCACATAACGGCATAATAACAGCTCAGCCGCCCCTTTCGGGACGGCTGGACCATATCTTGATCGGATAATATCCGTGTAGTGGAATTACTTCTTGTTGAAGAATTCTTTCTCCTTACCGGACTCGATGAGCTGCTCTGTGAAGACGTAAGCTCCGGTCTTGGGGGATTTGTCCATGCGGATGCACTTTACCATGCTCTTGGAGCCGGCTTTAGCTGCGAATGTAGCGACTGCTTTCTTTGCCATATGTCAATCTCCTTTATTGATTACTTGATCTCACGATGAACAGTCACCTTGTGGAGGTAAGGGTTGTATTTCTTGCGCTCCAGACGCTCAGGAGTGTTCTTCTTGTTCTTGGTGGTGATGTAACGGGACATTCCGGGAACACCACTCTCTTTCTGCTCGGTGCACTCGAGGATAACCTGCACCCTATTGCCTTTAGCTTTCTTTGCCATAATCCTGAGAGTTATACAAGGTTAATATATCCTTTCTTCTGAGCATCCTTGATGGTGGCCTCGAGACCGTTCTTCTCGATGGTCCTCATACCCTTGCAGGATACCCTGAGTGTGATGAATCTCTGCTCCTCCTCTGACCAGAATCTCTTTCTCTTGAGGTTGAGGGAGAAGTCGCGCTTGGTGCGCAGCTTGGAATGGGCAACGTTGTTGCCTTTCATTCTCTTCCTACCTGTTACTTGACAAACCTTTGCCATTTTATTGTACTTTTTATTATTATTCGAACTTAAAAATTTTATGCGGGCTGCAAATATCGGTTATTTTTTTCGCAAATCAAAGAAAACTAAACTTTTTAGCCTCTCTGACGGGGGTCAAATGAACTTGAAGAACCTGTTCCATCTGATGTTCGAGGGGAACTTCTTCCCGTTTATGGTCGAAAGCCAGATGAGTGCGGGTCTGCCTACGATATGATCCTCCGGGACGAATCCCCAGTAACGGGAATCCAGCGAATTGTGCCGATTGTCGCCCATCATGAAGTAGTAGTCCTGCCCGAAAGTGTAGCTGGTGGTCTGGACCCCGTCTATGAGAATCGTTCCGTCCGATTTCACATCGAGCGTATGATGCTCGTAAGCGGTTATGATCCTGCGGTAGAGCGGAAGGTTGTCGGCCGTGAGAGTGACTGTAGCCCCTTTTGCGGGGATCCAGAGGGGTCCGAAATCGTCCCTTGACCATCCGTAGTTCTCCGTGAAGGGGAAAATCAGATGATAGGATTCTTTGCGGACGCACGGCGTGACTGATTCCACATTGGAGATACCTTTTACTTCTTCGAGCATCGCTGCCGTCAGAGGCATTTCCGGATAACCCGGAAGGTCGGTATCATACCACAGTTCGTTGGTGTTCAGTCCCAGCTTTTCAAGCGTTTTGAGGTTTATCCTTGTCCCGTTGGTCTTGACTTCGTAAGTGCTCTGAACTCCCGGCCATACTGTCTGGGCCTCGGAATTTATGTAAACCTGACCTCCTACAATCGAGAGGGTGTCACCTGCGACGGCTACACACCTTTTCACATAGTGGTCGGTCTTGTCCGCCGGACGGGCCTTCACGGGGCCGTAGTTGGCGAGAGCGTAATCTTTCCCCACTGTGCGGACGACCATGTAGTAGTCCTCGGCCGGATATCTCACGAATACGGTATCACCGTGAGGGAAGTTGAACACGACGTAGTCTCCTCTTTCGACGTTCCTCAGTCCTTTGAGCCTTCTGTAGTCATTGTGGATAAGGGTCGAGTAGGACTCTTTACCCATGAACACATTGTGCGTGAAAGGGATTGTGAGGGGCGTCTCCGGGATCTTGGGGCCGAAAGTAAGCTTGCTTACGAAGAGATGGTCTCCCGTATAAAGCGAACTTTCCATCGATGAGGAAGGAATCTTGAAAGCCTGGAAGAAGAAAATGTTGATGAACGTGACGAAGACAACGGCGAAGATGATGGCATCGAGCCAATCAAGCAGCGCATTGTGTTTTTCGCCTTCCTTGTACTCCTTTTTCCAGAAAGTCCACTTGACTTTCTTGGTGATGTTGTTGTCGAAAATGACAATCAGTCCAAGGAGCCACCAATAGTTTCCGAGCCAGATTACCCACAGGATGTAGAGGAGCGACCAGAAGCCCCACCTCAGCCATCTGTTGTGGTACAATTCCTTCCAGCTCATCATCAAATTATTTTACTGAGTTGATGATAGCCTCGAAAGCCTCGGGATTATTCATGGCAAGGTCTGCAAGAACCTTACGGTTCAGGCCGACGTTCTGCTTTGCGAGTCTGCCCATGAACTGAGAATAGGAAATACCGTACTGGCGGGCACCTGCGTTGATACGCTGGATCCAAAGTGAACGGAACTCCCTCTTCTTGTTCCTGCGGTCACGGTATGCATAGGTGAGACCTTTCTCGTAGGTGTTCTTTGCAACCGTCCAAACGTTCTTCCTTGAAAGGAAATTACCGCGAGTTTTCTTGAGAATCTTCTTGCGGCGCGCCCTGGAGGCGACTGAGTTTACTGATCTTGGCATAATTTGTTGTTTTTCGGCGGCAGTGGCCGTTTACTTTTGCGGCTCTTTTCTCTACTGCTTGCCAGTTTAACATGAATTGTGAATAAAAAACTAGATTACAAGAAGTTCCCTTACCCTCTTCACGTCATCCTTTTCGAGGAGAGCGAAGTGATCAAGATTCCTTTTCTGCTTCTTGGTCTTCTTGGTGAGAATGTGGCTGTGATAAGCGTGTTTTCTCTTGATTTTTCCCGTTCCGGTAAGCGTGAAGCGCTTTTTGGCACCGGAGTTGGTCTTAAGCTTTGCCATCTCTAAATCAATTAATTGTTAATATTATCTTATAACCCGCAAAGGGATTATTTCTTTTTGATAGGTGCGATCATCATGATCATCCTCTTGCCTTCGAGCTTGGGCATGTTCTCGGCCCTTCCGTACTCTTCGAGATCGAGGGCGAACTTCAGAAGAAGTTTCTCACCCTGGTCGGAGAACATTATGGACCTTCCGCGGAAGAAGACGGAAGCCTTCACCTTGGAACCCTCGGAAAGGAACTCCTGGGCATGCTTGAGCTTGAACTGGAAATCATGGTCGTCGGTATTGGGTCCGAACCTTATTTCCTTGATGACGATCTTGCTGCTGTTCTGCTTCATCTCCTTGGCTTTCTTTTTCTGCTGGTAGACGTACTTCTGATAGTCAAGGATCTTGCAAACAGGAGGATCGGCCTTAGCGCTGATTTCAACGAGGTCAAGGTCGAGCTCATCGGCCATCTTCATGGCCTGTGCGATCGGATAGACGCCGGGATTGGCGATGTTGTCGCCAACGAGACGTACCTGAGAAGCGGTAATCTCCTCGTTGATGTTCAGGTCATTCTCGTCCTTCTTTCTTTCGGGACGAACAGACCTCGCCCCGGCGGGTTTCGCCGGAGAGGGCTTAGCTGCACCTGCGGGTTTGGGGCCGCTGAAGTGGTTGGGCTTGTAAGGCATTGTCTTAAAAAAATCCTCCTACAATTAATGAGTGAACAACTTTACACCATATACGTGAAGATGTTCTAGGACAGTTCGGCCTTTACGGTCTCTTTGAACCAGTCCACAAACTCTTCAACCGTCTTGGAGCCCTGGTTGACTCCGTCTTTTCTTATCGAGAGGGTTCCCTGGGCCTGCTCCTGTTCACCTACGATCACAAGCAGAGGCACCCTCAGCAGGGAGATTTCACGAATCCTCTTTCCGAGGGTTTCGTTACGATCGTCCATGGAAGCGCGAATTTCGGAATTATTCAGCAAATCACAAACTTTTTTTGCATAATCCGCATATTTTTCGCTGACTGGCAAGACTTTTACCTGATCCGGGGCGAGCCACAGAGGGAAATGTCCTGCGGTATGTTCGAGCAGAACGGCCGTGAATCTTTCGATTGATCCGAAGGGAGCCCTGTGGATCATGATAGGGCGTTTCTTCGATCCGTCGGCATCGGTATACTCGAGCTGGAACCTTTCAGGAAGATTGTAGTCGACCTGGATCGTACCGAGCTGCCACTTCCTTCCGATGGCGTCCTTCACCATGAAATCAAGTTTCGGGCCATAGAAGGCGGCTTCGCCGTACTCGATGACAGTCTTGAGTCCCTTCTCGGCAGCTGACTCGATAATGGCGGATTCAGCCTTCTCCCAGTTCTCCTCGCTTCCGATGTATTTCTCCCTGTTCACCTTGTCACGGAGAGAGATCTGAGCGGTGAAGTTGTCGAACTTGAATACGCTGAAAACGTACATGATCAGGTCGATGACCTTCTTGAACTCGTCCTTGAGCTGCTCGGGACGGACGAACATGTGGGCGTCATCCTGGGTGAAGCTGCGGACACGGGTGAGTCCATGGAGCTCTCCGCTCTGCTCGTAACGGTAAACGGTACCGAACTCGGCGAGTCTCAGAGGGAGATCCCTGTATGAACGGGGTGCGGAGCGGTAAATCTCGCAGTGGTGAGGGCAGTTCATGGGTTTGAGCATGTACTCCTCTCCTTCCTGGGGAGTATGGATCGGCTGGAATGAATCCTTACCGTATTTTGCGTAGTGGCCTGAAGTCACATAGAGCTGCTTGCTTCCGATATGGGGAGTGACGACGGGAAGATATCCGGACTCGTTGAGTTTCTTGCGGAGGAAGTTCTCCAGTTGATACCTCATGACGGCACCTCTGGGGAGCCAAAGAGGAAGACCGAGACCGACCTTGGGAGAGAAGGTGAAAAGTTCCATCTCCTTTCCGAGTTTGCGGTGATCCCTCTTCTTCGCCTCCTCGAGAAGCACCAGATACTCGTCGAGCATCGACTTCTTGGGGAAGGTGATTCCGTAGATACGGGTAAGCTGCTGACGGTTCTCGTCACCTCTCCAGTATGCTCCGGCGATAGCGGTGAGCTTCACGGCCTTGATGAGTTCCGTATTGGGAAGGTGAGGTCCGCGGCAAAGATCGGTGAACTGTCCGTTCTCGTAATATGTGATGGTTCCGTCCTCGAGTTCGCTGATGAGTTCACACTTGTAGGGGTCACCCTTCTTGGTGAAATACTCAAGCGCATCCTGCTTGGAAACCGATATTCTCTTGAATTCCTGCTTCTCTTTGGCGAGTTCGAGCATCTTCTTCTCGACTTTGGCGAGATCCGCATCGGAGAAAGGCTGGCCGGCAAGGTCGACGTCATAGTAGAACCCGTTCTCGATTGCGGGTCCGATGCCGAACTTCACACCGGGATAAAGGCTCTCGAGTGCCTCGGCCATAAGGTGTGAAGAAGAATGCCAGAATACTTTCTTGCCTTCCTCGTCCTCGAATTTGAGAAGTCGGATTGAGGAATCTGCGGTTATGGGACGGGTGAGGTCGATGACCGTTCCCTTGTCGGCTGTCGTATCGGCAGCGTCCTTTACTTCAATGGCGAGCACCTCGGCAGCAAGCCTGGGACTTATGCTCTTCGCAATCTCATAACCGGTTACCCCTTCCTCGAAGGGCCTGACGCTTCCGTCAGGGAAAGTGATGTTGATCATAACAAAAAATCTGATGTTTGTATTTTGGTTGCCGGAATGCCGCCTGTAGTTACATACAAAGTACTTGAACAGCACGGTCCCGAATTGTTACAGTCTGCAAATATAAGGAATTTATATGTCCTTTGAAATTATACGACCCCAATTTCGCATTCCACGACCGGAACATGTTGTTCCATGCCCATGTGCGATAAAGACAAAAAACTCACTATATTTGCAAAGAACTTGAATAAAACATAGATCAATGAAAGAAACGTACTCAACCCGCGCATTATGGAATGAAGCCGGCAAAGCCGGCCTGGTACTCGGACTTGTAAGCGTAGTATACGCCATCGTCGTATCCCTTCTGTCGAAACTTTCGGGAGGCGCCGGCGTGGCATTCCTTCTGTCTGTGCTGAAGTTCGTCCTCTGGGCCGGCAAATTCGGGGGCTGCATCTTCCTCATGGCTTTCTTCATGAAGAAGTTCGCCGCAGGATACGACGGCGTGGACAACAAGAGAAGTTTCCGTTTCGGAATGGCGGTGGCGGCCCTTTCGGCTCTCATCTGCGCCGCTTTCTCACTTGCACAAACGCTTCTGATCAACCCCGATGAGATGAAGGAAGCGATGGATGCGGCCATTTCGTCATATTCATCGATGCTTGATTCCAATTCAATGGCGGCTATGGACAGAATGATGGAGAACCTTCCCCAACTGACGTTCTTCTCCAATCTCATATACTGCTTCCTCTTCGGAACCGTCGTATCGGCGATTCTCTCCAGGAACATTCCAGCCAATGATGTGTTCGCAGACATGAACAACGGACAGAACCAGCAGTAAAAGATTCGCCAAGACAATTCACCATGGAAAAGAACAATCCGGACATATCCGTCATAGTACCACTTTTCAACGAAGAAGAATCACTTCCCGAACTCTGCTCATGGATAGACAGGGTTATCGGTGAAATGGGGCTATCCCACGAAATAATCCTCGTCGATGACGGAAGCACCGATTCATCATGGAAGGTTATCGGTGAAATTGCCGGAAGGGACTCTTCCGTACACGGCATCAGGTTCAGGAGAAATTACGGCAAGTCCGCCGCCCTCTACTGCGGTTTCAAGGAAGCGAAGGGCGAGGTCGTATTCACTATGGACGCCGACCTCCAGGATTCTCCGGATGAGATTCCCCAAATGTATTCCATGGTAAAGAACGAAGGCTGGGATGTCGTCTCGGGATGGAAGCAACACCGCCAGGACAACAAGATCACCAAGAACCTTCCTTCAAAATTATACAACGCAACCGCAAGATGGATAACCGGTATCCATCTTCACGACATGAATTGCGGTCTGAAGGCTTACAAATCGGAAGTCGTGAAGAATATCGAGGTCTACGGTGAAATGCACCGCTACATCCCCTACCTTGCCAAAAATGCGGGCTTCGACAAGATAACCGAGAAGCCGGTACACCACCAGAAACGCAAATACGGCAAGAGCAAATTCGGGATGGAAAGGTTCGTGAACGGCTTCCTGGACCTGATGAGCCTGTGGTTCCTCAGCACATTCGGGAAGAAGCCCATGCACTTCTTCGGTTTCACCGGAATACTCATGTTCTTAGTGGGATTCGTGATATCCGTTTGCCTTATCATCACAAAGCTCGTCCATCAGGCCGCCGGCATCAAATTCAGACCCGTGACGGACCAGCCGCTCTTCTACCTGGCCCTTGTAGCCGTCCTTGTCGGTGTCATGCTTTTCCTCGCGGGATTCATCTGCGAAATGATTTCAAGATCTTCTTCTGACAGGAACCATTACAACATAAAAGAGCAATTTTAAGCAATCAGGGCCTTAAAAAGCATATTTATGTTTATTATTTGTTACGTGGTACGTAGTTGCTACGTAATTTTTTGCGTTATTCAGAAAAAATATGTACTGACATATCATTAATTTTTATTATTTTCGCAAAAGCTTATGTCAGACAAATGCCGCTTGTTATGAAAAAGCTCTCACAGCTGATGCTGTTCATAGTCATGATAGCCACGGCTGCGGTTTCCGCAGCTGTAGCCGCTCCGTCAGCGGATGAGGCTACTGAGAAAAAAGTATATTCCGTTTCAAAAGATTTGGACGCTCTGCAATCCCTTCTTTCCGAATACAGGAATAAAGGGGACAGTACAGCCGTAGGTATCACCCTCTATCATATCGGCAGGTACTATAACCAGAACAGCGAATACATAAAATCTATCAACGCATACAGACAGGCGATGGATGCCCATCGGAAAAACAACGATGAGTATGAAATCGTCCGCACGGTCGTCGGCCTGTCAACAAGCGAGAGGCGTATCGGCGCATACACGGATGCGGCTTCAGACCTGCTTCACGGAATACAGGTCCTCGAGAATTCCTACTACGTCGACACCGATGAAGGCAAACGCCACCATTCATATCTATACAACGGTCTTGGCAACGTCTACAAATACCTCAACAACGGCGATGAAGCCGAAAAATACTTCCGCCTGTCGCTCGACTATGACAAGATGATCGGCAACTACACCGGAATGGCCATGAACTGGAGCACTATCGGCTCCATATATGAATACAGAAGCATGTACGATTCGGCTGCGGTGATGTACCAGAGGGCCATCGACTACAATAAACGGGGCCGTTCCACAAGCGGAGTGGGTATAAGTCTGAACCGACTGGGCCAATTGACCAGGGAACTTGGAGACATCGACAAGTCCGAGGAACAATTCCTTGCGGCATACGATTCCCTGTCAAAAGCCAAAGACAGATGGAACCTCGCCAAGTCCACAATGTCTCTCGCCTCTATATATATAGAAAAGGGAAACATCAAAAAAGCCAAAAAGTACCTTGATGAATCCTATGAACTCGCCGGAGGAAGACACTCTTTCGGCCATGACCAGGAGATCCATTCACTTAAGGCCATGCTCCTTGCCAAGCAGGGCAATTACAAGGATGCCTACAGTGAAAGCATGGTTGCCATGGCTTACAAGGATTCATCGGCCGCACAGAAGGATGACCAGGAAATCGCCCAGAGCAGAATAAACTTCGTGGAGGAACAGGCCCGCCAGGAAATGAACCGCATCCTCAAAGAGAAGGATCATGAGTCTTCCCTCAAGAGATGGATCCTTTTCGCAGGGATTTCGAGCACCACCATCCTTCTCATACTCCTCGTCATTCTGTACCGATACTGGCTTCTCCAGAAAAAGCACACCAAACGTCTGGCAGAGCTCAATGATGTCAAGAACAAATTCTTCTCGCTCATTTCACATGACCTGAAGAATCCTCTGATCGCACAACGGAACACCCTCAAGCAACTGGAGGAACTGATCAATTACGCTCCCAGGGAAGTCGCAAAGTCGCAGATAGCGGAGCTCGCCAAGTCTTCCGATGCCACATTGGATCTTCTGAAAAACCTTCTGGACTGGTCCAGACTCCAAGCCGGAAAGATGAAGTACGAGCCGGTAAGGGTCGATCTCCACAACGTTTGTGAGGACGCTATAGATCTCCTGAAGGAACAGCTGACACAGAAAAACATCACGGTCAGAAACAACATTCCCGCCGATACCATCGCTTTCTGCGACCTCAACATGATCTCGACGGTTCTCGGGAATCTCTCGAGCAACGCCATCAAGTACTCCTACACGGACAGTACTATAGAAATCAACTGCAAAGATGCCGAAAACGGCAGAATGTGGATCAGCGTAAAGGACCACGGAATCGGTATGACAAAGAAGAAAGCCGAAGCCCTTATTAAAGGCTTAGACAGCCTTTCTTCCGCGGGTACACTCGGAGAACAAGGCACAGGCCTTGGGCTCGCCATCTGCCGTGAGTTCATAGGACTCGCCGGAGGAGATCACGGCTTGGAGACAGAACCTGACAAGGGATCTGAATTCAGCTTCACAGTATTGAAAGGATAAACTACTGACTCGCCATATGAATCACCCTACAAAAATCATCATGGTCGAAGACCACCAGCTTTTCAGGCTGGGCATATCGACCGCTCTTAAGTCCCAACCGGAAAAATACAACGTGGTGGGAGAAGCGTCAAACGCAGCGGAATTCTTCCAAATCATCGAAACGACGGACGCGGATATTGTTCTTTTGGACATTCATCTCCCCGACCAGAGCGGCATAGAAATCGCACGCAAGCTGATACAATTGAGGCCTGCCATGAAAATCCTTGTGCTTTCCGCGGAGAACGATGCAGAAACTATCTCAAAACTCATCGAAACGGGAATAAACGGCTTCATAAGCAAAAACGCGACCATGAAAGAACTTTTCATCGCGATTGACTACATAGAAGAGGGTGCGGAATATTTCGGGAAGGACATCTCAAAGATAATCCGTGACATCAAGGTCGCGAAGAAGGACGGCAAAGACCAGTTCACCGAAAGGGAGAACGAAATCATAGCATTGTGCTCTGAAGGTCTTACCGCCAAGGAGATCGCCGACAGGATGTACATCAATGTGGCAACCGTCAACACCCACAAAAACAACATCTTCAAAAAACTGGGCATCAACAACTCGGTCGAGCTTGTGATCTATGCCATGAAAAACGGGATAATCAAGCTGTAGACTTCTTCTGCAGATACTCAGACATACTGAAAGGTCCGGATCCAAAGGAATGTCCGGACCTTCATCATTTCAGTCACATGAGTTCAAGAAGGGAGAAGGATTAGAGTTCACCCTTTCTCAAAGACTCGATCTTCGTCGTATCCCAATTCATCGAGTAGACTCTGCCGCCGACAGGAACATTCACGGTAAGTTCTCCATCACGTGAGAATCTCGCATAAGCGTGTCCTTCTATGGCGATGCCGGGATTCACCATATAGTTTCTGACATAGCCGAGATTTTCGGAATAGACTCTTGACATATCCCCGGCGAAATACTGGCTGGCCGCCATCATTCCGACTGCGGAGGCCTCCGTAATAACCATGGATGACACATCGTGTGCGATGTCGCTACCGAGGGAGTAATGGTCCGCTCTACCGTCATAATACTCTCCGTTAAGGATTTCATCAAGGATGACCCCTGTAGTCATAATGGCGACATTGGCTCCGAATGAAGACCAGAAACGGCGACGACGGGCTTTTCTTATGAACTGGTCATGAGAATAGAGCTTGGCTCTTCCATTGGGGCTCTTGACGGAGGCGTTCGTGAAATCGAACAGTTTCCCCTCATCTCCCCTATTCATTATATAGTAATCGATCCTGAACCATTTCCCGAAATCACGATACTGACGGACATTGACACCGAGAATGAGATCATCAACCTCGTACATTTTCCATTTGTTTCCGTCAGAATCCATTATCATCTTGACGGATGACACTTCGTCTTTTTTGGAAGGGACCACTCCGTCTCCGGAAGAAGCCGAAGGTAAAGGGAAGATCAATGAGGAATGATCCGTCGGAGTAAGATCTTCAGCGGGGACATTATTTGGATCAACAGAAACGGAATCGGAGGTGAAAAGTGAATCACTTTCGAAAAGAAGGGAAGAATCCCTCCTGAGAGTATCCCTTATCGGTTCTTGAGCCAAGGAAGTAACCGATGTGCTTCCAAAGATCAGGACCGTAAGGACAGAAGCGAAATATGTAGACTGAATCTTTTTCATAGGCAACATATCCCATTATGGGAGTTCCTGGGAATAGATGCAAATAAGGGACCTTATGTTGCGAAAGTCGACCTTTATAAATACAAAACATCCCGACTGGATTTCTCCAATCGGGATGTCGAAGAACGGCAGCTACCTACTCTCCCACCTGGTGTGGCAGTACCATCGGCGATGGTGAGCTTAACTTCTCTGTTCGGAATGGGAAGAGGTGGTTCC
>JAFUFP010000003.1 GCA_017469845.1 Bacteroidales bacterium | reverse complement strand
ATTCAACACCCACCAAAAGCGACATCGAAGGCCCCGTCTCGCCAGACCTTCCCTTAGCGACAATGCTGCACGGGGGCCCTTTTGTTCAACTCTTTCGGGGAAGCGAATTGCAAAAGTCGCTTGTGGTCCTTATATTTGCATACTCACTGAATCGGTATATGACCGGGAAACGACCTTTATTATTTGTCAACTTTATCATACTGATGTCCTGCGCCACAGTCTTCAAAGCGCAAGGACAGTCATGGCGTCCCCCGGTCGAAATCGAAATCTCCGATCCCAGCGTCAGCAGCATCGTCCAGTCGACTGACGGATACCTGTGGCTGGGCACAAACAGGGGGCTCAACCGCTACAACGGGGTCAACTATTCCGTATTTTACCAAGGCGATTCTTTAGCCTTGTCCAATGACAAAATCTGGTGCATGAGCGCCGATGTAGGGAACAGGATTTGGGTCGGCACCAGCGCGGGAATAAACCTCGTGAAAGATTCCAAAGTCGTCAGAAGCCCATCAGCCGAGTTCGATCCGATTTCAGCGATGGCCGAATATGACGCTGACCACCTGGTGTGCGGTGGCTCGGAAGGCATTTTCCTCTATGACAAGTCAACTGAAGAGCGTCGTGTCGTCTTTCCTGATGTCAGATACCCCGGTCACATCCTGGTCACATTCGACAAAAAAATAATTGCGGGCGGTCGGGCCGGCGATTCCGAGATCTTTGTTCTCAACAAGGACCTTTCACTGTCTTCCAAATTCAATCTCCCCGGAGGAAGACTCAATCGGGGCATGGTCCAAAGTTCGGACGGAACCATATTCATCGCAACAGACAAAGGAATCCTCTCATATACCGGTTCCCTCTCGGAAATCCCCGAATGGAAGAATAAAGTGGAACAAGCTTGCGGTTCTTCCGATCCTGACGTTCTCTTCATTACGGAGGACAGGATAGACAACGATGTCGTATTCGGTGTTGCGGGAGGCGAATTATACCGCATCAATACCACAACGCAGGAAGTCTCCCGCGCTTGGTACAATATTTCCCTGTCGGACGCCAAATCAGGAGTCTGCCTGATCACCGAAGACAACCTGTGGCTTTCAACCGACGCCCATCCTCTGGTCCAGGACATCCGCAACAACAACATTTTGGTGGCACACTTCAAAGAAGTCGGGGCCAAAGAGAGGATATCATGGATCCACAATGCCGGAGAAAACATGGCTCTGGTCATTTCATACAGTGACGTCTTCCTCATGAACATGACAACCGGAGCATACAGAGTGATCACTCCTCCCGACCGGAAAGGACAGAAGGTGTGGATAACCAGGACATGCTTCGACTCAGACAACAATCTGTGGATTGTCACGACAGGCACGGAACTTCTCCAATACCGTCTCGATGGCAATGAACTCAATAAAATAAGTGAACGGATAATTGAGAGCTGTCAGGCGATATGGCCAAATGAAGGGGGAGGCATAAACTTCATCGGCAAGTCTTCAATATGGACGATAAACAACGGAACCGCCTCCAGACGACCTCTGAACCGGGGAGAATCCTCATGGAGACTGATTTCCCATTCGCCGGGAAGCACGTATTTTCTGCACGACGAAAAAATCTTCCAGTACACCAGTGACGGCCAATTCTACGAATTGCCCATAAATACAGAAGCTGTATCCTCAGTATCAGAAGATCATTCCGGACGCATATGGATCGGTAAAATGAACTCCGGTCTCCAATGCTATGATCCCATCACCCGCAATTCGGTGGAATATACCGAGAAGGACGGGTTGAACGACAACACGATAAGATCGATAGCCTTCAATGACAGCGGCACTTGGGGCGCTACCAGGAATTCCATTTTCCATATCAACAATGACGGTGAAATCCTTCCCATATCGATAAGCTATCCGCATAGCATCAGTTTTCTCATCGCATGCTCAACCGTCGGAGAATCCGGACAGGTGGCTTTCGCGGGAGAAAGGGAAATCGTCGAGATTTTCCCCATAAGACACAACATTCCCAAGAATATCCCCCTCAATCTGGATGCGATGCTGGTCAACAACTCAGAGTATCCGGATTTCGGCAAAAAGATAGTCCTTGACCACAAACAGGACCTCGTTGTCTTCTATTTCTCGGCGAAGGATTTCATTCTCGGCAAGCAGCTGAATTACGCCTACATGCTCGAGGGACACGACAACAAATGGGTGATGTCGGGTCCTGGCCGGAGGGCGTTCTATTCCAACCTCAAAAGCGGGAAATACCGTTTCCATGTGAAAGTCCAAACCCCGGACGGAAACTGGCAGCTACCCCAGGAGCTCATCGAGATGCAGATAAAGCCTTCCGTATGGGCAAGCGTCCCGGCAAAGATCCTCTATACAATCATCCTCTCGGCATTGGCCATACTGCTTACTACCCTTTACAAACGTGAGCGAAGAGAAAAAGAAAGGGCGGAGAGATCGGAAATGGAAAAGACGATGGGAGAACATATCAGCCGCGAAAAGACTGAGTTCTTCATGAACATTTCCCACGAATACAGGACTCCTCTTTCCCTCATTTACGGACCGGCTCAGGAACTCTCGCGCAACAACAGCCTCAACGAGCATGACAAACACCTCGTGCGCCTGATCGAACGCAACGCCGAAAAGATGATGAGTCTCACCGAGCAGGTGGTGAATTTCGACAGGCTGTCAAGTTCGGAAGAGCAGCTCGCAGTCCGGTCCACCAATCTGGAAAGCATGCTGAAGGACATCGTGAAGAACTTCGAATACATCCTGGAGAAGAAAAAGATCGCCCTCGATTGGGAAACCTCCGATACCCGGAGTCCCGAAGTATGGTGCGACCGTGAAAAAATCGAAAAGATATTCTTCAATATCCTGAGCAACGCCGTCAAATACACTCCGGAAGAAGGTTCCATATCGCTTAGGATACGGCCACTGAGTTCAGACAGCGCCAATGCGAAATACGACAAACTCAAAGGAGACGGAGATTATTCCGGGGAATATGCGGAAGTTACCATCAAAGATACCGGAATAGGGATAGCCGAAGAAGATCTTGAGAGGATCTTCCAAAGATTCGAAAGGGTTAGGAACAAAGTGGGAGGCTCCGTCCCAGAAGGATTGGGCATCGGGTTGAATCACGTAATGCGGCTCATAGGTCTTCACAAGGGAGCGATAAAAGTATCCCAAAACAAACCTTCCGGTGCGGTCTTCTCTTTCGTAATACCATGCGAGAAGCAGGCCTACGAAGGTGCGGAAATCTGGCATGACGTTCCCACCGAGTCCACCGGCAGACTTACCCAAAGCGTCCCGGTACATTCGATGGACAAGGATCTGACCGTTCTCCTAGTGGAAGACAATGAAGAGATGAGGGTATACCTCAATGACCTTCTGGGCGCTTCATACAACGTGATGCTCGCCTGCGACGGAGACGAAGCGACGCGTTTCATCAGAATCAGCGCCCCGGACCTTGTGATAAGTGACATAATGATGCCCTACAAGGACGGATACCAGCTCTGCCGGGAGCTCAAATCCAGTCCCGACTACTGCCATATCCCGATAATTCTCCTGACCGCCAAATCCGGCAAAACGGATGAACTGGAAGGTCTGGGTGCCGGGGCGGACGCATATATGCAGAAGCCTTTCGACCCGCAATTACTTTTCGCACTTATCGACAACATAATGGGTAACCGCCGCCGAATCCAGAAGATCCTGGGAGACAATACCGACGGCAATACCGAAAAGGTTATCACTTCCTTGGAAATCAACCCCAACGACAAGGAGTTCCTCGAGAAGATCTACGCCATGATGGAGGAAAGGATTTCGGACGAAGGGTTCAACGTTTCCGCGATAGCGGACAGCGTCGGAATGAGCCGCAGCTGCCTGTTCTCGAAGATGAAGACCCTGACCGGCATGTCCCCTCAGGAGTTCCTCATAAACTATCGCCTCAACAAGGCCAGGGAGATGATCCTCAGCCGCCGCTACAACGTAAGCGAAGTTGCCTACAACGTGGGATTCTCGACCCTCAACGGATTCTCAAGGGCATTCAAGAACAAGTTCGGCATTCCGCCCAGTGCTATATAGCATTCGCCGCTCACCGACCGATGCTCACTTTATGTATTTTTTGCAGTATATTTGCAAACAACCAGTGAGCTACGACTACTTTGAAACAATTCATAATCATACTGCTGAGCATCCTTTCGGCATCCCTTCCGTTGACTGCGCAGTCATTGGAGGAACTTCTGCAGCAACTCGACGAGACAATTTCACAAGCGGACAAATACGTTTCCGAGAAGGAAGTCAGGATAAAGACCATCGAAAACCCTCTCCGCTCCAGGGGAATAAGCGCCGAACAGCGTTACTCCATATACAAGCAGCTTTACGAGGAGTACATGACTTACAATTTCGCGAAAGCCAGTGAAGCTCTTGAAGGCCAGGAAGCGGCGGCCAGGGAACTCGGTGACAGAAACCTCATCAACGAAGTACTCATATCCAGGGCGATGGTGAACGCAACCGGAGGAATGTACCTCGAGGCCAGCAACATTCTCCAAAGCCAGATAGACACCACCATCCTCTCGGACGAGCAGAAACTCCGTTACTGGGAAGCCCAGCAGCGCTTTTGGTACGACTACCGCGACTATCTCCGCGGTGAAGACCCCGACGGCAGGATGGCTTCAAAAATAGCATGGTACCGGAATGCCATTCTGTCTACGGCCCCGGAGAATTCGGTCCTGTACCAGGGAATCGCCGTTCGCCAGGCCATGGAGAACCAGAATTGGGGCCAGGCGGACTTCCTTTGCAAGAACCTCATCGCAAAACTCTCCCCCGACTCCCACGAATACGCCAACTGGACCTATTACGAGGCCCGAATATGCGAGCAGCTGGATCGCCGTGAGGAAATGAACTCATACTTCATACGCTCGGCCATCGCCGACCTCAAGACCGCGACAAAGGACAACGCCTCGCTCTGCAGCCTGTCGCAGGAACTCTTCCTCAGCGGAGAACTCCAAAGGGCCTTCAGATACATAAGCACATCGCTCGATGACGCCCGCTTCTATGACGCGTGGCTGCGCCAGTGGCAGATTGCGGAAGTGTTCCCGGACATCCAAAGGGGATATGAGGATTTCCGCTCACAGCAGGACCGGAGGAACAAAATCCTCATGACAGTGATTTCGGTTCTGGGTCTCCTGACACTCGCCGCAGCTTTCTGGACATTCCATGCGTACAGAAGGCAAAGGAGGCTGAACGTGAAGATACGCCAGATGAACTCCCAGATCCAGGAGTTCTCCGCATCTCTCCAGCAAGTGAATGAAGCCCTCACCCGAACAAACTCCGAACTGGTTGAAGCCAACGCCGCAAAGGAAGAATACATCGGAATGTTCGTGAGTCTGAGTTCGGACTACATCGAGAAGACCAAGAAATACCAGAGCTCAGTCCGAAAGATGGTCGTGAACGGACAATATGACGAAATACTCGCGGAAATCTCCTCCAAGAAACTTCTCGACGAGGAGTTGAGCCTATTCTATCAGCTCTTCGACCAGGCCTTCCTCAAACTCTACCCCAACTTCGTTGAACAGTTCAATGCCCTTCTCCGTCCCGAAGAGAGAATCCAGCCCAAGAAGGACGAGCTCCTCACCACCGAACTTAGGATATTCGCCCTCATCCGACTCGGCATCACCCAATCTTCGCAGATCGCTTCGCTTCTACGCTACTCGGTGAACACGATCTACAACTACAGGGCTCAGATCAAGAGAGGAGCCATCGGAGAAAAGGAGGAATTCGAAGACAAAGTGAGGCTTCTCGGGGCCTGAAGTGGAAAGCAAAAACCACTTTTCATCCACTCAAAATCCACTTTTTCAGCCATTTTCAAAATTGCTCAATCCATTGATATATAATGGATTGATATAATACTTATGCCCCTTATCCGTCCACTTAAAATATTTTAGAAAACACTCCCTCCGCAAAGGTATCCACTTTTTTAAAACGTCTTAAATCCCGTATCTTATTAATATTCAATCCACTTTGATACAATTCTTCCCCACTGAATCCCCTTTTATCAACCGCACGCGGGAAAGGATGCACACAATTGGGAAGAATCGTTTTAGATTTGCTCCCGTCAAACGACGACCGTTCGACACAAAGGCAACCAATCACAAAAAATAACATCAACTCAAGTATCAACTAATGAAACACCTTTGCTACAGAATCGCCATGATTCTTCTCATGGCAACGGGCCTCGGATGCACAAGCGCATTCGCCCAACTGGTAAGGGGTACGGTCACCGACGAAGCGGGAGAACCCGTCATCGGTGCCGGTATCATGGTACAGGGAACGACCATCGGAACGACTACTGATTTCGACGGCACGTATACCCTTGACCGTGTCCCCGCAAATGCAGTTCTCGAAGTTTCTTCAATCGGGTACGAGACCCAGACCGCAGCAGTCGCAGGACGCAGTGTCATCGATTTCGTGCTCCGCGAGGACGCTTTGCTCCTTGATGACGTCGTCGTCGTCGGATATGGCGTCCAGAAAAAAAGCGTCGTCACCGCATCCATCTCAAAGGTGGACGGAGACCAGCTCAACACCGTCAAGGCGTCAACAATCAACGATGCCCTCAAGGGTAAAGTGTCCGGAGTGCAGATCACCCAAGCTTCAGGACAGCCGGGATCAGGATCCCAGATCAAGATCCGCGGTATCGGTACAGTCAACAATTCAGAACCCCTGTATATTGTTGACGGTATGCCTGTCGATGGTGGAATCGACTACCTGAACCCCACCGACATCCAGTCCGTCGAGATCCTCAAGGATGCGGCTTCCGCCGCCATTTACGGTGCCCGTGCGGCGAACGGAGTTGTCCTCGTTACCACAAAGAGCGGAACGAAGGGCAAGGCTACCATAACATATAATGGAAGCTACGGTTGGCAGAACCCCTGGCGCAAGAAAGAGGTTCTCAACGCCCAGGAGTACATGACCATCATGAACGAAATGGACGTCAACGACGGCATCTCTCCCCGCTACACGCTCGCTGAAGTTGCGGCAGCCGGCAAGGGAACCGATTGGCAGGATGAGACCTTCAACTACAACGCTCCCGTGCAGCAGCATCAGCTGAGCGTGAACGGAGGTACCGACAAGGCCACTTACTTCCTCTCCCTTGGTTACTTCAACCAGGAAGGTATCATCGGAGGAAATTACGACAAGTCCAACTACGACCGTATCTCCATCCGTTCCAACAACACATACGTACCTTTCGAGACAACTGACCGCAATTTCCTCAACAAGGTAACCCTTACGGCCAACATTTCCTACTCCAAGATCAAATCAAAGGGTATCGAAACCAACTCCGAGTTCGGTTCCATCCTCGGAAGCGCCGTCGCCTTCAACCCTACGATTCCCGTTTTCGCGGATGAAGCAACCGCAGCGCAGATCCTTGCGGATCATCCTACGGCAATCGTTTCAAAGGACGGACGGGTTTACTCCCTTCCTCCGACCGGTTATCAGGAGCTCACGAACCCTGTAGCCAACCTGGAGACTCCCGGCAACACAATCTACAATACCGACAAATTCGTCGCCAACTTCTCCGGTGAACTCGATATCATCGAAGGGCTCAAATTCAAGTCCAGCTTCGGTACCGACCTCAGCTTCTGGGGCAATGACGGATACGCTTATCCCCAGTACAAGAGCTCGATGAACTACACCCTCCGCAGCTCAGTGTGGAGCAGCATGAACCGCGGTTACCGCTGGCAGACTGAGAATTACTTCTCATACAACAAGACCATCGGCAAGCACACATTCGCAGCCGTCCTCGGACAATCAGCGATGAGCTACAACTACAGGTACATCTCCGGAACCGACTATGACCTTCTGGAAACTGATCCCCGCAAAGCGAATATCGACCACGCCATCGCCGAGCGCACTGAAGAACGCGTGAGCGGAGGTACAGGCGGCTATGACTACCAGAGACTCGCCTCCTACTTCTTCCGTTTCAACTACAACTACGATGAGCGCTACATGCTCGAACTTACAGTCCGTCGTGACGGATCTTCCCGTTTCGGTCCCGGCCACAAGTGGGCAACTTTCCCCGCCGCCTCCTTCGGTTGGAACATCTCCAACGAATCCTGGTTCAAGGACAACATCGACTGGGTCAACCAGCTCAAGCTGCGTGCTTCCTGGGGTAAGAACGGTAACGAGAATATCGGAGACTTCCGCTACGCATCCCTGATGTCCGGCGGCCAGAACTACTATTTCGGACGCGGTTGGGATGTCGCCACAGCCGGATTCGCCAGCACAATGCAGTACGGTGCATCCGCAGGAGCCCTCGCCAACCCCACAATCCGTTGGGAGGAATCCGAGCAGCTTGACCTCGGTCTTGACGCCCGCCTTCTGAACGACCGTCTCAACTTCGGCATCGATTACTACAAGAAGAAAACCAACGGCATGCTCATGGATATGCCTATACCTTCATACGTAGGTCAGAGCGCTCCCATGTCCAACCTCGGAGACATGGAGAACTGGGGTATCGAATTCGAGATCGGCTGGCAGCAGCAGCTCGGAGACTTCCACTACAGCGTCAACGCCAACGCTTCCCTCCTCCGCAACAAACTCATCAACCTCGGAAACTCTTCAGGTGAAGCAGTTTATCAGAGCAACGGCGCTTCCGGTGTCGGTGACTATGTAAAAGGTATGAACGGTGAAGTATGGCCCTTCTTCTATGGAATGAAGACCGACGGAATTTTCCAGAACTGGGACGAAGTCAACAGCTACGTCAACAGCAACGGAGAGCGCATGCAGCCCAATGCCCAGCCCGGTGACGTCCGCTTCGTGGATTACAACGGAGACGGCATCATCAACGACAATGACCGTACGAAGATCGGAAAGGGCCAGCCCGACTGGACCTTCGGTCTCACCCTCACCGCCGACTGGAAAGGTTTCGACGCCAACATCTTCTTCCAGGGTTCTCTCGGGAACGACATCTTCGACTACTCGATGCGTGGCGATATCCCCGCTATGAACCGCCCCGCATGGATACTTGACCGCTGGATCGGAGAAGGCACTTCAAACCGCATCCCCCGTATGACTGCGGCCAACCCCAACCAGAACTGGCGTTCTTCCGACCTCTACATCAAGAACGGATCTTACCTCCGCCTGAAAACAGCTCAGCTCGGATACACCATCCCTTCCAAGATCATCCGCAAGACCGGTCTCCAGAATGTCCGCGTCTACATAGCCGGTGAGAACCTCCTCACTTTCACGAAGTATGACGGATTCGATCCCGAAATGGCTTCCGGAGGATATACCACTATCGGTGTTGACCGTGGAATCTATCCTCAGGCCAGAACCATCACCGTCGGCGCTACGATCACGTTATAATGCATAAATGAATGAAAGCAATGAAAATATATAAGATTTTTGCATTGGCGGCCATCGCCACAATGACCGTCAGCTGCGGCGAGGACTTCCTCACGACCCATTCCACCCAGCAGGGTGAGGCCGGCGGTGAAGCTACGGAAGGAGCCATCCTTTCCTACCTTGCGTCCTCATATCAGCCGCTTGTTTTCGACAGCTACGCTAACTACAACTACAATGAGGTTCTCCTGCTGTCCGACCTCCGCTCAGACGACCTGTACAAGGGTGGTGGAGACGCATCCGACCAGTCTTGGATGTACCATCTTTCCCTGTTCCAGATTCCCGCTTCCGAGAGCCCTTCCGGATTGTGGAGCATCTACTATACGGGTATAGCCCGTGCCAACAACACGCTCCTCGCTTGCGAGAACGCGGTAGGTTTCGACTCCGACATCGCCAAGCAGCGCCTCGCGGGATATCAGGCTGAGGCATATTTCCTCCGCGCCTACTATTACCACCTCCTGTGGAAATTCTACGGCAACATCCCTTATTTCACGGAGCCTCTCCCCGAACCTTTCATGGCCGTGCAGCAATCGGCTGATGAGATCTACGGTCACATCATCGAGGACATCGCCGCGGCGGAAGATGCGGCCGCCAAAGCCGGCAGTTTCTTCACTCTGAACAACAACGCCGACAAGGAGAATCAGGCCCGCGCCAATCTCGCAGCACTCTATATGCTCAAAGCAAGGGTCGTCATGTACCAGAAGGACCAGTCCAAGTACAATGAGGTCGCAGGAAATATGGCGAAGATAATCAGCGAAGGAGGCTATTCGCTCATGGCCAACTTCGACGACATCTGGCTCGACGAGAACGAATTCTGCTCAGAGTCGATCTTCGAGAGCAACCAGGGTTCCGACGGATCCCGTGACTGGGGCAACGCATGGGCAGGTCTGGGTACCAACCTCCCCGCCTTCATCTCCCCCAACGAGCTGAATGACCCCAGCGGAATATTCCGCGGCGGTTGGGCTTTCGGCCCCGTCCGTCAGGCAGCATGGGACATGTACGAAGAGGGTGACACCCGTCGTGAGGGTTCCATCAACGCTTTCCCCGCCGGTTCATACGGTCCCCGTTTCCAGGATACCGGTCTGTTCCAGAAGAAGTATGCGGCACGTAACGCTTATGTCGCTCCTACAGGAACCGTAGACCTGAACTATCCCAACAACCTCCGTCTGTTCCGCTATGCAGAGACCCTTCTCAACTATGCCGAACTCGTCGGTGTCCTCGGCGCTTCCGCACAGGGCCCCACCGCACAGGAATGCCTCGACATGATCCGCACACGTGCCGGTGTCGCCAGCATCCCGGTCAATCTTGAGAACATCAAGAGCGAAAGGCGCAAGGAGTTCCTCGGAGAGGGTATGCGTTTCTGGGATCTCATCCGTTGGGGAGACGCCCAGAGCGTTCTGACCGAAAACGATGCGGACCACAACAGCGTACGTACTTTCGACCCCAACAAGGACAAGTGGGTTCCCATTCCTCAGAGCGAAATGAGCCGTACCGCCGGTACCGGTGAATACGAACTCAAGCAGAATCCCGGTTATTAATGGACAACAGCTTTATAATTGACATTATCATGAAAAACATATTCAAAATAAGTCTGGCCTTGGCAGCCGCCGCGGGACTCCTCTTCGGATGCGCCCCGATGGACAAGGATGAACACGGGCTTGGTACCGCTCCCAGCGAGTCCCAACTCAGCTTCACCCAGACGGCAGGCAGCTCCGTCAGCGCCAACATCATCACCTTGACGAACACTTCGTCCGCCAAAGGTGTTGCCCTGTGGGACCTTGGAAACGGCAACACCGCCAAGGGTGATGTAGTTACAGCCTCATATCCTTTCGCCGGTTCTTATACCGTGACCATGTCCCTTTTCACTGAAGGTGGCGGTGCTACCATCAGCCAAGTGATCAACATTGCCGAGGACGACTACGGTCTTCTCGACACTCCCGGATTCAACGCCCTTACAGGCGGTGCGGACGCCACAGAAGGAAAGACGTGGGTACTTGCCAAATATACGGCAGGACACATCGCCGTCGATGATGTGAATGCGGCACCCAAGGAAACCGGACGTTGGTGGGATTGTCCCCCTCTTGGAAAGGAAGGATGCTCACTGTACGACAACGAGTACACTTTCATCCAGCGCGGAACGAAGCTGATCTGGACGAACAACGGACAGATCTACACAAACGAAGCCGGAATGAATCACCTCGGAATCGCCGGAACTCCCAATGCGACTGTAGGAGACTATGACGTTCCCTACGTACCCGCCGACAACCTCACCTTCACCCTCGACGAGGACAACATGGTGCTGACCCTCAGCAGCGGAGGTTTCCTTGCATTCTATTGCGGAGCGACCTCTTACAACATCCTCAGGCTCACCGAACACGAACTCACCGTTTGGTGCCGCAGCGCAGCTGAACCCGGAAACGCCTGGTATTTCACCTTCGTCCCCAAGGATGAGCTGAAGGAACCCGATCCGGAACCCGAAGTGCCCAAGGATCCCAAACCCGAGTCAGAAGACGCATGGTTCCGTCCCAACCAGCCCACCAACCTTCTCGGATCCGCTTTCACCTATGAAAGCTGGTTCAGCGGCGCTGACTGGGGTGGAGGTCTCGAGCCCGGAGTATCCGTGAAGAACGAAATCACCATCACCGTTCCCGACGGAATCGGCGGAAGCGAATGGATGGGACAGTTCAAGATCCACACTGGTGTTCCCGCGGCAGCTTGGGAGAGCTTCGACTTCAGCGCCAACATCAAGGCCACCCAGGCCGGAACGGCGACCATCAAGATGACAGCCGACAGCGATCCTTCCGATGACGAATTCTTCTATGACGGCAACATCCAGATAGGTGCCGGCGAAACCGTCCTCTTCGAGAATCCCGACAAGAGACTGTATGACGCCACATCCAGCATCCTCCTGGTATTCGACTTCGGTCGTTTCCCCGCAGGAACCGTGATAACGATTTCCGACCTGTGTCTGCAGCGTCACATCCCTCTGAGCGAGAAACCTGTCGTAGAGAACCTCTGGCCCGGTGCATCCGTCACCACGACATACTGGTTCAGCGCGGCCGATTGGGCGGGAACACTCGCTCCCACCTTCGAGATGTCTGAAGACAACGGCTTTGAACTCACTGTTCCCGACGGAATCGGCGGAAGCGAATGGATGGGGCAGTTCGCCATCCATACGGACATCGAAGCCAAGGCGTCCCACGCATATGAGTTCTCATGCAATATCGAGGCTGACAGCAGCAGCGAAATCACTCTGAAACTCACAAACGATCCCGAGAGCGACGACAAGGTGTTCTTCTACGACGGAGCCGTTTCCATCAAGAACGGAACGACGGTATACCGCCAGAAAAACATCAAGCCCGCCTCCGCGGATGTTGAAGCCCTCATGCTGATCTTCGACTTCGGCCGTACACCCGCCGGAACAAAGATCAAGGTATCGGACATCGTATTCCAGGAATTCATTGACTAGCTTATTCAGAAAAGGAAGGCGGGAACAGCACTGTTTCCGCCCCTCCTTTTCAATTGACAAAAAGACATTGCACAATCCCATGAAAAAGACATTGTTGATACTCGCCACCGCACTTCTCACCTGCTGCGGTTCGGGAGGAAAAGAAGATACGACACCTGATACTCCGGCTCCGGAAATCACCCTGAGTACCCAATCCGTCACACTGTCGGAAGAGGGTGAAACCGTGAGCATAACCGTAAAGGTCAACACCTCTTTCGCCATTTCCGTAGATCAGGGGGCGGACTGGCTGACCGTTTCGGCGGGCAGTGTCTTCAAAGGGGAAAGTGTCCTCAATGTCACCGCCAAGGAGAACACGAGTGGAGCCTCACGCAGAGCTACGGTCCTCTTCTCCTGCAACACTCCGGGCTCGGACAAGAAAGCTTCCATCCAGGTCAGTCAGGCAGCTCTTGTCCCGCAGATAAGTTTCTCTCCCTCTTCAGTCTCTTTCCCCGAGGAAGGCGGCACCGTTGAAGTGGAGATGACAGCAAACACGACTTGGGAAATCAAGACGGACGGAGCGTACTGGTATTCAGTCAACAGGACTTCCGCAGCAAAGGGAACGGCCACTTTGAAAATAACCGCAATAAACAATTTCTCCGACAAGGAAAGGAACGGTTCCATCACCTTCACTTCCGCCGGAAACACGGCTGAACTCGCGGTCAAGCAGGATCCCGGCACGCCCATCGAGGACGGAGCTTATGTTCCCGAAGGATATACCCTCGTATGGCATGACGAATTCGAGGGGAAGGACATTGACACCGACCTGTGGAAATTCGAGAACTGGCCTGCCCGTTATGTCAACAACGAGCTCCAGAGGTACGTTCCCAACGATGCCCGCACCGCTTTCTTAACCGAAGGGATCCTCAATATCCGTGCGATGAAGGCGGACGGAGGTGTGATTTCCGCCAGAATGAACACAACAGGTTCCTGGAAGTACGGTTACTTCGAGGCACGTCTCAAACTCCCGAAAGGGAAAGGGACCTGGCCGGCATATTGGATGATGCCCAATGACCAGAGCCTGGGTTGGCCCGCCTGCGGTGAAATCGACATAATGGAAGAGGTCGGAGTCGAACCCAACATCACGTCCTCATCCATCCATACGAAAGCTTACAATCACGTCAAGAATACACAAAAGACCGCCAACAGGTATATCCCGGGTGCCGAAGACGAATTCCACATCTATTCCCTCGAATGGACAGAAGACGAAATCCGCACCTATGTAGACGGTGAACTTCTCCTCACATTCCGCAACGACAAGACCGGAAACAATGACACCTGGCCTTTCAACAAAACTTTCTACATCACCCTCAATCTCGCCTGGGGCGGAGACTGGGGTGGATATGCGGGCGTGGACGAAAACGCGTTGCCGACCATCTTCCAGATAGATTACGTGAGGGTATACCAGAAATAAGGTATACCAGGCGGCTAATAGACAATAGCATGAAAATAAGTATACCACTTTTTTCCGTATTCCTTGCAGCACTTCTCGCAGGCTGCTCCCCGAAGGACGATACGGAAAAGAAGATTGACGGACTTCTCGGCAAAATGACCCTGCACGAGAAGGTCGGTCAGATGAACCAGCTCTCCGGCGGAGAATGGCTCGTGGAGTCAGCGGCCAAGGGAGAAGTGGGTTCCATCCTCAACTGCGTCGACCCCAAAGAGATCAATGCGGTCCAAAGGGCGGCGGTGGAGGATTCCAGGCTGGGAATACCCATCCTGGTGAGCAGGGACGTGATACACGGCTTCAGGACAATGTTCCCCCTGCCCATCGGCCAGGCCGCGACATTCGACCCCGAGCTTGTCCGGAAGGGAGCCGCGATCGCCGCCCGTGAAGCGGTATCTTCCGGCGTCAAATTGACATTCTCCCCCATGCTCGACATAGCCCGTGATCCCCGTTGGGGCAGGGTCGCCGAAGGGAGCGGAGAAGACCCGTACCTCGATGCCATCATGGGTGAAGCCATGGTCAAAGGATACAAAGAAGGCGGTCTCGCCTCCTGCGTAAAGCACTTCGTCGGATACGGTGCGGCTGAAGGCGGACGCGATTACAACTCGACCCTTCTTACCGAAAGGGCCCTTAGGAATGTCTATTTCCCCGCTTTCAAAAAAGCCATCAACGCCGGAGCGGAGACTCTCATGACGTCATTCAACGACAATGACGGCATCCCCTCCACTGGAAACAAGTGGCTTCTCACCGACATTCTGAGAGATGAATGGGGCTTCGACGGGATGGTGGTCACTGACTGGAACTCCTCCGGAGAAATGATCGCCCACGGATTCGCTTCCGACCTCAAGCACGCCACCGAAATATCCGTCAACGCCGGAGTTGACATGGACATGATGTCCTACGGATTCATAAGCTTCATCGAGGAATTGGTGAAGGAAGGCAAGATCAAGGAATCAAGGATCGATGATGCGGTCCGCAACATCCTGAGGCTCAAATTCCGCCTCGGCCTTTTCGACAACCCCTATGTTGATGAAACCGCCGTTGACGCCTATGCCCCCGATGCCCTTGAAGCCGCAAAGCAGACGGCCCTCGAAAGCGCCATCCTCCTCAAGAACGACGGAGTCCTCCCCCTCAAAAAGGGCAGGACCATCCTTGTGACCGGTCCCCTCGCTGACGCTCCCTACGAGCAGATGGGAACCTGGGCATTCGACGGAGAGGCTGACCATACCGTCACACCTCTCGACGCCCTGAAGGATAAATTCAACGTCATATACGAACCCGGCCTTTCCTACAGCAGGGACAATTCCACCGCAGGAATCCTGAAAGCCAGGGCCGCATCTTCGCGTGCCGAAGCGATAGTTGTCTTCGTCGGAGAAGAAGCGATCCTTTCCGGAGAGGCCCACTCGCTTTCGAGCCTCAATCTTCAGGGAGCGCAGAGTGAACTGATTTCCGCAATGGCGTCCACCGGAAAGCCCGTCGCTGTGGTCGTTATGGCGGGACGCCCTCTCACAATCGAAAGGGACCTTGAAAACTGCGGAGCCATGCTCTACAGCTTCCATCCCGGAACTATGGGAGGAGAGGCCCTGGCGGAACTACTCTGCGGAGAAGCGGTCCCTTCCGGAAAAACTCCGATGACGTTCCTCAGAACGGCGGGGCAAGCCCCCATGTACTACAACCACAACAATACCGGACGTCCCAACACCGGTACCGAAACCCTCCTTGAGGATATTCCCATCGCGGCGGGACAGACTTCCCTCGGATGCACGTCCTACTACCTCGACAGCGGATACGGTCCCCTGTTCCCCTTCGGATACGGGCTGAGCTACTCTTCATTCGAATACTCGAACCTTACCCTCGACAAGAGCAAGTATTCCGCAGGGGATACGATCATGGTAGGATTCGACCTGGAGAATACAGGAGAGTATGACGCCACCGAAGTCGCCCAGCTCTATGTGAGGGATCTTGTCGGAAGCGTAGCCCGTCCGGTGAAGGAACTGAAGAGGTTCGGAAGGATCACCCTCAAAGCCGGTGAGACCAAACACGTCACTTTCGAACTGCCCGTCAGCGAACTTGCGTTCTGGAACGCTGATATGGAATTCACGGTCGAGGCGGGAGAATTCCAGCTGTGGGTCGCCGGGAACTCCGCCGAAGGAGAGGCTCTCTCATTCAATGTCATCTGACAATGAAGATCCGGAGTGTACATTTCTTCAGAGTTCCAGCTCTGATTTTTTGCCTCCTTGCCTCTTCATGCGGCAAGGATACGGAAGAGGACTTTCCCCTCACCAATGTCGCGGTACAGGAAAGCAGCCTGTCGTTGGAGGAAGGCAAGACCGGCACCCTGAACTTTCAGGTCACAGATCCCGGTTACCCCATTTCCACTGACGTAAATTCTCCCGATTGTGAAGTAAGTATCATTACCGCGGACAACCACTCCCCACGGCATTTCAGCCTCGCCGGCATTTCGAAACTCTCCGGCGAGGGACAATATACCGCGACACTTCTCGACAACGCCTCAGGTGAACAGTACCAGGAAGAAATCCATCTGAGGATCCGCCGCAAGGACGGGTCATACGTCCTTTCAGGCCGCATCACCGTCAAGAGCAAGGAGATCATCCCCGTCGTCACTCCCGACACCGGTCTTCCTATCATTTACATTGAAACGGAGAACAGACAGGCGATAACTTCAAAGGAAGATTACCTGAACGCCACTTTCCGTATAAACGGACGCGGAGTCGCCGAAGGGCTTGACGAAGTGACCTGCCAGATAAGGGGAAGAGGCAACACCACCTGGGGTTGGCCCAAAAAGCCCTATCTGGTGAAGTTCGACAGCAAACAGTCGCTTTTCGGATTCCCCAAGCACAAGAGGTGGGTACTGCTGGCGAACTTCATGGACAGGACGATGATGAGGAATCTCGTCGCGATGAAGGTCTCGTCAATGACCGGCCTTGATTGGACACCGAGATGTCAGAGCGTGGAACTCGTCCTGAACGGCAAGCACGTCGGCAATTACCTCCTCATCGAACAGGTGAGGGTCGACAAGAACCGTGTACCGGTTACAGAAATGAGCCCTGAGGACACCGAAGGAGATGCCCTTACCGGAGGATACATGCTTGAACTGGATTTCCACTTCGACAACAAGTTCCAGTGGCTGAGTGAATTCGGACACAGCAATGAATGGATCCGGGGCCGCAACGACGTTGTTCCTTTCGGAATCAAATACCCCGATGAGGATGACATCAACAACACCCAGATCAACTACATCAAGAAGTACATCAATGATACGGCTACAGCTTTATACGGAGATGATTTCACCGACCAGGAAAAAGGATATGCGGCATGGATTGATGTTGACTCCTTCATAGATTACTGGATAGTGTTTGAAGTGATGGGCAACCATGAGCTCGGAAACCCGGGAAGCGTATACATGCACAAGGACCGCGGCGGAAAACTCATCGCGGGTCCCTGCTGGGATTTCGACTGGGGAGTCCTTTCATACAAGACTTCACCCCAGGCCAAGAACGGTCTTCTCAACCGTAACGCCATATGGTATGCGCGTCTTTTCGATGATCCCGCCTTCAAGGCTAAAGTGAAAGCCAGATTCGGGGAACTGCTCCCCAAACTGGAAACCGTTCCGGATTACATCGACCAGATGCAGAAAACTCTCGAAAAATCCGCAGCCCTCAATTTCGCGATGTGGAATCCCGCCGAAGACGGAATGATCAACGGCGACGAGAGCATGACATTCGATGCGGCGGTGAGCCGCCTGAAGGAGAACTTCAGCGAAAGATTGGAGGTCATCCAGAGGAATCTCTGATTCCGGGGACACTCCCAAAACACATAGACGTCAAGGTTACTACTGACTCAAAAACTATTCACAAACCCTTGACTCTTCCCCGCTCCGCCCCTTGGCGAGGCGGGGATTATCGTATGACATAAACGAAAGCGCTCTCCCCTTTTCCAACCAGGACGGGAAGAGCGCCGTAAAACGTATGCGCCTTTAAGCGGCGACTATCTCTTGTTGAAGCTGTAAGCCAGAGTCACCATGAAATAACGTCCGAAATTGTGTGTCCACCTGTTCGAGACGTAGTCCTCCGTCATGGAGGTCGAGAAGCCTCTCGTCCTGTTGAGAAGGTCATGGATCATGAACGAAATGTCGATGTTGTTCCTGGGACCGAACCTTATTCCTCCGTTGAGGTCAAGGATATTGTCATTAACCGGAACATTAGCCATACCCTGGGAGAATGTCTTGGTGTAATTGCCTCCGAGATAAATGAGCTTCAGGATGTTGTTGATTTCGAAACCTCCCCTTATCGCCTCGGTGAAGTAATCCTTCTTCGAGCCGTTGGTGTTGGTCTGGTGTATGTATGAACCGTTGCCGTTCACGTTGAGACGGAAGTTCCTGGAGAAGTTGCTCCTGTACCCTACCGAAAGCGTAGGACGGAAATTCTGCGTATGGATGAGCTCCGAGTTCACGTATGAAGGAGTCTTGTCCCAGCTTGAAGAGGCGTCGACGCTGATAACGCTCAGAATCTTTGAAATCGGGAACGAGACCGAAGCGCGGAGCGATGCGCTGTAGCTTCCTGAAGCGTTCTCGTAAGATGAGAATGTGGACTGTGCGGGCATCCAGTAGTCGTAATCCGGAAGATAGGTTTCGCTCGCATAATAGGTCTGCTTGTTCACGATGACATCGTTGTTGAAACGGAAGGATCCGTTCATGGAGAATGTCGCCATATCGCCGCTGAACATCCTCATACGGTTCTGCCTTCCGCCACCACCGCTCTCGGAACTTGCCGCACGGATAGCTTCACGGGCTTCACGGCTGAGAACGGTGCTGAACGAAGCCGAGAAGGAATTCGAACGTCCCTGTCTGAGGTTCGGATTACCCGCGGAAACAGAGTAGAGATTGGTGTTGTTGAGACGGGGACGGAGCTGCTCGACTGAAGGCATGGAGGTCGAAGTGCTCCATCTGAAGGACCAGTGGTTTATCTGGGACTTGTTCTCAAGGCTCAGTGAAGGGATGAACGCGTTGAATTTCCTCGAGTAGACGGGTTCCATTTCCGGGAAAGCGTCGGAGCGGTTGATCCCGGTGGATCTCCATGCTGCTCCCAGATCGAGGATGACCCTGTCCTTTGAGAATGCGGTCCTGAACGAAAGGTTCACATTGTGTGAATGGTTGTCGTTCGTCCTGTTGTAGGTGTTGACGGAATCCACCACCTGCGTAGCGGGATCGGTCACATCGTAAGCCCACTGGACCGTACTGCTCCAGTCATTGGAGAAAGAGTAACCCGCGGAAAGGGATGTCCTGTCGGTGACCTCATACCGGACCGAGGCCCGTACTGAGGAGTTGCGGGACGAAGTCCCCGAATCTATGTTGAGGACCGTCATCGTAATGGTTGACGTTGTCGTATCTATCTTGGTCGAGAATCCGTCATTCGAGTTCTTCGACAAAGATGCCGAAGCGTTGAGACGGAGTTTGTCGAAGAATCCCTTGTTGGCGTTGAAGGAGATGTCGTATGAATGTCCGTCCGTGTCCCTGTTGTTGGAAGTGGACGTTCCCTGACGGGGAAGGTCGTCCTGATAATTGTAGTTGCTGCTGTACGAAGAAGAGGACCCGTCCGTAAGCGAGAACGAAGAATTGAGGGAGACTCTTCCGTCGGGAAGGGACTTCATTCCGTTGACGCTGAAATTGTGCCTCGTGTTGGTCGTGGACGAAACGGATGAAGAGCGGTTGACCCTGGAAGTATACTGTTCGTTGGGGAAGTAGATCCTCTCGGAAATCGATTCACTCACGTTGTAGCTGTTGGAGAATGAATACGACCCGCTCACGCTTCCGAGGGCGAAGTTCCTCGCCTCGGGGCTCATCCACTTCTTGTTGAAATTGAGCGAAAGGGTGTTGCTTCTGAGGTCAGGAGATCCTCCTCCGGAAACGCTCCTGAAGGAATTGCCCCTCATCCTGGTGGCGGCGTTGTTGATGTTGTTCAGATTGAAGCGGGCGCTGATCTGGAGTTTCTCCGAGTTGGCGCTCACGTCTCCGCCCAGAGTGTAACGGAACTTGTGGTACGTGGAGTCCGTATCATATCCGCCTCCCACAAGGATGTTTCCGTTTGTGACGAACTTGGGTTTGCTCCTTGTTTCGATATTGATCACACGGCGCTTCTCCTCGTTCTTGCTTATCTTGTGACGGGGATCCTTGTTTTCGTATTCCTGGAAGGATTTGATGGAGACAACCTCTTCCGCGGGAAGGTTGTTGAGGGCTGTCATCGGCTGGTCTCCGAAAAGAAGCGCCCCGTCAACGTATACCGCATTTATATTCTCGTTCATCACCGAGACCCCGTTCTCCGTAACTTCGACTCCCGGCATCTGCTCGATGATGTCGATCGCCATCTCGCCCTTGTTGTACTTCACCGCCGAAGCATGGAAAGTGACGGTATCGTTCTGGACCGAAAGTGTTTTCGGAGTGGTCTTCACGACAGCCGCGTCGAGATTGTAGCTCTCGGGCTTGAGATTCGCTATGACCCTGTTTTCTCCGTTTCGGAGAGTCACCTTGCTGCTCTGCTCATGATATCCCATCAGGGAGAAAGTCACCGTGGCTTCACCTGTGGGCAGATCCCTCATCACGAATGTTCCGTTCCTTCCGACCACGGCATACGAAGTGTCGGGCCTGGCGGTTTTTCCTACGGTACGGGTTCCGATGACGATTACGGTGACACCCACTCCGGGAGTTTCCTCTCCGCCTTCCTCATCGGGGGAAAGGACGACGGTACCGGTTATGAACGCACCCTGGGCATTACCGCGGGGTCCGCCGTAACCTCCACCGAATCCTCCGCCGAAGCGGCCCGGTTGTGCGAAGAGAGAAGTCCCCGAGAATAGGGACAGCATGAGAAGAATCGGCAGAAGGCCGATGATGTAGAAAGTCCGTTTCATATATAACTGTTGTGCTTCGAAGGCGACTCCCGCTCCGGAGCATATTTGGGGTTGTACAACGTCGTGGACAAAAGGTCTCACGGCTGTCAGTAGTCTTGGCGACTTTCCCGCAAGAATAAGGCCAAAGATAAGACTGAAAGAGCGCTTCCCCATGTAAGTGGGTCACATTTTCAAGAAACTTCGTGCATTTGCGATAATTTTTGTCGCAAATACCTGTCTTCACTTACCGCTGTTGGTGATGTATATTCAATACCACCAAACACTGAGCATGTTCCATTTTTGGCCAAATCATTTCACGCGGAACCATACTATTTGATACGTAAACATCATGGAGGTTTAAAAGCAAAAACGCAATTATTCAAGTAATGTAATAATAAAGTCTGCAGGAGAGCTTAAGGAACAACCGTATCACAGTGCTGAAAAGTTCCGTTTTTTATGAGGGCCCCCAAACAGTCATGAAATTCGTCGGCAGCTTGCTGACGAATTATAGTTTTTGTTAAAAATTGTGAAGATTTCATCCATATCCCTGCCCGAAAGAAGCCGTACCTTTGCCTTGAGAGAAAGACTCGAAAACACAAAAACATAATTCCACATGAAAAAAGTAATTTCAATTCTGGCCGCAATGGCTCTTTTCATGACCTCGGCTCTCGCGCAGAACCTTATGGTCGGTGCCGCCAAAGTTGACGTCACCCCTTCAGAGAAGGATCTCGTACGTTCCACTGATTCGATAAGGGGCAAACTCTACGTCAAGGCAGTCTACATCTCGAACGGAACGAATTCAGCCGTCTTCGCTGCGATGGATTACGGCGGAGCGCATGGACTTGACGAGTACATCAAGACTTCTTCATCCAGGACCGGAGCTCCCGCCGAAAACTACATCGTGACCGCAACTCATACCCATAGCGGCGGAACCGCAGGCATCGGCGGGAACAACAAGCCCGACAACGCCACTCTGGGCGAAGCTCTCGTCAAAGCCGCCGATCAGGCGAAAGCGAGCGCAAGGCACGCAAGGGCCGGCTTCGGCAAGACCCTTCTCGACCTGAATGTCAACAGGGACAATTTCAACGAGTACCAGGAGTGGGAGCAGGGTCCCAACTGGACAGCCCCTTCGGACAAGGAACTCACCGTGGTTTCTTTCCTCGATGACGAAGACATCCCCATCGCGATCATTATGAACTACGCCATGCACCCGGTGAATTTCTTCATAAGCGGAGTGGTGAGCGCCGACTATCCCGGAGACGCCTGCGACTTCCTTGAGGAGACCTTCGGTGACAAGACCGTCGCCCTCTTCTGCCAGGGAGCATCCGGAGACCAGAACCCCAAGCTCGCCTACAACGCCATCTTCCGTGAGGGCCAGATAAAGGGTGTTCTTCCTCCCAAGAGGGCCGAAACCGGCCAGCCCAACCTTTCAGCCGAGGAAATCTCCCCCGAAAGGTATCCCGCTTACAAGAAAGCGATCGACAGGAAGAGCGAATATGTCCATATGCTGGGTCTCTCCATGGCGTTCTCGACTCTCCAGGTGATGCTCTACAACACGAACCTCGATGACAACTCCACCATCAAATCCGCCTTCAGGAATATCTCGGTCCCCGGAAGGGAGAGGCTCGACAACTCCAGAAGGGAAAACTACGATCCTGGATTCAAGGACGCTCCGGATGTGAATATCGGAGTCGGACTTCTCCAGATCGGTGACATCAATTTCGTCACGATAAGCGGAGAAGCTTATACCGAAATCGGGCAGAGGATCAAAAAGGAGTCCCCCGCAGGAAAAACGATGGTCGTCACTTTGGCCCATGGCCCCAGAGGAGGCGGATACATCTACTCGAACAATGCCGGACACCATCTCACTTTCCAGGTCATCGGTTCACGCTACAAACCCGGATACGCCGAGAACGGAATCGTTGGTGCCGCTCTTGACATGATGAAGGAAGTGAAGGACAAATAAATCCCGACCCGACACATTATCCCGTAAAGAGGCCCCGTTGAGGCCTCTTTACTCTTTTATGGGCATTTGTGGGACAACCTCGACTCAAACCCAAGGACTATTTCCTGCCAAAAACTTTAATTTTTCTTTCGTTTTCTTTCATT
>JAFUFP010000036.1 GCA_017469845.1 Bacteroidales bacterium | reverse complement strand
TAAGTAGGCGCTCCAGAAAATCTTTGGGAAACAGTTGCGGATTGTCCGCTTTCTGGTGGAGAGAATAGAAAAAGGGGTGCGTCCAGATAACGCACCCCCTTTTCGGGTCCGGTTTATGCTTCTAAAAGGATGGAAGCATTGCCGTCATCAAAGGGAGAACTGTTCCCCGAAGGCTTCCCGGGCTTCTTCGAGTGAAGAACACGAGGAGAGTATGCTGAGCATTCTGGAACGCTCTCTCTCCATTTCTTCGGAGTGCTGTTTGTCGAGCACTTCCAGTTCATGGGAATGCTGCTTGTCGAGTTCCTCCAGTTCCTGGGAATGCTGCTTGTCGAGCTCCTCCAGTTCCAGGGAGTATTCCTTCTCGCGAAGGGCGATCTCTTCTGAGTGCTCCCTCTCGAGGTCGTCAATCTCCTGTGAAAACTGTTCCTCCCGTTCTTTGAGGATCATGGCGAATTCTTCGTCTGTGATCATTTCGACAAAATATTTATCAAGCACATCCCTGTCCATGCTCCTGAGTTGCAGCGAATCCACGATTCGGCTGAAGTCTCTGAGTATTACGGGTGGGATTGTTGCAATATTACGTAAATTACGCAATAGATACAAGAGTTCATCCCTCTTACTCTGCAATTCTTCAGGCGTTTTGCGCATTTTGTCAAGGTTGACGAAGACGATGTTGAGGGGCTCTCCTGCGTACAGTGACAAGCTGTAGATATCCACCAATTGGAAATGCATGATCACCTGGTCCGCGAATTTGCTGCTTCGTCTCGCCCTCATGCCGAGATTCGACAGATTCTTGTCAGAAAGGGTACCTTCCTGTATCATTCCGATGAGGTCTTCCTCCTTCGGAACTTTCCAGCCGATACCTTCCTGCGAGATGACGATGCAGTACGATGGCCTCAGCTGATCGTACTCCACTCCGGCCTTGTCGAGCTGCCTTTTGACAAGATTGCACAGGTAGTATATCCACCTTTTCGGAGATTGGTTTCTCAGGATTTTCTGGGCCTCGATGTTGACCATCCTTCCGTCCTCGGTCCGGCAGACAATGTCATACCGTCCCTCTTTACCGTCCGGACCGTCCGAAGAAATTCTGCCGTGCACTCTTTCGACTTCGGAGATGCCGCTGTCGGGGAGCAGTACCTGCAAAAGAGTGAGCAGGTTTTGTTTGTCGTTACCGAAGACCCTGTCGAAGACGAGGTCCTGGAGAGGATCCGCGAATTCGGATTCGCTGATGAACTGGTCGATCAGTTCCCTGATGGCCTCGTCGGGAAGATCCCTGTACTTGGCCTTCTGCCTGAAGGAGGACATGATCCTCCTGTAGTCTTCCTCCGAAAGGAAATTCCTCCCGGTGGAGAGATCTTGGGTGTTGTAGTCCTTTTCCATTTTTTTCTGGGTTTATGGAATCGGCATTTATTGGGCGCCCGGGCAAAGGAATGCCGTTTTCCCTTGTCCGGACACAAAACTATATTCAAAGAAAAAGCGATTTGAAAAAAAGAAAATTGTTTCCTTTTTTCGAAAATATCGAAGTGCTTGAGGATCAATGACTTATTTTTGATCTAAAGGATAAATTCGCAGCTCTATCGGTCGAAACGCGCTTTTGTAACTGATTGTTATGTCGCGAAATACAACTTTTTTCAAAAAAAATTTTTAAGTTTACGCAAATTGTTCCTTGGAGGGTGCAATTTAGGTCGATATTTGGCCATTTTTTCAGCATGTTGATGACTTTGACTCAGGATGTGAGACACTTTTGTGGAGTAGTTTTTTTATGCTCGGCTCGGATGGGAAAACATCAATTCGCTGATATCGGAGTTTAAGGGAAGTGTATCATCTCCCTTGTTTTTGCTTCGGTTCGGAATGTCCTCAGCACTTTGTTGATTAAAACCGGGCATTCGCCGAAAAAAGTTTGGATTTTTTCCGCTTTTTTCCGTCATTAGCATATCCTTTCGGGCTATAGCCCGCTTTGCCGGACATATCAATTATCATAACATAGTTAAAATGAAAGCACTCAAACACATCGCCGCAGTCATTGTCGCGGTACTCACTCTGTCTTCATGCTCCGTTCTCAGCGGAGGAATGGCAAACGGAGCCTCTTCAGGCCGTAATACCGGAAGCGCTCTTCTCGCCCTGTACAACATCTATCAGGCCGCCGGCGGAAACATCGACCTTTCCAATGCAGCCAACGTCGTCAACATCGGCAAGATCCTCACCGGAGCCGGAACCCTCGCCAATGCGACTTCCACTTATATGGATCAGTTCAAGACCGGACTTATCAACGGTGCGACAGGCCTTGTCACCAATTCCAACGTATCGAAGGTCATGAGCGGACTTCAGACCCTTTCAAGCATCGATCCTTCCGCCTTCAAATCAGCGGCAAAGACCGCCGCTTCCAATGCGGCTTCTTCCGCCGTCAACAGCGCTGTTTCAGCTGCAAACAGCAAGACCGCCGGTGTCGCTACGACCCTTTCAACTCTGAATTCGATTTTCGGAGCCCTCAAATAGAGGCCAACGCCTGGTGTACGGTCGGCAGTTTCCCTTAAGGGGAGGCTGCCGATTGCCGTTTCATAAGGCCTGCAAGTCTTGCGGGGTCTTCTCCGGCTCAGAAATTTTTCCTAATTTCGCTGCCGAAACAGAATTATCCGACCGCAATGTCACAAGTGATAGACTCGACCCAATTCCTTTCCGACCCGATTTTCGGGATCGTCTCCAAGGTTAGCGCATCCACCGGCGTACGTGCTTTCGTCATCGGCGGATTCGTGCGCGATTGTTTCCTGGGGAGGAAGAACGACGATATCGACATCGTGGTCGAGGGCAGCGGTACAGCTTTCGCGAAGGAAGTGGCCGATTATATAGATAAGGTGTATTACCCTTCGGAGGGCGTGTCTTCCCGCAAACCGACCAAAGTCTCCGTGTTCGAGAATTTCGGAACGGCGATGCTGCATTTCCGGGGAATGGAGATAGAGTTCGTCGGGGCCAGGAAGGAGTCCTATCACCGTGAAAGCCGCAAGCCCATCGTCGAAAGCGGAACTCTGGAAGATGACCAGAAGCGGAGGGACTTTACCATCAACGCCATGGCATTCAGCCTCTGTCCGGAGGATTTCGGAGCGTTGGTGGATCCGTTCGGCGGAATTGCGGACCTTGCCAAGGGCATCATCCGAACCCCTCTTGATCCGGAAGTGACGTTCAGTGACGATCCCCTCAGGATGTTCCGTGCGGCCCGTTTCGCCACCAAACTTTCCAATGACGAGTTCTCTTTCACCGTCGTCCCCGAGTGCCTGCAGGCGATGAGGGATATGGCGGACAGGATTTCCATCCTTTCGAAAGAGAGGATTGTCGAGGAATTGTGCAAGATACTCCAGCAGGACAAACCTTCCATCGGTCTGAGGATCCTGGATGAGACTTCCCTTTTGGAGAAGGTCCTTCCTCAGGTTACCCGCCTCAAGGGTGTCGAAACCGTCGAGGGCAGGGGACATAAGGACAACTTCTCGCATACTCTACAGGTCGTTGACTACCTTGCCCAGTCCGAGAAGGAAGCGATAGCGCAGGGGCTTCTGAAGGATTATTTCCCCACGGAGGACGGGGGAGCGTCCGCCGGCGTAGTGAGGACGGCTCCGAACGTATGGCTCCGCTGGGCGGGTCTGCTTCACGATATCGGTAAACCTGTCTGCAAGAGATTCGACCCCGCGGCGGGGTGGACGTTCCACGGCCATGAGGTCGTCGGCTCCAGGATGGTCCCGAAGGTTTTCAAGGACCTCAAGATGCCCCAGAACGAGAAACTCAAATACGTGGAGAAGCTTGTCGGACTGCACCATCGTCCGGTAGCCCTTGTTGATGACCAGGTCACGGATTCCGCGGTGAGAAGGCTGATTTTCGACGCGGGGGACGATCTTGACGATCTGATGCTCCTTTGCAACGCCGACCTCACTTCTAAGAATCCCGCAAAGGTGAGGCGTCTACGTCACAACTTCGACCTCGTCAAGGAGAAACTCAAGGATGTCGAGGAAAGGGACGCCATACGCAACTGGAAGAATCCCATCACCGGAGACTACATCATGCAGGTCTACGGGATCGAACCCTGCAATACCATTGGAAAGATAAAGGAAACAATAAAGGAGGCCATCCTTGACGGAAAGATAGGCTATTCTTTCGAAGAGGCCGACGCCCTGATGAGGGAAGTCGCCAAGGAATACGGTCTGGTTCCTGTCGGATAGAAAGATGACCCTTCCCGAAAAATACCTCGAATACGTCGAGATCGTGCGGAGATATTCTTCCCGCACGGTTTCACTGTACGGCGAGGTCCTGTCATCTTTCCTCACCTACTCTCTGGGAGAGGGAGTCCGGTGGGCGGATGATGATGTGGTCCGTGTGATGACGACCACGGCCATCAGAAACTACGAAGTCCATCTTCTGGGGGAGGAAGGGATTTCATCGAGAACGGTGAACCTTCACCTTTCGGTGCTGAGCGGTTTCTCAAAATACCTCATTCGCCTCAGGCTCCTGAACGTCAATCCCGTATCGCAGGTGAGCCGCCCCCGGCAGGAAAAGAGGCTCCCCGCATTCTACAGGGAAGATTCGATGGAGAAATACTTCGCCGATACCGCTCCCTTCGCTTCCGAGGAGAACCTTTCTCTCATAACCGGTCATGACAAGGCGTCCGTGGACATGTACGAGCGGCGTCTCCGCCGGCTCATCATCTCCATCCTCGCCAATACCGGTATCCGCAGGGCGGAACTGATATCCCTCAAAATCGGTTCGGTGAATTTCGGGAGGAAGACTCTCCGTGTTGTGGGCAAGGGAGACAAAATGCGAGAAATTCCACTTATTTTGTCACTATGTAATGAAATTTCATTATATTTACAAGCGACAGCCGTGATGGTGGGGCAGGATCGGACCCCGGAGTCGCCTTTGCTGGTGACACCCAAGGGAAAAGCCCTTTACCCGGTTTATGTTGACCGGGCCGTCAAGAAGGAACTCGGCGAAGAGGGGATTACGGGACGCAAGTCTCCCCATGTGCTCAGGCACACCCTCGCCACCTCTCTTCTGGACGAAGGGGCGGACCTCAATTCCATTAAGGAACTGCTCGGGCACTCTTCGCTCGCAGCGACCCAGGTCTACACCCACGCCACCGTCGAGAAGCTGAAGAACGTTTATGTTAACGCCCATCCAAGGGCAAAAAGAGGAGGTAAAAATGGAGATTAGAGTACAATCACTGAAGTTTGACGCAGATCAGAAACTTCTGGATTTTGTGCAGAAGAAGGTTTCCAAAGTCGAAAGATTCGACGAAACCATCACAAACGTTGATGTCACGCTGTCTCTGCTTGAAAGACCCGAGAACAAGAACGTCAAGATCCAGGCTTATGTGCCCGGTGAGACTCTTGTCATCGAGAGGGCGGCAACTTCCTTCGAGGAGGCCGTCAACGATGCAGTGGATGCTATGAAGGAGAAGATCGTACGCAGCAAGGAAAAGAGATACGGAGCATAGCCTTCTCCCGAAGGCCCTTTCGGGGTCGAAGGGAAAATGGCGATGCCGGACATACTTCTGATGATAAACTGGCCGGGGTGACCCGGCCTTATTTTGTATGTGCGGAAAACAATATTTGCGAAAATCCTCCCTTTCCCGTAAATTTGAAAGTTTATGTGACATAATGCCCCTTTGGGGCGCTGTACTGACTCCAAACCGTATCATTTTGATGAAAACAAGACTTTTCTTCCTTTGCGCCGTAGCGCTTCTGGCCGCTTCCTGCGGGCGGAATGTTTCCCGTAGCGTCGCTTTCGACGGACCTGCATATCTCAATCCTTCCCTTCCCGAAGAGGAGAGGGTGGAAGACGCCCTTTCGCGTATGACCACCGAAGAGAAGGTCGCGATAATCCATGCCCAATCCAAGTTCAGTTCCGCAGGTGTCCCGAGACTCGGACTTCCCGAGGTCTGGTGCACTGACGGGCCCCACGGCATACGTGCAGAAGTCCTCTGGGACGAGTGGGACCAGGCCGGTTGGACGAGCGATTCCTGTACGGCTTTCCCGGCCCTTACCTGCCTTGCTGCCACATGGGATCCCGAACTTTCCCTCCTCTACGGAAAGAGCATAGGCGAAGAGGCCCGCTACCGTGGGAAGGATGTCCTTCTGGGACCCGGAGTCAACATCTACCGTACACCCCTCAACGGGCGAAATTTCGAATACATGGGCGAGGACCCGTATCTGGCCTCCAGGATGGTCGTCCCTTATGTCAAGGGTGTGCAGTCCAACAATGTGGCAGCCTGCGTGAAGCACTTCGCCCTCAATAACCAGGAGACGAACCGCTTCACTACCGACGTGAAGGTAGACGACCGCACCCTTTACGAAATCTACCTTCCTGCGTTCAAGGCCGCTGTTCAGGAAGGGGACGCATGGGCCATCATGGGTTCGTACAACCTCTATGACGGGGAGTGGAACTGCCACAACGACCGTCTCCTCAATACGATCCTGAAAGGGGAGTGGGGATTCGACGGAGTCGTGATCAGTGACTGGGGCGGAGTCCACATGACCGACCAGGCCGTCAGAAACGGTCTTGACATGGAATTCGGCACATGGACCAACGGTCTCACCATGGGACTTACCAACGCATACGATTCCTACTATCTCGCAAGACCGTATCTCAACGGGATCAAGGCGGGTGAATTCGGTGAGGAGGAACTCAACGACAAGGCCAGGAGGGTTCTCCGCCTCATGTTCAGAACGAGCCTCAATCCGACCCCCAAGTACGGAAAATTCACTTCACCAGAACATTCCGAGGCGGCCAGGAAGATCGGAGCCGAAGGAATCGTCCTTCTGAAAAACGATGGAGGCCTTCTCCCCATTTCCGGGAAGAAGAATATCCTCGTCGTGGGCGAGAACGCCATAAAGATGATGACAGTGGGAGGAGGAAGTTCTTCTCTCAAGGCCAAATACGAGATATCTCCGCTTGACGGACTCCGTAGCGCCCTTGAACCCTCCGGTGTGAAGGTGTCCTACGAAAGAGGATACGTCGGAGACGCCTCCGGATCGTACAACGGAGTGACGACCGGCCAGGACCTCAGCGATAAGAGGTCAGCTTCGCAGCTTCTTTCCGACGCCGTCTCCGCGGCCAAGTCTTCCGACATGGTGATATTCATAGGCGGCCTCAACAAGAGTGACCATGAGGACGCTGAGGGTGCCGACCGTCTCCAGTACGGTCTCCCTTACGGACAGGATGAGGTGATTTCCGCCCTTGCCGCAGCCAATCCTAACCTTGTCGTCGTGAACATCTCCGGAAATGCCGTCGCAATGCCGTGGGTGAATGAAGTTCCCGCCATCGTGCAGGACTGGTACATCGGAAGCGAGGCCGGAAATTCCCTCGCGGATGTGCTGACAGGAAAGGTCAACCCTTCCGGTAAACTTCCTTTCACTTTCCCCGTCGCTCTGGAGGACGGTCCCCTCAAGACTCAGGAGCAGTATCCCGGAGTTCCCACAGGAAAGACAATCGGAATGTTCCCCATCACCGAAGAGACTTACTCCGAAGGTGTATTCGTCGGCTACCGCTACTTCGACACCGAGAATGTGACCCCTCTGTTCCCGTTCGGATACGGTCTTTCTTATACCACCTTCGAGTACGGTGAACCCAAGGCGGATTCTTCGTCGATGACAAAGGACGGCAAGATAACCTTCACCGTTCCCGTCACCAACACCGGAAGCGTTGCCGGAGCTGAAGTCGTTCAGCTGTACATCTCCGATTCGGAAGCCTCAGTGAAGCGTCCCGAGAAGGAACTCAAAGGCTTCGGTAAGGTTTACCTCGAGCCCGGACAGACGGCGGAGGTCAAGATGACCATTGACTCTTCGGCCTTGAGCTTCTTCGATGCTTCTTCCCACAGCTGGGTCGCCGAGAGCGAAGAGTTCACCGCCCTTATCGCCTCCTCTTCAAGGGATGTGAAGGGAAGCGTAAAGTTCAACCTCAAATAAGGCATGGCAAAGAAATACGAGGATACGGCCGCACTTTGCAGCAGGATAGTCGGAGACGCCAAAGCCGGTGTCTTCGCCCCGGTGTACCTTCTCATGGGAGAAGAACCATACTATCCGGACATAGCCTGCGAAGCCATCATAAAGTACGCCCTCGCCGACGAGGAGAGGGATTTCAACCAGTCGATCTACTACGGTCTCGACACGGATGCCCTCACGGTGGCTTCCGAAGCCAGGATGTACCCCATGATGGCGGAACGCCGCCTTGTGGTGCTGAAGGAGGCCCAGATGCTCCGGTCCTTCGATGAAATCGCCCTGTATTGCCAGGAACCGATGGAGTCCACGGTACTCGTGATCCTGATGAGGGGGGCGAAGATGGACAAGAGGCTTTCCGCCTACAAGGCCATCGACAAAGTCGGCGTCGTGCTGGATTCCCAGCCCCTCAGGATTGATGATATGGATTCATGGATCAGGAGGTATTATGGCGAAAGGGGACTGGAGATAACTCCCGATGCCGCTTCTCTTTTGGCCGAATACGCCGGAACGGACCTCGGAAAGATAGCGGTCGAGACCGACAAGATGCTGAAGAACCTTCCCGAAGGAACGAAGTCAGTCCGCATCCAGGACATAGAAAGCAATATCGGCATAACCCGCCAATGGAGTATCTTCGAACTGACGAAGGTCCTATCCTCGCACGATACGGCGAAGGCCCTCCGGATAGCGTCGCACTACAGCCAGACCCCGAAGTTCGCGATGGCGGCGGCGACCCCGATGCTTTTTACGCATTTCCAGAGGATCCTCAAGCTCCACGCCCTCCTTATGAAGAACCCGAAGGCTTCTTCCCAGGAGAAGGCTTCCCTTCTCGGTGTGAACCCTTTCTTCGTCCGGGAATACGACATGGCCGTGAGGGTGTACCCGCTCCGGAAATGCCAGGCCATAATATCCATGCTGGAGGATTACGACTATATGGGAAAAGGAGGGGACGGAGGAATAGCGACGCAGGAGGACCTCTTCATGGAACTTATTTCGAAAATTCTCGCAATTTGAGAAATATTTATTGAAAATTTGAAAAGATTTATTGTTTTTCGATAAATTCAACTATATTTGCGTCACACTTGGGTGTCGCACTTTGTGACAAATATCATTTCATTTATTAACATATTTAGTCGTATGGGAATCATACAATGCAAAGAAATCAGCAAGTCCTTCGGTGAGAAGGTGGCCCTCGACAAGGTGAGCGTTGATATCCCCAAGGGGAAGATCTTCGGTCTGCTGGGCCCCAACGGAGCCGGAAAGACGACACTGATCCGTATCATCAACCGTATCACTATCCCCAATGGTGGTGAGGTCTTTTTCGACGGCCGTCCCATAACTCAGGAGGATGTCGAGAAAATCGGTTATCTCCCCGAGGAAAGGGGACTGTACCGCAAGATGGAAGTCGGTGACCAGGCCCTGTATCTTGCCCAACTGAAGGGAATGTCGCGCAATGACGCCATGGCCGAACTCAAGAAGTGGTTCGTCAAGTTCGGAATCCAGGATTGGTGGAAGAAGAAGGTGGAGGAACTCTCCAAGGGTATGGCGCAGAAGGTCCAGTTCATAACGACCGTAGTGCACAAGCCTTCCCTGATGATCCTCGATGAGCCTTTCTCCGGATTCGATCCCGTGAATGCGGAGATCATCCGCAAGGAGATCCTCCGTCTCAAGGACGAAGGCGCGACGATCATCCTCTCGACCCACAACATGGAATCTGTCGAGGAACTTTGCGACAACATCGCCCTTATCAACAAGTCACATCTTGTGATAACAGGAGGTGTCGACGAAATCCGCCACAAGTACGGGAACAACAACATCGAACTCATCTACACCGGCGAGAATGTCCTTTCTCCCGTGGAGGGGACTTTCTCCGTACTTTCCGATGAGGACAACGCCGGAAGGCATACGGCCGTCGTTTCCCTCGAGGACGGATGCTCAACCAACGCGGCCCTTGCCGCGATCCTTTCCCAGCAGCTGCAGGTCAACTCCTTCAGGGAGCTGATTCCCAGAATGAACGACATATTCATCAAATTGGTTACGGAGGGCGCATAATATGAATCTCAGAAACATAAAAGTCATCGTAGGCAGGGAATACATGACCAGGGTCAAGAAGAAATCCTTCCTGATCACAACTTTCGTCGTCCCTATCCTTTTCGCGGCACTGTGCATTCTCCCGTCAGTTCTCATGATGAACACCAAGGAGAAGTCGCAGAAAGTGGCGGTCGTGGACCAGTCCGGCATCGTCATGCCTTATTACGTGGACAATGAGGCGGCCACATATACTGACGTCACCGAAATGGGAGCGGATATCGCCAAGGAGAAACTCGACGAACTCGGCATGGATGTGCTGGTGGTCGTTTCCCCTCTTGATACCCTGAACAAGACCGTGTCTGTCCAGGCCTATTCCAAGAAACCCATCGGAGTGGACTTCTCCGAATCCCTCGGAACCAAGGCAACGAACGCCGTCGAGGACTACAGGATCCGTTCCTACAACATCGACAACCTCGACCAGATCATGAAAGATGTCAAGGCCAGGGTAAGGGTTACCGAGTACACGATGGATGAAAGCGGCAAAGAGAGCGTCTCCGAGTCTGCCATCTACATGGTTATTTCGATGGTCCTCGGCATGATCATCTACATGTTCATAGCGATGTTCGGCGCCATGGTCATGACGGGCGTTATCGAGGAGAAATCCTCCAGGGTCGTCGAGGTACTGATCTCCTCGGTCAAGGCGACGGAACTCATGTTCGGAAAGATCATTGGCGTAGCCCTTGTAGCGCTCACCCAGTTCCTGCTCTGGATCGTGTTCACGCTCGTTCTGGTTCTCGCCGCTAGCGGAATCTTCGGAATGAACTTCCTCGGTGAGGCTTCGTCCGCGCAGGATCCCACCGCGATCATGCAGTCCATGGGAGTTTCTTCCGACCAGATGGACGCGATGGGAATGTCGACTATCGACATGTCTTCGCTCACGGCCGCGCAGGACTCCGTCCAGACCGCCGAGGGTGAACCTTCCGAGCTTTCCGTCATTCTGGGAACCCTCGGGAACATCCCTTACGTGAAGCTCATTATCTGCTTCCTCATCTACTTCGTCCTCGGGTATCTCCTGTACGCATCGCTGTATGCCGCTGTGGGATCGGCCGTTGAGAACGAAGCTGACACCCAGCAGCTCCAGCTTCCCATCACGATTCCTCTGATGATAGCCTTCTTCATCGTCTTCTTCGCTTTCCGCAATCCGGACAGCGGAGTGGTGTTCTGGGGATCGATGATACCTTTCACCTCTCCAATCGTGATGATAGCCCGTATCCCTTACGGTGTCCCGATGTGGGAGCTCATCGTTTCGATAGCCCTTCTGGTTGTGACATTCATCGCCTGCGCATGGCTCTCGGCCAAGATCTACAAGGTCGGAATCCTCATGTTCGGCAAGAAGTCCACATACAAGGACCTCTGGAAATGGCTTAAACAGTAAACGAACTATATCTGCATGTATCGTAGTAAATATTTGATTATCATAGGAATCCTCCTTTCTGCAGTATCCTGCGGGGGAGGATTTTCATGGAAACGTACCATAATGGACGGCTCCCGTACTGGGGTCGAGGCATGCACCTCGGACAACGTCCCCGAGAAGATGGGAACATATTCCGACGGAGTTTACACGGCTCCGAACGGCAAGGTCTTTTCCGACGGATGCACCCCCGAAGTGGCGAGGATCCTTCTGGAAGCCCAGCCCGCTATGGCCGACCTCAAGACCCTTGTGGGCCATTCGACGAGGGCCATGGTGAGGGAGTATCCCCAGTGCGAACTTTCCAACTGGTTCATCGACGCCCTTATGAAGGCCACCGAGGAAAAAGCCGGAAAGAAGGTCCATTTCGGACTCACGAACTTCGGCGGAATCAGGGTCGATATGCCCGAAGGTGATGTCCTCAAGGACGACATCGTCTCGATGTTCCCCTTCAAGAACAACATCTGCTACCTTGAACTCAAGGGAAGCGATATCCGCCTTATCCTCGAAAGGCTTGCCGCATCTTCATGGCAGGTCGTCGGTGGAGGCAAGTTCGTCGTTAAGGACGGTAAACTCGAGAGCGCCGAAATCGACGGAGCCCCGCTCGATGACGAGAGGGTATACGGTGTCGCGACGATATCGTTCCTCCTCAACGGAGGCGACGACATCTTCATGGCCCGAAACGCCAGCCGTCTGGAGATATTCGACGAGTACATCCTCGATGTGATGCTTCCTTATGTCGAAAGCCTGACTGCTCAGGGCCTTCCCATAGAGTACCATACCGATGACAGGATCACCATCATCAACACCAAGGATGATGACTCATTCAGGAAATAAGGAGGAATTGATATGAAGAACGCGACTTTGTTTACAGCGCTGGCCGCTCTGGCCATAGCCGCTTCAGCGGTTTCATGCAAACCCTCCCACCGCCTGACGATACTTCATCTCAATGACACCCACAGCCATTTCGAGCCGGTGAGAAGCGGTGCGGAAAAGGGACTTGGCGGAGTTATTGAAAGGGCTGCCTACATCGACAGCGTCAGAAAAGCTGACGGGGAGGGCAACGTCCTTCTGCTCCATGCCGGTGACTTCAGCCAGGGAACGTCGTATTTCACGCAGCTGGACGGGGATCTGGAGATAGCCACCATCAATGCGATGAAGTACGATGTGGTCGCCCTCGGCAACCATGAATTCGACAACGGCCTTGAAGAACTGGCCAGAAGGGCCAGCATGCTCAATTGTCCGGTCGTATGCTCGAATTACGAATTCGCGCAGTTCGATCTCGGGAAATACGTCAAGCCTTACGCTATCCTCAACAAGGCCGGACTCAAGATCGGCGTCTTCAGCCTTCTGACCGACATAACGAGGGTGGTTGACCGTTCGATTTCTGACCGTATCGAGAAGCTCGACGACGTCGAGGTGGCGAACAAGTGGGCCGATTACCTGAAGAACACCGAGAAGTGCGACCTGGTGATAGCCCTGACGCATATCGGATACGACGGGGAATCCTTCACTGATCCCGTGATGGTGAGGAACACGCGCAACATAGATCTTGTTGTCGGAGGGCACTCCCACACCTTCCTCGAGGAGATGAAGTACGAAAAGAACCTTGACGGTAAGGATATTCCCATAGTCCAGGACGGATGTTGGGGACTGTACGTGGGCAGCATCCACTACAAGCCGGAATAGAGGAAAGCCTTTCCCCCGGAAATGAATCGGGCCTTCCGCCACTGCGGCGGAGGGCTCTTTTCACAATATGTTGAGGAAGATTGTGATGACTGTAGTGTTTATTATGTCGACGAACATCGCTCCGACGAGCGGCACGATTATGAAGGGCTTGACCGCATAGCGGTATTTGTTGCAGACGGCGGACATGTTGGCCATGGCGTTGGGTGTGGCTCCGAGTCCGAATCCCGCGAGTCCGCTCACCAGAAGGGCCGCGTCATAATCCTTCCCCAAAAGAGGGAACGCCACGAAGTATCCGAACAACGCGATGAGGACGACCTGTGAAAGCAGGATGACGGTAAGCGGCAGGGCCAGGGCTGCGAGTTCCCACAGCTTCAGGGACGACATCGCCATACCGAGGAAAAGCGACAGGCAGACGTTCCCGACGAGAGTTATCTTGTCCATGTCGGGGGACGGGGCTCCGGGGACGCCTTCGCAGATGTTCCTTATTATCGCCGCCGCTATGAGGGACCCGAAATACGTCGGGAAAGTGACTCCCGTGAGGGCGAGCGCCTTCGACAGGAGCGATCCCGCGGCCATCGCCAGAAGAAGTTGGAAAATCGCTGCGGAAAGGCGGCGGAATTCCTTCTGCTCGGAGGATTCCATTTTCTCCCTCGCATGCGGTGAGGCCTCCGTGGAATCCATCGAAGACGCGATGTCGGCGGGGGAGGGATTCTCCTGCGCGAGACCTCTTGTGCGGATGAGGCGCTCGGCGAGCGGTCCGCCGAGAAGGGAACCGGCCACAAGGCCGAAAGTGGCCGCCGCCATCGACAGGGACGCCGCGCTCTCAACTCCCATGCTCTCAAGAAGGGACGAGAATCCTCCTGCCGTACCGTGTCCTCCGCACATCGGTATCGAACCCATCGCCATTCCGGTAAGGGGACCGAGGCCCATCGAAGCGGAGATACCCGTTGAAAGGAGATTCTGCATCACTATGAGGACCGAAACCAGGAGAACCAGTACCGCGAGCGGCTTGCCTCCGCGTTTGACTTCCTTGAGGTTCGACTGGTAACCCACCGAAGTGAAGAAGATCATCATGCAGAGGTCCTTGAGCGTGGGGTCGAACGAAACCTCCACCTTGGCTATGGCGTAGAGCCCGAGCGTCAGAAGCGACAGGAGGATACCGCCGGTGACGGGTGTGGGGATGCACAGGCGGGAGAGGAACTTCAGCCTTCCGGTAAGGAAGATTCCCAGCAGGAGGGCAACTACGCCCGCTCCCGCCGAAAGGAACATGTCGAGATCCAACTGATATAGTGTCTGAGTTTCCATCGTATCCACCTCCCCGAGTGCGGGGCTCCGCAAATATAACAAAAAGCGGGAAAGGACCATTCCCTTCCCGCGGCATGTTTAAAGTGTTCCGATAAGCAGGAAGACAAGGCTCAGAATGACGAGCGCAAGGTCGACGGCTTTTCCGCGGAGATTCTTCTCGTGGAAGAGAAGGGCTCCGAAAGTGAATGAGACTATGACGCTTGAGCGGCGTACCATCGACACCACCGAAATCATGGCCCCAGGGAATGTCAGCGCATAAAGGTACGCGAGGTCCGCGGCCGAAAGGAAGATCGATATGAGCGGAATCGTCCATTTCCATACGAAGGGGGTGGTCTTTTTCCTTGTGGGATACCACAGCGCGATGAGTATCACGCCCATGATGATGCTCTGATAGAGATTGTACCATCCCTGGACGAAGAAGCGGTTCAGCCCCGCCTGGGCGATGAGGTACTTGTCGTAAAGGCCGGAGATGGCTCCGAGTACAGCCGCCGCTATGAGTAGCCATATCCAGTGGTCGGTCGAGAACGTAATCCCTTCCTTTTTTCCGGTGCGGCTCAGAAGGAAGAATGCCACTATCGCCGTCACGACACCGGCCCACTGCCAGGGGTTCAGCGCCTCCCCGAAAATGAGCAGTCCTCCGATCATCGTCATGACCGGCCTTGTGGCGTTTACGGGACCCACGATCGTGAGGGGAAGATGCTTTATCGCGAAATATCCGCATATCCATGAACTCAGGACTATGAAAGCCTTGAGAACGACGAGGATATGGGCATAGAGATCGCCTTCCGGCACATGATACTGGCTCCCTTGAGGTATGCTTCCCGAGTGGGAGAGGATTATCATCGGGAGGAAAATCAGACTGCATATGATGCAGTTGATGAGGAGTACCGGGATTACGGCGTTTTCCTTGAGCGACTGTTTTTTGAATACGTCATAAAGTCCCAGCAGTGCGGCTGAGACCAGAGCGAAGAGGATCCACATGTTTTCTGCCTAGAGTATGTTCAAGGACTGCTCCCTCATCTTTTCCAGCTCGTCCTTCATCTTGACGACGGCCTGCTGGATTCCGGCGTGGTTGGCCTTCGAACCGGTGGTGTTGATTTCGCGGCCCATCTCCTGGATGATGAATCCGAGTTTCTTGCCGGGGAAGGGTTCCGAGTCGATGGTGTCCATGAAGTAGGCGCAGTGCTGGCGGAGACGCACTTTCTCCTCGTTGATGTCGAGTTTCTCGAGGTAGAAGATCATCTCCTGCTCGAATCTCGAGGGATCGACCTTCTGCTGGAGCTCTTCGAGGTTCTTTGTGAGCCTTGCCTTCACCGTCTCGATCCTTTCGCCTTCCATCTTCTCAACCTGGTCATACAGGGCGAGAATGTTCCTGACCCTTGACGTCACGTCAGCGTATAGGACCTTACCTTCTTTCTCCCTGAAAGCGTTGACTGCATCGAGAGCTTCGTCAATCGCCTTTTCGACGACGGGCCAGTTCTCGTCGGTTATGATGTCGGCTTTCTTGGTGTCGATGACTTCTGGGATGCGGAGGATGGCGCACACGAGATCGTTGTTCTCCCTGTCGGCGGGGGTGAAGAACCCGGGGAGAGTGTCCCTGATGGAGCGGATTTCATCGTAGTATCCCTTGAGGAGTTCGGCGTTGACCTTCTTTCCGCTTTCGGCGGCGTTGGGCTCCCATGTGGCGAAGAAGTCGATGGTGCCCCTCTGGAGGGAGGTGGCTATCTTCTGCCTCACCGCTATCTCCTTGTCCTTGGGGAGAAGGGGAGTCTTGAGGTTGATGTCAGCGTTCTTGGAATTGAGAGTGCGGATCTCGAAAGTGATTTTGCCCGTTTCGAGGACGGCTTCGGCTTTGCCGTAGCCGGTCATTGATTTGACCATAGTGAATGAATTAATGTTGATTGTTGTTTCCCCGGAAACAGGATTTCTGATTTTGCCCCTCGGCTTTGATAAAATCCCGCTTCCGCTGCAAAAGTACAACATTTTTGCGTATTTTTGCAGGATTGAAAGACAATAAGGTTTTATGGAAGATTCTTTGAAGAACGCCGCTCCCGCTCAGGAGGAGCCCCGCAAACTGAATTTCCTCGAGGAGATCATCGAGAAGGACCTCGCTGAAGGCAAGGTCGATTCCATCATGACGAGGTTCCCTCCGGAACCCAACGGATATCTCCACCTCGGGCACGCCAAGAGCATCTGCCTGAATTTCGGTCTTGCGCAGAAATACGGCGGAAAGACTAACCTCCGCTACGACGATACCAATCCCGTCAAGGAAGACGTCGAGTACGTCGACTCGATCAAGGAAGATATCAAGTGGCTGGGATTCCAGTGGGACAAGGAACTCTACGCTTCGGACTATTTCGACCAGCTGTACGAGTGGGCCGAGCAGCTCATTAAGGAAGGCCTCGCCTACGTCGATGACCAGACCCAGGAGGAAATCCGCCAGGGCAGGGGAACGGTCGACCGTCCCGGAACCCCTTCACCTTGGAGGGACCGCAGCGTCGAGGAGAACCTCACCCTCTTCCGCGAAATGAAGGCGGGCAAATACGCCGACGGCGAAAAGGTCCTCCGTGCCAAGATAGACATGGCGCATCCCAACATGATGTTCAGGGATCCGCTCCTCTACAGGATCAAACACGCTTCGCACCATCGTACCGGTGACAAGTGGTGCATCTATCCGATGTATGACTTCACCCACGGACAGTGCGACTCCATAGAGCACATCACCCATTCGATCTGCACCCTGGAGTTCGACGTCCACCGTCCCCTTTACGACTGGTTCATCAAGGTTCTCGGAATCTATCCCAGCCACCAGTACGAGTTCGCGCGTCTGAACCTCACCTACACCCTTATGAGCAAGCGCAAACTTCTGGAACTCGTCCAGAAAGGCCTTGTCAGCGGATGGGACGATCCCAGGATGCCTACGCTCTGCGGAGTGAGAAGGCGCGGATACACTCCCGAGGCACTCAGGATGTTCTGCGACAAGATCGGCGTGTCGAAGAGGGACCAGCTTATGGACATCCAGCTTCTCGAATGGTGCGTAAGGCAGGACCTCAACGCCAGGTCAAACCGTTATATGGTGGTCCAGGATCCCCTGAAGGTCACCATCACCAACTGGGAGAAGGGTAAAGTCGAGTGGTTCGACTGCCCCCTCAATCCCGCTGATCCTGAGGGCGCTTCGAGGAAAGTGCCTTTCACCGGAGAACTCTACATCGAGAAGGCCGATTTCATGGAGGACGCCCCCAAGAAGTTCTTCCGTCTCAAACCCGGCGGAGAAGTCCGTCTCAAATACACCTATATCATAAAGTGTGACGAGGTGATAAAGGACGAGGAAGGGAATGTCATCGAGCTCAAGTGCTCCTACGATCCTTCCACACGTCCCGGAGGAGAGGGAGCGTGGAGAAGTGTCAAGGGTACCATCCATTGGGTGTCCGTCGAGCATGCCAAGAGCATTGAACTCAGGCTCTACGACCGTCTTTTCACCCTCGCCGACATGAGCCAGGTTCCCGAGGACAAGGACTACAAGGACTTCCTCAATCCCGATTCGCTCATCGTGACGGAAGGGTTCGCTGAGCCCGCTCTTCTGGAGGACGGCTCCGGCATACCGGTGCAGTTCGAAAGGATCGGATACTACGTCTGCGACAAGGATTCCACCCCGGAGAAGCCGGTCTTCAACAAGACAACTTCCCTGAAGGACTCCTACAAGCCCGAGTAGCGGTTCCGATTTCAGTATCACGGTGTCCCGGAGGTCTCCCTTCGGGACACCGCTGTTTTACGGCACGAATGGATAATTGAGGATTCTTTTATATATTTGCATTTCAGCGGACAATTTCCGCAGTCAAAGGCATGTTCAGAAAACTCAGGAACAGGATACAGAGTTTCAAGCTGACGATGAAGATGAAGATCACTCTGAGTCTTCTTCTCATCGGTGTCATCCTCCTTACGTCCAGTATCATATCGATAATGGCCTATTCGAGGATGAGCACCTACGTGTCGGAACTCATCGCCGACAACATCAATTCGATCAATGTCGCGCAGCGTCTTACCGGAGCCACCGACAACTACAACCTCGAGATCCTCGCGGTTGTGGGTGACGAGACCACCAACAGGCTTCCGGACTTCAACCAGCAGGAGTTCGTCTCGCACTGCGATTCCCTCCGCTCCATCCTCAGTTCCGTGAACATGGCCAATCTGGCGGATTCCGTGATGTATTCGTATTCTGCGTACATGCTCACTTCGCTGGAACTTCCGCAGGTCATCGCCAGCAATTTCATTGACTCGAGGACATGGTACTTCGACCGTCTGCAGCCGGTGTACAACGACCTCCGCAAGGATATCGACGTCCTCAATACCGCGATATACAGCGAACTGAAGAAGAATTCGGCGACATTCGACCGCGGATTCTACCGGAGCGTCATTCCGGGTGCCGTGGCGATCGGAGTCGGTCTTCTCCTTGTCCTTCTGCTGCTGTTCTTCATCACCACCTACTACGTCAATCCTCTTGGGAGGATGTCACGGGGACTGGACAATTACCGTACGCTCGGAGGACAGTATACGGTGGATTTTGACGGGGATGACGAAATCAGGGAACTGAACTTCGGCATTTCCGAAATCATCGAGGAGAACCGTCAGCTCAAACGCCGCCTCAAGGGTCTCCGTGAGGCCTTGGGCCGCAAGAATCCTTCCGCGGAAAAATAGCAATCCAACAAAAGGGACCGGATGAATCTGAAGATCATAACCAGGAATGTGGGATACGCGCTTTTGGTGAGCGCGCTGTTCATGCTTTTGTCCATCCTGGTTTCTGTCGCCAACGGAAACGACAGCGCCCTTTCGGCCCTTCTGATCAGTTTCACCATAACTTTCTCCGTCGGTGTCTTCCCGTTCATCTTCGTGCGCCGCACTTCCGGTATGACCCTTAAGGAAGGATATACGATCATCGTCCTTTCGTGGGTGCTTTCGTTCATATTCGGAATGCTTCCGTATGTCCTCTGGGGAGGGCCCTTCACCGTCGTGAACGCCTGGTTCGAGAGCGTTTCGGGATTCACGACTACGGGAGCGACGATCCTCGAAGAGGTTGAGGCCCTTCCGAAGAGCCTCCTTTTCTGGAGGAGCGCCACGCATTTCATCGGAGGTTTGGGAGTAGTCGTATTCCTCCTTCTCATCATCCCGTCTTCTTCGCCGGTCAAGCTGCGCCTTTCGAACATGGAGCTGTCCTCCCTTTCCAAGGAAGGGTACCGCAAGCAGTCGAACAGGATAGTGTACATCTTCACGGTGGTGTACCTGGTGATGAACCTCGCGTCCTTCGTCCTTTACCGGCTTGCCGGAATGACGACATTCGACGCCATATGCCACGGGTTCAGCGTCTGCGCAACAGGAGGATTCTCGACCAAGACAGCTTCCATCGGGGCATTCGATTCGAATGCGATCAACATCATAACGATGATCTTCATGCTGCTGAGTTCGACTCATTTCGGGCTCATCTACATGGTGTTCGCGACAAGGTCGCTCCGTCCGCTCAACAATCCGGTCCTGAAGCGATATCTGGGGACCCTCGCCGTTTTCTCGATAATGGTGGCGATGTCCCTCAAGTTCCATGGCATCAACCCCACATGGCAGTCCGCTTTCATGGATGCCGTTTTCCAGGTGATCTGCTACGCTTCGACCACCGGTTTCGCCATAGCCGACAACGCCACGTGGCCCATTTTCCCCTGCATCATCCTGATGGTCGCAGGAATCCAGTGCGGTATGGCCGGGTCGACGACGGGTGGACTCAAGACCGACAGGGTGCTCCTGCTCTCCAAGTCGATCCGCCGCCACGTCAGGATAGCCGTTTCCCCGTCGAGTGTCCAGGGAATCAGGCTCGGAAAGACCATGCTCAAGGACGAAGACGTGTTCCCGCACATCTTCTACATCGCGGTGTTCTTCGTCATGGCCATGCTCTCGTACATCATTCTTCTTCTTTTCTGCGAAAATGACCACAACGCCCTGAGCGGGACAATAGCGACGATCTGCAATGTCGGACCCGCGATGGGGGATATAGGATCGATGGGCAACTACAATCTCGAACCGACGGCCGCCAAGATAATATACACGTTCAACATGCTCCTTGGGCGACTCGAGATTTATCCGGTCATGGCCGTCATCCTGATGATACTTCATCCGAAAACGAAATAATCCGATGGATTCCAAAGAATTCCTTTACCGGAAGTTCCTCTCCTGCATGGGGTATGAACCTACCGCCTGCCAGGACCGCTTCCTGCGACGCATGGCATCTTTCTCAACGAGTGACGACGGGGATATCCTCGTCGTGAACGGCTATGCGGGTACTGGAAAGACTACCGCCGTGGCGGCCGTGATAACCGCCCTTTCCTCCATGAGGGTGAACTGCGTTCTGTTGGCTCCGACAGGAAGGTCCGCCAAGGTGCTGTCCTCCTATACGGGAAGGATGGCCTCGACGATCCACCGTCACATCTACAGGGCCGGAACGGTAGGGGAGGACGGCACCGCGAAATTCTCCCTCGTGCCCAACAAGGCCAAGGATACGGTGTATTTCGTGGATGAGGTGTCGCTCATCGGCATAGAGCAGGGCGACTCCGTCTTCGGCGCCGGAAACCTCCTTGAGGACCTTATAAGATATGTCCGCAGCGGGAGCGACTGCCGCCTTGTGATGATCGGGGACTCGGCCCAGCTTCCCCCGGTGGGATTTGACCGCAGCCCGGCCCTCTCGAAAGAGTACATGAGTTTCGCCGGAGGAGTGGATTTCATAACGCTTACGACGGTTGTCCGTCAGCAGGTGGACAGCGGCATCCTCCTCAACGCTACAAGGGTGAGGGATCTGATCTGCTCGGACTCTTATTCTGACATCCCCAAGTCCTCCCTCGGACTTGTGACCAACGGGCTTGACGATGTCGAAAGGATAGGCGGCGGAGAACTCATCGACGCCATTTCGTCGGCGTTCGACACCTACGGGGAGGACCAGACCGTGATCCTTTGCCGATCCAACAGGAGGGCGAACCGCTACAACGCCGGCGTGCGTTCGCAGGTCCTTTTCCATGAGGAGTCGCTGGTAAGGGGTGAGAAGCTGATGATAGTGAAGAACTGCTACCATTTCCTGGACGACGTGAAGGAGATGGATTTCATAGCGAACGGCGACATCGCGAAACTGCTGAGGGTCTCCGGATATTCGGAGCGATACGGGCTGCATTTCGCCGACGCGAGGCTGTCGTTCCCGGATTACGGGGACATCGAGATAAAGGCCAAGATCTGCCTCGATACTCTCGAAAGCGAGTCTCCCGCACTTGACAGGGACCAGCAGAACGCCCTTTTCAGGGGATCATGGGAGGATTACTCCCACCTCGGTGCCAAGGGGAAGATATACAAGGCGATGAAGGAGGACCCCTTCTTCAACGCCCTGCAGATAAAATACGCCTCGGCCATAACCTGCCACAAGTCGCAGGGAGGCCAGTGGGACTGCGTTTTCATCGACAACGCCCTGTGGCAGGACGCCCTTTCGCTCGATGACCTCAAGTGGCTCTATACGGCCATAACGAGAGCGGTCAAAAAGGTATACTTCGTGAATTTCGCGGACGAACTTTTCGCTGATTAGAGCCTATGGAGGACTTCTTCGCCGGCGTGGTGGCCTATGTCCTGGTCGCACTGGGTTTTGCGGTCGTGATCGCCCTCATGGCAGCTCCGGTCGTTGTAGCCATCAAGCGCTCGCTTCCGCCCTCGTCCACGGTGAAGGTGGTCCTTCTGGATCTGCTTTTGACGCCCGTAGTGGCACTGCCCGCAGCATTCCTTTTCCGTCCGAGGACTTTTGGGGGAAAGAGCGGAGCCGAGGCGAAAGGAAGACCTTCCTCAAAAGAAGGGAAGACCGTTATGGGAGAGAAGAAATGTAAAACAAACTGAATATGAAGAGATTGCTTCTTGCTTTGGCGCTTTGCGCGCTCTATCTTCCCGGGCTTTCCGCCCAGGAATTCAACGACGTTCCCCGGCTTTGGAAATGGGTCGGTAAAGATGAAGTCGCCTTCACTTATGACGGATCCTTCAAGGGTGAGAAGGATTTCGTGGTGAATGCGGCGAAGGGTACGAAGCGGACGGGAATATCCTATCCCGCCAAATACACCACCTTCCCCATAAGGCCGGAAGGTGCGGTCAATCTCACTTTCTCGCCGGATTCGACGATGCTCGCTTTCACAAGGGACAATGACCTCTGGGTCGTAGACATCGAAAGCGGTAAGGAGCGTCGCCTCACTTATGACGGAAGCGACCTCATCCTGAACGGCTACGCTTCATGGGTGTACTACGAGGAGATTCTGGGAAGGGCATCCAATTACCGTTCCTTCTGGTGGAGCCCGGATTCCAGGTTCATCGGATTCTACCGCTATGACAATACCGGCGTCCCCATGTTCCCGATTTATTCTCCCAAGGGACAGGACGGAAGCCTGAGGCTCACCCGCTATCCCAAGTGCGGCGAACCCAATCCCGAGGTCATGATCGGAATGGTGGACGTCTCCGCTTATGACGGAGTGGGCAAACCCGAAATCGTCTGGGCGGACTTCGACTCAAAGGAGGACCAGTATTTCGGAATACCGTTCTGGGGAGCTGACAGCAAGGAGTTCTTCATAAGCCGTGAACCACGCCTTCAGAACACTCTGGACCTCTACAGCGTGTCGCCTTTCACCGGAGCGAAGAAGCACATCTACCACGAGCAGTACAAGACTTGGCTGGACTGGATCGGCGGAATGGTCTTCACTTCCAAGGGCCTTTACATGGTAAGGGAGTTCGAGACCGGATGGCAGCAGATTTATTTCCTGTCCTATGACGGAAACGAGTTCAGGCGCCTCACTTCCGGCCCCAACTGGAGGGTCACCCTTCAGAGGGTCGACGAGAAAACCGGAGACGTGTATTTCATCGCCAACAGGGAGTCCACGGTCAGGAAGGCCCTATACAAGGTTGACGCGAAGGGCAACATCACAGCTCTCACCGACAGCCGCTATACCGTTTCTTCGGTACGTTTCTCCGATGACGGGAAGTATTTCGTGTGCTCGCTGTCGAATTTCACGACTCCGGACAGGACCTGGCTCGTCGAAACGAAAAACGCCTCCAAGGTCGACTACACCCTTCCCAAGGACGGCAAGTGGTCACGTCTTATAGCGGACTCGGCCGGACCCGACCTGGACCTTTCCCGCTACGCAATCGCACAGAATATCACCATGACCACTTCCGACGGACTGGTCCTTCCCGCTTACATCATCTATCCGAAGAATTTCGACCCGACGAAGAAGTATCCGGTCCATATGGACATCTACGGAGGTCCCGACACCCCTCAGGTTTCGGACCGCTGGATGCGTCCTTCCGAGTCCAACCAGTGGTGGAGCGACAACGGAATCATCGAAATAACTGCCGACTGCCGCGCTTCAGGACACAACGGAAGGGAGGGACTTGACCAGATCTACCGTCAGCTTGATGAGGTTGAGGTCAAGGACTTCGTCGAGTGGGCGGAGTACCTCAAGAGCCTTCCTTACGTCAACGGGGACAAGATCGGAGTGGAAGGATTCTCCTTCGGCGGAACGATGACTTCGCTCCTTGTGATGGATCATCCCGACGCCTTCCATTACGGCATCGCCGGCGGCGGAGTCTATGACTGGGCGCTTTACGACACCCACTACACCGAAAGGTTCATGGACACTCCCCAGGCCAACCCCGAGGGCTATGCCAAAACAAAGGTCATCAACCATGTGAAGAACTATCCCGTGAACTACGACGACCCTGAGCCGGAGAACGGCAAGGTCGAGCCCGTGATGCTCAAGATAACCCACGGAACGGGCGATGACAATGTCCACTACCAGAACACCCTCCAGATGGTGGACGAACTCCAGAAGGAAGGTAAGAAGTTCGAATTCATGGTCTATCCCGACGGAATGCACGGATACAGGGGCTACCAGGGAGTCCACTTCCAGAAAGCCAACAGGGAGTTCTGGCTCAAATACCTGAAAGGGGAATAGGGGAAGAACTTTCCTTTGAAGAACGGGGAATCGGTCAGAGGGCCGGTTCCCTTTTCGCTTTTCCGCCCCTGCAGATGAAAATCCACCTTCCGCTTCCTTTCGGGGAGGCGTCGGAAAAGCACACGGGGCAGGCGACCATCATGACCCCGTCTCCGGACTTCACCCCGAGTTTTCTTGCGAGAGCTTCGCTTGTAAGGGGCATGTCCTTTGAGAGGACGTCGGCTTTGGGGTACTTTTTGCCAAGGGATTTAAGGACCGAAGAACTGAAGGGAACGGCTTCGGCGATGTCAAAGATCCTTCCCATGGAGGAAGCCTCCTTCGGAATCTCCTTCCCTTCGGGTATGAAGTATATATGGGCCGAGGGGGCGGCTTTTTTCATGTCCCACTTTTCGGATATCCAGTTGAAAAGCCCCGCTTTGGAAAGGGTTTTCCCCGGTATGAACAGTTTTCCTCCGGAAGAGTCGTGGAGGAATTGATCCTCTCCGGAGAAGAATGCGGCCTTCGATTCTTTTTCGCTACGGTAAGGGAGAATCATCTCCTCTCCTCCGTCATGAACGTGCAGGGTGCATTCCCCCTTGAAGCCCCGGCTTATACGGAGGAGCAGTTCCTTGCATTCACCGTCGAGTCCGACGACGTGGATTTCGCTCACTTCTTCCCCGATTCTTCCGATGACCATAGGGATATCGGCCATGGGGGAGAGTTTCATCAGAACTTCGGGACTTTCCCGAAGAAGGGACGGCATGAGGGGAATCACGTCCGGGGAGCAGTCCTCCAGAAGGAAAACCTTCTTGCCGGTTTCGGATCTTCGGGCGGGGTCCAGGAAGATTATGTCGGGCCTGAATCCGTTGAGGATGGAACCGTTGTGGCGGGATCTGTCATCCTCGGGGACAGAGTCGGGAACGACCATGAAGGAGGAGAAAGACACGTTGTTCAACCCCAGTACACCGAAATTGTGCCTTACGGCTTCCGACAGGGCCGGTTTGGCTTCATTGTGCAGAATCTTTCCGCCGCTTAGGGAAAATGCCCAGCTGTCGGCTCCGATGCCTCCTGTAAGGTCCGCCAAGCGGAAATCCTTTCCAGCTATCCTCCGCGCGAGAGATGCCTTCAGAAGGGCGGTCGGCTCAGAACTGCACTGCTCGGTGCAGAGCCTGTCCGGATAGATGAGCGGAAAGCCGTTCCATGAGGGAATCTTCCTTTCCATCCTCCTGCGGCCTTCGATGGTGCTCACGGCCGTATCGACGTCGATGTCTTTCCACTTTCCTTTTGAAAGCAGAAGTTTGACGGGATCGTCGTTCCCGTGTTCCCTGATGAATGCTTCTATTTTTTCGTATACGGACATCCTCCGGTCATCTTTTCCGGTCGCTAAGATATCAAAAAGTTCCCGAATAGCCTTGCTTCCCGCCCCGGAGAATCGTCGATGCGCTCCGCCCGGACAAATAATATCTTCATCCATTGTTCCTTTTCTCATTCGCTTTGGTTATATTTGCATAATCGGATGAGCGGCCCCGTTCCGCCTTCCGCTTTGACTGCAAACAAACTCATACACAAAATATGGCACTAGACTACAATGAGGTCGCTAAGACCTGGCTCGAAGGGGATTTTGATCCCGAAACCAAATGCAAGATCATTGAACTGCGCAATTCCGATCCCGCTATGTTCGAGGACGCTTTCTACCGCAATCTCGAATTCGGAACGGGTGGACTCCGCGGCATCATGGGCGTGGGAACCAACCGAATGAACAAGTACACCGTCGGTATGGCTACCCAGGGACTCGCCAACTACATGAAGCAGCATGTGGGCGGTCCGTTGAGCGTCTGTATTTCCTACGACAGCCGCAACGGCAGCAAGGAGTTCGCGAAGATCACCGCTGACGTCCTTTCCGCAAACGGCATCCACGTTTACCTGTGGGAGAATATCAGGCCTATTCCTCTTCTGAGCTACTCGGTACGCTCGAAGAAGGCCAACGCCGGCGTCATGATTACCGCATCGCACAACCCCAAGGAGTACAACGGATACAAAGTGTTCTGGTCAGACGGAGCACAGATCACTTCCCCCGTCGACAAGGAGATCGTCGCCGAAGTGGCCAAGATCACCGATCCTTCCATGGTGAAGTTCGTTCCCGGAGAGGAGAACGGAGGAATAGAGCTCATGGGCAAGGAGATGGACGACAAGTACTTCAATGACGTCCTTTCGCTCATGCTCTCTCCCGAAGTCAGGGAAAAACACAATGACATCAAGATCGTATACACCCCTATCCACGGAAGCGGTGTGCGTATCGTTCCCGAGGCCCTCTCGAGACTCGGATTCAAGAACGTCTACCACGTTCCCGAGCAGGACATCTCCGACGGAAACTTCCCGACCGTCATCTCCCCGAACCCCGAGGAGCCTTCTGCCCTGAAGATGGCTATCGCCGTCGCGGACAAGGAAGGTGCCGACATCGTGATGGCTACCGACCCCGACGCCGACAGGATGGGAATCGCAGTGAGGGATGATTCCGGCCACATGGTCCTCTTCAACGGAAACCAGACCGGTTCGATGCTGACCTACTACATCCTTACCCGCTGGAAAGAACTCGGAAAGCTCGACTCTTCGAAATACATCGTCAAGACCATCGTCACCACCGAGCTCATCGCTAAGATCGCTGAAAGCTTCGGCGTGAAGTGCTACAATGTCCTTACCGGATTCAAGTACATCGCAGACGTCGTCCGCCGTTTCGAGGGCAAGGGCGAATTCATCTGCGGCGGTGAGGAAAGCTACGGCTTCAACGTGGGTGAGTACGTGCGTGACAAGGATGCACCCATCTCATGCTGCATGGTGGCCGAGTGCGCCGCTTGGGCCGCTGAGCAGGGTCTCACCCTGTATCAGCTGATGCAGAAGATCTACGCGGAGTACGGTTACCGCAAGGAAGGTCTCGTATCGCTGGTGCGCAAGGGCAAGACCGGTGCCGAGGAAATCCAGAAGATCATGGTCGACATGAGGGCCAACCCTCCCAAGGACCTTCTCGGTTCACCCGTCATCAAGGTCGTCGACTATCTCGACACCGAGGCTACTGGACTTCCCAAGTCGAACGTCCTCCAGTTCTTCGACGAGGCCGGTGACGTGGTTTCAGTACGTCCTTCCGGAACTGAGCCGAAGATCAAGTTCTACTTCGGAGCGGCAGGTGCCGACGCCGATGAGAAGATCTCCCGCCTGAAGGACCAGTTCGTGAAATAATCCCGCAGGGGAACGATAATTGACTTGACGGTTCCGGGTTCCCGGGACCGCCAAGTCTTTGAAAACAAGTCTTCAAATGAGAATACTACCGAGTTTGCTCCTCTCCGGGGCTTTGGCTCTCGGAAACCTCGCATCCTATGCGCAGCCATCGCAGCAGCCTTCATACGCCTGCCTCCGGACTCCATCTCCCATAAAGGTGGACGGACGCCTCAGTGAAAAAGAGTGGGACAAAGCCCAACCTCTTTCCTCTCTTCAGGATATCCGGGGAGGGGATTATCCCGCTCCGACGAAGAACACTACCCTCAAGATGCTTTGGGATGATGAATACCTGTACGTAGGCGCCTATCTCGAGGAGGACGACATCTTCGCCACCATCCAGGGTAGGGATGAAATCATCTGGAAGGAGAACGATTTCGAGATTTTCCTGGATCCCGACGGGGACGGCAAAGGTTACTTCGAGTTCGAATTCAGCGCCAAAGGCGAGATCCTCGACCTCATAATGAGCGAGCCCTACTCGGTGGGCGGGAATTTCTATTCGCATTGGGATTGCCCGGGACTTCTGATAGCGACATCGATCGACGGAACCGTCAACCGCTCTTCGGACAAGGACAAGGGATGGGGCCTTGAAGTGGCCATTCCCCGCAAAGCCCTCATGTGGGGTTTCGATGAACCCGGGGCATATCCTACCTGGAGAATGAATTTCTCGAGGGTTGAGTATCTCAGGGGGAAAGGCAATCCCGAGGAAAACTGGGTATGGTCTCCGACCGGCAAAGTCGATATCCATATCCCGTCACTTTGGGGATGGGTGCACTTCGTGGACGTGAATGTCGGCGAAGTCACCGTGAAATAGGACTGGAATGAAAGAGTGAAGTTTGCATCAACACCCAGAAGTAGATGACCAGCATGAAAGAAGCGATGATAATCAGAATGGCTGGTGCCTTCCTGCGCTTCTCGTTCTTGCGATCCAAATAGGCCCATACATTTCCGCAGATAAGCAAAACCGATCCCACGATAGCCCAAACAAGAATAAAGACTTTCATACGTATATTTTCCTGTTAATCTTTGATTTTCTTGTAAAGTTGAATACTCCTGCCACCGGATGAAATGAGCAGGAGCGCCATGGCTATGCACATCAGAAGATTCTTATCAATGATAAAATAGACCAACATGACCCCAAAGAAAACGGCAAAGACGAGCGCGACAAATAATCCCACTTGTTGTTCCATAGAATTTTTATTTAATCTTTGATTAAGATTGTTTTGTTACGAGATAGAACGATTGGTATAACGACTGATAGTGTGCTTAAAAGAATGACGAAAAACCAAAACAGCAGATTCCTTAACTGGAAAGAATGTTCTAAAGCATCCTCAGCGGGCTGGAATAGCGTGCGGAACAGTTCCCTGACAGAAACCACAAGGTCAGGATAAAGGAGAATCACCATCGTCACGGCCAGAATCATCGACAAGCCGATGGCGAAAACGGCCCACATGGTCTGGCGGGTACGTTTAATCTCCCGGTCGTGGAACTGGCGGATATGTTCGACCGCTTCAAGCCTTGCGTTCAGTTCCACCAGGAACGATGTCTCGTCTCCGGGCTGAGGCGCATTTGCGTGGAAGAACTCTTTTATCTCATTTTCCATTTCTCCAGATAGGTTTTGATGTGTTGACGACCGCGTGTCAGATAGGCCCGGACACTGCCGGTAGGGATGCCGAGGATGGCCGATATCTCCTTGACCGGACGGTCTTCCATATAAAACAACAATAAGGTCGCACGTTCTTTATCCGGCAACCGGTATAGCGCCCGGTACAGGTCTTCGTGACGGAACCCTCGGTCCGCCTCTTCCGTGGCGGGTACTGTTTGAGTCAAACTGGAGTCCAGGGACTCGGTCCGAATCTGACGACGGCGAAGCCTGTCAATGAAGCAGTTATAGGCGATACGGAATAGCCATGTCTCAAAACTGGAAGTGCCTCGGAACGTAGAAGATGCTACATATGCGTTAACGAGCGCCTCCTGTGCAATATCATCCGCCGTGGCTGCGTCACCATTGCAAAGCGCGAGCAGGAACCTGCGGAGAGATTCCTGTCCGGCTGAAGCAAATGATATGAACTCTTCCCGGGTCACCTATTTCAAATCCTTTCCTTCGTCCAGTTTGGCAAGTTCTTTCTCATAGTTCTTCTTGTTGATAAAATAGATGACAAGCAAAACCGTCCCGATGATCAGTAAAAAGGCACCGAGCATTAAAATCAGGATCACTATCGCAAAAGCCTTGGTTTCATCCTCGCTCAACTCATCAGGATTCTCGCTCAATACAACGATAAGCCCAAAGAGGAAAGGGAGTAATCCAACCGCAAAGAAAATGATGGAGGCAATCAAAGACCGCTGTATTCTCTTTTTATAATACTTTGGAGTTGATCCGCTGGACGGGAAAACCTGTTGGAATATCGCAGAATCCATCGGCACTCCGCACTCAAGGGCCTTCAACATCACATCCGTACGCTTGTCCAACTCATACCTTCGATGGCGAAGAACCAGCCAGACAATCACTATCGGTAAAACCACGAAGAATAAAACGGGTGATACGATGTCACAAAAGTAATCGAATTGTGCAAGGGTAAATGATAACAACATAGCTGACAGTCTTAAATTACCTCTGTCTCCTGACAGATTCACTTGTTAGACGGAAGAACCAAAGAAAAGGCTACAAATAAGACAACCAATTTGTCTTTTTCTTTGATTAGACCTATTTATCCGATTCTTCCTGGTCCTTTGTTTTGATTTAATGGCCTGCACAATCACGAATACTCTCCTTATGACAAGGATGGGAAGTGTAATGAGAAGGGCCATGCGAAACCAATCCATCGGCCGATGGAGCGTTTCAACGAAGAAGTTGATGAAAATAGCGATGACAAACAATGACCAAGAAATACGCCATCCTCTCGATTCAAAGAATGCTTTTGTCTTATTCCAGAAAATGCCTATGGTGGTAAATAAATGAATTTCGATTTATCGGTGCAAAAAGAGAAATAAATCGATGGCCCGCGGGTCATCCTTTTGTTTTAAGTTCCTTCTTTTCCCTTTCACTCAAGTCCTTGCACCATCGGCTTATTCCGCAGGAAGAACATTTGGGATTCCTGGCGGTGCAGGTGTATCTGCCGTGGAGGATCAGCCAGTGGTGGGACTTTGCGCGGTCCTCCAGCGGGATGTTCTTCTCCAGGTCCTTTCCGACGGCTGCGGGAGTCCTACCGGAAGAAAGCCCGAGTCTGTGTGAAACCCTGAAGACGTGGGTATCGACGGCTATGACCGGCTTTCGGTAAACGATTGAGGCTATGACGTTCGCTGTCTTGAGGCCGACTCCGGGAAGAGTCTGAAGCTCATCGATGTCGGAAGGTACCTCCCCTCCGAAATCCGCAAGGAGCTTTTTCGCCATTTCGATGAGGTGGCGGGTCTTGCTGTTGGGGTAGGAGATGCTGCTGACCAAGGGATAGAGTTCCTCGAATGTGGCCTTGGACATCGATTCCGCGTCGGGATAGACGGCGAATATTCCGGGTGTAGTCATGTTCACCCTCTTGTCGGTGCATTGGGCCGAGAGGATTACTGCCACAAGGAGCTGGAACGGGGTTCCGTAGGAGAGCTCGGTCTGAGCCAGGGGCACGTTCTCCCTGAAATACTCCAATATCCCGGAGAATCTTTCCTTTCTGGTCATATCTAGATGGTGAGAGCGAGGTCGATCACATCGTCGTCGACCTGCTCGTTGCAGTGCTCGTCCTTGCAGACGAACACTCTTCCGTGGTATTTCTCGAAAATGTCCCTGTGGTGGGTCACCATTATGATCGCGGTGCCTTCCTCGTTGATTCCGCGGAGGAGTTTCATGATGCCGTCAGCGGTCTCGTTGTCGAGGTTACCGGTGGGCTCGTCGGCGAGGATGACTTCGGGCTTGTTGAGAAGAGACCTCGCGATAGCGACCCTCTGCTGCTCTCCACCGGAGAGCTGGTGGGGCATCTTGTGGGCCTTGTTTTCCATGCCCACGCTGTCAAGCACTTCGGTTATCCTGTCGGAGATCGCCTTGGGATCCTTCCAACCGGTCGCCTTGAGGACGAACTCCAGATTGCTTTGGACGGTCCTGTCCATCAGCAGCTGGAAGTCCTGGAAAATGACTCCAAGACGACGCCTCAGATAGGGGATTTCCTTTTCCTTGATCTTCCCGAGGGAATATCCGCATACCGTCGCTTCCCCTTTTCCCAGAGGGTTTTCCGCGATCATGGTGCGGATGATGGACGTCTTTCCCGTACCGACCTTTCCGACGATGTACACGAAATCTCCGGGGAACACTTCCATGTCCAGACCGTAGATGACGGTGTTTTCACCGTTTATGATGTCGGCGTCCTTGAATCGGATGACGCTCGCTTTTACGGCATTGTTCTCTTCCATTGCGAATTCTTCTATAGGACCGTCCTCTTGGCTTGAAAATTGAGGACTAATATGTACAAATATAAACCAAAAATTCCGTATTTTTGTAAAATAAACAGTTTTTGCATATGAGATTCCATAAGTTGGCGGCACCGTTTCTGGCCGCGGCCCTTATATCTATATCGGGAAGTCCGTCCCTCGGCGCACAGAGTGCGGACAGGGACCAGTTCAGGAAGGCGCTTTCCATGTACGAAAGGGGACTGTACTCCGAAGCCAGGACGATGTTCTCTTCCATGGCCCCCGATGCGCAGACGGAAGGATACGCAGTGCTCTGCGCCGCTACCCTCCGCAGCGAAGGATACGAAACGATGATATCCGATTATCTTGAAAAGTATCCCCATTCGGGACTTGCGCCCCTTATCCATTACCGTTACGGACTGAACCTTTTCGATGACGAGGAGTATCGCCGTTCCGGGGAAGAATTCTCCCTTTTCAGGGTGAACGACCTTCCCGCGGACTATGCCGTCGAGTACCTCTTCAAGAGTGCGTACAGCGATTTCGGGACGGGGGATTACGATGCGGCGATCCACGGATTCGAGAAAGTCATGGCCAAGCCCCACAGCGATTTCACCGCTCCTTCGCAGTACGCCACAGGTTATATCTGGTACGAGAGGGAGAAGTTCTCAGAGGCCCTCGACTGGTTCGGAAAATCAGTCAAGGATCCCCGTTTCGAAGAGATGTCCAACTACTACATCATGGAATGCCACTTCATGATGAAGGACTATGACTACGTGACGGCCCATGGAGCCGACATGTACGGTAGGGTACCCGAAGAGAGGAAGCCCCACCTTGCGAGGCTCATTTCCGAAGCCTACCTCGTCAAGGGCGACGCCACCACCGCCCGCAAGTACTATGACGAGATCCGTGACGTCCCCGGAAAGGAAAGGGGAGACTACTTCTACGCCGGATCCCTTCTTTACGCCACCAAGGATTACCAGGGTGCTATCGACAACTACTCCAAGATGACTTCCCGTGCCGACTCGATCGGCCAGGTGGCCAACTACCATATGGGTTACAGCTACATCCAGACCCACAACAAGGTGGCGGCGCTTTCCGCTTTCAAGGACGCCGCACAGGCCCGCTACGACACCGCCATGCAGGAGGACGCTTTCTTCAACTGGGCCAAGCTCGCCTTCGACATCAATACCGACTCGTCGGTCTTCGACGAATACATCGCGAAGTATTCCGACAAGGTGAAAGGCCAGCAGATCTACTCTTATCAGGCCGTCGCCGCCCTCTATAACCACGATTACGCCGCCGCGGTCGCCGCATACGACAACATCGACGAACTGGACCGGGATATGGTCGGGAACTATATGAAGGCCAATTACCTGAGGGCCAACCAGCTGGTAAGGAGCGGATCCTACCGCAGCGCGGTCCCTTGCCTGAAGGCTGCGGCATACTATTCCGACAAGCATTCACCCTTCAACCAGCTCGCCCGTTACTGGCTCGCCGAATCCTACTACCGTGACGACCAGTTCTCACAGGCCCGTTCCCTTTTCAACGAGCTACACAATCTCTCCGCCCTTGAAGGAAAGACGGAAGGGAAGCTGATCCCGTACAACATCGCTTACTGCTATTTCAAGGAAGGCAACTACGATATGGCGGCGAAGTGGTTCGACGAGTACAGCGCCGATTCCAAGGCGTTGAACCGCAAGGACGCCATGGTGCGCAGCGGTGACAGCCGTTTCATACGCAAGGACTACAAGGGTGCGGTAGAACAGTACAATGCCGTGATAAACGATTATCCCGCACTTGACGACCTTTACCCTTACTATCAGGCGGGTCTCTCTTACGGACTTTCCAACAATCTCAACAAGAAGATCGAAGTCCTCTCCAACGTCGAGAAGGCCAAGAACACGGTTCCTTTCTACGGCGAGTCCCTCTTCGAACTGGGAAGGGCGTATGTCGACGCCAAGAAGGAGGACAAGGCCATGGAGTGCTATTCCAGGATCACACGTGACAGCAAGGACAGCGTCCTTATCTCACGGGCTCTCATCGGAATGGGCATGGTCTCAAGGAACAGGGCCAAATACGATGAGGCCCTGACCTACTACAAGAAAGTCGTGGAGAAGATGCCTTCCTCACCTTATGCGGAAGACGCTCTCCTTGCGATAGAGTCCATCTACCAGACCCGTCAGGAACCCGAGAAGTATCTCGCCTATGTCGAGACCCTGGATCCTGAAAAGGTCAAGATCGAGGGCAATCCCGAGGATATGCTCTTCAACGCCGCCGAGCAGATTTTCCTGGCGGAGAATTACCAGAAGGCCATTGTCTCTCTCGAAGCCTACATCGACAAATATCCTTCGGGAAGGTTCGTTTCCAAGGCTGACTTCTATATGGCCGAGAGTCTTAGGCTCCTCGGCAAGAAGGACCAGGCCTGCGACTACTACCGTATCGTCATGGGCTCCGGTGACGCTTCCTTCGCTGAAATCTCCGCGCTGAACTTCGCGAACCTCTCCTATTCGCTCGAAAAATGGAGCGATGCGTTCGAGGGATACGAAAAGCTCCTTTCCATCGCCAGGATGGACGTGAACAAGCTCACCGCCAAAGCCGGAATGATGAGGGCGGCCTCGAACCTGAAAGCCAACACCGACGCAATCCACTGGGCTGACGAAGTGATCATCGACACCAAGAGCGGCGCCGACCTCAAGAGGGAGGCCGACTACATAAAGGCCAAGGCTTATCTTGCGAGCTCCGACAGGTCCAACGCATTCTCCCTCTTCCGCAAGCTCGCCAAGTCTCCCAAGACAGCCGAGGGTGCCGAGGCCACATATCTTCTCATCCAGGACAGCTACGACAGCGGCGAGTACCAGGCGGTCGAGGATCAGGTTTTCGCTTTCGCGGATTCGGGATCTTCACACAATTACTGGCTGGCCAAGTCCTTCATCCTTCTTGGAGACTCCTACGTGGATCAGGAGGATTACGAGCAGGCGAGGGCAACTTTCGAGAGCGTCCGTGACGGTTACAAGTCCACCGGTGACTCTGACGATGTGCTCGACAACGTCAACATGAGACTCCAGAAGCTTACACAGATGGGCAAATAGAAATCCTTAGAACACATTTATCATGAAGATACTAAAGTCAATGTTCATCCTTTCCGGCCTCCTGGCCGGAGGGATCGCCACGGCCCAGAACCTCAACCCCACGGTCGAGGTGACGAACGAGTACGAAGGCAAGCTCATGGAAGTGCACAAACCTCTCCAGGAGATGGCCGTGCCGGACTCGCTGATGAGGTTCGATCTGGATTTCGACTACTCGGTGTTCGAGACCAAATACGCGGGAGCCGCAGACTTCGCCCCTTATCTTATGGAGATGAGGCCCCAGAGGGAAGTCTATACCGGTAGGAAACTTTTCGTCAAGGCCGGAGCCGGACTCGCGCTCAAGACTTTCGGCAAGGTGGTGTTCAGCCCCGAGATAAAGGGCCCGTTCTACATCAATATCGGTGGGGACCACAGCGGATACTTCGGCAAATACCATTACATCGACCAGTATTCACTCAAACGTTCGGACTCCGATCCCAAGACCTATTCGGGATATGACATGGCAAACAGCGCCGGAGTCGCGGGAGGATACGACTGGGTCGGCGGAGGACTCTCTTTCAATGTCGGATACGAAGGGATCCATACCAAGTCCTTCCTGACGAAAACGGGTATGAACCTTTTCGGCGGCACCGTCCAGCTGGCCTCCAATACTGACGAGGACAGGACCTTCCTTTATGCCGCGAAGGCGGACGTGAAGTTCGGCAAGGACTCCTACGAATGGAACAATGCCAGCCTCGGCCTTCTTGATGTGAATTTCGAAGGGACTTTCGGCCCCAGGTTCAATTACAACAACTCCATCCTCGCTGACGTCGCTTTCCAGTACAATCTCTACAACGGGCAGTTCGACGCCAAGGTCGGTCAGGTCGCCATAACCCCCAAATACGTCTACAGCAGCGAATACTTCCGCGCTTCACTCGGAGTGAGGTTCGCTTATGTGTTCAATTCGGGAGACCCTTACATGGGATTCCAGATCGGTAAGTTCAATAGCCAGATTTTCTATCCCGACGTCAGGATCGACTATCAGGCCGTTCCAGGAAAACTGAACCTTTTCGCCGCGGTAACCGGTAAGGATGTGGTGAATTCCTACACGTCGATAAAGAGGAACTTCCATTTCTTCAACGCGTGGATGGGAATGAACGTTTCGCCTCTTCTGGACAATACGCGCATTCCGCTCAGGGCTGAAGCCGGACTCGAGGGCAATTTCTCCTCAAAGTTCCGTTACCATCTCTCAGGAGGATACTCAAGGGTCCGCAACGGCCTTCTCGACGCCATGCTGTCGGATGAGTCCGGTGTGACATACCAGAAGTACAACCTCATCTTCGGAGACCTGCGCTTCGCCTATGACGGCAAACCAGTCCTCATCGACGGAGGGCTCGACGTCAACGTCACGGACATCTACAAGAAGGAAAGGACCGCTTTCGAACCCGCCAAGTTCAGCGGTGACCTTCGTGTGAGATACAATTACCGCGACAGGATCATCGGCGGAATTTTCGCGGAAGGCGCTTCCGCAAGAAGGGGACACGACATGGGAGGATACGATCTGAAGATCCCCGGATTCGTCAATCTCGGTCTTCAGGCCGAATTCGCGTTCTCAAGGAAGATCTCCTTCTGGGCCGAAGCCGGCAACCTTCTGAACATGAATATCCAGCGTCATCCGATGTATTCGGATCCGGGACTGAGCCTCATCGGAGGAATCATCCTCAATCTGTAGAGAGTGGCGCTTTCTTCTTACAAAGGGCGGTTCCTTGACGGGAGCCGCCCTTTGCCGTCGGGTGGGCGAAGAGCGGAAAGAGCGCCCGCAGGGGAGGATTGAGGGGAGTTTTCCGTAGGAAAAAGGAGTCCTTCCATCCTTGATAGAACCGATTATTTTGTGTACATTTGCATGTTTTATGGGCACCATGCCATCATGCCCGTGAAGATACCTTTCCGCACCTTGGGGAACGTATTGAGCCATATCTCTTTACAATGCTTCTCCGGTGCGAAGATGGCTGACACGAAAAAAGTTTTTTTAGTTATAGATGGACAACGAGCAGATGAAAGCGGCGGAACAGCAGTATTCCGCGAGTAGTATCCAGGTTCTCGAAGGACTCGAGGCGGTCCGCAAGAGACCTTCAATGTATATCGGTGACGTAGGGGAGAGGGGACTTCATCATCTTGTATATGAGGTGGTGGACAACTCCATAGATGAGGCGATGGCCGGATTCTGCACCGATATCGAGGTGACGATAAACGAAGACAATTCAATAACGGTTAAGGATAACGGACGAGGCATCCCTACGGGAATGCACCCCAAGGAGCACCGCTCCGCTCTTGAGGTCGTTCTTACCGTCCTTCACGCCGGAGGTAAGTTCAACAAGAACAGCTACAAGGTATCCGGAGGTCTGCACGGAGTGGGTGTATCCTGCGTGAACGCCCTTTCCGATCTCCTCATCGCGGAAATCCACCGTGAGGGCAAGATCCACGTCCAGAAATACTCCAAGGGAAAACCCACAACCCCGGTCGAGGTCGTAGGAGAGTGCGAGGACACCGGTTCCATCATCACCTTCCATCCCGATGCCACCATCTTCACCCAGACCATCGTCTATAAGTACGAGACCCTTGCGGCGAGACTCCGTGAACTGGCATACCTCAACAAGGGTATCCGCATCACCCTTACCGACCTCCGCTCTCTCGTTGACGAGTACGTAGAGGACGAGAACGGTGAGAAGAAGGCTACCGGAAAGCAGATTCACCGTGCCGACGTGTTCTATTCGGAGAACGGTCTCAGCGAATTCATCAAATACCTTGACGCCGGTGCCGAGGAACTCATTCCCGAGCCTGTCTGCGTCACTTCCGACAAGGTGATTCCCATCGACATCGCCCTCCAGTACAATACCGGATACAGCGAGAAGATCTATTCTTACGTCAACAACATCAACACGATAGAAGGCGGAACCCACCTTCAGGGATTCAAGATGGGACTCTCCCGTTCCCTGAAGAACTACGCCGAGAAGAACAACCTTCTCGCCAAGGCGAAGGTCGATCTCGCTCCGGAAGATTTCCGTGAGGGACTGACCGCCGTCATTTCCGTGAAGGTCGCCGAGCCCCAGTTCGAGGGACAGACCAAGACCAAACTCGGTAACCCCGAGGCCACTTCCGCCGTTTCCCAGGCCACCGCTGCAGCGATGGACCTCTATCTTGAGGAGAATCCCAAGTTCGCGAAGATCATAATCGAGAAGATCGTCCTTGCGGCTACCGCACGTAACGCAGCCCGCAAGGCACGTGAAATGGTCCAGCGCAAGACCGTCATGACCGGAGCCGGAATGCCCGGAAAACTCGCAGACTGCTCCGAGAGGGATCCTTCAAAGTGCGAACTCTTCCTCGTTGAGGGAGACTCCGCAGGTGGAACCGCCAAGCAGGGCCGCGACCGCCGTATCCAGGCCATCCTTCCTTTGAGGGGTAAGATCCTCAACGTGGAGAAAGCGGCCGGAGACCGCGCCTTCGATTCTGAGGAGATCAGGAACATCTACACAGCCCTCGGAGTTTCCGTGGCTGTTGAGGACGAGTCCGGAGAGAAGAGGATGGACCTCAGCCGTCTGCGTTACCACAAGGTCATCATCATGACCGATGCCGATGTCGACGGTAGCCATATCGCGACCCTCATCCTCACCTTCTTCTTCCGTTACATGTTCGACCTCATCAAGAACGGATATGTATACCTCGCCACACCTCCCCTCTACCTCGTGAAGAAGGGCAAGGAGGAAGAGTACTGCTGGACCGATGCCCAGAGGGCTGAAGCCACGGCAAGGCTCGGAAAGGGATCCGACAAGGGTGTCACCGTCCAGAGGTACAAAGGTCTCGGTGAAATGAGCGACCAGCAGCTCTGGGACACTACCATGGACCCGAACAAGAGGCTCCTCCGCCAGATTACGATAGAAAACGCCGCCGAAGCCGAGAGGACATTCTCCATGCTCATGGGCGATGATGTTCCGCCGAGGCGCCAGTTCATTGAAGAGAACGCCCACTATGCCAACATCGACGCATAGGGCTTCAAAATACGTGTACAGAATTTTAAATCTTTAATCATCCAATATTATGCTTGATATTTTTGATAGGATATCCCGCGATTCAGGCGGTCCCATCGGACAGTATTTCGAGCAGGGCTTCGGATACTACATGTATCCCCGTCTCGAAGGAGAACTCGGCCCTCACATGACTTTCAACGGCATTCCGGTGCTCAACTGGAGCCTCAACAACTATCTCGGACTCGCCAACCATCCCGAGGTCCGCAAGGCTGACGCCCAGGGCGCTGCCGATTGGGGACTCGCTTATCCTATGGGTGCCAGGATGATGTCCGGCCACACCCGTTATCACGAGAAACTCGAGAAGGTGTTCGCCGACTTCGAGAAGAAGGAGGACGCTTTCCTCTTCAACTTCGGATACCAGGGAATCGTTTCCGCCATCGACGCTCTTACAGCAAGGCATGACGTCATCGTATACGACGCCGAGTGCCACGCCTGCCTCCTTGACGGAATCCGTCTCCATATCGGAAGCAAATACAAATATCGCCACAACAACATGGCGGACTGCGAGAAGGTTCTCGCCAGGGCATGCGCCGAGGCTGACGCCAACGGCGGCGGTGTCCTCCTCATCACCGAGGGTGTCTACGGTATGACCGGAGCTCTCGGAAAACTCGACGAGATCGCAGCCCTCAAGAAGAAATACCAGTTCAGGATCCTCATCGACGATGCACACGGATTCGGACTCCTCGGAGAGCACGGAAGGGGAACTTCAGAGCACTTCGGTGTGATGGACGAGATCGACCTCTATATCGGTGCGTTCGCGAAGTCAATGGCTTCCATCGGAGGTTTCATCGCAGGTCCCCACTCGATCATCAACTATCTGCGCGCAAACATGCGTTCACAGATGTACGCCAAGTCGCTTCCCATGGCACTCGTCATCGGAAACCTCAAGCGTATGGAGATCATCGATTCCCCCGAGGGTGACGAACTCCGCCGCAAGTGCTGGCAGATCACCCACGCCATCCAGGACGGCTTCAAGGCTGAAGGCTTCGACATCGGTGAGGCTGAGGCTTGCGTTACCCCCGTCCACATCAAGGGAGGTGTCGCCCAGGCTACCAAGATGGCAAAAGACCTCAGGGAGAACTACAAGATCTTCTGCTCGATGGTCATCTATCCCGTCATCCCGAAGGGCATGATCATCTTCAGGATCGTCTGTACAGCCGCCCATACGATGGAGGATGTAGAGTACACACTCAAGGCGTTCAAGGAAATCAAGGCGAAACTCGATGCCGGCGCATACGACGGTGACGACATCGCCGCGATGACCGTGAAATAAATTTCATCTCCCCGTTCCCTCCGGACAGACCGTTGAAGGGGCGGGGAATTTTCACTTTTGTCATGGACACTACATATTTCAAGGACAAAGTGGTCATCATTACAGGAGCCAGCTCGGGAATCGGGTTGGCTTCAGCACGCTTGTTCGGCTCCTACGGAAGCCGTGTGGTGATGGCGGCAAGAAGTTACGGCAAACTCCAGGAACTTGCTCCTTCGGTCAGCTCCGACCCCGAAAAGGTCCTCTGCGTCAAGACGGACGTTTCGAAGGAGGAGGATTGCCGCAATCTTATCGATGAGACTGTCCGCAAATTCGGTCGCATCGACATCCTCGTCAACAACGCGGGCCTTTCCATGAGGGCGATGTTCAAGGATCTGGACCTCTCGGTCATCAAATCCCTTATGGACGTCAATTTCTGGGGCACTGTTTACTGCACCAAGTTCGCCCTTCCGTACCTTCTCCAGACGAAGGGCTCCGTCGTGGGCGTGATTTCCATCGCCGGATATTCGGCCCTTCCGGCCAGAACAGGATACTCCTCTTCGAAGTATGCGATAAGGGGATTCCTGGACACGGTGAGGATCGAGCATCTCAAGGACGGGCTCCACGTGATGGTTTTCGCTCCCGGATACACTTCCTCCAACGTCAGGAACGCCGCCCTCGTAGCCGACGGTTCCGCCCAGGGGGAGACCCCTCTTGACGAAGGGAAACTGATGAGCGCCGAAAAATGTGCGGAGTATCTTGCCAAGGGCCTGTACCGCAGGAAGAACAAGATGACTCTCACCACTCTGGGGAAAGCTACGGTTCTTGCGCACAACCTTTTCCCCAACCTTACCGACCGTCTCACTTACTGGTACATTTCCAGGGAAGCGGGAAGTCCTTTCAAATAGGACAAAAATTCTTTCATTGAATGCAGAAGATGACATTTCCCACCGGGAGCAGGATCTACATCGCTCTCGCCGCTCTCCTTATTTTCCTCCTGGCGATAATGCCGAGGGGAGGGAAGTTCAACTATGATTACAAGAAGGGTTCCCCGTGGGCCTATGAGACTCTTGTGTCCCAGTTCGATTTCCCGATCCTGAAGACCGAGGAGCAGATCCAGAGCGAGATGGATGCCGCCGGGTCGAGTGTCGTCCCTTATTACAGGTTCAACGAGCAGGTTTCGTCCAAGGCGCTGAAAAGCGCCGAGGAACTGGACCTCGGCTCGCATGAGAATCTCCGTCCCACCGTCACCCGTTCGCTCAGCTTCGTCTACTCCAGGGGAGTGATGGCGGACATGTCCTCGGACAAGAACTCCGCCACTTCCGGAGTCATCCTCGTCCAGAGGGACAAGAGGGCGACCAGAATGCCGGCGGAGGACGTGTATACGGTTTCTACGGCGACATCGAAGGTCATATCCGACATAAAGAGGGTTTATCCCAGGGATGACGCCGACTCGCTGATAACTTCATGCGGAGTGCTGGACCTCATCACCCCGAACCTTTTCTACGACAAGGAGAGCACCGATCTGGTGCACGCCCAGAGCGTGGATTACATTTCCACGACCCAGGGGTTCGTAAGCGCCGGACAGACAATCGTTTCGAGCGGGGAGATAATAACCGCGGAAGTGGAGCAGATGCTCGATTCCTACAAGAGGGAGTTCGAGACCTCGATGAGCTACTCCGGACCGAAGTTCTTCCTTTGGGCCGGTAACGGGATAGTCGCGCTTGCGATAGTGGTACTTCTGTTCCTCAGCCTTCTTTTCACTTCTCCGGACATATTCGGCAACTGGAACCGTTTCCTGTACATCATCTTCCTCGTCGCCCTTTCCGCTACGGTTACGTTCATCTTCGAGAAGGCCGGGACCAACCTTCTGTATCTGGTGCCTTTCCAGCTTTTCGCGATGTACCTTCTGGCGTTCTTCCGCAAGAGGGTCGTCATGCCGGTGTACATCGTGCTGCTTCTCCCGCTTCTGATATTCGCTCACAACGGGATTGAACTTTTCGTCATCTTCCTTGTGGCGGGATTCGTGATGATGCTGGCCTTCGGCCACTTCAACAAGGGTTGGAGCCAGTTCATAACGGCCTTCATCGTGTTCTTCGCGGCGGCCGTCACTTTCATAGGGTTCCGTTTCGTCAATGACGTCAGAGGAGTAGCCGGAATGTCGAAGATGGTTTACCTCTTCCTCGGAGCGCTCATTTCAGTGGCGGGGTACCAGTTCGTGTTCCTTTTCGAGAAACTCTTCGGTCTTGTTTCGAACCAGAGGCTCCTCGACCTTTGCGACACGAACAATCCTCTCATCGTGAACCTTTCGCACAAGGCTCCCGGAACTTTCCAGCATTCGCTTCAGGTGATGAACATGTCCGAGGCGGCCGCAAGAAGCATCGGAGCCGACGTCACCCTCGCCAGAGCCGGGGCCCTGTACCACGACATCGGAAAGACCCTCAATCCTCTTTGTTTCATCGAGAACCAGAATCCTTCCCTCGGAAAGGACTATCACGATCACCTTTCATACGAGCAGAGCGCGCATGACATCATCCGCCATGTCTCCGACGGACTGGATCTGGCGAAAAAGCACGGTCTTCCCGAAATCGTCCAGGAGTTCATCCTTTCACATCACGGCACTTCCGTGACGACTTACTTCTACAACAAGTACGTCAACGAAGGGGGAGATCCGGACAATGTGGCTCCTTTCCAGTACAGCGGCCACAAGCCTACGACCAAGGAGCAGTCCATCGTCATGCTGTGCGATTCCCTTGAGGCGGCGTCCCGTTCTCTCAAGGACACCTCTGCCGAATCTTTCGACAAGTTCGTCGAAGGGATGGTCTCTTCCAAATCCCGTCAGGGACAGCTGGATGACTCCGATCTTACGCTCCGTGAACTCGAAATCATCAAAAAAGTGCTCAAAGAGTATCTCAAACAGATATATCATGAGCGTATTGAGTATCCCAAGCGTCAGCAGTAATTGACTTTTTCCGCATTTCTCCTTATCTTTGCGGACTTTTCACACCCTGCGGGGTTTAGAACAGAAACAATACATTTACAAATATGAATATCACAAAGAATCAGATTGATGAGCTCAGCGAGCAGATAGTCATCAACGTTGAGGCAGCTGACTACGCTGCAGAGGAGGAGAAGTACCTCAAGAGCGCCAAAAAGACAGCCGATTTCAAGGGCTTCCGCAAAGGAATGGTCCCCATGTCACTCGTGAAGAGGGTCTATGGCGAAAGGGCACTCGTCGAGGCCGTGAACAAGGTCATCAGCGATGCGATAAACGATTACCTCAAGAACAATCCCAAGCCTTACTTCGGTGAGCCTATGGCCAGCGACGAGCAGGATGACAATGTATGGGAGAGCGGAAAGGATTTCACCTTCAAGTTCGACCTCGGTTATTCCACTCCGATAGATTTCGAGATCTCCAAGGATGACAAACTCCCCGTTTACGAGATCGGTATCTCCGACGAGGCAGTCGCCGAGATGAAGGCCAACATGCTCAGCCAGATGGGTTCCCAGCAGGAAGGTGAAGCCGCCGGTGAGGAGGATTTCATCATCGCTGACCTCACCCAGGAGGAAGGCGAGAACGCCAAGAATGTCGAGGGCGCATACATCGCTGTCCGCAGCGTTGAAGGTGACGCCAAGAAGAATTTCCTCGGTGCCAAGGCCGGTGACGAGTTCACCGTCAACGTCAACGAGGCTTTCACGAACGACACTGACCGTGCCGCTATGCTCAAGGTGAAGAAGGAAGAACTCGAGGGTATCGATCCTGTCTTCAAGGTGAAGGTCGTCAACGTCAAGACTTTCGTTCCCGCTGAGGAAAGCCAGGAAGTTTACGACAATCTCTTCGGTGAGGACAAGGTCCACAACTCCGAGGAGTTCGACGCCGCAGTCCGCGAAAGGCTCGCCGAGAACTACCGTCAGGAGGCCGACTACCGTCTCTCCAATGACCTGAGGGACTATTTCACCGCCAAGGCAGGTGTCAAGCTCCCCAAGGACTTCATCCGCAAGTTCCTCATCAAGAACAACGAAGGCAAGTTCACTCCCGAGCAGATCGATGCTGAACTTCCCCAGTTCCTTACCGACTTCGCATGGAGGCGTGTCCGTGGTTATGTCCTCGACAAGTATGATGTGAAGATCGAGCAGAAAGATCTCGAGAGCGCAGCTATCGCCAGGGTATCCTACCAGTATGCGATGTACGGTCTTTCGAATGTTCCCGAGGACTTCATCCGTGACGCCGCCAAGAGGATGCTTGCTGACGAGAGCCAGTCCGACGTTATCCTCTCCATGGTGGAGGACAAGAAGTGCACCGACGTCCTCAAGGAGAACATCACCCTTGATCCCGTTGCCATCACTGTTGAAGATTTCCGCAATCTTCAGTAAAAAAAACCGGACTTTCCGGGTATATTGTAAAGGGTGTGCCCAATGACGGTCACACCCTTGCCTTTTTCCCGATTGTCATTTCGTGACGGTTTGGCAGAAGTCCTTTCTTGCATAATTGTTGCAATGAAGTAAGTGCCTTCACTTGGGCGAAATGACACGTAAAACATAAGAAAAATGAACAATAACTCAGAATTCCTCAAATTCGCGACCCGCGGCATGGGCATCAGCTCCATGACAATGCACCGCTACGCTACAGCCGTAGAGAACTCCTACATCAATCCCTCCATCATCGAGGAAAGAAAACTCAATGTCGCAAGCATGGACGTTTTCAGCCGCCTTCTGATGGACAGGATCATCTTCCTCGGCGTTCCCATCGACGATGATGTCGCGAACATCATACAGGCTCAGCTCCTTTTCCTCGCCTCGACTGATTCTTCAGCCGACATCTCGATGTATCTCAACACTCCCGGCGGACAGGTCTCTTCCGGACTCGGCATCTACGACACCATGCAGATCATCGAGCCCGACGTCGCGACCATCTGTACCGGCATGGCCGCTTCTATGGGTTCCGTCCTCCTGTGCGCAGGAACCAAAGGCAAGCGTTCGGCTCTCCCTCACTCAAGGGTCCTCATCCATCAACCCCTCGGTGGAGCCCAGGGTCAGGCTTCCGATATCCTCATCGCGGCCCAGGAAATCGAGAAGATCCGTACCGAACTGTTCAACATAATTTCCGAGCATACCGGTCAGCCTTTCGAGAAGGTTTTCGCGGACGGTGACCGTGACTACTGGATGACCGCCAAGGAGGCCCTCGACTACGGAATGGTCGACGAAATCCTCACCGGAAAGAAATCCGTCAAATAATCATGGCATCATCCGGTAGGAAAGGAAGCGGAAGGCACTGCATGCTGTGCGGGAGGTCCGAAAATGAGGCCCCCTTCCTGCTGCAGGGCATTTCCGGCTGCATATGCAGCGACTGCGTGAAACTGGCTTACGACTACGTCGCCGAAATGGAGGGGACTTCCAAGTCGAGGAAGTCCGCCCCCCAGAAGGTCGAAGCCCTTATGAAGCCCCGCGAGATGAAGGCTTTCCTGGATGACTATGTCATCGGACAGGACAGGGCCAAGAAACTTCTCAGCGTGGCCGTATACAACCATTACAAGAGGATAAACCATAATCTCGGCGGAGACTCCAAGGACGGTGTCGAACTCGAGAAGTCCAATATCCTGATGGTGGGTCCCACCGGAACGGGAAAGACTCTCATCGCCAGGACGATAGCCAAGATGCTGAATGTCCCCTTCACGATCGTCGACGCTACCGTTCTGACGGAAGCCGGATACGTCGGAGAGGATGTTGAAAGCATACTTACCCGTCTTCTCCAGGAGGCCGACTTCGACTTGGCGAAAGCAGAGAGGGGAATCGTCTTCATCGACGAAATCGACAAGATAGCCCGTAAGAGCGACAACCCTTCCATCACGAGGGACGTTTCCGGAGAAGGCGTGCAGCAGGCTCTCCTCAAGCTCCTTGAAGGAAATGTCGTGAACGTACCCCCGAAAGGAGGCCGCAAGCATCCCGAACAGGAGTTCATCCACGTGAATACCGAGAACATCCTCTTCATCTGCGGCGGAGCGTTCGAGGGAATCGAAAGGAGGATCGCCCAGAGGCTCAATACCCAGGTCATCGGCTACGGAAGCTCGAAAACCCAGAAGGTCGACAAGGAGAATCTTCTCCAGTATGTCTCCGCACAGGACCTGAGGGCCTACGGCCTCATTCCCGAAATCATCGGAAGGCTTCCGGTAGTGACGTATCTTGACCATCTGGACAGGGCTGCCCTGAGAAGGATCCTCACCGAGCCCAAGAACGCCATCATGCGCCAGTACGAGAAACTTTTCGAACTGGACGGCATCCGTCTTACGTATGATGATGACGTCCTGGACCTCATAGTCGACACTTCGATAAAGAACAAGTTGGGCGCCAGGGGACTGAGGTCCATATGTGAGAAGATATTCGACGATGCGATGTTCGAAGCACCCTCTTCGAGGAAGAAGGTCTTCCATGTGACGAAGGAGTATGCCGAGTCGCATCTCAAAAACGAACTGTAGTGAAATGGGGGAGAGTACGGCCGGATATTTGCTGTACTCTCCTTCCGGTAAAATAACTTCGATATGAAAAAATTGGCTTTGCTTATCGCACTGGTTCTTCCCGTGCTTTTTTCATGCTCCAAGTCCGAACCCGAATTCCACAAAGGTGAGGCTCTTGGTATTTATGTAGGGGGACAGAGGTACGCCTCCACCATCGTCATCGGAACGAAAAGCGTTTTCACCTTCGGTTTCGATATCGTGGGAGGAACTTCCAACAAGCACTCCGTCACTGTCGCCGATGAGTCGGTGCTCACCTGCTCTTACACCAAACCCGGAGTGACCCATTGGGACGGGTACAACTATGTCGAATACGCACAGGTCTTCATCTATCCCAAGAAAGAAGGTGTCACAACCGTCACGGTAACCGATACCGAGTCAGGGGAGAAGACCGTTGTCGGCATCGAAGTCCGCAAGTCGAATTTCGTGTTCCCGGTCAAGACGTCCAAGTGGAGCGAGATTCCTGACGGAAACGTCGGATATCTCTGGTTCACAAAGGATTCATCCGATCCGAAGATTTATCTTATGGACAAGGACCATAACACATTCTCCGTGTGGAAATACAAGTTCATCAACTATAGGGCTGATCTCTCAAAGACCGGAATGTATCTCCATATGGAAAAGATCCTGGGGGTCATGGGAACCCCGCTTGAGGAAGACGGCGCCGTCGTGAAGGAATGGAAGGTGATGTACAACCAGAACGGGACAGTCGTTTCAGCCGAAGACGCTATCATCACTCTGTTCGATGACCTGAAGATGATCGAAACCAAGGCCGACGAAGTTTACAACTATCTTCTCGTCGATCCCGAAACCGGTGAGACCGTCATCGAGCTGGATCTTCCTTCAGAAGACTACCTGGACCTCTAATCTTGGGTATTTCGTTGTAAAAGATTATATTTGTGCCTGCCTGTACGGCAGGCATTTTTCTTTTCTTCCACACAATGTCGATGAAACAATACATTTCAGAAAACGAAGGGCGGTTCTTCGATGAACTGTTCTCTCTTCTGAGAATCCCTTCGATCAGCGCCAAACCGGACTATAGACCCTACATGCTCAAATGCGCGGTCCGTCTTACCGAACTTCTGAAGGAAGCGGGAGCGGATGAAGCCTCGGTGTACAACACCGACGGGAATCCTGTCGTGTTCGGGCAGAAGATAATTGACCCTTCGGCCCAGACGGTCCTCGTGTACGGACATTATGACGTGCAACCGCCCGAGCCATTGGAAAAATGGAGGACCGCTCCGTTCGAACCTGTCATTCTGGATGACCCCCAGACAGGGGAGAAGGCGATTTACTGCCGTGGCGCGAACGACGACAAGGGACAGTTGTTCATGCACATAAAGGCCTTCGAGTATCTTGTCAGGACGGGACAGCTCCGTCACAACGTGAAGTTCATCTTCGAAGGTGAGGAAGAGATCGGTTCACCCTCTCTTCCCAAGTGGGTCAGGGAGAACAAGGACATGCTAAGCGCCAATGTGATACTTGTTTCCGACACGACGATGATATCCGACAAGGTTCCGTCGATCAATTGCGGAATGAGGGGACTGGCATATCTTGAGGTTACGGTCACAGGCCCGAACAAGGATCTCCACTCCGGCCATTACGGTGGTGCGGTCGCCAATCCCATCAACGTTCTCTGCGACATGATTTCTTCCCTCATCGACAAGGACGGAAGAGTGACTGTCCCGGGATTCTATGACAAGGTGGTTGAACTTTCAGACGAGGACAGGGCGCAGCTTTCGAGGGCTCCCTTCGACATGGAGGAATACAAATCCTTCCTTGACATCAATGAAGTCAAGGGCGAGAAAGGTTATACGACGATGGAGCGTACCGGAATCCGTCCGTGCCTCGACGTATGCGGCATCTGGGGCGGATACACCGGCGAAGGCGCCAAGACGGTCCTTCCTTCGACAGCCCACGCCAAGATATCGATGAGATTGGTCCCCAACCAGAAGAGCGACGAAATCACCGAACTCTTCACAAGGCACTTCCTCTCGATCGCCCCTCCTTACGTCAAAGTCTCCGTCAAGCCATGCGAAGGAGGAAACGGTTTCCTCATTCCCATCACTTCGAGGGCGTACCAGGCTGCATCGAGGGCAATGGGGGAAGTCTACGGAATAGAGCCCGTACCCAGCCGTGGAGGCGGAAGCATAGCCGTACTCGCCGATATGCAGGAAATCCTCGGGATCGATCCTCTTCTGATGGGCTTCGGTCTTGAGAGGGATACGATCCATTCCCCGAACGAGAGTTATCTCCTGCGGCAATTCTTCGCGGGAATGGAATCCATCGCCCTATTCTACAAGTATTACGCAATCGAAGAATAATAACAATTCCTCAATCAATATGACAACAGACCAGCTTTACGCCCAGGTTCTCGCCAAGAAATCCCTTCTTTGCGTGGGTCTCGACGTCGATTACAACAAACTCCCCGAGAAGATCCTCTTCGAGTGCCGTCGTGGTGACATGGCCCTCATGGGAAAACTCTTCAGCGGGAAATCACGCGCCATCATGGCTTTCAACAAGGCCATCATCGACGCGACTGCGCCTTATTGCATCGCCTACAAGCCCAATCTGGCCTTCTATGAGGCTCAGGGAGCGGACGGCATGAGAGCCCTTGAAGGCACCGTGGAATACATAAGGGCACATCATCCGGAGATGCTGATCATCGCCGACGCCAAGAGGGGTGATATCGGCAATACCGCCAAGATGTACGCCAAGACTTTCTTCGAGACGATGGATTTCGATGCGGTCACCCTTTCTCCTTACATGGGAACCGAGACCGTGCTTCCTTTCCTTGAGTATCCCGGAAAGTTCGCCATCGTGGTGGCGCTCTCTTCCAACCCTTCGTCGAAGGATTTCCAGAACGCCGATTGCGGCGGGCATCCGCTTTATGAGGACGTGATCACGAAGATGATGGAAATCTCCACTCCCGAGAACATGATGTTCGTCGTCGGAGCCACCAAGGCCGAAAAGCTCACCGAAATAAGGAAGGTCTGCCCCGACAATTTCCTCCTCGTTCCCGGTGTCGGAGCACAGGGCGGAAGCGCCGAAGAGGTTATCAAGTACGGCGCTAACCAGAAGGGCGGTCTTCTCATCAATTCTTCCCGTGGAATCATCTACGCTTCCATAGGGGATGACTTCGCACAAGCCGCAGCCCAGGCTGCACAAAATACAGCACGTTATGGACTTTAAAGATTTATGCCTCCGTAGAAGGAGTCACCGTCATTTCACTGACGAACCCGTTTCAAAAGCCGATATCGATCTCATCATCAAGGCGGCTCTTCTTTCTCCCACCTCCAAGAGCAGGCGCGATTGGAAGTTCGTGGTAGTGACCGATAAGGAGAAGATATTCTCCCTGTCGGAAGCCAAGGATCATGCTGCGGAACTTCTGGCCGAAGCTCCACTTGCTATTGTTGTGGCCGGTCGTCCGGAAGAGAACGACTGCTGGATCGAGGACTGCGCCGTGGCCGCAGTCACTATGCAGTATCAGGCTGAAGACCTCGGTCTCGGTTCATGCTGGGTACAGATGAGGGACAGGGGAATCGGTGACATCGCGGCTTCTTCGATCATCTCGGCCTTCATGGGCCTCAAATCGGATGAGGAAGTGCTCTGTGTTCTCGCCATCGGTCACAAGGCCAAGGAATTGCCTCCTCTCGATGAATCACAGCTCAAGTACGATTCCGTGAAGTACATCTAGGACTTTCCCATTCCTTCACAGAAAAAGAGAACAGCGGTCTCCGGTGACGGAAGCCGCTGTTCTCTTTCGGTATGACGCTTTCTCCTAGAGGTAATCCTCGAAGTACATCGTCACTTTGTCCATGAGGTGCACCCTGTGGGTACCGGCGACGTTGTGTTCGGCCATGGGGTAGGGGAAGTAGTCGAGCTGGATGTTGTTCTTGATGCATTCCTGCACGAAGCTCAGGCTGTGCTCCCATACGACGGTGTTGTCGATGGCGCCTTGGCAGATGAGGAGTTTTCCCTTGAGGTTCTTGGCTTTGTTGATGAGACTCGTCTTCTCGAATCCCTCGGGATTTGTCTCCATTGTGTCCATGTACCTTTCTCCGTACATCACTTCGTACCATTTCCAGTCGATGACGGGACCTCCGGCCACTCCCACCTTGAATGTCTCGGGATAGGTGGTCATGAGAGATATCGTCATGAATCCTCCGTAGCTCCATCCGTGGACTCCGATGCGGTCGGCGTCGACCCAGGGGAGGGATTTGAGCATCTTGATTCCTTCCATCTGGTCCTCCATCTCGTGGACTCCGCATTCGCGGTGGATCTGCTGCTCGAATTCAAGGCCCCTGTTCTGGGTTCCGCGGTTGTCCTGGACATAGACTACGTAACCCTTCTGGGCCATGTACATTTCCCACATGCGGATCTGGCCGAGCCATGTGTCGGAGACCATCTGTGAGTGGGGACCTCCGTAAACGTATACGATGACGGGATATTTCTTCGTAGGATCGAAATTCAGCGGCTTGTAAAGGCGGTAGTAGTTGTCCCACTTGCCGTCGGCGCTCTTCACTGTTCCGAGTACCATCTCAACGCTGGCGTAGTCCTTCAGCGGGTCTTCGGAAGAGTGGAGAAGGGTGCTTTCCTTTCCGTCGGTAGAGCGGAGATAAACCTCCATCGGGACATTGAATGAGGAGAACTGGTCGATGAAGTAACGGCAGTCGTCGCTGAGGGATACGCTGTGGGTACCGTTCCCGGGGGTGAGGTGGACGGGCTTTCCTACTTTGGTGTTTAGGACGCTCACGGCCTTCTTGCCCTTTCCGGGAGTGAGGTCAACCTTGAAGAGGTGGTTCTCTATGGGGGAGATTTCGGCGGAAGTGTAGAAAATGGTGTTTCCGTTGGCCCTTACATAGCTCACGTCAGCGTCGCAGGTCGTGATCCTTTTCACCGCTCCGAGAGTGTCGCACAGGTAGAGGTTGCGGAAGCCGTCACGGTTGTTGGTGCGGTAGAGGAAATGGTAGTTCTCCCCGACGAAGTAGAGGGGATCCGAAGGCTCCACGTACTTTGAGTTGTCTTCGGTAAGGATAGTGCGGATGAATTTTCCGTTGTCGGCCCTGTACTGGTTGAGCCTCATGTGCTTCTGGGTACGGTCAAGAACCTGGATGAAGATGTATTTGCTGTCGGGACCCCAGGAGATGTTCGTGAGGTACCTGTCTTCACCGAAATCGGTGACATCCATGTATACGGTCTTGCCCGTTGTCTTGTCGAAGACTCCGAGGCTTATCCTCTCGGAATCCATTCCGCTCATCGGGTACTTGATGTTGACGAGCGTTCCTGTCCTTGTCGAGATGTCAAGAAGGGGGAAGTCCGTCACTTTCGACTGGTCGTTGCGGTAGAAGGCCACCTTGTTCCCGTCCGGGGCGAGGAATATTCCGCCGTTGATTCCGAACTCGTTGCGGCTGACGCTCTGACCGTATTCGATCTGGTCGTTCTCGGCCTTTACGATGACGATGTCCTTTTCGCCGTCCTTCCATGTGAGGACTCCGTCACGGAAGGTGACGGGAGGTCTTCTCATCATTCCGCCTCCGGTGAAGGTTATCCCTCTGTCGGAGAGCTCACGGATCTTGTCCTGGGTTATTCTGGAAGGGTGGATGTCTCTCGAGAGGATGGTCTCCTCCATTGTGAGGATCTTTCCATTGGGGTCATTCGCCGGGTGGGTCTTGAGGACTCCGGTCTGCGCCGATGCGAGGGCGGAGACCATGAGGGCGGCGAGGATAGCCGCGCCCCTTGTGAAAGTGGAAATGGTTGTCATCAGTCTATTGTGTGTTCGAATTGTTCGTGGGTACTGAGTTTATCGAAACGATTCTGTCGACGATGTGCTTCTGCATACCTCTCCAGGGGAGGGCACCGAGGTACTCCTTGTAATGGAGCTCGACGTTCTTTCCGCTGAGCCTCATCAGGGAATCCGCCACTGCCTTGTTCGTGACCGAGAAGTCGAAGACATAAGAACCCACGACGTCGGAATTCGCGACACCGGCGTTGACGCCGCCCTTGAATCCTGACTGGATGAGCTTGCCTTCGTATGTCTTGAAGACGTATCCCTTGTAGGTGAACTGGTTGAGTTCTCCGGCCTTCACTCCGTCACCGAAGACGAAATAGAATCTGAAATAGCAGAAGATGGTGAGTGCCACCAGTACGACCAGAGAAGCGATCGTGATGATTTTTGCTTTGGCTGACATTGCTGTTATGTTTATCTTTTTGGTTCTTGGGGTAGAATTACTTTATCGGTGCTCCGGTGAGCTCCCAACCTGTCTTTGTCGCCACGAACGGGATGAGGCACATGGCTTTTTTCTGGTGCCCGAAGTAATTGGGGTGATATGATGCGCCAAGGTCGCTGTCCCCGTTTATGACGGTATTGGAAAGAACCGCCATCGACACGTTCGTCATTCCGCAGTCTTCGACCACCTGGTTGATGTATTCAGCCATCTTGAAGTCAGCGGGACCGGATACGCAGAGGATCGGATGGTCTTCGCCCCAATTGGCTTTGATCTCCTTGAGAAGAGTCAGGTATCCTTCCTTGAAAACCGGAAGGGTGGGCTGCCTCTGGACGGAGAAGTCATTGGTGCACAAGTATATGATGGTGATATCCGGATGGTATCCGCTTGCGGCGGCGTCCCATCTTGACTCTCTGTCCATATCAAAGGTCTGGAGATACCTTTCCGGCATGTACCATCCTTTGACATTGTCATTGTAGTTGCGGGCGATGCCCATTCCGGAGTGTGCGACGTGGATGTAGTCGGCGTCAAAGTATCTGGGGACTATGCAGGAGTATGACTTGTTGCAGTTCTCCGTCTCGACCTTGAACGGGTCGGTCTTCACGCTGTTCTCCGAACCGTAACCGCAGGTGTAAGAGTCACCGATGATCTCGATGAGCCTCTCTCGCAGACCTTCCGCCTGAAGGAGTTCCCCTTCCGTCACGAATGCGGAAACCGTAGTGGTTCCCTGCTCTCCTTCGGTCCTTTTCTGGATTATGACATTGTGGACGGCGGGAGCGTTCTTGGCCTTTCCCCATTTGCGGATGATGTCACTCTCGTCGAAAAGGACGATGAGCGAATCGCTTCCGTGTGTCGTGATGATCCTGTCCGGTTCCTGCCTCTGGTCTGAATCTATCCAGACGTTGTAGTAGTTGCGGCGTGTATCGGAGGCCTTCATTGAGAGATGGTTGCCCTTGAAACGGATTCTGGCGTATACTCCGCTCCAATCGAAGGAGACGTTGTCTCCCTGGACGAGGGTCCTGCCGACGAATGTGATTCTGGAGTCGGATGCCGGGGTGGATATCTTCTGCGGGGTTGCGGCTGACGCGCTCACGAGCAGCATCATGGGGATTGCCGCTGAAAGTATCGCCTTTTTGAGGAAGGATTTCATATGAAATGGTTTTTATGGTCTATATTCTACAAATCTAATATTTTTCTGCGGAAATGGGAATGTTTGAAAACCTATTTGTGTTTTGAATCCGGAGAGGACCTGGGGTATTTCGTTTTTCCGGAATAAAAAGTAATTTTGTTACCATGAAAAAGCAACAGAACCAACAGAATATTTCCCCGGCCAATCTTATTCGCCAAAGGGGCCGGACTTGGGAAATCGGCAAATGCTATTGTCAGAAGGAAGATTTGGAGAGAAACGGCGAAGGAGCCTTCATCATAACCCGTCTCCATAAGGGAGGCAAGATTTCCGTAGCTTCTTTTCTGGTTGACAGATACTGTCTTGGAGTGAAGGACACATTCTTTCAGGTCCTGGTGGATGAGGATTATCTGGATGAATACTTTTCCCACTTGGAATCTTACGGTCCTCCATTTGTTGAAATCCCTTACATAGAAGCCCACAATTGGATTTATGGCTCAGTTGAGTGGGCCTTGGAAGCCGGTATCGCGCCCCACAAGGATTTCGCGATAACGAAGTATATGTTGGAGGATGATGAGGATGAATCCATTCCCATCATCAATTATGAGTTCGGCAAGAACGGAAAGCACTTTCTGGTAGCAATGGACGAGCAAGAAGCGGACAAGTATCTTCCGATCCTGAAAAAGAACCTCAAAGAAGGCGAATACGATTTTATCATTCCTGCATCCGACTCTTTATTTGATGATGAGTACGATGATGATGAGTACGATGATGACGATGATGAATACGACGATGATGAATACGACGATGATGAGGAAGACGGTACTCCCCGAACACGCTACTCCTATGTCCATCCCGGGTATCCCTCCAAGTACAAGAAGGGTGCAAGTAGTTTCTCGGCCATAATCGATATAGAGAAGTCAGGCAGTAATCCTTCGCAGGCTGATTTCAAGAAAGTCCTCAAAAAGGGTGGTGATACCCTCAGGAAGGATTTGGAAGAGTTCGCACTGTATGCGACTGGCCTTACCTGCGACGGATACAATGATGACGCTCCTGAATATATCGGCAACCTGCTTTTCTACGCCCTTGCCCTTCTTGCTGAAGCGGGAGATGAGAATTCGGTGAAAGTCGTGCTGGAAACTCTCCGTCAGCCTCGGAACTTTTATGACGATAATTTCTTCTTGGAAGAAAGGGACATGTATATCAATACCCTTTTCAATCTTTCTGACGGCCAGTTGGACGCGTACACGTCATTCGCGAAAGAAAAAGGACTGGACATATATTGCAAGGAGATTGTCTTGGCGACCATGGCTATGATGGGCGCGGTCTCTGAAGAACTCCGTGATCCTGTCATCGACCGGTTTGGCGAGCTGCTGGATTTCTATACGGAGAATATGAAGAAGGGGGTTTACGATTATTGTGATCCGGAATTGGCCCGCCAGTTCGTGGACTGCATAGCTGCATTGAATGCCGTTTCGCTGGCTCCAAAAATCAAGAAACTTTATTCTCTTCCCTCCATGAAGAAACATAAGGTCCCCATGGACATTGTCACGTATATTGAACTTGGGGATGTGACCCTTATCGACATAAAAAATAATTCCACGCTCGAAATTCTCACTGAATACATCGAATACTTCGGTTAGAGGTGGTCAGAATTTCCTCCAGAAAAACGAAAAGGCTCCGGAATTCCGGAGCCTTGCTTGTACTGGGTAGGAGAATCGAACTCCTATTGCAAGATTGAGAATCTTGAGTACTAACCGTTATACGAACCCAGCAGGTATTTTCCTTTCGGGAATGCAAAGGTAGGAAAAAATCTTTACCCTGCAAACTTTCTGGGGGATTTTTTGTGAGAATACTGTGAAATTTCTATTTGTGAATTCCCGGATCCTATTTCAGGAATACGAAAAACACTGCGAGCACAAGACATCCGAAGGCCACGAAATGGTTCCACTGGAGAGGCTGTCCCTTGAAAAGGAGTGTAACCACGAGGGTGAATACCGTAAGGGAGATCACCTCCTGGATTACCTTGAGCTGCATCAGGTTGAAGGGGCCTCCGTTCCCGTTGAATCCTATCCTGTTGGCCGGTACCTGAGCGCAGTATTCGAAGAAAGCGATTCCCCAGGAAAAGAGAATGACGAGAATGAGCGGCCAGGCGGTCGATATCTTCATCTCCTGGAGTTTGAGATGCCCGTACCAGGCGAACGTCATGAAGATGTTCGACAGGATGAGGAGCAGTATGGTCCATATTCCTTGCATAGGAAGTCGATTTTTATTTCGGGGTGCAAAAGTACACCTTCTTGGCGGAATTCCAATGCTTTTTCTTCTTTATCGGCCCTGTTTTTCTTTCTTCTTGGCGTCAAAAACCTTACCTTTGAAGATTGGATGACCATAAGTCCTTTTTTTGCAAACAATCATTTGAAGATATGACTCTAATCAAATCCATTTCCGGCATCAGAGGCACCATAGGCGGCGCTCCCGGTGATGCCCTCACACCTATCGACATCGTAAAATTCACTTACGCTTATTGCGAAAAACTCCGTGAGCGTCTTCCCAAGCCCCAGGGCGAAAGGTATACCGTCGTTGTGGGCAAAGATGCCAGAATGTCCGGAGAGATGGTCGAGAACCTTGTCTGCGGAACCCTCATCTCCTGTGGCGTAGATGTGATCAAGGCAGGATTCGCCTCCACTCCGACTACGGAACTCGCCGTCACCATGAGCCATGCGGACGGCGGCATAATCATAACCGCTTCCCACAATCCCCGTCAGTGGAACGCGCTGAAGCTTCTCAACGAAAGGGGAGAGTTCCTCTCTGCCGCTGAAGGCCAGGCGATTCTCGACTGTGCGGAAAAGGGAGAATTCGATTTCGCGGACGTGGAGTCCCTCGGTCACATCACCGAGCATGATTTCACCGATGAACACGTCAAGGCCGTGATCGACCTTAAAGCGGTCGACGAAGTCCTCATCAGGGACGCCGGCTTCAAGGTGGTCGTAGACGCGATCAATTCCGTAGGCTCAATCATAATGCCGAGGCTCCTGGAAGAACTCGGCGTGGAGTGCGTATGCCTCAACGATGAGCCCAACGGTGATTTCGCCCACAATCCCGAACCCCTTCCCAAGAACCTCGTTTCCCTTTGCGACGCCGTTGTCGACGAGCATGCGGACCTCGGTATCTCGGTTGATCCGGATGTTGACCGTCTCGCCTTCATTTGCGAGAACGGTGAACCGTTCGTCGAGGAGTATACCCTCGTCAGCGTTGCGGACTATCTTTTCAGCAGGGTCGCCGGAATAGCTGAGGCTCAGGGAATCTCCCTTGAAGAGGCCGCCGCTCCCTATAAACCCGTCTCCTGCTCGAACCTCTCTTCCTCGAGAGCTCTTCGTGATGTCACCGAGAAATGGGGCGGAACTTACTATGCCGCTGCCGTGGGTGAAGTCAACGTCACGACTAAGATGCGTGCTGAAAACGCCCTTATCGGTGGAGAAGGAAACGGAGGAGTCATCTATCCCGCAAGCCATTACGGCAGGGATGCCATGGTCGGAGTCGCTCTCTTCCTTTCGAATCTCGCCGCCAAGAAGATGAAAGTCTCCGAACTCAAGAAGACTTATCCCCAGTATTTCATAGCGAAGAACAGGATCGAACTGTCGGATTCCGCTCTCATCGACAAGATCCTCTCCGAACTCAAGGTCGTCTACGCTTCCGAGAACATCAATGACATCGACGGAGTGAAGATAAGCTTCGAGGAGAAGAAGGAGTGGGTCCACCTGCGCAAATCCAACACGGAACCCATCATAAGGATCTACGCCGAGGCCGCCACTGAGGAAAGAGCCAACGAACTCGCCGAAAGCGTCATCGCTGTCGCCAAAAATATAATAGGGAAGTAGAATGTTCTCTTTCAGGACAACTCCTCTGGAAGACCAGCTTGACAAGGCCCTCATGGGAGGCAAGGTGGCATGTTTCTGCACGCAGAACTGCTGGGACACCTCCCATGACCGCTACATGTACCAGCTTTTCGCTGAAAGGGGGAATCTCGTTACCGTATTCAATCCCAGGGATACCGAACTCACTCCAGGGACGAACCATATCGCGTTCGATCCCGAAGCCCTTCGTGGTCTCAATGCTGTGGTCGTCGAAATCCAGGATGTGGGGTCAAGGTATTTCAACTACACGAAGGACGTTTGCCGTCTGATGTGTGAACTCGTCAAGATGGGGGAGGATGCTCCCGCGATGTACGTCGTCGACCACATCAATCCTGCAGGACGCTACGTGGAAGGTTCCATACCTTCGGGCCCCATGGAGGAATATGTTCCCAAGGTCGCCCATCGTCACGGGCTTACGCTCGGTGAACTGTGCAACCTGTATTATTCAGAGATAGGAGCCAAATTCCCGCTCCATGTGATTTCCGCGCTGGCGACATCGTCGGTGAGGGAACTGCTGCCTTGGACGATAGCTCCCGCTTCGGATATTCCGGGAATGTTCACCTGCTCGGTGTATAGCGGGGGAGCTCTCTGGAACAATACCACCATCACCCCCGCCATCGGTACCGCCCGCCCTTATGAATATATAGGGGCACCTTTCATAAAGCCGACCATGGAGACCGTCCCCATGCCTGAAGGCGTCCTTATGAGGACGTGCTCGTTCACGCCCTCGGCGGGGCAGTATACTGGCGAGAAGTGCTTCGGCTATCAGATAATGCTGCTTCCGGGATATGAGTATCATTCCCTCCTCCATACGCTCCAGTTGATGAAGTATTTCCTGGGCAGGTATTCCCAGTTCGAGATGGGGGAGGACTTCCATCGCAAGCTCGCCGATCCGGTGCTTTCCTCGTATCTGAGGGGTGAGATTTCCTTCCAGGACGCAAAGGAACACGTCAAGGTCGAAGAGCAGAAGTGGATCCGTAAGGCAAAGCGCTTCTCCCTCTATGATGACCAGCCGTTCAGAATGAAATAGCATGTCGCCGTGACAGCCTACGGTATGTGGTCAGTCGACCAAGGAAGCAAGTATTTTCAGCCACAGCTGCTTGATCAACGGCATATGTGGCTGATTATATTTTTATATTCAGCCAAATAGCGGGTTAATTGTGTCTGTATGGCTAATTATAATTTTATATTTGGCCAAATTGGGAATTAATTGTATCTTTGTGGCTGAATATAAATCATTGTATCATGATCGGACGTAAAGTAGAATTTGAGAAATTGCAGTCTGCTATAGAAAAGAATCGGGCTCAGCTTATCGCAGTCTATGGCAGAAGAAGGGTCGGTAAGACTTTTCTAATCAACGAATTCTTTGAAAACAAGTACACGTTTAAGCACACTGCGGTTTCACCTGTGGATGAAGTGACAAAGAAGAAAAAGAAAAATCTGATGAAACTTCAGCTCCAGGAATTCTACTATTCCATGCGTTCTTACGGATTGGACGGAACTGCAAGTGTTCCCACAGGATGGCAAGAGGCTTTCCATATGCTGCAAGAGCTTTTGGCGAAGAAAGATAACGGGGAACGGATGATCATATTCATCGATGAACTTCCTTGGATGGATACACCAAGGGCCAATTTCATTCCGGCCTTCGAGCACTTTTGCAACGATTGGTGTTTGGCAAGAAAGAATGTCAAGCTTGTGGTGTGCGGCAGTGCAACCTCCTGGATTTTGGACAAATTGATTCATAGTAAAGGAGGACTATATGGAAGAACCACAATGCCCATCTATGTTTCTCCTTTTACGCTTCACGAATGTCGCGAATTCTTCCGAACCGATGGTTTCAAATTTGACGAATACGATATTTGCCAAGCCTATATGGCTTTCGGTGGCATCCCTTATTATCTGGACCAGTTCCGCAAGGGACTTAGCTTGGCACAAAATATTGATGCCATCCTTTATGAAGACGAAGCTCCGCTTGGGGATGAGTTCGACAATCTGTTCACTTCCCAATTTGCCAATCCGGGTATCTTGAAACGGATAGTTCAGACACTCTCTGGGACAAGAATCGGTCTCACTCGTGACGAACTTGTCAGGAAAATGAATCTTTCCTCGGGCGGATCATTGACGGATAACCTTTCGGCTCTTGAAAAGAGTAAGCTCATCCAAGAATATATTCCTTTTGGAGAATCTGATCCGAAGTACAAGTTGATTGATCCGTTCTGCGTTTTCTACCTGAAGCACGTTGTAGGAAATACAGGTGCTCCAAACTACTGGCAGGCCCATGAGAAATCTCCGTCCGTCATCTCATGGATGGGCCATGCCTTTGAGGATGTCTGCTGGAATCATATCCGGCAGATTAAACATGCGCTGGGTATAGACGGCGTCATCACGAAGGAATCTTCCTGGAACATTCCTTCGGAACCGGGGCGGCGGGGAGCGCAGATTGATCTTATGATTGAGCGGGACGACCGTTTCATTTGCATGTGTGAGATGAAATACACACGAGGAGAGTTTGAGGTGAAGAAGGATTATGGTATATCCCTCCTCGGTCGGGCCGATCGTGTCCAGGAAGTCATCAAGGGACGCAAGTCGGTCATGTCCGTTCTTGTCACTACTTACGGCCTTAAACGCAATGAATATTCTTCCCGTTTTGACAGGGTCGTCACGCTGGAGGATTTGTTCCAGAAATAAAGTATCGATGAAATACTGAGTTTGTTTTTTATTGTTTATTCGCACTGATCAGCCTAAGTCCAGAGCATACAGTGGCTTTACGCTTGAACAGTTATAGCATGTAAAACTCCCGGTAAAGGTCAGCTTTTCTTGACAACATTCCTTCTGTCGTTACGATTCTGGTGGCTCTTTGTTTCACGGTTGCGGATATTCGGATGAAACAATTTTCTTCATTAGTTGTATTATTCCGGGAAAGTTCCTATATTTGCGCGCTCAAAAAGCGAAACTATAGTTAACGTTAATTATAATTACAAAATGAAGAAAGGAATACATCCCGAAACCTACCGTCTTGTAGCTTTCAAGGATATGTCAAACGACACCGTGTTCATCACCCGTTCCTGCGCTACCACAAAGGAAACCCTCATGGTTGATGGTGTTGAGTACCCCGTCGTCAAGGTTGAGATCTCCAATACCTCTCATCCTTTCTACACCGGTAAAGTCAAGCTCGTTGACACCGCCGGTCGTGTTGACAAATTCTACCAGAGGTACAAGAACAGACAGAAGTAATATTGCTTCTTTCACAATAGGCGAAAGGGAGTTCAGGCAGGATGCTTGGACTCCCTTTATCAATTCCGATAATTGTCTTTGTTTTCAGCCGAGAAGTCTTTCTATCGGTTTGTCCGGGGTTCCCGGGAACAGCTCCAGAATATGGGCGCGGAGAGCTTCGAAGGATTCTTCGGGAGTGCATGAGGGCAGAAGCACCCTTTTCTTCCTCGCTCCGGGGAAGGGGAGCCCTTCATCGGCGAAAAGATCTTCAGGGGTGCAGAAAGAACTCAGCTGCCAACCGTTGTATCTCAGGTCAGGCCCTCTGAACACCCTTTCAATGTCTCCGATCACGACAAGGGTGGACATCTGGAGCCGCGTCATTACCGCATCCATCTTTCCTTTCGGAAGTCCGCATATCCTGCGGAGTTCCCTGGAGGAGAGGCTTCCGTTTTCTCTGATCGCTTCCAAAGCCTTCGTCTGCATGCCTTCCGGACGGTATTTGGGAAGTGAACGTCTGTAATTCATCACATGAGCGAACCACTCCGTAGTCGCGAAGGCCGCTTTTCCGCGGAGGTACTTGCCGTAAGCCAGCTCTCCGCTCCGGATGCAGTCTATCTTCCAGTCCCAAGGACCGAGATTGTCCTGCGTGAACCAGCAATCAGGTGGAGTCATCTCCTCTATGGAATATCCCGGAATCTCCCCGGCGAAGAAGGGGATTATACCGGCCTCCGTTATCGCGGAGAACATCTTTTCCGGTCCTGTGACTTTACCGTCGGGAGGGTTTGGAACTCTGAACTCTATCGGCATCTTTTTCTCTGAATTGAAAGAGGCCAACTCCGCGGGGGAGCCGGCCTCCTTGAAAGAACTGTTGAACGTCTTATACCATGAGGGCTCCTACGAGACCGAGGATGGCGTAGAACTCAGGGAGAGCTGCGTAGATGAGGGTGTTGGTGAACACGTTGTGTCCCTGGCTTACACCTACGATACCGTTTGCGCAGACCTGACCCTGACGGATGGCTGACATAAGGCAGACCAGTCCGACGGTGGCGCCGATTCCGAATACAAGGGCTCCTTCAGTGGCGACCTTTCCCATGAGCATGAAGAAAGCCACGAAACCGTAGATACCCTGGGTTGCGGGGAGTGCTGAAAGCACCATGTAGCTACCGGAAGCTTCCGGCCTCTTCTTGAGGGCCCCTTCGGCTGCGTTTCCTGCAGTGGTGGTGCCGATTGAACTTCCGATACCGGCAAGACTCAGTACGAGTCCGAGGCCGAGATAACCAAGAATTGTTTCAAGCATAATTTTATGTTTTTGTTGTTTGTTTGATAATCTGTTGTTTACTGCTCGACCTTGGCGCCGAGAGGGTTGTAATTTCTGCCGTTGGCCTCATATCCGGAGTTCTTGAAGAACTCGAGGAAGTTGAGCCTCAAGGGGTGCACGAATGCGCCGAGGGCGCACATCGCGATGTTGAGAACGTGTCCCACGAGGACGATGAGAATGAACGGGATCCAGAGAATCACGTTGCTTCCGTCTCCGAGGACCATTCCGCCGATGTTGTTGAAGGCGAGTCCGAGCATTCCGCCGGCAAGACCGAGGGCATAAAGCCTGAGGTAACTCAGAACGTCACCCAGAAGTCCGGTAGCCGTATTGTAGGTGTCCCAGAGTCCTGAGCCGATGTTCAGGAGCGGGTTGCGGTGGATGTCGTTGAAGATGAAGATTCCCAGAGCCGATACGATTCCTATGCCGATGATGATCCATTTCGCTATGGCCGTGTCGAGAACGCCTATGAGGGCGAATGTTCCGACGATGACGCTGCCTACAATCAGAAGGGTCCATCCCCAAGTCGCGAGGGAATTGAGGAAACCGTTGTTGCGTGTGGCGTTTACCGTCTTTACGACCATCGCGAGGCACAGGTGGACGATACCCACTATGAGGGCGAGAACCATCGTGCCGTCATATCCGGCTATCTTACCGGGAAGCATTATCTTCTTCACTCCTTCGGGAATGCATTCCCATGTGGAAATGTCCATCGAGAAGAAGGTGTGGAACAGGAATCCGATCACCGCCGTCCCGATTCCGAGAGTGACGACGAGCGAAGACATGTCCTTGAATGAAGGGACCTTCTTCAGGGCGAAGCCCACCAGGATGAGGACCAGACCGTATCCGGCGTCTCCCATGCAGAACGCGAAGAACAGCAGGAAGAATATCGCGATGAACGGTGTGGGGTCGAATCCGTTGTAGTCCGGACGGCCGTACATGTCGGTGAGGACTTCGAACATCTTGACGAACTTGTTGTTCTTGAAGCGGATGGGAGGATTGTCCTCCGTCTTGGCCTCTTCCTTTATGTAGTGTACGTCCATCTTGTCGAGTTCCTTGACGAGAAGTTCGTCGTTCTCGACAGGGGCGTAACCCTCGAACAGGCTTATCCTGTCCTCGACGGCGCTCTGGGAAGCCGAAGAAGCGAAATACATGTCAAGATCCGAGAGGGTCCTGCGGTATTTCTCCTCGATGTCGGGGATTGAAGCCTTGAGGTTGGTCAGTGACTCCCTGGTGGAGATGATCTCCTTTTCGAGAGTCGCTATCTTTTCGGCGGTCTCCTTGGCGTTGCCTTCCGGAGCTTCGATCTCGTCGAGAGGGAAGTTGTAGTCCGGATCATCGGAAGCGGTGACAAAGTATGTGGTCGAACCTTCTTCCGCTATGATGCTGAGAGGGTAGTCAAGTTCCCACTGGGTGTCGAACCTCTTCGTCGCGACCTTGTAGAAACGCACCTTGATTCCGAGGGATTCGAGCCTTTTGATCGACTCCGGATCGAAATCTCCCCAGGGCTTGCGTGCTGCAAGCTCCTTTTGAAGGGCTTTTTCCTCGGACAGCAGAGCGTCCATCTTGTCGGAGAGGGCGAAGAGTTCCTGCACGGGGTCGTCGCACTCCACTTTGCCGGTGGGTTCACCGTCGAGGGCGGAGAGTTTCGCTATCGCGCTCTTCATCTGCTCAGAGTCCGCCAGCATGGAGGAAGACTTCGAGTCAATGGGCTTGGTCGAACGGGTGATGTCGACTACGCCGAGTTCCTTGATCTTCTCGAGGAACTCATCCTTATCCCCGCTCAGGAGGATGAAGGAGTATCTTGTCATCTTGTCTATCATGCGTTTTCCTCCATATCTTCTTCGGCTTGATGCCTGCTCTTCACAATCTTGGACGAAGCCTTGGAAAGGTTCTCTTCATCCTCCATGTACCTCTTTATCTTACGTATCGCCTCCTTGTATCCGGGGATCTGGACCTTCTCGTAGAGGTTCACCTTCTGAGTGGTCTTCTTCCTCTGATACTCCAGGATGCGGTTCTTTTCCTTGTAGACCTCCGATTCGATGCCTAGGCGTGTGAGGTCCTTGAGGATCTGCACTCCGTCGGCGAACCATGCGGGTTTGGTGAAGGCGTTGAAGGGCTTTATGTCGTAATTGATTCCCTTGAGGGCTGGAGTCTTCACTCCGGCGACCTTCACCGTGACGAGGTCCACGTCGGTTATCGATATCAGTCCCTTTTCGAATTCATTCCAAAGGGCTGCGAGGTAGTCGTACTTATGGAGGGCTTCTTCAAGATCCTTTTCAAGTTTCTCCGACTCCGCCTTGGCTTTGCGCACTTCGAGCCTGAGGGCCGACTCCTTGTTCTGGAGAGTCGGAAGCGCCTTCTGCCTCATCTTGAGCTGTTTGCCAAGATTGTTGAGTGAAGTCTTGTTGTATTGAAACTTAATAGCCATCTTAATAGCCTTCTGAAATTACTGCTCTTTCCAATATTTCTGGGCGAGTGCCTCCTTGATTCCGGTCTCGGCCTTTGTGAAGTATTTGCCGAAGAGTTCCCAAGCCGTGTCGAGCATCTCGTCGATCTTGATGTTGACGTCGATGGAGAGGAGCCTCGTGGCGTATTCCTTGGCGTAGGCCAGACACCTGTGGTCGTAGTCGCTCAGGTCGAAACCGTTCTCGAGCTTGGTCTTCGCGTTCTGGGCGTCGGCGTACAGACGGACTCCGGTGTTCATTACCTGGCTGTGGTCTTCCCTGGTCTTCTTGTTCTGGACGAGCTGTTTGAGTCGTGAAAGCGAACGGAATGGGTCGATGATGACCTTTCCGGAATCGGGATCCGCCCTGAGGTACAGCTGACCTTCGGTGATGTATCCTGTGTTGTCAGGGATAGCGTGGGTGATGTCTCCGTCGTTGAGGGTCGTGACGGCGATGATCGTGATGGATCCTCCGGTAGGGAGCTGCACGGCCTTCTCGTAGATCTTCGCGAGGTCCGAATACAGTGAACCCGGCATGGAGTCCTTCGAAGGAATCTGGTCCATACGGTTCGACACGATCGAAAGGGCGTCCGCATAAAGGGTCATGTCAGTAAGGAGGACGAGCACCTTCTCGTTCTTGTCGGCCGCGAAATACTCGGCGGCTGTAAGTGCCATATCGGGGATGAGAAGCCTCTCGACAGGAGGTTCCTCTGTAGTGTTGACGAAGCTGATGATCTTCTCGAGTGCTCCGGCGCTTTCGAAAGAGTGACGGAAGAAAAGGTAGTCGTCGTTCGAAAGACCCATACCTCCGAGGATGATCTTGTCGACGTCCGCCCTCAGGGCCACGTCCGCCATAACCTGGTTGTAGGGCTGGTCAGGGTCGGCGAAGAAAGGGATCTTCTGTCCGGAGACGAGGGTGTTGTTGAGGTCGATTCCCGCGATACCGGTGGGGATCAGCTCCGAGGGCTGACGCCTCTTGTAGGGGTTCACGGAAGGACCGCCGATCTGGCGTTCCTCTCCCTCCACCTCGGGACCTCCGTCGATGGGATGTCCGTATGCGTCGAAGAAACGTCCCGCGAGCTGGTCACTTACCTTGAGGGTAGGGGGAGCTCCGAGGAACTGTACCTCAGCGTTTGTGGGGATTCCTTCGGTACCGGAGAACACCTGGAGAGTGACCATATCACCCTTGGTCCTCACGACCTGTGCGAGCTTTCCGTGCACCACGGCGAGCTCATCGTTCGAAACACCCTTGGCTTTCAGGGATACTGTGGCCTTCGTGATGGCCTCCAGCTGGGTGTAGACCCTTTGGTATGCCTTATTTGCCATTTTCTTCGAGCAGTTTTTGGAGTTGGTTCTGATATGATACAAAGCTTTCGCTCTGGAACTCGGAGTAGTTCATCTGCTTGATCAGGTTGATCATGTTCTTGAAGTAGTCGCGGCACTTCTCGTAGTCTTCGAAGTCGAAGTCCTTGTCGCAGATGTCGAGAATGAGGAGGAGCATATACTTCTGACGCTCGATCGGGCAGAGGCTGTCGATGGGGTCGAAGCCGTCCTGCTGGAGGAAGCAGAAGTCGATGAGTTCGGACTTCCAGAATGTGACGTGGTAGCTCATCGGGACACCGTCATCTCCGAGGATGTTGATCTGCTCGGAAGCGTCACGGCCGCGGCGGATGATATTCTTCGCCGTGGTGATCTTGTCGACCCATCCGTCCTCGACCGTCTTGTTGAGGTATTCGGCGATTTCGGGGTACTCGAGATACTTCGAGTAGGAGTCGATCGGGTTGACGGCGGGGTACCTCTTCTGGTCGGCACGGTTCTGCTCGAGGGCGTAGAAGCACCTTGCGGCCTTCTTCGTGGACTCGGTGACGGGCTCCTTGAGGTTACCTCCGGCAGGGGAGACGGTACCGATGAAGGTGACGGCGCCCCTCTGTCCGTTGTTGAGGATGACCATTCCCGCGCGTGCGTAGAAATTGGATATGATGGCCGAGAGGTCGACAGGGAATGCGTCCGCACCCGGGAGTTCCTCCATACGGTTACTCATTTCCCTCAAGGCCTGAGCCCAACGGGAAGTGGAGTCGGCGAGCAGAAGGCAGCGGAGTCCCATCGCCCTATAGTATTCGCAGATTGTCATAGCGGTGTAGACGGAAGCCTCCCTCGCGGCGACAGGCATGTTGGAAGTGTTGCAGATGATGGTGGTCCTTTCCATGAGGTGGCGTCCCGTGTGGGGGTCTATCAGCTCAGGGAACTCGGTGAAGATCTCCACGACCTCGTTCGCACGTTCTCCGCAGGCCGCCATGACGATGACGTCGGCTTCACCCTGCTTCGCGATGGCGTGCTGGAGGACTGTCTTTCCGCAGCCGAAAGGTCCGGGAATGAATCCTGTACCTCCTTCGGCGATGGGGTTGAAGGAGTCGATGACCCTGACTCCGGTCTCCATGATCTTGTCGGGACGCGGTTTTTCCTTGTATGCCTTGACGGCCACCTTGACGGGCCACTTCTGGGTCATGGTGACGGGGACGTCTTCTCCGTCGGAGTTGGTGAGTACCGCGATCTGCTTGTCGACATTGTACTGGCCCTCAGCGACGATGCTCTTTACGGTGTATTCACCCTTGAATGAGAAGGGGACCATGATTTTGTGGGGGAGCCATCCTTCCATGACTTCTCCGAGCCAGTCGGCGGCGATGACCTTGTCGCCGGGCTTTGCGATGGGTTTGAAATCCCACAATTTCTCACGGTCCAGGGGATCGGTGTATTCACCTCTCTTGAGGAACACACCCTTCATGGAGGTGAGGTCGTTCTGGAGTCCGTCGTAGACTCCCTTCAGAAGGCCGGGGCCGAGGGTGATTTCGAGCATCTTTCCCTCGAATTCCACAGTGTCCCCGTTCTTCAGTCCACGGGTGCTCTCGAACACCTGAACGGAGGCGTTCTTTCCCGAGACCTTGATCACCTCAGCCATGAGGGGAGTCCCGTCGAGGGAGATGTAGCAGAGTTCGTTCTCGGCTACAGGACCGTCGACCTGGACTGTGACAAGGTTCGATACGATACCCGTGACAATACCTTTTGTCTTTGCCATATGTTTTGTTGTTTTGTTTCTTCGTTTGTTGATCCGGCGGAGTGCGTCATCCGTTGTACTCCACTCCTTTGAAAGTGCCTCTTACTTCGGATACCAATGAACGGAACATCTCGCGTCCCTTCTCGTCATCGAGACGGAGCCATCTTTCGACGATGTGCATCTTCGAGAGGAAGCCCAGGACGGCGTCCATGTTGAAGTAATCGAAGGTGTTGAGAAGGCTTATCTTCTCCCACATCAGGTCGTCAAGACCCCTTTCCCTGTCGAGAATGTCCGAACGTGAAAGTACGGCGTCGATCTTCTGGACGTCCTCAGTCATGGGGCTGTCCATGAAGATGTCCGTTCCGGCGGGACGGCCGAGGGCCTTGTTGAGGAACGCCACCTTGGTGTTGCGGACCTCAAGATCGAAGGCGAAATACTCCCTTATGAACGTGGATGAGCTTGCGAGTGCCTTGAGGTAGAAATCCTTGTCCAGTTTCCCGTCATCGAATCCTTCATAGAGCAGATTCACCAGTCCCTTGTCCTCATCCGAGCACTGGGAAAGGATCCATTCCTTGATCCCGTCGGGATCGAGGCCGGCTGCAGCTTTCGCATCAGTGGAGATGGTGGGAAGTGAGGCTATGATATATTCGTAGTTTTTCATGGGAAGGGAGGATTATTCGCCGAAGAGGAGTTTCTTGGTCGCAGGCCTCAGGTACTCTGAAATCAGACCGTTGAAGGTGTCGTCGGTCATGCTGACGAAATAGCTGCCGTCCTTGGGACCGATGTTGAATCCGCCTGCGATCTTCTTTGAGAAGGAAGCGTCGATTCCCTTTCCGATTATCTTGGAGAGCTCATTCTTCACGAAGGGCTCGAGGCTTTCCTTGAGGCTTTCGGGGAGAACGAGGGCGATGTCAGTGGCCTGCTCGGCGCTGAAGTTCTTCGCCACGGCGGTGATGATTTCCTTGAGGAAGTCGGGGGAGGAGACGGCCGCTTTCACGGGAGCGTCGACAACCTTTCCGACCACGAGGTTCTCGATATCCTTCCTGGTGCTCTGGAGGGCCTGTGCTGAAGCCATCTTCAGATCGCTTTCGATCTTGGTCTGGTAGTCAGCCGCGTCTTTCTTGGCCTTCGCGAGAATCTCTTCGGCCTGGGCTTTTGCCTCGGAGATTATCTGTGCGGCAGTGTCCTTGGCTTTCTGGATCATTGCCTCACCTTCTTGTTTTCCTTTGGACAGACCTTCGTTATAGAGCTTGTCTGTCAGTTCCTGCAATTTGTCCATGTTGTATTTTTGTGTTGTTTGATTTGCGTGTTCTGTGAAGGGGTACGGTGGTTCAGTAACGTCTTGTTTTGCGGGTTATCCCCCCTAGCCAACTAATATAGTGATTTTTCGGCAAAAAGCTTTTAAAAACGTTAAAAAATGACCGGGGCATGAAAATGTCCGCTCACTAAAATATTGATAAAAATGCAGTTGCGGATATCGTAGTATTTTTGTCAAAAATATGAGTCCTGGATAGTTCCCGTATGTCGGCGAAGTGCGGGGGAAAATAAAAAAAGACCGGCCTGCCTGAATCGGGCATTGGACCGGTCTTTCTTCGAGTGTATATGAATGATTGACTTATTTAAGTTTTTTGATGACGTCAGTTCTGCAGGACCACTTTCACCGGACCGGGAAGACCTCCCGGTAAAAGGGGAGAACCGGCATTGTAGAATGCCGCAGGAGTGAAAGTGATTTTCTCAGTAGCGTCTATCTGTGCATCACCGATAATCCTGTTCGGCCAGAGGTTCGTCACTTTGACTTGGAGGGAATTTTCTCCTTCTTTCAGATACTCTCCGATGTCTGTTCTGAACGGGGTCTTCCAAAGGACGGTCACAACCCTGCCGTTTACTGACACTTCGGCTATGTTCTTGACTGTTCCCAGATCGAGCATCGCTTTGCCTTCGCCGAGGATTGCGTCGATGGTGAAGGTAGTGCTGTAAGTAGCTGTACCCGAGAAGTATTTTATTCCGGGGATATCCGAGTCGGTGTAGGACATCAGTGTGGGGAATTCCGCTTTGTCCGGTGCTCCTCTCCCTTTCTGGAATTCAACATTCCAGGGACCCTGTACTGTCAGCAGTTCCTCATATGATACGGGACGATATTCGAAAGTCAAGGCGCTCACCGGACATTCCCCTCAAACATACATCAATACCTACAGGATGAATGTGGCCATGGAGATGCTGAAGACCGGAGAATTCACCATAGCGGAGGTGGCCGACAGTGTCGGCTCCTCTTCAGTTTCGAATTTCTCGAGAGACTTCAAGAAGCATTTCGGGATAACTCCGAGTTCAGTGTAACTCCGATGAGGGAGATTAGCCTAGAAGCACTCCTTCAGGATCTCGCAGATGTTTCCGGCCTTGCCCATCGTATAGAGATGTATAGCCGGCACGTCGTGCTTGAGAAGGTCCTTGCACTGATTGATCGCCCAAAGTGTACCTATCCGGTAGATGGCCTGCTTGTCGTCCTTGTGTGAGAGCACTTCGTCGGAGAGTTCCTTCGGAATGTCGATCGAGAAACTCTGCGGCAGCAGCTCCACGTGACGCAGTGTGGAAAGGGGTTTGATTCCCGGAATGATCGGAACAAGGATTCCCGCCTCCCGGCATTTGTCCCTGAACGAGTAGAACTTGTTGTTGTCGAAGAACATCTGGGTTATGACATAGTCGGCTCCGGCGTCCACTTTCCGCTTGAGGTTTTCTATGTCCGTCTCAAGGTTCGGAGCCTCGAAATGCTTCTCCGGATATCCGCCCACTCCTACCGAGAAGTCCGTACCTTCCTTGCCGCCTTCCTTTATCATCCTTACCAGTTCATCCGCATGGGAGAATCCTCCTGGAGTGGGGGTGAATCGCTTCTCCCCGACCATCGAATCGCCTCTCAGAGCAATGACATTCTCTATCCCCAGGAACGCGAAGTCCTTGAGCTTGGCCGCTGTCTGGTCGGCGGTATGTCCGGCGCAGATCATGTGAGGGACCACCTCGACCCCGTATCTCGCCATGATGGCTCCACATACTGCGGTTTCGCTGACGCGGTTCCTTACCATATGCCTGGAAAAAGTTCCGTCGGCTTCCTCGCGGAAGACGACCTCTTCCCTGTGGCGGGTGACGTTGATGTAGCGAGGGGAATATTCCATCAGCGGGTCGATGCTGTTGAAGAGGTCTTCCTTGCTCATTCCGCTAAGTGGCGGAACGATTTCTACGGAAGGGAAGGGTTTTCCCGATTTGCTCAAGATGTCTTTGATTTTCATGCTATGTGTCGTTGTAGTCCGTTTCTTCAGGTATCAATGCTACAGCAGATGGCCGAGGAAAAGTTGCCCCTCTTCAGGGGTGAAACCCCTCCTTTTGCAATAGTCGTCGTACTGGGTGCGGCTTATCCTCATGATTTCGGGATAGCCTGCCCTTGAATGGAAGAGTATGAATCCGCACACTGAAGCGTCCGGAATCATCGCGCAGCTTTCGGTGAGTGTTATTCCGAGTTCTTCGGCTCCGGGAAGAAGGGAGAGGATATCCCTTTTGATTGAATGGTCCGGGCAGCTGTAGTATCCTGCGGCCGGTTTCCTTATCGGGGAAGAATAGTGACCCTTGAGGAGTTTTTTGAGGCGGAGGTCCAGCCACTTTGAGGCGGTCTCTGCGAGAGTGACCCTTACCGAACGCTCCATCATGCTGCCGTACTGTGTGGCGCAGGCTTCGCAGTTGCAGCCTTCAGGATGAAGAGAGCGGTGGGCTTCGGTGTAGTTGACGCTTATGGCGAACAATCCGATCGGGCCTTCGAATCCGTCCTCCTTGTCGGGGACGAAGTCGGAAAGCGACTCGAGCCTTTCTTTCCGTTCAAGACCTTTCTGGATCCTTTCCTGACGGAGCATCGGAAGAGAGGTCCCGTCTTCGAGAACGATGTCGTTCCCTTCCCTGTGGGCTCCCACGATCTTCATCGACACCCTTACGGCCACTTCGTCCTTCTTCTTGAATCTCTTCAGGATCGCGAGGGCTTCGTCGAAGAGCTTCTTCCTTTCAGGATCCTTTTTCATGCCTACCATTCCGGCGTCGCTCTTTACGCCCCAGACGGCGAAGAAAAGGGGCCAGTCGAAGCAGCCCATCAGTTCTCCTACGGGTATTCGGAGGGCTTCCATGCTCTCTCTCGGGAAATCATCCATACGAAGATAACTTTCCGGCCTGTATCCTATGATAGTGTTGACGGAAGGAAGGGTTATGCCCTTTTTCTTCATCTCGTAAAGTCCGCGTAGCTTGCTCTGCTCTTCGTGCTCGGCTTTTTCGAAAGCCTCCCTGTCCATGAGGCACTTCTTCGCCTTGACGGCTGCTTCCGAGGCGTCGTGGCAATAGAAGACATGATCGTAAAGTGGTGCGAGTTTCACGGCGGTATGAAGGGCGGAAGTGGTGGCTCCTCCGATGAAAAGGGGAATGGACATTCCGCGGGAAGTCATCTCACGGCAGATCTCCTCCATCTGGTGGAGGGAAGGGGTGATGAGGCCGCTTACGCCTATTATGGCGGCATTTCTCCTGGTCGCTTCGTCAAGTATCCTTTCCTTCTCGACCATCACGCCGAGGTCCACAACTTCGAATCCGTTGCACGAAAGGACTATTCCTGTTATGTTCTTTCCGATGTCGTGCACATCCCCCTTAACCGTAGCGTTGATAATCAACGGTTTGTGGGAGACTTCACCCTCGGACGAAGACTCTTCTTCCTTCATGTACGGTTCAAGGATGGCGACGGCGTCCCTCATTATCTTGGCGGACTTCACAACTTGCGGGAGGAACATCTTCCCGTCTCCGAAAAGCTGCCCTACTTTTTCCATTCCGGCCATGAGGGGCCCTTCGATCACCTGGACGGCCTTGCCGTATTTGCCAAGGCACTCGAGGACGTCGGCTTCGAGAGTCTTCGATGAACCTTTGACGAGGGCGTCGGAGAGCCTTTCCTCCGGAGTTTTGTCCTCATCGGGGTTTTCCTGGGCCGATGAAGATGGATCTTGCGGGCTGTCTTTCCGGGCGAGTATTTCTCCGGCCTTGGCGATGAGCCTTTCGGTCGCCTCCTGGTCGGAATCCAGTATCACGTCCTCGGCTTTCTGACGAAGGTCAGGATCGATCTCGTCATAGACCTGCAGCATTCCCGGGTTCACTATGCCCATGTCGAGACCGGCCTTTATCGCATGGTAGAGGAAGACCGAATGCATGGCTTCCCTCACGGGATTGTTGCCTCTGAAGGAGAAACTCAGGTTCGATATTCCGCCGGAGGTGCGGCAACCGGGGAGGTTCTCTTTTATCCACCTGACCGCTTCGATGAAGTCGATTCCGTAGCGGGAGTGTTCGGCTATGCCGGTTCCGACGGCAAGGACGTTCACGTCGAAGATGATGTCCTCGGGAGGGATACCTGTGCCGGTAAGAAGGTCATAAGCCCTCTTGCAGATGGATATCTTTCTTTCGTATGTCGTGGCCTGGCCTTCCTCGTCAAAAGCCATGACCACCATGGCCGCTCCGAGAGAGTGGATCTCTTTCGCATGGGAGAGGAAAACTTCTTCTCCCTCCTTCAGGGAGATCGAGTTCACGATGCATTTGCCCTGTGCGCTTTTGAGGCCGGAAAGGATTGTCTCCCAGTCCGAAGAGTCTATCATCAGGGCGGCCTTCGCTACGGAAGGGTCATTCTGTATGTGGCGGACGAATTTCTCCATCTCGACCTTCGAGTCAAGAAGGGCGTCGTCCATGTTGATGTCGATTATCGAAGCTCCGTTTTCTATCTGGTCGGCTGCGACCTGGAGGGCCTGGTCGTATTCTCCGGAAGCGATGAGGCGGGCGAATTTCCGGGACCCGGCGACATTCGTCCTTTCACCGATGTTGCAGAAGTTGCCTTCCTTGAGGTCGACTTTCACGCTTTCCAGTCCGCTAACCCTTAAGGGCTTGTCCACGTCTTTCGAAGGAATGGATCTCGGGGGAACGTCGCTCACCGCTGTCGCTTCGGCGCAGATGTGGTCCGGGGTAGTTCCGCAGCATCCTCCCACGATGTTCACGGTTCCCTTTTCCGCCATCTTGAGGATGCAGGAGGCCATGTGGCTGGGCTTGTCGTCGTAGGCTCCCATTTCATTGGGAAGTCCTGCGTTGGGGTAGCAGCTTATGGGAATGGGACAGAAGGAGGAAATCTCCTCAACGAGAGGAATCATTTCCTTTGCTCCAAGAGAGCAGTTTATTCCGAAGGATATGAGGGGATAATGCGATACCGAGTCGTAGAATGCTTCGAGGGTTTGGCCGGTGAGGGTTCTGCCGCTCAGGTCATTCGCCGAGGCTGATACCATTACGGGAAATCCTTCAACGATGGTGTTTATCGCATATAGGGCTGCTTTGGTGTTCAGGGCGTCGAAGCAGGTCTCAAGAAGAATCATGTCCACTCCTCCCTTGATGAGGGCTTCAGCCTGCTCCTTGAAGACATTCACCATGTCATCGAAGCTGTACTGCCGGTATGATGGGTCGGTGATGTCGGAAGCGAGGGTGAGGGATTTGGAGGTGGGACCCATGCTGCCCGCCACGAATATCTTCCGGTCGATACCTTTTCCTTTATAGTAGGTGTTGGCTTTGTCGGCTATATCGCGGGCTACTTTCGCGCCTTCCGAAGCCATGAGGGAAGCGTAATCGCCAACACCGTATTCCGATTGTGAAATGCGGTTGGAACTGAACGTGTTCGTCTCGATGATGTCGGCACCGGCTTCGATGTATTCGCGGTGGATGGAGGAGATGATTTCGGGGTGGGTGATGTTGAGGCAGTCGTTGTTCCCTTTGAGTTCCTTGGGACAGTCAGCGAAAGGAGCTCCTTCCCGGAAATCTTTTTCCGAGAGAAAATGGTTCTGGATCATGGTGCCCATGGCACCGTCTATGACCATTATACGTTTTTG
>JAFUFP010000035.1 GCA_017469845.1 Bacteroidales bacterium | reverse complement strand
GTCCAGTCTCTTCAGGGCAAGGTCGTCGACTATGCCGCTGAACTCCCGGACTATATCTACCGGGACTTCCGCAATAGTAGGCATTTTTTTGAAGAGGAACAACAGTTTCTCCATCTTTGTGACCAAAGCGGAACCCTCCTTCGTCATCTTGTCGAGGTTGACGAAGATCATGTTGGACATCGGACCCAATGAGGACAGGCTGTAGATGTCGATGTAGCTGAAGTGCATGTAGTACTGCCCCTCGAACTTGGTGCCCTTACGGCTGACGAGGGGGACGTCCAGAAGGCTCCTCTCAACGGAAAGGGGCGCATCGAGGAACTCCCGAAGACGGACGGGGTCCGGGACTTTCCAGTTCTCCCCCTCACCGAAGATGACTATGCAATAGGCGGGACGGATCTTGACGTAATCCTCACCCTCCTGCAACTGCCTTTTGACAAGGTCGGACAGATAGTAGTTCCAACGATTGTGGCTCTGGCCCCTGCTGAACTTCTGTGCCTCGACGACAACATAGTCGTCCTTGTCCGTCGTGCACACGACGTCGTACACCCCGAACTTGTCATGTGCCCCGTCGACGATTGTACGGTTCGATATCTGCTGGACGGATTCGATCCCGGCTCCCGGGAGAAGGGTCTGCAGGAGGACCAGCAGATTCTTCTTGCTCTTCCCGAAGACCCTGTCGAAGATGCGGTCATCCATCGGTGAAGCGAAGGCGGATTCATCCACCATCTTCTTCAGTCTCTGCCGGAGGGACTCCTCGGCCATGCTTTCGTACTTCGGATTCTTGCGCAGAATGGAGATGATCTGATCGAAGTCTTCCTCGGTCAGAGAAACCTTCTCCCCTCCGTGCGATCCGGAACGGTTCTTTTGTTTTTCCATTTCTCATGTCATTTTGAGAGTTGCGGCAAAAAGTGGGCGCCCGGACAGAAGGGATGCCGTCTCCCCGATGTCCGGACACAAAACTATATTGAAAGAAAAAGCGATTTTAAAAAAAGAAAAATGTTTCCTTTTTTCGAAAATATCGAAGTGCTTGAGGATCAATGACTTATTTTGGACCTAAAAGTAAAATTCCATGTTCTTTTGGTCGAATGACTCCTTCGTAACTGATTGTTATGTCGCGAAATACAACTTTTTTCAAAAATTATTTTAAAGTTTACGCAAATTGTTCCTTGGAGGGTGCAATTAGAGTCGATTTTGGGCCATTTTTCTGAAAAATTCGTTCTGCTCCCCTAAAGCGGTTGTCAAGCATACGGATTCCGCCGACGTGATAAACGGGCGCTGTCGGATTCCGCGACAAAGGAATCACCGGAATTTGTTTTTTCGGATCCTTATTCTTTTATTTGCATGAAAGAAACGAAAACGATGGTCAGACTCTACAGCATGAATTCCTGTTGTTGTACCTTCCTTCCCGGATGGTACACGCTTTGTCCGTAGACTGACTTCAGTCATATATCCCCTAACGGGTTTACAAGATAAAGATGCGCCATCCGTCAAGGAAGACGCATCTGTTTTTTTTTGCACACGGCCTTCCGAGGCGGAGCAGCCAAGTAAGACCATCAGACTACATAAATTGACAATATACGGAACATATAAAACGCACTCTACATGATTTACGATTCACTCACGGACCTCATCGGGAACACTCCCCTTCTGGAGGTCAAAGACTACGAAGGGCAGAAAGCCCGCATCGTCCTGAAAATCGAATCCTTCAACCCCGGAGGATCCGCAAAAGACAGGATAGCCCTGAGGATGATTCTTGATGCGGAAGCGAAAGGCATCCTGAAAAAGGGCGCCACCATCATCGAACCCACCAGCGGCAACACCGGAGTCGGCCTTTCCTGGGTCGGCAAATCAAGGGGATACGAAGTCATCCTCACCATGCCCGAATCCATGAGCCAGGAGAGAAGAAGCCTTCTCAAGGCCTACGGAGCCCGTCTTGAACTAACCCCGGCTTCACAGGGGATGAAAGGGGCAATCGCAAGGGCGCAGCAACTGAAGGAAGAGATTCCGGGAGCGGTCATCCTGGGGCAATTCGACAACCCGTCCAATCCCCTCGCCCACGAAAAGACCACCGGAGAGGAAATCTGGCGTGACACCGAAGGAAAGGTTGACATCTTCGTTGCGGGGGTCGGGACCGGCGGAACCCTCACCGGAAGTTCAAGAACCCTCAAAAGGCACAACCCCTCGATAAAGGCAATCGGAGCCGAGCCAGACTCCAGTCCCGTACTTTCCGGAGGTGAAAGCGGCAAGCATGGCATCCAGGGGATAGGGGCCGGATTCGTGCCGGAAGTGTACGACCCTTCGGTCGTGGACGGGATAATCCGCGTAAAGGATGATGAGGCGATGGAGGGAGCGAGACTTCTCGCCGCAAAAGAAGGGCTTCTTGTCGGTATATCTTCAGGCGCCGCCTTCCATGCCGCCCTCTCCCTCGCACGTAAAGAGGAGAACTGCGGAAAAATGATCGTAGCCCTTCTTCCCGATACGGGAGAAAGATACCTTTCCACTCCCCTTTTCTCAAAATGACACCTACGATGGATACAAAACCGACCTTTCCCCTCAAACGTACAGGTCAGCTGCTCCGGACCTTTATGGAAGCCGTACGTGACACCTTCTTTCCGGAGTACGGAACCCTTTCCGAAGATGAAGCCCTCCGGACAGTATCCCAAACCCTTTCAACCCTTTGCGGAGAAGAAACTGCCGAAGAATTCATGAAGGAATTGCCTTCGCTGAAGGAACTCCTGACTGAAGACGTCGAAGCGATTTCCAGGAATGACCCCGCCGCCGAAAGCCTGCAGGAGATAATCTACTGCTATCCGGCAGTGACCGCGATGCTGCACCACAGGGTCGCCCATCAGCTGTCCCTACAGGGAGTGAAAGTGCTTCCCAGGATGCTCGCCGAATACGCCCACTCCCAAACCGGGATAGACATCCATCCCGAGGCGACCATAGGTCATCACTTCGCCATCGACCACGGCACCGGCATAGTGATAGGTCAGACGGCCATAATCGGCAATTACGTCACCCTCTACCAGGGAGTGACCGTCGGAGCCCGCAACTTCAAATACGATGAGAACGGACTTCCCAGGAACATCCCCCGACATCCGATAATCGGGGACGGTGTCACCGTCTACAGCAACGCCTCTCTCCTGGGAAGAATCACGATCGGGGAAGGATCCACCATCGGCGGAAACGTCTGGCTCACCCACAGCGTACCGCCCCACTCGAAAGTGCTCCAGGGAAGAATCCAGGAGCAGTTCTCCGACGGAGCCGGGATCTGAAGCGGAATCAGCCCGCCCGGAAAGGACGAAGGACAAAAAACACATCAGCAGCCACGGAGAGAGGATTACGGCCCCTTCCCGTGGCTGAGTCTATTTAAGTTTTCCGAAAAAATGTCTACCTTAGTGCCATCCCACATTTGACAAACACTCACCCTTCCGCCACTTCGGCAGGCAGGGTATTAAGGCCAACCTCAATATGAATGCATCAGGACTGAAAACAAGCATCCTGCTTTCCTTCGTCGCTGCCCTCGCGCTGTGGTCCTGCGGAGGGAAGAGTACACCTCAGGCCATCACTGACGGACTTTCCCTGAAAAGTCCCGACGGAAAAATGGAACTGAAGTTCACCCTTTCGGACGGATCCCCCGTATACTCCCTCCAGAGGGGTGAAACGGCCGTTGTGCTGCCCTCAAGAATGGGATTTTCCCTCATCGAAGGCAATGACCTTGACAAGGGATTCTCCCTGGGAGGTAATTCCAAGAGTTCCTTTGACGAGACATGGGAACCCTTATGGGGAGAGGAAGAGTCGATAAGGAACCACTACAACGAGCTTCTTGTCAATCTCAAAAGGGACGACGGCGTGGCGATGGACATCCGCTTCCGCCTTTACGACGACGGCCTCGGATTCCGCTACGAATTCCCCCAGGAGAACTCCCTCACGTACTTCATGATAAAGGAGGAGCTGACCCAGTTCGCCATGACCGGAGACCATACGGCATGGTGGATTCCCGGGGATTACTCCACACAGGAATTCAGCCCGACGGAGTCCCGCCTCTCACAGATCCGATCCCTTTCGGACAAGCCCAGGCAAAACGGAGGCTGGCACCATACGTTCATATCCCCGACGGCCGTACAGACAGCCCTCCAGATGAAAACCGACGAAGGGCTGTACATCAATATCCACGAGGCGGAAGTTCTCGACTATCCGACCACGAACCTTGACCTCGACGACAGGAATTTCGTATTCTCGACCCACCTCACCCCTGACGCTGAAGGAGTGAAGGGAAGGATGCAGGCCCCCTGCAAGACTCCCTGGAGGACGGTGATGGTGTGCGAAAGCGCCACCGACGTTCTCGCTTCCCGCCTCATCCTCAATCTCAACGAGCCATGCGCCATCGAGGACGTGTCCTGGATCCATCCGGTCAAGTACATGGGTGTATGGTGGGAGATGATAACGGGAAAGAGCGAGTGGTCATATACCTATGATTACCCTTCAGTCCAGCTCGGAGTGACCGACTACGCGCATTCCACTCCCCACGGGAAACACGGAGCCAACAACGACAACGTCCGCCGCTACATCGACTTCGCTTCGGAGAACGGATTCGACGCCCTTCTCATCGAAGGATGGAACGAAGGATGGGAGGACTGGTACGGTCACCAGAAGGACTTCGTCTTCGACTTCATAACCCCCTATCCCGACTTTGACCTTCCCGCCCTCAACCGCTATGCCCACGAAAAGGGCATACGCCTGATAATGCACCACGAGAGTTCCTCCTCCACGGTCAATTACGAAAGGTGGATGGAGAAAGCCTACGACCTTATGAACCGTTACGGCTACAATGCCGTCAAGAGCGGATACGTCGGTAAGATAATCCCTTACGGGGAATACCATTACAGCCAGGCCCTCATAAACCATTACCACTACGCCATAGTGGAAGCGGCGAAGCACCATATCATGGTGAACGCCCATGAGGCGGTACGTCCCACCGGCCTTTGCCGCACATGGCCCAACATGATCGGAAACGAGAGCGCTATGGGGACTGAGTTCAGGGGAACCATCCAGCCGGGCCACACGACCATCTTCCCCTTCACCCGTCTGCAGGGAGGTCCGATGGACTACACCCCCGGAATCTTCGAGACGGACATGTCCGTGACCGCTCCAGGAACCACCGGAAAGATGAACCACACCATCTGCAACCAGCTGGGACTCTACGTCACCTTCTACTCCCCTCTCCAGATGGCCGCCGACCTTCCAGAAAACTACTCCCGCTTCATGGACGCTTTCCAGTTCATAAAGGATGTCGCCGTTGACTGGGACAAGTCCATCTACCTCGATGCCGAACCGGGAGCGTACATCATAACCGCACGCCATCCCAAACTCTCCACCGTCAACAAGGCGGCCGAAGGCGTCGGCACCCTTCCTGACGGGAAGAAGGGAGTCGTATCCAATACGGCGAAGTTCATATACGCCCTTCCCGAAGGCGCCACAGCATCCGATCTCGCCAAAGCCGAGGCCCATGACGTATGGTACGTGGGAGGCGTAACCGACGAGAACGCCCGTGACGTGGAAGTGAAGCTGGACTTCCTCCGGAAGGGTCTCCAGTACGAGGCCACGATCTACGCTGACGCCCCTGACGCCGATTACAGGACCAACTCCCAGGCGTACACCATCACAAAGAAGACCGTCTCCGCCGAATCCGTCCTGAAACTAAGGATGGCTCCAGCGGGAGGTTTCGCGGTGTCACTCCGCTCCCTTTGACACATCCAAGTAAAACAAGCCAAACACCATCCGATATGAAATCATCAGGAAAACTGCTTTCCGCCGTCCTGGCAGGATCCGTTCTTTTTTCCATCGCCTCCTGCGGCCCGTCCTTCGGTCCGTACGACCTCAAGTGCGAGAACCTGCGCGAGCCCCTCGCCATTGACTCCGCCGAGCCGCACTTCAGCTGGAAGATCTCTTCCCCCGCCCCCATGGTGGAATCCGCCTACGAAATCCAAGTAGCATCATCGAAAAAGGCCCTCCGAAAGGGGGAAGCCGACCTGTGGGATTCGGGGAAAGTGGAATCATCAGACCAGATAATGATCCCTTACGGAGGAAGTGACCTTACGCCCAAGACCCTCTCCTGGTGGAGAGTGAGGGTATATGACTCGGAAGGAAACGTCTCCAAGTGGAGCGAGCCGCAAAGGTTCGGAACGGGAATATTCGGTTCCACCCCGATGAAGGGGCAGTACATCGGCTCTTCGCCCGGCGAAGGGAGGTCTCCCCTTCTCCGCAAATCCTTCACCCTCGATTCGCGTCCCGGAACAGCCTTCCTCTACGTCAACTCTCTCGGATACCACGAGGCCTACATAAACGGCCAGAAGGTATCGGAGGATGTGCTGAACCCGGCAGTGTCCCAGCTTGACAAAAGGTCCCTCATCGTAACATACGACGTCTCCCCCCTTCTCCGTAAAGGGACGAACGAGATCATCCTATGGACCGGCTCGGGATGGTACAGGAAGGGTACCTTCGACGCGGAATATGACGGTCCCCTCGTGAGGGCCGAACTGGACTCGGTCTCCCCTGACGGGAAACAGTCCGTCATCCTTTCGACCGACTCTTCATGGGAAGGGACCTGGAGCGGATATTCCGATCCGAGTTCATGGATGTTCGCCGATTTCGGCGGGGAAAACATCGACGGAAGGGTTGTACCCGCTTCGCTTTCGTCCAAAGATCTCTCTTCGATGGAATGGAAAGGTGTGGACGTAGTGAACATAAGCGGAATAAAGGCATCCCAGCAGATGTGTGAACCTTCCCGTGTCAAGGAAAGGCTCCACCCCCAAAGCGTCAAATCCCTCGGTGACGGGAAATATCTGGCGGATTTCGGGAAGGTGGTGAACGCGATGTTCGATTTCACGGTTCCCGGGCTTGAAGCGGGGAAGGAAATCGTGGTCCAATTCTCCGACAACCTCCTCCCTGACGGAAGCCTCAGAGGAATGACCGTCATGAAGTGCCTTTCCTCCGGGAAAGGGACGGACGTCTTCAGAAGCCGTTTCAATCATCACGTGTTCCGCTATGTCCTTCTGGAAGGACTGGACGCCGAACCCGCCCTTGAATCCATGGAGGCACTGAGGATGAGGACCGACTATGACATGGCGGCTTCGTTCACCTCTTCCGACAAGGACATGAACGACATCCACGACATGATAGCGAGGACCCTCGAGAACCTGGCGTTCGCAGGCTACATGGTGGACTGCGCATCCCTCGAGAGGCTCGGATACGGAGGAGACGGCAACGCCTCGACAAGGACTCTCCAGATCCTTGCGGACGTATCGCCCCTTTACATGAACTGGCTGCAGGCATGGAATGACTCGATAAAGGAGGACGGTGGTCTTCCCCATACGGCTCCCAATCCATACACGGCCGGAGGAGGTCCCTACTGGTGCGCCTTCATAGCGAACGCCCCGTGGAGGACCTTCATGAACTACGCCGACAGCCGCATTCTTGAAAGATGCTATCCGACGATGCGCCATTGGCTTGATTACGTGGACGCGTACACCGTGAACGGTCTTCTGACGAAGTGGCCCGACCAGCCTTACCGCCAGTGGTTCCTCGGAGACTGGGCCGCACCGTTCGGCACCATCAACGTCCAGGACCCCGAGTCCGTCAGTCTCGTCGCCAACTGCTCCATCCTCAAAGCTTATCTCGACCTTATCGAAATAGCCGACTTCCTGGACATGGACGCGGATGCGGAAGAATTCCTGCACAGGTACGAAGCCCTCGCCAAGCGCATCAACGAGACCCTCTTCCATCCCGAGACGTCCACCTACGCCTCCGGAAGCCAGACTGACATGGCGTTCCCGCTCCTGGTCGGAATCGTTCCGGACGAAGTCAAGGACGATGTCGTCAAAGCCCTCAAGGAACGCACTGAAACCGTCTTCAAGGGACACCTCCACACAGGACTCGTGGGAGTTCCCGTCATAACGGAATGGGTAACCGAAGCGGGAGAATGCGAATGGATGTATTCGCTGCTCAAAAAACGTGACATGCCCGGATACCTCTACATGATCGACAACGGTGCAACCGCCACCTGGGAATACTGGTCAGGCATGAGAAGCTACATGCACAACTGCTTCAACGGAATAGGAAGCTGGTTCTACGAAGCTCTTGGCGGACTCACTCCCGCCGAACCCGGATACAGGAGAGTCAGAATCGAGCCGCAGATTCCCTCCGGACTTCAAAGCGTATCCATAACGAAGGAGACCCCGTACGGAAAGATCGTGGTGAATCGGGTCGGCAGGAATCTTCATGTGGAACTGCCGGTCGGCGTCACCGCCGAAATCTTCGGCAAGGAATACGGATGCGGAAAGCACGACATTGAAATTTGATCGTGGGTCCGATCAGATGTTCTCAAAACAGAGGTGGCCAAATTGGTCGCCTCTGTTTTTGCTAAAAATTCGAATTTGCCACATTTTTTATTACATATATTTGTTGTCTTCAGCACTTTATATAATTATTTCGTGTGGCAATATTTGATTTTTTATAAAATATTATTAATTTTGCCACAAACAATATCTTTATTCATGGACGACCGTTCTGTCATAGCTAAAAACATCAAGTTGCTCAGAGAAGCCAACAACTTCACACAAGACAATGTAGCCACATTCCTCGGAACAAAGCGATCCGCTTACGCAAACTACGAATCCGGGCTAAGGGATATTCCCTTATCGGTCATGGAAAAGCTGTCGGATCTTTTCGGTTGCGAATTGTATGACCTTTACGACGAGAATTCAGAGGCGGTAAAAAGAATTATCACCACTTCTTTCAGAGCTGATGACCTCACAAAAGAGGATATCGAGCAAATCGCCAATTTCAAGAAGTTGGTCAAGAACTATCTCATCATGGAAAAACTATCAGGGAAATGAAAAAGGCAATATCTTTGAATGAGGCGGAAACACTTGCCGCCAAACTGCGGACATCGGCCGGTTTGAACGAAGATGAGCCGGTGAACACCAAGGTCCTCCTCAGAAAACTGAACGCTATCGCATTATTCAAACCGCTAATGCTTGCATGCAGTGGAGTGAGCTGCAAGTCGGAGAGCGGCAAAATGTTCCTGCTGATCAATTCCGAGTGCCCAATCGGGAGGCAAAATTTCACCATCGCCCACGAATTGTATCACCTACTTTATGACGAGAATCCTAAACCTCACATAATGTTTTCCGGCAAGGATGCGGAAGAGAAGAATGCCGACATTTTCGCTTCTTGCCTGCTGCTCCCGAAAAACGGCATCATACAGATGCTGAGTCCCGAAGAAATCAGGAGCGGGAAAATAGAACTGAAGACAATCCTTAGGATTGAACACATGTTCGAGGTTTCCAGGAGTGCGCTTATCGTAAGATTGAAGAGTCTTCACCTTATCCGGCAATCCGAAATCAAGCAGTTGGAAACATTCCCTCTCAAAAGGACTGCCCGATTGTACGGATATGACACCTCCCTATATGAAAGAGGAAACGAAAATGTGATAATAGGGAATTACGGCGAAATGGCAAGAACACTCTTTGAGGAGGGGAAGATTTCAGAAGGTCATTACAACGAATTCATGAGCGTTTTCAGTTATGGAGAGAGCCAAGACTCAGATAGTTCTGGATGCTGACATTATCATCCACTTCTCAAAAGCAGGCAAAATCCAACTGCTGCCGGAAATTTTCCCGGAATACGATTTCGTCTTGCTCGACAAGAAAAAGCCCGACCGGGACAATTCCTCCGATCGGGCTTTCTTAATTTTCTTCACTGGAGAAAATCTTCTCCGCTAGTCCGTGTCAACTGTGACTCCTACGGATTTCGTCTGAAGATCCTTGACTTTGCGCACCGGATCGCAAGTGAGACCGATGCCGAGCTTGCTGAAAGTCTTGCGGTCGACTTCACTGAGCATGACGGTTGAATGGACCTGCGCCCCGCGAAGCTTGGGAAGCTGGTCAAGAGCCAATTTGCAGTTCTCGTCGATAAGGCTCATCATTGAAATCGCCACCAGGACCTCATCGGTATGAAGGCGAGGATTGTGTCCGTGCAGATACGTCACCTTGGTCTTCTGGATGGGAGCTATCATCTGTTGGGGAATGAGCTTGACGTTGTGCGCTATTCCCGCGTAATGTTTCAGAGTATTGAGAAGGAGTGCGGAGCAGGGACCGAGAAGCGAAGAAGTCTCGCCGGTCAGGATCGTTCCGTCCGAAAGCTCGATTGCAGCGCTCGGAAGTCCGGACTTGTCGAGCCTCTCCTGGGCAGCGACGGTGCACTTGCGGTCAGCCGTAGTGATCTTCGCCCTCTTCATCAGAAGAGCGATCTTGTTGACCTCTGCTTCGGTTGCCTTGCCTTCCGCGAAATTGCAGAGCGCGGTGTAGTATCTTCTTATAATCTCCTGGAGTGACGCTTCACGGCAGACGTCATCATTGCTGATGCAGTAGCCTATCATGTTCACACCCATATCGGTCGGGGACTTGTATGGAGCTGAGCCGTATATATCATCGAAAAGGGCGTTCATCACAGGGAAGATCTCCACGTCACGGTTGTAGTTCACGGCAACCTCACCATAAGCTTCAAGATGGAACGGGTCGACCATATTGACGTCGTCAAGATCCGCGGTCGCGGCTTCATAAGCCATGTTGAGAGGATGCGTCAGCGGAAGGTTCCAGATGGGGAAGGTCTCGAACTTGGCGTATCCGGCCTTGATTCCCCTCTTGTTCTCCTGGTAGAGCTGGCTCAGGCAGACGGCCATCTTGCCGCTTCCCGGTCCGGGAGCCGTTACGACAACCAGGGGTTTGGTGGTGATGACGTAGTCGTTCTTTCCGAAACCTTCATCGGAATCTATGAGAGCGACATTGTTGGGATAGCCTTCGATCGTGTGGTGATAGTAGACGGTGATTCCCATTCCCTCCAGACGCTTGCGGTACGCCTCGGCGCTGCCCTGTCCGTTGAAGTGCGTGATGACGACGCTGTTGACGGAAAGGCCCCTCTCCATGAACTCGTCCCTCAGGCGCAGCACGTCCACATCGTATGTGATACCGAGGTCTGAGCGGATCTTGTTCTTCTCGATGTCGACCGCGCTGATGACGATGATGATTTCCGCATCATCCTTCAGGTTCATGAGCATTTTGAGTTTGCTGTCGGGCTCAAATCCGGGAAGTACTCGGCTGGCATGGTAATCGTCGAAGAGTTTACCTCCGAACTCCATGTAGAGTTTGTCGCCGAAAGTGGATATACGCTGCTTGATGTGATCCGATTGGATCTTGAGATACTTTTGGTTGTCGAATCCGTACTCCATAAAAAAGAAATTGCTTTGAATACGGGTTACAAAAGTAATGCATCCCGAAAGAAAATCCAAAAAAAACCTCATTCCCCGAACGAAAAAAATCCGAAATAACCCCAACAGAAGCCATTCGAGGGCTGTTTAGGAAAAAAGACGGGAGCCTTACATTTTTAAACCACTTCTTCACCTTCATAGTAATTAAGGACCGGCCTCAACAAAATTAATGACTGTATTTTTTCTTCAGCCCGAGGTAAAAAAGCGGATGATGAAAGTATCTTCTCTAAAACTCAACACACAATGGGCAAGAAAAAATATGAAAAGTACTACTCCCTCGCGGGAAAGGCCTCCTACGAAAACTGGAACGCCGTAAAAAGAAGCACAATCTGCGGCTGCTACTACTGCCAAGCCATCTACTCCCCTTCCGAAATCACCGATGAGGACTGGATTCAGGACGCCCACGGAAGGACCGTCCTCTGTCCCCGCTGCGGAATCGACGCCGTCATCGGCGACACTTCCGGCATCCCCATCCGGAAGGATGTCCTCGAGGAAATCCACGAAAACAAATTCGGATAATCCTTCCTTCCACAGTACCACCGACAGGTCCAAAACATTCACCTTAATCACCCCATCACGAAATGGCTATCATCACAACAAAAGAAAACGTATTTCATCCCGAAGGGAAAATCATACTCCGAAGCGGAGCGGTCCTTGACTGTTATCCGAAAAGGGACTGTCCCAAGGAAAGCATCTCCGACGACCTGTCGGTGGATTCTTCGGGGGAATTCCTGTCGTTGAAAAAGGCTCCATCCACAACAAAGGATCCGGAGCGGATTCCCCGGTGGGAGGAACTGTTCCTGAAGGAAGCGTTCTTCCTCCATAGGCACAAGGATCGGATTCTTTCCGACAGCAGGATGTTCCTCACTCCCCTTCCTTTCCGTAGCGGTCTTGCCTACAGCGGGACTTCAGGAATGGGGGAGCCCACTCTCGGGACATATCTGGAATGGTGGGAAGATTGCCCCCGCAGCGTTATCGAACACAACGGAAAGCCTTTCGCCCTGACATTCCATATAGCGGGAAGTCCCTTGAGCGGAAGCAACTGCTGCATGGCCGTGAGAGAAGACGGGAAGAAGATTTCAGTCCGCTTCCCTTCCCCCTTCAGTGAAATCTGGTCCTCATTCATGAGAATCAACTCCCGTTATCGTGAAGCCAAGAGGCTGTATGAAGCTTTTCCTCTGGAGAAGACAATAAGGATACTGCATGAAGAAGATGCGGAAACAGTTACCAAAAAATAGCGGATAAACTCCTGAATGATGACAAAAGATGCCGCTATTAGGAGTTTATCTCGCAAAATCAAGAAAAAATGCCGAATAATTTCCTAAACTCGAATATTATATTACATTTATAGGAAAATATAATCACTACATGGCAACTATCATAGGCAGAAAACAAGAAATCCAAGAACTTGAATCTTTGTATAACAGCGATGAATCCCAATTCGTTGCAATCTATGGGCGCTGTCGTGTAGGAAAGACATTCCTGGTTGACGAGGCATTGAAGGGCAAGATCACATTCCGCCACGCAGGACTGTCCCCCGTCGATGAAAACGGGAAAAAGAACTTACTCAAGGACCAGCTCAAACATTTTTTCAATTCCCTAAGACTGCACGGAATGAAAAAAGGCAGATGTCCATCATCTTGGCTTGACGCATTCTATTTGCTGGAACAGCATTTACAGAACATCGACAACGGTACACGACAAGTCGTATTTCTCGATGAGCTGCCTTGGATGGATACGCCAAAATCAGGATTCATGACTGCTTTTGAGGCATTCTGGAACAGTTGGGGCTGCCATCGCGATAACCTCATGGTTGTCGTATGCGGGAGTGCCAATTCCTGGATACTCGACAACTTGATCAACAGCCACGGCGGTCTCTACGATAGAACAAAATGCGACATCAAACTCAATCCGTTCACATTCAAGGAGACAGAAGACTTCTTCAAGGCAAAAGGGATTCTCCTTTCACAGTATGATATCCTTCAGACGCAGATGGTACTCGGTGGGATTCCATATTATCTGGGCTACTTCAAAAAAGGATATAGTTTCGCACAGAATGTAGACAGGCTGTTCTGGAGCGACGAGGCAAAATTGAAGGATGAATTCGACAGGCTTTTCTCTTCAATTTTTTCCAATCCCGAAGAAATGAAACGGATTGTCATGACTCTCACCAAAAGAAGAAAGGGTTTTACGAGAAAAGATTTGGCCGAAACGTTGGGCGTAAATGCAGACGGATCATTTACAAAAAAATTGAAGGCTCTCATTGCCAGCGACTTCATCCAGAAATACAAACCCTTCGGGGAATCCGCTGATGAATACTATAAACTCATTGATCCCTTCTGCATTTTTTACAGCAAGTTCGTCAAAGACAACGACAGCCAAAACCCTTATTTCTGGTCAGAAAACCAATTTTCCCAAAAAGTAGTCAGTTGGAGAGGCCTCGCATTTGAGGACTTCTGTTTCAGACAGGTCGACTTGGTGAAACGGGCGCTCGGAATTTCCGGCGTCTCCACTGAAATTTCCACTTGGAATGTCAAAGGTGACGACATCAAGGAAGGTAGTCAAACGGACCTTCTGATCAAACGCAAGGACAATATCGTGAACCTTTGCGAAATGAAATTCTATTCTGAGGAGTACTCCGCCGATAAAACCGAATACAGGAAAATGTTGAAAAGAGTGGAAGATTTGAGGCAAAAATTACCGGCCAAATTTACGATTCATCCGACATTGGTAACCACTTTCGGTCTGAAGCACAATGAGTATAGCGGTATTTTCCAAAAAGTCGTAACCCTTGAAGAAATGACACTATAAGAATCGTCAATCGTCTGATTATCATATTTTACCGAACATGAAAAGAACACTTCTATTTCTCGCTGCGGCCCTACTCCTTTCGGCTTCAGCCTTCTGCGGAGAGATACCTGTGGGGAAGTTCCGCCACAGCGGACCCTACACGGTGAAAGCACCGTTTCTCATCGATTCGCTCAATGTCAATTCGAAAGCCTTCAGGATAAAGGACATCCTGGAGTCCTCTCTACCCTCTTCCGGAAAGGAAGCGCAGTCCCTTTCGGGAGACAATCTGCCATCAGCTTCAGGCGAAGACTATGCCGTAGGTTCAGCGAAGTTCAGCTTCTCCGTCGCCGGATACGCGAAGGTCAAGATCGAGGTCGAGGCCGATGCCGAAGGATACGTCGTCTTCCTTGACGGAAAGAAAGCCCAGGGCGAAACCGCCCTTGACCCCGGCACCCACGAAGTGGAGATACGCTACATGGTCTCTCCCGGCAAGACTCCTTCCCTGAAGGCCAAGATCGTGTCCGCTGACGAAGGGAAGATTTCCGTGGAGGAAGGAGGAAAACATTTCTACGGGATGAAGGACGTTCTTCTCGGAACGAGGATATCCTCAGTGCAGCTTTCCCCGAAGGGAGACTACACCATAACCTCTTACACGAGGACTCTCGAAGGCGGCCGCTCGGAATCCTTCTCCGAGCTTACCGAAACGGCTACCGGAAGACTCATCCGCACCTTCACTTCGAGGATGTCCTGGATGCCGACTTCGAACCTTCTCTGGACAACGTTGAGGGAACCTTCCGGAACGAAGATAGTGACGACCGACCCCGCCACCGGAGCGGAAAGCATCTTCGCCGACAACATCCCCGACGGAGGATTCTCGATCGCCCCGAGCGAGGACTTCCTCATCTACACGATGAGTGAGGAAGGTCCCCGTGAGAATCCCGACGTCTACCGTATCCTCACCCCCGATGACCGCCAGCCGGGATGGAGAAGAAGGTCCTATCCCTCCAAGTACGACCTGAAGACGGGCGTGATGCAGCGTCTCACCTGGGGATACCACAGCGCAAGGATTTCGGACATTTCGCAGAACGGAAAGAAAGCCCTCCTCTCCGTAAGCGAGGAAAGGCTCGAACAAAGGCCCACCACCCTCAGTACCCTCTACCTTATGGATCTTGAGAGTCTCGAAACCGAGCCTCTCGTAGAAAAGGACGGCTTCATGCAGGGAGCCATGTTCTCCCCCGACCGGAAGAGCATCCTTCTCACCGGTTCCCCCGAGGCCTTCGGGAAGATAGGCATGAACGTGGAGGAGGGCCAGACCCCGAACACCTACGACATCCAGCTCTACCTTATGGACCTTCCCTCAAAGAGCATAAAGCCCCTCACGAAGGACTTCGACCCCAACGTGCAGAGCGCAAGGTGGAGCCTCTCCGACGGCAACATCTACTTCACCGCCGAGAACCGTGACCTCTACAGCCTGTACCGCCTCAATCCCAAGAACGGGAAGATAACCCTTCTGGAGACATCCGAGGAACTGGTGAAGGGATTCAGCATCGGGGATGAAGGAAACTTCCTCGCATATTTCGGACAGAGCGCCTCCAACTCCGACCGTTCCTATGTGATGGACCTCAAATCCGGGAAATCAACCCTCCGCAAGGACCTTTCCGCCGAAATCCTCAAGGACGTCGAACTCGGGGAATGCCACGAATGGAACTTCAAGAACTCAAAAGGCGAGACCGTCTACGGAAGATACTACCTCCCTCCCAGGTTCGATCCTTCGAAGAAATATCCCATGATAGTGAACTATTATGGCGGATGCAGTCCCACCAGCCGCAACTTCGAAAGCCGCTATCCCCACCATGCGTATGCTGCCCTCGGTTACGTCGTTTACGTGGTCGCTGTTCCCAGCGGAGCCACGGGCAACGGCCAGAAGTGGTCCGCAAGGCACGTCAACACGGCCGGTGACGGTCCGGCGCAGGACATCATCGAAGGGACCCAGCAGTTCTGCAAGGAGCATTCCTTCGTGAACGAAAAGAAGATAGGCTGCATCGGAGCATCTTACGGAGGATTCATGTCACAGTACATACCCACCATCACCGACATGTTCGCATGCTCGGTTTCCCATGCGGGAATCTCCGACCACACGAGCTACTGGGGATTCGGATACTGGGGATATTCCTACAGTGAGACATCGATGGCGAACAGCTATCCCTGGTCGGACAAGGAACTCTACGTCGACCACAGTCCCCTGTATCTGGCCGACAAGATAAACACCCCGATACTCTTCGTGCACGGAGACGCCGACACGAACGTCCCCTTCAACGAGAGCGTCCAGATGTTCACCGCCATGAAACTCCTCGGAAAGGAAACGGCCTTCGTCGCCGTCAAGGACCAGAACCACCACATCCTGGATTACAACAAACGCCTCAAATGGCAGAACACCATCTGGGCGTGGTTCGCGAAGTACCTGCAGGATGATCCCACATGGTGGGATGCGCTTTATCCTCCGGTAAATCTCTAGTCAACAACAGACGGTACCATGCCGTAAAGGTAACAACAGTCCTCTCCCCCGTCATCTGGCAGCAGGGAGAGGATTTCCCATTGAAGACCCTCCGAAGAAGTCCTTCCGCCGTGAAGGCGTAGCTTCCCTGAACATCCTGCGGAGGGAATCGATGGAGGAAGAGATGTCGTACCTTCTGGTGGACTCGGCATAAAGCTTACCCATCCTTCGCCTTTCCTCAGGGTTGTCAAGCCAATAGTCGATCTTGGAAGCGAGGACCTTGCTGTCCCCTGAAGGGAAGAGGCTCCTTCCGTCAAGGGCGAACTGGCCGGTTGCCGTCAGTTCACCTTCGGCGATAATCGGAACGACTCCCTGCTCCAAGGCCTCCAATGCCGAAAGGCCCTCGACTTCCACCGTTGCGCAGTGGATATAGAGATCCGCCCCGGAAGAGAGTTCCCTAAGGCCGTCACGGTCCATGAAAGCGAACTGCGCTCCGTAACGGAGCACTCCCTCCTTAAGGAGTTTCTCCGCTTCACCCTTAAGATGTTTTTCCTCCGGTCCCCTTCCGGCGAAAATGAGCTGGATCCTGTCTGAATGGCGGCATTGCCTCATAGCACGAAGAAGAGTCATCTGGTCCTTCTCCACGGCCAGCCTTCCGATGCAGACGACACGGAACGGGCCGTTCTCTTCCCTTTCGGGATCATCCTTCCGCATGATCTTTTCCGGAATGATTCCGTTGGAAATGAGGTGAAGACGGGAAGCGAACCTTTCTTTCTCCAGACGGTGAAGCACGTTTTCGGTCGGGCACTGGATATCGGAGCACCAGTTGAAGACAAGGTCTCTCCACATGCGGAGAAGAGTACGGTTCAGAAGGGTCCATCCGCCCAGATGTACCGAGCAGAAAAGGTTCTCCGGGTGAAGGTGATAGGTGGCGGTACAAGGGACACCCAAAGAAGAGGCTATCCTGGCGGTAACAGCCTGGATATAGAAGGGCTCCTCCAGGTGTACGACGTCAGCCCACTCGACCGCCTCCCTTATGATCCTTCGGTCGGCCGCCGCGAAAGAATACCCGTGTGAACGGATGAGACCGTCGAAAAACGGCACCCTGTAATCCTTCAGGACATAATCGGGTTGTGGAGAAGGGGCGTTATGGTTCGCCCCCGAAAGGATACGGACATCTTCCCCGGCTTCCTTGAGGTAGGACACTGTCCTTCTGGCTGAAGCCGAAAGACCGTTCCCGGTTGAATAGTAATTGTTGACTACAAAGAGAATTTTCATGGTCAGAATCGCTGTCGGGCCAGCATACGGCGCAGCAAATCAATAATTGAACTTGAACTCGTCGATATACAGAACGCTCTTGGTGCTGCCTGTGAAATATGCCCCGAGTTCACTTGAGGCGGCCGTTATCACAGCATAAGAGGGAGTGGCGTCTGAACGGTACTCGAACTCGATGTCGAACTTGATGTATCCTCCGGTATCTTCCTTCAGATTCAGGACGGCCCTTCCGATGACGTGAGGATCGGTTGCTCCGTCGATGAACTCCTCATCGCAGGTCACGATCCTGTAGGGCTTGTTCCAGTCGGTGAGGATGACCTCGATCCTTCCGAAGTCCTTCTTCCCTTTCATCGAAAGGTAAGGTTCCCTGGCGCAGTTGACTATGCCGGGAATGTAATGGCAGTATCCTGACATGCTCTTGGGTCTGTGGGTGAAAGGGACTCCGAAGAAGAGTTCAGCCCCTTTGAATCGGACTATATGGTCGAACCTTCCCGTGTAAAGGTTTCCGGCGACGAACTCCCAGACGACTTTGCGGCTTACGATCTTCGCGGCGGCTTTCCCTTTGCCGGGGACTGCCACATGCTCATATTCGGGGACTGTTCCGTTTATGCCCAAAAGGCTGAGCCCGTGGTTGGCGGTATCCCATATCCTTCCGGAAGAAGGGAGATCGGCCTTATAGGCGTTCCAGGCCCCGGAAGACTTCGACCAGTCGTCGAAACTCATGTTGTAAAGTTGCTGGGCATTGGCTCCGAGGCAAAACAAAGCCGACACCAGCAAAGCGGTGAAAATTTTTTTAATCATCATAGGCAAGTTTCTCTCTCCATAGGATACCTCACGGCATACTGGAGGGAAGAAACGGGCGGCAAAGGTATAGTTTTCAGTCACATCTTCGGACAAAGTATACGAAAAAAGGAGCCGAAATGACTACACTTGGCTCCTTTTTTAAAAGTTGTGATAACTTCCTTATGACAATTGCCCGGCGGCAGGCGCGGCTACTCGCTGACGAATGGCTTCAGCCCCTTGACTGCGTCCTTCGCCGTAATTCTCACTCCACCGTTGTCAAGGTCAATGAGGACATACCTGTCGTTGCCCATGCCCATCTCCTTCATGTATGAAAGCTGACGGAGTCCGTGACGGCTCTCGATCCTTTCTATCATGTCGTGATGTTCTTCCTCGGTCATGGCGTAGATCATATCGACGCATGCCTGGTCGATGGCCAGGATGTCTGTCGAGGAAAGGATACCCACGTTCGGGGTCACGACAGGCTCGGCCTCGAGTCCTTCGCAGTCGCAGGATACCGACATGTTGCGCATCACGTTGACATAGGTGACCTTCTTTCCGAAAAGGTCGATCGAAGCCTTGGTGGATTCGGTCATGCGCTCCATGAATTCCTCCTCGGAGATATCCCACTGGTCATCCTGTCCGGGGGTAGTATGGATCATGGCCTTGCCGATGCGGCCGTCGGCGCATCCGATTCCGATATTCTTGTTGCTGCCACCGAACCCGCCCTGAGTATGGCCTTTGAAGTGGGTCAGCGCGACAAGGGAATCGTACCTCAGAAGATGGCCTCCGACGGACATCCTGGTGAACCATTTGCCGCCGGTGACGGGAATGAACACGGTCCCTTCTTCATCCATGATATCCACAGGAGAGAAAGTCCAGCCGTTCACCTTCAGAGTCTCGCGGTGCTGCTCCGTCGTGTAGCGGTCTCCCTCGTAGTAGGTATTGGTCTCGATGATGGTGGCATCGGGAAGATCCTTTTCGAAAAGGGCTTTGACCCATTCCCTGGGGATGATGTTGGGCCCGTTCTGCTCGCCGGTATGGAGTTTGACTCCAACCTTCCCGCCGATCATCCCGGAAACCTTTTCATAGGCAGCGATGAGACCTTCGGGGGAAAGTTTCCTCGTGAAATAGACTATCGACTCGTTGCCGGTACGGTCTTCGTACGGGACGTACTTGTTTCCGCCCTTTCCGGGTACGGGAGCGGGAGTCGAGGTGACGGGAGCGTTGCATCCGCAAGGGCATTCTTTCGGTGAGAGTAGTTTGGCTTTCATGGATGTATATATCTGTCTATCTATTTTTGGCGTTCGACCGTTTCTATCGTGCACTCATGCACTTTGGAGGTCTTGTCGTAATTGATTCCCACAAGTTTCACCGTTCCGGTGTAGTCGAAGAGTTTCTGGGGATAATTCCTCTCCTTTATCTGGGCAATGGGACCTTCGGCCGTCTTGTCCCACTTAAGCTCTATCACGATGGCAGGAAGATCTCTTCCCGAAAACGGGATGAGTACAAGGTCCGCAAAGCCCTTTCCGGTGGGATATTCCCGATGGAATATGTAGTCACGGTGGGCGAAGATGAGCGATTCCCGGAGTGTCGTATAAAGAAGCTGTTCCTTGTTGTATTCCGTAGCCCCGCAGATATCGTCATGGGATAAGCCAATGAGACGTGACAGTTGTTCTTCGTCGTTGTAGCGGATTGAACGGAGGGTTTCTTCTGAACGCAACAAAACTCTTGTCAGACCGCCCAAATCAGCATTCTTTACACATGAAGCGAAATACAAAAGAAGCTCACGATTGGGAATGAGGGCGTCATTGCCGTCAAAAGATAGATACCCAAGATGAATCAGTACGGTGAAGACTTTGTCTTTCGTGTCGACGTCCTTTATGCTGTTGTCAAAGGAAGTCGTATCGACGGGAATCCCTTCACCGCCCAGCAACTTCTCAACATCCTCCTTCATCTCATTCTTGAGATAAGGCCTGAGTTCGTCTCCGGCACCGGTTGTCTTCCAGTAGAGGCCGCATTTCTTCCGGGAAATCGCTTCCATCACTGAGTTCGGATTGAATACTCCACCGATATCTCCCACTTTATAACCGTCATACCAGCTTTTCATCTCCCCGTAATCCATTCCGGCTCCCTTGCACAGTGACTGGACCTCCTCTTCCGTGAAACCGAAATACTGCCCGATTCCACCGGGATCAATCATGTTGTATTCCTTGAAGTTGTTCAAAGCGGACTGGCTGTCATATTTGATAATCGGGAGGATACCGGTTATATAGACTCCGGCAAAGACCCTTGAGACTGTTTCGTTCTTGAAAAGGGACCGCAAAAAATCAATCCAGTCCTTGACTATAGTTTTTTCATCAGCGAACTCCCTGAGGATTGCATCCCATTCATCAATAATGAAAATGAACTGTTCACCGATTTCGTGATAAACGGAAAGAAGTGCATCGCCCAATGACATCTCCGCGAAATCCAATGAAGGATATTCTTTTGCAAGATCTTTAATAAGCTGCTTTTCAACAACATCAACCATATCTCTGCCCAATTGTTTCTTACGGGAAACGAATTTGGTCATATCCACGTAAATGGTAGGATACTTATTGAGATGCTCAGTATAAGAGCCATCCTTTGCTATCTCAAGGTCATCAAATAGATTATGAGAGTCACACGAGATGTCATAGTATGCGCAAAGCATATTCGCGGCAAATGATTTGCCGAAGCGACGTGCGCGGGTGACACATAAGAATTTGTCTTTTGTGAACAACTTTGAATTGACGAAAGAAATCATTCCCGACTTGTCCACATATAGACCATTCCGGCATTCCGAAAAACTATAATTTCCGGTATTGATGAAAGTACCCATGATTGACAAACTTTGACCTGTTCTGAGAGGAAGGCAAAATGCCTACTTCACCACTAACCACAAATTTACGAAAAACCTGCAACAACTCCAACCGCAAAAGACCATCAACCGAATGGGCCGACCGTATCCGGCCAGCCCACTCTACCCATTACAATATTATCAACTCATTTGATCACG
>JAFUFP010000034.1 GCA_017469845.1 Bacteroidales bacterium | reverse complement strand
CGTATTTTTGTGCATTGTCTAGTTGTGTTTCGCAAATACAAAACTAGACATTTTGGGCTGAAAACCTGTGAAGGCAATCAGCCCTTTCTCATGCACACGCGCGCGCGAGGATCAAAAATATGTTTACCGGACAGCATTAATTTGAATATTGTTTTCATAATCGAAATTCATTCAAGGGTGAAGAAGATAATCAAGGCCGCATCGTCGTAGGAGACAATCCGGACCCGCACCGGTTGCTTGCCATGGGGCTTTATGAGCTGTACGGCTTCAATTCCGCCGGCAGTGTATCCATGGAAGAAGCGGCCAGACTTTTCGAGTTGGCTTCAGACAAGGGCGAAGCCTTGGCGTCTCTTCTTCTTGGTTTGATTAAAGAAGTTTCGGCGGACTATTCTTCGGCTATAAGATTGTATTCAAAGGGATACGGGCAGCTGAATCCCGACCCTGCAACAAAAGCCGGAAAGGTTGCCTCAGACCAGTTCTCTTCATTAAGAAGCGGAATCCAGTCAATCATCGCGACTCAAGGATTCTGCTCATATTCCGGCGGGAAGTTCCTGTTCAAATTCTCCGATACTGTCAGAAAAGAAATCAGTTCTAAACTTCCGTCCCTTTTGAGGGACCTTGACCGATATAGGGAAGACGTCCTTGAAAATGCACCGAAGGATACTGCGGGAGAAGAACAACACAAGTATTGGAATCTTCTTTTCATGCCGCTGACGGTCATCTCTGCCGCCGCCGGAAGGGATTACATCAATACTTGGCTGGAAGAAAGGTCATTCCCGGCTCCCAAGCCTAACCCCCAATTCGAAAACGCGATGGGCCGCTGCCTGATCGATGACGACGATTCGACGGACAATGACTATATAATATCGGGTCTTAGGATCATGGCTGGTCACGACAAGGATCCATTCTGGCAATATCTGACGGGCCTATGGTACGAAAATGATCCTGATTCAAAGGATCTCAAGGAAGCCGCCCTCTGGTATGAAATGGCGAAATCCCATCTTCCGGCCGCTTCGGATGGCTTTGAGAGAGTTACCTCAAATCCGATTTACAGGATTCCTGATTCTATTGAAGAGGGGACAGCGGAAGAGTGTTTGAGGTTGGCCCAGTCATATGGCTCCAACAGGGAACTTGCCAATGCCTGGAATATCGAAGCCGCTCTTCGAGGTGATATCTCCGCTCTAAGGAAACTCGAACAGATGAGTCCCGCCATCGAAAAGGACATCAAAAAGAGTACCCCGTTCTATTCAGCTGTCCAGTCCGAGCAAAAAACGCTCGAGAGTAATCTGCGCTCCTGGAAGAGCAAGGTGAGTGAAACTGTCGGCAAGATGCTGAAGGAAGAGGAGAGACTAAGGAAAGAGGAAGAAGAACGGCTGAGAAAAGAGGAAGAAGAGAGACTCAGGAAGGAACGTGAAGAGAAACTTCGTCTGGAGCGGGAAGAAAAGCTCCGCCTTGAAAGGGAGGAGGAAAGGCTCAGAAAAGAGGCTGAAGAAAAGCTTCGGAAGGAGCTTGAGGAGAAACTCCGCCTTGAGATGGAAGAGAAGCTCCGCCGGGAAATGGAGGAGAAACTTAAGAGAGAGCAGGAGGCGAAGAATGCCGAAGATGATGCAAAGTGGCAGAAAGTCAACCTGGAAACCCAGAAGATAAGGAAGAAATTTTCCAGCTTCAGTTCATTCGAAAAGGAAGAGGCCCTCAAAGTCAAAGGACTCAATGATAGATTCGACAAAGCGCTCAAACATTTGGAGGAATGTCTGATTCAAGACGAAAAAAGCTGTAAGTTTTTCCAGCGTCCCATATACAAGAAATGCGGATTCGACAGCATTGATGAATGCGTGAGTTATAACTGGAATGTTCCCGAAATGTATTTAAGAGACCTTAATGAAGCCATCACTTTTGTTGAAGGAAAGCTTCCTTCGGTTGATGGGATGTTGACCTCCATTGAAGAAGACAAGGACAGAGCATCCGTTTCGAAGAAACAGAAAGAAGTCAAAAAACTGCTGCAAGAATGCGAAAAACGTCTCTCTTACGCTTTGCAGGGCGATTCCATTTCCAAAGTTGCCGCCAATATTGAGATGTGGGAAAAAGGTAAGCCGAAGCCATATGTCAAACCGCTGATTTAGATGTCGATGCTTTATTCTCCGGTAGCCTGTCAAAAAGGAGTGGACTTCTTGTTGAAAGAATTCCGGAGAAAGTCTTGAAAGAGAATGACGTTTATCAAAATAGGAAATCTATAATGAACGATTTATCATTTGAATATTGTTTTCGTAATCAAAATGTTTTCAAGGGTGAAGAAGACAATTTAGGCCACATTGTCGTAGGAGACAATCATGATCCGCACCGGTTGTTTGTCATGGGACTTTATCAGCTGTACGGCTTCAATTCCGCCGGCAGTGTATCCATGGAAGAAGCGGCCAGACTTTTCGCGTTGGCTTCAGACAAGGGCGAAGCCTCGGCGTCACTTCTTCTTGGTTTGATGAAAGAAGTCTCGGCGGATTATTCATCGGCCATAAGATTGTATTCCAAGGGATACTGGCAGTTGAATCCCGATTCCTCAAAAACAGCCGGTAAGGTTGCCTCTGACCAGTTCTCTTCACTAAGAATCGGAATCCAGTCAATCATCTCGACTCAAGGATTCTGCTCATATTCTGGCGGGAAATTCCAGTTCCGCTTTACCGATCCGATCCGAAAAGAGCTAAGTTCTAAACTACCGTCCCTTTCAAGGGACCTTGACCGATATAGGGAAGACGTCCTCGAAAAGGCACCGAAAGAAATTGAGGGAGAAGCACAACACAAATATTGGAACCTTCTTTTCATGCCGCTGACGGTCATCTCGGCCGCAGCCGGAAGGGATTACATCAATTCATGGCTGGAAGAGAGGGGTTTCCCCACTTTCAAGCCGAACCCCCAATTCGAAAACGCGATTGGACGCTGCCTGATTGATGACGACGATTCGACGGACAACGATTATATAATATCTGGCCTAAGGATTATAGCCGGTCATGACAAGGACCCGTGGTGGCAATATCTGACCGGCCTATGGTACGAAAACGATCCTGATTCAAAGGATCTCAAGGAAGCCGCCCTCTGGTATGAAATGGCGAAATCCCATCTTCCGGCCGCTTCGGATGGCTTTGAGAGAGTTACCTCGAATCCGATTTACAGGATCCCTGATTCGATTGAAGAGGGGACAGCCCAAGAGTGCATGAGGCTTGCACAGTCATACGGCACCAACAGGGAACTCGCCAATGCCTGGAATATCGAAGCCGCTCTTCGAGGCGATACTTCCGCTGTCAGGAAACTCGAACAGATGAGTCCCGCCATCGAAAAGGACATCAAAAAGAGTACTCCGTTCTATTCCGTGGTCCAGTCCGAACAAAAATCACTTGAGAGTAATCTCCGCTCCTGGAAGAGCGGTGTGAGCGCTTTAGTCCGCAAGATGCAAAAGGAGGAGGAAGACAGGATCAGAAAAGAGGAAGAAGAAAGACTCAGAAAGGAGCTTGAAGAGAAACTTCGTCTGGAGCGGGAAGAAAAGCTCCGCCTTGAAAAGGAGGAGAAACTTCGGAGAGAAGAGGAAGAAAGGCTGAGAAAAGAGCAGGAGGAGAGACTGAGGAAGGAGCGTGAAGAAAAGCTCAGGAAAGAACAGGAAGAGAAGCTCAGGAAAGAGAAGGAGGAGATGGATAAACTGCTGAAAGCGTTGAAGCTCAAGTGTGATGATGCTCTGACTTCATGTAGTGAAGCCGCCCGCACCATCTCTTCTCAAGAAAAAGGTCTGTCCAAGATTGTAAGCGATATCTCATCCAAAAAGAAGGCAATCCCACAAAAGAAGCAGATATGGCCCATCATGTGGCTGATACCCGATCCTGAGACGAATAAAGAGTTGAATTCAGTTCTCAAACAATACAATGCCTTACATAAGAAATACACTTCTGACGTAAAGGAAATAAACAGTAGCGGTAGTGAAGTAAAGAAGATTCTGGACTCCATTACCAAGAATGAATCTTCCAGGAAACTGTCTTCTTTGAAAGAGGCTCAGCGTACCGTTGAGACCATCCTGTCGGATACCCGGAACCGTAGAGAAGGAATGGTAGCCAGATTCGAAGAGATGTCCAAACTGCATAAGAAGATTTCAGGAATCCAGGTCAAGCGGAAAGTGAAGATCAGCTGGGCGGGCGTTATAGTCCTTCTGCTCATCGTTTCCGGTATAATATTCTTTTCCGGGAAAAAGGACAGAGCAACGGATGATTATGACACTTACTCATTCGTGGACGACAGTTCCATGGATTCGGAAAATTACTTCAACGATTCCTATGATGCCGGAGATTCAGATGAGTCTTCTTCAGCATCATCAACTGATGCGGGTCCGGATGCCGCGGTAAGCAACTGGAAAGACCTTTATGATTTTGTCTATTCCAAAGACAGTAAAACAGGTTTGATCAAAGTAGAAAAGGACAATTTATACGGCTTTGTGAAAGAGAACGGAGAAGTCGTCGTTCCTCCCCAATACGATTATATTTACAGTGCCGACAACCAAGGTTGGATCAAAGTCGAGAAAGGTGATTTTCTTGGCTTCATTGACAAAACGGGGAAAGAAGTCATTCCGGTAAAATACACCTATATATATTCAGTAGGCAAGAACGGCTGGAGACAAGTCGAGAACGGAAAACTGAAGGGATATATTGACGGTACAGGTAAAGAGGTCGTACAGGTCAAGTACACGTATATTTATTCTCTTGGCGGCGAAAACGGTTGGACCAAAGTCGAAATAAACGATCTGAAAGGATTCATTGACGAGGGCGGTAAAGAAATTGTCGCTCCCCAATTCACTTACATTTCCAGTCCTGACAAGAAAACAGGTTTAAGGAAGGTTGAAATCAAAAACAAGAGCGGGGTCTTGAACGACAGCGGAATTCTCATCCTTCCTTGCGAATACGATTCTGTGTCCATCGACAGTGATGGTACCGTAAAAGTTACACAGGGGAACAAGACAGGTCGAACCGACAAAACCGGCAAGTTCATCGTACCTCTTGAATAAATCCAATAAAAGAAACGAATAAAATAACTGAAAATGAAAACGATCAGTGCTATAAATACCATTCTCCGCGAATATGAACTCCGCTTGGAAAGGAGTGTTTCGACTACGGCTGAAGAATTCAAAGAAGACGTGAGGCTTGCCCAGGAAGACGTGGTGGGCAAATTCAAAAAGTTGCGCCAGATCCTTCCCGAATTGGTGCAGGTAAATTACGATTCCGAAGTTTCGTCCTCGGAAATCGCGACCATCAAAAAGAATCTCGCCTCACGTGTTGAGGAAAAGTTCGTCGCCGATCTCATTCCTACCGGTGAAACGATGAAACGGAATGTATGCGGAACCGATTTTGAGATTCCTGTCTACGCTCAGTGGCAGTCCGATCCCTCAAACGCCAATTTTGTGATCAATTACGACAAAGCGTCGCTGGATAAGGCCGTCAAGGCGTTCAATTGCCTTCTTTCAAATATCATATTGTCGCTTCCCATCAAATCTGTCCATCTCAACTTCGTTGATCTGCAACTGTCGGGAACGGCTTCCCTTTTCACCCGTAACCTGGACCACTCCCTGTTCAGGGATCTGATCGCGGACACTGGTCAACTCGATTCTCTTTGCAAGGATATGCAGTCCAGAATGGTCACTGTCCTACAGGAGTGCGGAGAATTGGCCAAATACAATGCGAAAAACAAAGGATTCAGATATCCGTACGAAATCGTAGTTCTACTTCACTATCCGAACAATTTCGAACGGGTGTCGGATTCGCTGATTCCTCTCTTCCAGAACGGGTATAAGGGAGGTATCTATTTCGTGGTTCTCAACGATAAAGACGCTCAAGTATCAGGTATCGGCCGCTCCGTTCTTTCGCTTAAGGACCATTATTATGAAATTGACCTTGACAAGATCACTTCCGAGAGCAAGAGTTTGGTCCATGTGACTTCTCTTCTTGACAACAAGACCATTTCCGGAGCGCTTTTCGACTATATAAATACGGAAGCTTCCAAAGAATCCAAGGTTGTTCCTGTCAAGCAGAACTATGAGCGTCTTTTCACTACGCCGTACGCTTCCACCGACAGCCTGATCGAAGTCCCTGTCGGAAAAACTCTAAACGGAGGGGTTGCCACCTTCCAGATGGATTCTGTTTCACATGTCCATTCCTTCATCTTGGGCCAGTCCGGCTCCGGTAAGTCCGTGTTCCTTCACAATGTGATTTCCGCGGCGATGCTCAAATACAGCCCGGAGGATCTGCAGTTTTATCTGCTGGACTTCAAAATGGGCGGAGTCGAGTTCAACCGTTATCGCACTTCAAAGCATGTAAAGGCCTTGTTGGTCGACAATAGCGATACGCAGATTACGTTGGAGATTCTCCGTGACCTTCATGAAGCCATGAAGGAGAGGGGAAAGGCTCTCCGTTCCATAGGTGTATCCAATATAGCGGACTACAACAGGAAAAATCCTACCAAACATATGCCCCAGATAATGCTGGTTGCCGATGAGTGTCATGCGATGTTCGTCAGGAATCAGCAGGATTCCAAAAAGTTCGATGAGATTTCCGAGATAGTCGCCAAGATCGCCAAGGAAGGCCGAAATCAGGGAGTTCATCTTCTGTTGGCCACTCAAACCCTGGCTCAGGCCGAAATCTCCAACGAGATATTGAACAACATAACTGACCACTATCTTCTCAAGTGCGCTTCATCCGATTCCGAGAAGATGGTGAACGGATCCACCGACAAGACGGCTTCTTTGACAACCGGTCAGGTATATTATCACCATGTCTCCGGTGAAGAATTCTTCCAGTCATTCTACACTTCCAATGACGAAGTGAAGCAGGTGGTGGATTACATCGGACGGAAGGCCGAAGGCTCCAGGAGCAACGGCCAGTTCTATTTCAACGGCTCGGACAATTTCACTGTTGACAAGGAGACTCTTGGATCCATCCAGGCCAACAAGTACCCCGTTTCCTGCCTGGGATATTCGGTCTCGCTCAAGAGGGAGAGCGTTTCGGTTCCGATCAAGAAAGACGATGGTGAGAACATTCTGTTCTTCGGAATCAACGACGAGGCCCAGGTGTCACAAACCGTTGTGAATGCCCTTGTCACCGCAATGCATACCGCTTCGGAACTGGGTAAACCCAAGGCTGTGAAAGTCATTGATCTGATGGACTTCGATAACGAGCCTCGCTATGTCGAAACCTTGTCCGTCTTGAAAGAACGGGGCCTTATCGAGACAGTAAAGCGAAGAGATATCGGAAGAGTACTTTATGATCTTGCCTCAAGCATAGATTCAGACAATGTGGCCCCGACCATTCTTGTCATTCTCGGTCAGGAACGTATCCGCGGATTGAAGCTGGATCTGAAGATCGAGGACGTGGACGCTACCTCAGGCGGAGGGATGAGTTTCGATTTCGACAACCCGGACAGCATCAGTTTCGACAAGCCTCAGGTAAATGCCCGGTACGACACTTATCGCAAGGCATTGGCCTATATCCTTACCAATGGACCTCATGTCGGAGTCAACACGTTCCTCCAGATTGACCAGCCCTCGAAGTTGCTCTACGAAGACTACGTGTCCGCGAGGTTTGTCTACAGTACGTTCAATCATATCGTCATGTTCCGTTCGGATTCGAACGCGGCGAACGTTCTTCAGCTCGATGACGATATCCGTATCGAGAATCTCTCATCGGATCCGGAGCGTCTCAGGGCTTATTGCTACTACGTCGAAAAAGACAAGTACCAGATGTTTTGTCCCTTTACGGATATCGATACCGACAGTATCCAGTAATCCGCTAATCGGGCAATAGATCAATACGTAATTATAAACCATCTAAAATGTAATAGTTTATGGCAACGGATGCAGGAGTAAAGAATGTCGGAGATCTGAGGAATTTCGGCAGGCAGATACAGCAGATGGGTGAGCAGATGTACAATGTCATGTGCCAGGCTCAACGTCGCATGAATCAGGTTTGTGAAGGATGGCATGACGATTCGAACGAAATGTTCAAGAACCGTTTCGATGAGAGTGTACGTACCATCCAGAAAATGGCGGAGGAGTTCAAGGCCTACAACGCTTTTCTCACGAAGACTTGCGACATCCTCGATCAGTATAAGAACAACAAGATCAATTTCTAAAGTAGATGGCTACCGGTCAAGATGTAAAGGTTTCTGATGTTGACGCCATCGCCGCTTACAGAGTCAAGTTCTCAGATTTCATCGGACAGATGTCCGCCGATATGAGAAGAATGCTCGACAAGATGGATGAAATCGAGTATGAACTCAATAAGCGCGTCAAGGATATGCGGGAACAGTACGAACAGGTGAAGTCGGATGCGGCCGCGGCTCGTGAAGAATACAGGTACATTTCCAACTTTGAATCCGACCCCGCTGAAGTCCGAAGAGCCAGAATGCGCTTCGAACACATCGACGGCAATTCCGTACCGAACGCAAGGATCGAAGCGGATACGGCACATTCGTGGGCGTCAAGTGCGAAGCATGATTTGTTTGCGATGAGGGAATTGACCCGCAAGTATATGACCCGTCTTTCCACGAAGGTGGAAAATGGTCAACTGTTCTTGTCCAAAGCCGAAGAACATATCCGTTCCTACAAGGAAACTCATCTTTAGGTTGATGGCGATGTTGAAGGAAGAATTATCCCGTATTGAAGAGCATATTCGCATGCTCGGAAATAGTTCCAACGCTCTTTTCGAATTGTGGGACGACAACATCTCACATGTGTTCAAGGACAAGTGCGTGGAATCAATCAAGACTGAGTGGAGGGATTACTCCAGTCAGATGTCTTCGCATATGATTCATCTGCAGCAGATGCTCAAGCAGATTGAGAATAACGAAAACAATCTCAAGAGAATCCAGGACAGTTATTGATTCTCGCTGATCATCAGAATGATAATTGTCGGCTGATCGGAATCGAAGAATCATTCCCGATGGTCGTGTTGAACCTTGTGACAGACGGTCATATCACAACTTGCCTTCATAAGCGATGAATTCTTTCGCAGTATCAATGAATTTTTTGTGAGTTGTTTCTATATTAAATGTCGAAAACAGTTTTCCGGAGAATAACTGCAAATCAGACTCACATATGAATAATCACATAAAACAAATTGCCAGGTTCAATGCCGACAAGAACGTCCTCAGATTGAAGGGAAAGTATAACGAAACTTCCTTTTTTGAGATCATAGCAAAGCAAAGAAACGAAACCACTTACAGTGCTTTCCTCAAGTGGCTGCTTGAGGGCAATGCTGCAAGCTCGGAAGGATTGTCGCCCCTGCAGATGCTGCTTGACATTCTTGTAAAGTGTATTGAAGAGGATCCTATCATCAAAGCGGCAATACCTTCTGAGCTGAAAGACGGCATCGTGACAAGATCCCTGTCCATTCATGGCATTTCAGCGGATGTTGAAAAACCTCTCGCCAGTCTTGCCCGTGAGATTACGGAGGGGAATGATGTATGCAGTTCTGGAGATATGATGAAAATCGCCGCCAAAAGTGCCGACTGTGTCGATATCTTCCTGCAGTGTGAAGTCTCTGCGAAAGGCTTGAAAACAAGGCCGATGCAATTCTTCATCGAGAACAAAATCGATTTCTGTGAAAGGAAGATGAATGATGTACCCGGAACAGGAGTTGAAGCCTACGACAATGCATCCCGGACAGAACGCTACTATATGGCCACCAGAAGGGATGACATGTACCAGTGGTATATCTATCTGACTCCACAGCCCCTCATTCCCCAGAGGCATTACTCAAAGGAGAATGAACCGAAGGATCCTCATTTCATCCATATGACATATCAGGATATCCTTGACGGAATCATCGTTCCGCTGTTGGCTTCATCCTCGCTTTCTTCCCGTACACGCTTTTTCTTCGAGGAATTCAAAAATCAGATTACCTTCCCCATCCAAAGCGGTGCTTCCGTTCAGCCCGGCATCGCAATCGGAAAGGACAGGAGCGAAGAATTGACACTTGTATGGAAAGAATATGAAGATCTTATCACTGATGCCGCTCTGGCCGCTTCGGAGAGGACTTTCTGGAAAATCAACGACAAGTGGTACGATCAGCAACCGCGCCTTGATCTTGCTCTTGCGTTGCAGGAAGTGGGTGAACCGAAGGCGAAAGACTTCCTGACCAGAGATGATGAAGGACGACTAACAGTGGTCGAGGGTGTACGATATAAAGACATGACCGATCTTGCCCAAAAGAACGGAATCATGACAGAAATCGCGGATAAGGATTTCGGCGATTCGAGGGAATTGCTCTCCGCCTTCTGGGACAGGAACAAGCGCTTTTTGACAGCCCTCCTTTGTGGAATTGAAGACAAGGAGAATGTCTTTGCTCTAGTTCAGGAGCTTTCAAAACGTGACTCCACCAAGTACATGGTTTACTATGACGGGAAGCCACTTGTGTCCAAGCCTGCGACCAAAGGCATTACCGCATGGGTCATTGTCGCCCTTTGGAACAAATTGTACAGTCAGTCAGGGGAGACTCCCGGTATCGGAGATCTGCGCGAGACTTTCCCCATATCCTTCAATCCCTATTATGAACAGGGAAAATGGTTCAAACATCTGTTTTATCCGAAGTCGGCTTGCGTTTACGATGGAGAAAACGGAGACGGAAGTGAAGTTGCCGGCCATTGGGACATTGATTTGAGCGGGAGGTATGATATCGCTACAGCGGACGGCCCTGTGGTATTTTTGAAGAAGTGGCGGAAGCCTGACCTTGAGCACTTTGTGGACAAGGTTCTGGAAATGCCCATTTTCGGGGGAAAATTGAACGTGGTCGCCGAATAGGCGATCATAATAAGTGTTGCGTATTCGTAAGGTGTTCAAGATGGGGCTATCTTCTCTACGGAAACCCGTCGCCTGGAAAATGGGAAGTCGCCAAATAAAAGAGATAACAGCGCTCCCCACTAGACAAATGACTCCCCACAAACTCTTTCTGTAACGGGTCTGTGGGGAGTTATTCAGTTCTTGGTCTCTTGTTTTTCCAGTCTTATTCCTCCTCTTTGTCGGCTACCGGCCTTATCCCTCTTCCGTGCATCCGGTATCCGCTTCCGAATACGGGTCCGTCATTGCCTTTGGTGAGGCATGCGCAGAATGAGGGGTTCCTGTTCTCGAGGTCGTCAGTGTAATTCTCACCCAGCTCCAGAGTTGAGGAATGGTATGAGAAACTGTACTGGACCTTGCTTCCGGCGAAGATGGTTTCCGGAAGGAAGATGCTCTTCCCTTCGAATCCTTCCACCAAACTAGTCACTATGAAACCATCCTCTCCGGTTCCGTTATAGTCATCCGTCCATTCCCATGAGCAGTTGTAGACGAGTTCCTCCCATTCCGCCTTGGTGGGTATTCTCCACCTTTCGCCGAGGTGGACGGTTGCTGCATCATCTTCGGGATCGATGGTCATCTTGCCGTCCACTTTCCCGTAGGAAGGGTTCGTGTTGTATTTGGTGTAGCCCCTGTTCTCTTCGCCGCTGGCCCATTTGTAATCATTCCATCCGTAGCTGTCCTTCTCTTCGGTCTCTCCCCAGGAGTATGAGAATCCCGTGTCCCATGGATCGAGGCCGCCCAGATTGTAGGAAGACCAGTTTACGCTGAGACCCAGGTCCACTTCTTCGGCATAATAGGGGAAGTCTTCGGTATTGAAAGAAGACACTCCGCTTCTGAATTCTTTGTCGTGGACCGAGGCCACCACCACGAAATTGAACTTCGTCAGATACCGGAGATTGTCGATGCCGGCTGAGAAGGTTCCGTCCTCCGAGACAGTGGCGTCGAAAGACGCACCGTCCGAAATAAGTGTCTCGGCATCGGAATAATCCCTGGCGAGATAGATTTTGACCGCTTTTGATAAGTTGCCCTTGCTCTCGAGGGCTATTTTTCCCTTGATTGTGACGGATTTGAAGGTTATGTCTTCCGTCCCCGTTATGGAGACGGTTCCCGAGAAATCCGGTGTCATGAAGGACTTCGCTTCACCGTATGTCCTCACACCGTTGTAGAGGATATAAGACCTATAGTAGTATGTCGTATTGGAGCTGAGGCCGGTAACTTTCACGGAGTAGTTTCCTGATGAAGAGATGGATGACCCTACGGCGGAATAGGCTTCCGTCGAGAAGTCGGAAGGGGTGTATTCGATTCCGTACGAGGCTGAAGCCAAGCTTCCCGATAGATCGGCAAATCCCGCCAGTGTGGCTGAATCCTCTGTAACGGACGACGCTTCTCCCGTCTTGGATTTACTCTCCTCCGGGGTGACCGGAGGAACTTCCGGAGTCTCTGAATCGGATGTCACCGTTATCGTACAGGACGCCGTCTTACCTTCTGTCGAAGCGGTTATGGTCGCATTGCCTTCAGATACGGCTTTTACCGTTCCCGAGGAGGACACGGTCGCGACCGAAGGCTTGGATGTGGCCCAGGTGATTTCCCCGAAGGAGGCGTTTGAAGGTGAAACGGTGGCTTTCAGTGTAATCGTTTCCCCGACCAGAAGTTCGGCCGAAGGTTGGCTGAGGGATATTCCCGTGACGCTTACCGTAGAAGGGTCCTTTTTGCAGCCAAGGAGTATCGTAAGAAAGGGGAGTGCTATGATAAGATATCGGATGATGTTTTTCATGGGGATTTTTGTTTTGTACGACAAATTTACTTCTTTTTGGATAATATCACCGAAGTGGCTTTGATTCATTTTGTTTCTTTTTTGATGGGCCTCAAAAGTTTCCTTATTCCTGTTGCTCGTCTCAAGCGTAGTAGCCCTTTTGAAAAGTCTAAAGCGTTGATTCATAGCAGGGTAGTAAGATGGAGAGGTTAAATCCGCATGGATTGCAACTGTAGGAACCGACGGGTAAAGAAATCATAAGTGGAAAAGCTTGTTTTGATTACACTTTGTAATTAAAATGTTTAAATAAAAGGTTTTAATAAGGGAGTACCCCTTTTGTAAAACGTTTAACGGGGTTTTGGTATTGGCGAAAAATGAAAAAGTTAAAAATTTCACTCTTGCTAAGTCATTGCAGATTAGCGCAATAGTAAAAATCGTTGAAAATTCTTCAAAAATTTTTCTAAAAATTGTTTGCAGGTATTGAGAAAACACCTACCTTTGTACCGGGTTGATGAAGGAGTTCTTCCTCATACAGCTCATTGGTTATTAGTTTTAGTGTTATTAATTATGTGGTTAGAATGAGATGTCGCGCGTGATGCGTCACAACTCATTAAGTCTAAGGGAACTGTTTCTGACGCAGTTCCCTTTTTCTTTTGTGTTCCTCTGTCTATTGGTTCTGGCCCCCAATCACGGATGGGACATATAAAAAGACCGTTAGATGAAACACGTTTCATCTAACGGTCCATAAATGGCTATATATCAAAAAGTTTGGCGGTATGTCGCCAACTGCTTTTGGCACCTGAACCGGGTTCTCCTTTATCCGATGAATTCCAGTAGTGACGAGTATACCAGATGGACCGGAAGTCCCATGATCGTGAAGAACGATCCTTCTATTCCGGTGATTCCGACATAGCCGATCCATTCCTGGATACCGTATGCTCCGGCCTTGTCGAAAGGACGGTACCTTTCTATATAATATGATATCTCCTCTTCGGTGAGTTCCCTGAAATGGACCCTCGCCGTATCGCTTTCAGTGAGATGACGGTTGCAGTCCCTTAAGGTTATCGCGGTCACGACTTCATGCCATCTGCCTGACAGGGCCCTAAGCATCGATGCGGCCTCTTCCGGGGAGTGGGGCTTACCCATCATCTTGGATCCGCACAGGACCATCGTATCTGAAGTGAGGAGGATTTCGTCCTGTTCCAAGGGGCGGTGAAAGCCGAAGGATTTCCCTTCGGACATGACCGCGGGGACCTGGGAGTGGGGGATATCCTGCGGGAAAACTTCTTCGAACGTGTTTCCCGTGTCGATCGTGAAGTCGATTCCGAGACCCGAGAGCAGTTCCTGACGCCTTGGGGAGTGACTCCCGAGGATTATTTTCTTTCCTTTCAAATCCATATGCGTTTTCTGTAGCTACGCTTTATCTCGCCCGTGATAACTAATAAAGTTTCTTGTACTTGCCTACATCAAAATTCCACTTCCCTTGGGCTTTGAGGACCTTTTCGATAAGATCCCTCACGCACCCTTTTCCTCCTGGGAAGGATGATACCATGTCCGCGCATTCCTTCACTTCCGGTACGGCGTCAGAAGGGCTGAACCCGAGGCCGCTCCTGCACATGGTCTCTATGTCAGGTATGTCATCTCCGCTGTAGGATACCTCACTTTCGGTTAGGGAGTGTCTTCTGCAGAAATCCTCGAAGTCGACGATCTTGTCTCTTGAGCCCAGGTATACGTCCTCCTGGGGGACACCGCAGGTAAGGAAACGGTTCCTGATTGAGCCCGAACGCCCACCGGTGATGATACCCACGGGGTAGCCGTGCATCCTCGCCATCCTGACGGCGAATCCGTCCTTGGCGTCGAAGATCCGGAAAAGTTCACCGGAAAGGTCGCAGAGGATACCGCCGTCGGTGAAGACACCGTCGATGTCAAAAGTGAACCCCTTTATTTTCGTGAGGTCTATTTCACTTGCCATGGGATTATGATTTTGCTCCGCCGCCGAAGGGACCGAAGCCTCCCAGATTGAAGGTGCCTCCTCCGTTCTCCGCCGGACGGTTGGGGGAGAGGTCAATGGGGCCGAACTGGCTTTCGTATTTTATGATGTTGTCCTGCAGAGCGTTGAGGAGCCTCTTCGCATGCTCGGGGGTCATTATGATACGGTTGCTGATTTCGGGCTTGGGAAGTCCGGGGAGGATTGTCGCGAAATCTATGATGAACTCGCTGTGAGAGTGGGTGATGATGGCGAGGTTTGAGTATGATCCCTTTGCCACATCGGGCTTGAGCTCGAGGCTGAGCTGCTGCTTCTTGTCGTTGTTGTTGTCCATATTTAGAAGAATCTGGATTGTTTCTACTTGTGTTACGGGGGAACGCGTCCCGCGGCAGCAAAGATACGATTTTGGACGGGGAATCGGAATAGCGACACATAGATTGTCGGTGTGAATGGAGGGCTGGTCCTGGCACTGATGCTGAAGAATGTGAGATCCCGACAAATCTTTAGCGAAGATTCGCCGAAAGTTGTTTTTACGACCCTTCAATCCCGAATCTTTTGATTACCTTTGTAGGATTATAGCCGGAAACCGGCTTGAAATTGATGTAGAACAGAATGAAGCGCCCCGAAAAGGGCCGCAAGAGCAAAGAAAGAAAAGATTTTTATGGAACTCTCCGCAAAGTACAATCCCTCGGAAGTCGAGGACAAGTGGTATGCCTATTGGCTGGAAAACAAGTTCTTCCATTCCGAGCCAGACGAAAGGGAACCTTATACTATAGTCATACCCCCGCCCAATGTCACGGGAATCCTCCATATGGGACACGTGCTGAACAACACGCTCAATGATGTGCTCATCCGCAAGGCCCGCATGGACGGGAAGAACGCCTGCTGGATTCCGGGAACGGACCACGCGTCCATCGCCACCGAGAACAAGGTGGTCGCCCGCCTCAAGGAGAAGGGCATAACCAAAGAGGACATCACCAGGGAGGAGTTCCTCCGCTACGCATGGGAATGGAAGGAGGAGCACGGAGGCATCATCCTCAAGCAGCTCCGCAAGCTCGGCGCTTCCTGCGACTGGGACCGCACCAAGTTCACCATGGATCCCGAACTTTCCCAGGCTGTCATAAACACCTTCGTCCATTTCTACAGGAAGGGATTGATATACAGGGGAGTGAGGATGGTCAACTGGGACCCCGTGGGTCATACCGCCGTCTCTGACGAGGAGGTCATCCACCGCGATACACACAGCCATTTCTACCATTTGAGGTATTTCATCTCGGACGGTAACGGCAATCCCACTGACGATTACCTCATCATCGCGACCACACGTCCCGAGACCATCATGGCCGATGCCGCGATCAGCGTCAACCCCGCTGACGAAAGGTATCACCGTCTCCGCGGAAAGAAAGTGCTCATCCCTCTCATCAACAGGGAGATCCCCGTCATCGAGGACAGCTACGTTGAGATGGACTTCGGTACCGGTTGCCTCAAGGTGACCCCCGCACATGACGTGAACGACTATGAGATAGGTCTCCGCCACAATCTGCCCATCATCGACATCATCGACGAGAGCGGAAAGCTCAACGAGAAGGCTCAGATCCTTGTCGGTGAGGACCGTTTCGACGCCAGGAAGAAGATAGTCGAGATGCTCCGCGAGGCCGGAAATCTCGAGAAGGTCGAGGACTACACCTCTCCGGTTGGTTATTCCGAGAGGACTGACGCCGTCATCGAGCCCAGGCTCTCTACCCAGTGGTTCCTCAAGATGGAGGCACTCGCCGGGATGGCCCTCGAGTCCGTCGAAAGCGGAAAGGTCAAGCTCATCCCCGACAAATACCGCAACACCTACCGCCACTGGATGGAGAACGTCCATGACTGGTGCATCAGCCGCCAGCTCTGGTGGGGACAGCGCATTCCCGCATACTATCTCCCTGACGGAAAATACGTTGTGGCTCCTTCAGCAGAAGAGGCCCTCGTGGAGGCAAGGAAGATCGATCCCGCGATAACTCCCGAGAATCTCCGTCAGGACGACGACGTCCTCGACACCTGGTTCTCCTCATGGCTCTGGCCCATCTCTGTGTTCGACGCAGACAAGCCCGGACACCCCGACGCCAAGCCCAACGCCGACCTTTCTTATTATTATCCCACGAACGACCTCGTCACAGGTCCGGACATCCTCTTCTTTTGGGTGGCCAGGATGATTATGGCGGGAGACGAGTTCATGGGCAAGGAGCCTTTCAGCAACGTCTACCTTACCGGTATCGTTAGGGACAAGCTCGGAAGGAAGATGTCCAAGACCCTCGGAAACTCTCCCGACCCTCTGGACCTCATCAAGGAGTTCGGTGCCGACGCGGTGAGGATAGGTATGCTCCTTTGCTCCTCCGCCGGAAACGACATATTCTACGACAAGGCGATGGTCGAGCAGGGAAGGAACTTCTGCGGCAAGATCTGGAATTCATTCCGTCTGGTGCAGGGTTGGAAGGTCGAAGACAAACCTCAGCCCGCTTCAAGCGCCACTGCAGTTGACTGGTTCCGTTCCAAACTGAATCAGACGATTAACATTGTTGAGGATCACTATTCCAAGTTCAGGATTTCGGATGCGCTGATGGCCATCTACAAGCTCTTCTGGGATGACTACTGCTCAACTTACCTCGAGGTCATAAAGCCCGCATACGGTGACAGCGCGGACCGCGCGACTTACGACGCCACCATCTCATTCTTTGATGCGCTTCTCCGTTTGATCCATCCCGTGATGCCTTTCATCACCGAGGAACTCTACCACGCGCTCGAGGAAAGGAAGGACGGCGACACCATCATGTTCGCCCCTACTCCCAAGGCCGGTGAAGTTGACGAGAAGATCATCGCGGATTTCGAGAAGGCGATAGCAGCCGTCGGACAGGTAAGGGCAGTCCGCCAGCAGAAGAACATTTCCATGAAGGAGGCGCTCGACCTCTCCGTGAAGGGTGACTTCCCCGAGAGCATGGCCCCCGTTCTCCAGAAACTCGCCAACGTCGGAAGCGTCGAATTCGTCTCCGAGTTCCCCGCTTCGGCGGGCGTTTCGTTCATGGTCGGAACCATCGAGATGTTCATCCCGCTCGGCGGAAAAGTCAACGTTGAGGAGGAGATCGCGAAGATCGAAGCTGACCTCGCGCACCAGAGAGGCTTCCTCGAAGGAGTGCGCAAAAAGCTCTCGAACGAGAACTTCGTTGCCCATGCACCCGAAAAAGTGGTAGCAATGGAGCGCAAAAAGGAGGCTGACTCCCTGTCGAAGATCGAAAGTCTCGAGAGCCAGCTGAAAGCACTGAAGAACAGTTAATGAAACAAAGTTGTTAAAACTCTTAACATTTTTGTTATGACCCATTTTGAGACAAATTTCCCCGTTCGGTACTACGAGACCGACCAAATGGGTATAGTCCATCACTCGAATTACATCCGTTATTTCGAGTGTGCGAGGAACGCCATGATGGCCGCTTGGGGGTACCCGATCGAGCAGTGCGAAGCCGACGGAGTGACGATTCCGATAGTGTCCGTGGGCTGCCGTTACCACCGTCCCGCGAAGATGGGTGACGTGCTCCGCATCACCGCCGAAATCGAGAAGGTGCCGCTCGCTAAGCTCACCGTCGTGCAAAAGGTGTACAACGCTTCCGGGGAACTTCTGGTCTCGGGTGAGGTCGTGCTCGGTTTCCTGAACAAGGATACCGGCTTCCCCGTAAGATGCCCCGACACCCTGGTCAAAATAATTGAGGAACACCTCGGATCGGAGCAGTAGCATATTTATTGCAGTAGCAGAGTTAACTTTTTAAAGAATAGTACCATGTTGACAATTTATCCGCTTGGCGTAATAGGCCCTTGGGAGATAGTCCTCATCTGCCTCGTCATTGTCCTTCTTTTCGGTGGAAAGAAGATTCCTGAGCTGATGAAGGGAGTCGGCAAGGGAGTCAAGAGCTTCAAGGCCGGCATGAGCGAAGTCGAGAAGGAACTCAAGGACACCACCAAGGAGGTAGAATCCGACTACAAGCAGGATGAGTAATAGTTTCCGGAGCATGTTTCCGGAGCGGATCCTTCACGGAACCCTTTGACGGATGGGCGATTCGAGTACCGAAATGTCCTTCTGGGACCATATTGATGTCCTCAGAGGTACCATTTTCCGTTCGGCGGGAGCGATTCTGCTCTTCGCCGTTTTGGGCCTTTGTTTCAAGAACTTCATGTTCGACTACCTGATCCTCGCCCCGGCGAGTTCGGATTTCTTCCTGTACAGGTGGCTCGGCGTGCCGTTCGAGATGGAGCTCATAAACATCGACATCTCGGCGCAGTTCTTCGTGCATCTGAAGACTTCGATAGCCCTGGGATTCATTCTGGCTTTCCCTTATATAATATATGAGGTATGGAAGTTCGTGGCTCCGGCCCTCTACGAAAACGAGAAGAAGGCGATGAGGAAGGCTTTCCTCTTCTCCTCCGTCCTTTTCTATCTTGGTGTGGTCGTGGGGTACTGCATCATCTTCCCCATAACCCTGAACTTTTTCCAGGGCTATACCGTCAGTGATACTGTCAAAAACACGATTTCGCTGCAGTCGTACATCTCGATGTTCACTTCGATGGTGCTCCTCTTCGGTGTTGTGTTCGAGTTCCCGACGGTGATAGCCGTCCTTTCGAAACTCGGCATCATCACGAGGGATTTCCTCCGCAAATACCGGAAATACGCCATCGTCCTCGTGCTGATCCTCTCGGCGATAATAACCCCGGCGGATCCGTTCTCGATGTTCGTGGCCGCGATTCCGCTTTATATGCTCTATGAACTGAGCATAATATTCTGCAGCAAAGAAGAAGAACCTACGGAAGAATGATTTCAATCGGAGGCCTTACCGTGGCCTACGGAGGGTTCACCCTCCTTGACAACATAGATTTCCATATAAGCGAGACCGACAAGATCGGCCTCGTGGGCAAGAACGGGGCCGGCAAGTCCACGATAATGAAGCTCATATGCGGGGAGCAGTCCCCGACATCCGGCCATATCGACATGCCCTCGAACCTGAGGATCGGCTACCTTCCCCAGATCATGCACCATAACAGGGGGCGGACCGTGATGGAGGAGACGTTGACGGCCTTCAAGGAGGAAAAGGAGCTGGAGAAGGAGATGGAAAGAGTCTCCGCCGCCCTTTCCGAGCGCACCGATTACGAATCCCCGGAATATCTTACGCTGATTTCCAGGCTCAACGAGATAAATGACCGCCTGGCGCTCGACAGTGGAGAGTCTCCCGCTGTGAAGGCCGAGAAGACCCTCCTGGGCCTCGGCTTCAGGGACAGTGATTTCACCCGCAAAACCGAGACCTTCAGCCAGGGATGGAACATGAGGATCGAACTCGCGAAGATCCTCCTTTCCTCTCCCGACATCCTTCTTCTCGACGAACCCACCAACCACCTCGACATCGAATCCATCGAGTGGCTGGAGGATTACCTCAAGGCATACAGGGGATCCCTCGTTCTGGTGTCGCACGACAGGCGTTTCCTCGACAACGTGACGAACCGCACCATCGAAATAATGCTCGGACACATCCACGATTACAAGGTCCCTTACAGCAAGTACCTGGAACTGAGGGAGGAAAGGATGGCCCAGCAGATGGCCGCCTACCAGAACCAGCAGAGGATGATCGAGAAGACGGAGGATTTCATAGCGAAGTTCCGCTACAAACCCACCAAGTCCAACCAGGTGCAGTCCAGGATAAAGGCCCTCGAGAAACTCGACCGCATAGAGATGGACGAGACCGACAAGGCCCGCCTCACTGTGAAGTTCCCACCGGCTCCGCGCTCCGGTGACGTTGTCTTCAAGGCTTCGGACCTCACTGCCGCCTATCCCGGAAAGACCGTCTTCACCCATGCCGACGTCGAAATACGCCGCGGTGAGAAGGTCGCCCTCATCGGACGCAACGGAGAAGGCAAGACCACCCTTATGAGGATAATCATGGGTGAACTCGACCCGGCGGCTGGCGAAGCCAAGGTCGGCCACAACGTCAATATCGGCTATTACGCACAGAATCAGGAGGATATCCTCGACAAGAACGAGACCGTCCTCTCGACCCTCGACCGCATAGCCGTGGGCGACATCCGCACCAAACTCCGTGACCTTCTGGCGCAGTTCCTTTTCCGCGGGGAGGACATCGACAAGAGGGTGTCGGTCCTCAGCGGAGGAGAAAGGGCGCGGCTCGGAATGGCGAAACTCATGCTCCAGCCCTACAACCTGCTGGCGCTCGATGAGCCGACGAACCATATGGACATAAAGTCCAAGGACATCCTCAAACAGGCCCTCAAGGCTTATGACGGCACGATGGTTGTCGTATCCCATGACAGGGATTTCCTGAACGGGCTGGTCGACAAGATGTACGAGTTCCGTGACGGAAAGGTGAAGGAACACCTGGGAAGCGTTGAGGAGTTCCTGGAAAAGAGGAAGATAGAGAATCTCCAGGAACTCGAGAGGAGGTTCACTTCCGCTCCAGCCGCCCAGCCCGCCCAACCTGCCAAGGCGGAGAAGGCACCTGAAGCGCCTGCGGCACCACAGATGTCTGCTTCAAAGCAGGATTTCGCGGCGAGGAAGGCCGTCTCAAAGGAGAGCCGGAAACTAAAGAACAGGATCGACTTCCTGGAGAAGGAGATCGCGAAGACTGAAAAGAAGATGGCCGAAATAGAGGCCGTCCTCGCGAATCCCGGCAAGGATGACGACATAATGGACCTCACCAGGGATTATCTTGAGAACAAGAGGGCCCTCGACGCCATGACCGACGAGTGGGGGGACCTTCTCGAGAAGATGGAAGGATAAAGAAGCCACAAACCAATAACATACACTGATCATGATGAAACTGATAACATCTCTATTCACCGTTCTGGCCTTCTTTCTGGCAGTGGGCTTAAGCTCCAATGCGCAGACTGAAAGCAAGTTCCAGGAGTTCAACAGCTTCTCTGGAATCAACATAGTCGGGCCTTTCGAGGTCTCCATACGCCAGGGATACAACTACAGCGTGGACTGGACGGTCGACACCGCCCTGAAGGATTACGTGGAAGTGTATTCGAAGAACCGGATCCTCAATCTGGAATACAACCAGAAGGGGATACCCTCATCGCTGAAGAAGGTGTACAGGGGTAAGAACGGCAGGGTGGCCGTGATGAAGGTCGTCATCACCCTCCCGGAATTCTCCGAACTCCGTCTTTCCGACAACGCCTCCGTAGAGGCGGGGACGGGCGGAGCCGTGTTCGAGAGCGACAATCTCCTCATTGACGCAACCGGCAACGCGAAGATCACTTCGCTTTCGTTCAACGCCGACAAGGCGTCGATAACGGTATCGAAGAACGCGAACGTCACCATCAATCTCAACGCCAATGAGATAGACGTCACTTCCTCAGGAAACGGGATCGCCCTTCTTCAGCAGGATTCGGACAAGATAAGCGTCAACGCCTCAGGTTCCTCTTCAGTCACCGCCAAGGGCAACACGATGGACATCAACCTCACTACCGCCAATTCTTCCAAAGTGGCGATGGACGGTACGGCGAAGGACATCGTGGTCAACGCCCAGGGCTCTTCGGAAGTGGACGCTCTCAACATGTTCGTCAATGACGCCGAACTTACGGTCAATTCCGCCACGGTCACCGTCAATGCGGCTGAAAACCTTTCGGTCGACCTCAAAGGGGGAGCCAGGGTGTATTTCCAGGAGGATCCCGTCATAAAACTCGTTGACATCCAGTCTTCCACCCTTTCCCGCTATACGGGCGAAGCTCCCAAGAGAAAGGGGATCAGGATCTTCTGATTTCCGCTTACGGTGGACATTTCCGCACCGGAGGCTTCTCCGGTGCTTTGTGCGTTTCCAAGACAATCTGTTGCTTAGTACAAGTTCCATCATGAAAAGGCTGAGAATCACTGGACTCTGTCTTGCCGTTTTCCTATCGGTGGCGGCATCCTTCGCCGTATCTTCCTGTAGAGGGAAGTCAACATTCAAGCCCTCATCCTCTTCCGACCCTACTGCCGCACTTGAGAAGGCTGCATTGGAACTATGCCGCTACATTCCGGATCACGGCATGGCGAAGGGAGCCGAAAGGCACATGACAAAGGATTTCTACGAGGCTGTGGCCCAAGCATTTGACGCTCCGGAGGGAGTGTACGGTGAGATTGGAGAAGGGGAGTGGCTTCTGTACCTTGTTTCTGGGAACGGGGATTCGGAGCCCAGGTTTGAGGTGATTTCCGCCGAAATGTCTTCTCCCAAGACGGCGACCGTCACCATAGGTATCACCGATTCCTTCGATCCTGACGGCGAAGTCGGGATCCATGAGATGATTCTGGCTCTGGAGGACGGAAAATGGAAGATCGACGACTTCGATTCCATCAAACAGCGCTGCAGATGGTATGTCGCAAGACTCCGTGAAAGATATTCTTCCGGCGAGATTCTGCGTTCTCTTCAATCCAGTGAATATACCCGCGACTATGTCGAAGAATTCACCCGCGAATTGGATGAGTTCTACCGCAAGTGGGGGAAATAAGGTGCTCTAGTCGAGACCGCTCTTATTATGCTATGAGCCGTCGGTAATGCTACAATATCATGGCTGCAAGTTGCTCCAGAGGTACGTCATGCAAGGATGAACCTTCATTGCGGATTTCTTCGGCCACTTCCGAACGCATGACTATGCCAACTGCATCCCTTGGGCTCAAACTGTACTTGCTTACGAAATATACGCAAAGGTCTGCCAGTAGTGTATCGATTTTTACGGTGTGTTCACTCATATTATAATTTTTTTAACTATCCCAATGCATTTTGAGTGCAAAAACAATATTGTATGTAACTCGAGCCGAATTGTGATACTTTACCAATAAATGCTTTCAATGGTTCGTCTTCCAAATATTTAGCCCCAAATAACATTTTATGACGATATATTTCTTGGTCAAGGATTGCATCTGCAACAGGACCTATAACGATATCGTAATTGTGAGAGAAGAACTCATTGTCCCTGTTGTTGATAATAAATCTGGCCCATTCTATCGTAAAACCTGAAAAAATAGCTATCTTCAATCCAGCTGCTTTAGCTTCTTTGAGTGAGAAATTGAAGGCGTTGACCGTTATTTCCCCTGATTGTAGGATATTCTTTCTTCGTTTTCCCATTTCCCATGCCCGATTCCAGTTGGGGGTCATGTAGAAACCTTTCCCGAAGTCGTTTTTTGACCTGCATAGATTGAGATCAGGTTTTTTTACAACAACATTTGATCCATGGAGTAATTTCATAGACGTCCTCCATTATTATCGCATATACGCTGCACGTCTTTCAGGACAATCGCACGGGGAAGGGTTTGTTCGTACCGGAAACTGCTTTCAAGAAAATCTATCCCTTTGTACGTCAATAGGAAATTGTATGCTTTCGAAAGAGAGAGCTTGTTTTCTTCAGCAAACCAGGAAACTGCAGTTGAGATAAAAGTCGTTCTCTGTTTTTTAGTGACTTCGGACTCTGTAAGGCCGGAGGCTTTCAACTCAAGTTGCTCTCCCATCGCTTCAAGAAGAATTGCGGCATCCTCCGCTGAAATATGTGTAAGACCCTTCTCGATCTTGCTGATACTGCTTTTCCCAAGACCTACCTTTTTCCCCAATTCCTCCTGTGTGATTTTTTTGCTTTTCCGGACAGCCATTATAGTACTGCCGAGAATGTTTTTTCCTGTTTCGAATTTATTTTTCATGTTTCAAAATTTGTCACAGCAAATATATGAAAAGTTTCCCGAATGAGAAACTTTTTGTGCTTCGATAATTGGCGCCAATAGTAGATATGCAAATCGATCGGTGGTATCATGTCAGCGAAATCAATTCGTTAAAAGTATTCGATATTTCTTTTTTTATTGTCACTTTTTGGATATAGGGATATATAGCACCCTTATTATCGATAAAAACAAATCGGTTTGAATATCAATTAGATATCCAAACCGACTCTGTTCCAAAACCTATGCAACAAAAATGTTAAACACTTTAACAACTTTGTTTCATCGGTTGATTGTCATTTCGCTAAGTCTTCTTTTATCTCACTGAGAAGGAAGAAGAGAGCTGATGCTGCAAAACGTTCTATATTTCTCTTTCTGTCATTCCTGAAATTGTACTTTCTGGTCTTCGTCGAGCGGGGAGTGGCCACTCCGATCCATACCGTTCCCTCGGGATTGTGCTCGTCTCCTCCGGGTCCTGCGAGTCCCGTTGTTGACACGGAGTAGTCGCTTCCCGTCAGCTTCCTCACGCCTTCCGCCATCCGTGCGGCCACTTCGCTGCTCACAACGCCGTTCTCGCGGATTACTTCCGGCGGTACGCCGAGGACTTTCTCCTTTACGGCTATCGCATAGGAGATGACGGAGCCAAGGAAGTAGTTCGAAGAGCCCGGAACCGTCGTAATCAGGTGCGAAATCTCCCCACCGGTGCATGATTCGGCGGCGCTGAGGGTCTGATGGTGCTCCTTGAGGAGCTTCCCGATGACGTGTTCGAGGGTATCGTCTTCTTCCGAGTATATCGCATCCCCCAAAATAGGCCTTAATTTCGCGATTTCGGCCCCTACAATCGATTTTCCCTCCTCGGGTGTACATCCGTATACCGAAAGCCTCAGACGCACGCCTGTGAGCGGATTCGGGAGGTATGCCAGGTGCACGCTTTCAGGAAGGGCGTCCTCCCACTGGGAGATCATCTTCGCCAGGGCGGATTCGGCAATGCCGTAAACCATGACGTTGCCGTGGTAGATGGTGCTGATGCCGCTGTGTACGCGTATGTCCTCCACCACGTCGGGAAGGGCGTTAACCGTCTCGAAGGGGACTCCGGGCATCGCATAGAGCGTGGCCTTGTGTCCGAACCTTTCCTCGGGGAAGCGGAACACCATTATAGGAGCGGTGCCTATCTTGTTGATAATCACTTCGCAGGTGTCGGGGACGAGGGCCTGTGCGCGGTTGACGTCCAGGACGTCGAGACCCCTTGAGTGCAGGATCCTGTGAATGACCTCGAGCTGGCCTTCGTGGAGGACATTTCCGCGGCTCCCGGAAAGTTCACCGAGCGCGGCCTTGGTTATGTCGTCCTTGGTGGGCCCCAGTCCGCCGGTGGTTATGACTATGTCGCTGCGATGGAGTTCCTCAGACAGAGTGGAAAGGATGGTGTCACGGTCATCCCCGATGGAGGTCATTTCGGTGACCCTGATTCCGATCGAGCCTATCGCCCTTGATATTGCCGAAGAGTTGGTGTCGACGACCTGTCCGATGAGTATCTCGTCGCCGATTGTGAGAATTGAAGCTTTAAGCATTTTCCTGTGTTGCTGTATTGTCTTGGGGGAGAGGCTCTTCCGCCGGCGGTAAGGCCGGTTCGGGGCTCTTTTTCCCCTTTTTCTTTTCCTTCTTCTCCTTGGGCGGATCGAGGCCCTTGAGAAGCCTTTCCACGAACCCCGGTCCCTCGTATATGAATCCCGTGTAAACCTCTATCAGTGAGGCACCCGCGTCGAGCATCTCACGGGCCTGGGCGGCATTCGAAATGCCTCCGCACCCTATGATGGGGAGCTTGCCCCGGGTCTTGTCGTGGATGTAGCGGACCATCCGGAGGCTCTTTTCATAGAGCGGGGCTCCGCAGATGCCGCCTTTCCCGAGGCTGTTGAGCCTTTCCTCGCTCGTGGAGAGACCTTCACGGGAGGATGTGGCGTTGCCCGCCACTATGCCCTCGACTCCGTTTCGCAGGGCGTAATCCAGGATCGCGTCCAGCTGGATGTCGGGGATGTCCGGTGAAAGCTTAATGAAGACTGGTTTGTGCTCCTCCATGGTCGCCCTCCGGTCAAGGAGCCCGTCCATTATCTCGGAGAGGAACGACACGTCCTGGAGGTCGGTAGGGCGTCCGGCAGTTGGGAATGATATGTTGACGACGAACATGTCGACCAGGTCGTAGAGGAGCGAAAACGCTGTGTCATAATCCTTTGGGACCTGTTCTTCGTTGGAAGAGGAGTTCCTTGCGATGTTGGCCGCGACGATGATCTCGGGACGGCGTGTGCGGAGATTCTCGATGGCGTGCCGCACCCCCTTGTTGTTGAGGCCCATGCGGCTGAGGAGCGCCTTGTCCTGGGTCAGGCGGAAGAGCCTGGGCTTGGGGTTTCCGTGCTGTGGCTTGGGGGTAAGGGAACCGATCTCGACGAAACCGAACCCCAGGTCCGACATCATGTTGTACACTTCGCCGTTCTTGTCCATGCCGGCGGCGAGGCCTATGGGGTTACGGAACTTCAGGCCGAAGTACTCCCTCTCGAGGGCGGGATGGTCCTTCCGGAAGAAGAACCGGTTTATGCCGCGGAGGAAGCTCAGGGGTTCCAGGAAATGGAGCACCTTCATCGTCATCTTGTGGATGAACTCCGGGTTGAACTTGAAAAGTATCGGACGGATCAGCTTGTACATCGGTCGTCGGTTTTGATTCCGATGCGAATATAGCAAGAAAAAAAGGAAAACGCCACATCGGAGTGATGCGGCGTCCCGTATACCGGCTTTCGGGCCGGATTGAGTGTTGAGCGTGATGTTTTCTACTGGATTTCCTCAAAAGTGTTGTCGTCGAAAAAGATGACGATTTTGCGTATAGAACGCTTGCTTTTAGGAAGTTGCGGGGTCTCCACGGGGGCGAATGACGTCTCTGAGAATCCGTTTTTCGCTTCGGGCAAGGCCGTAGGAGGGGTCGGGACGGGTTCTCGGAGGGGTTCCTGGGAGAAGAGGTCGGGGATTTCCTCGGGCTCTTCCACGGTCATCGGAGGGGCCGTGACTTCCGGCACGGAAGGGGCGGAAGGCTGCGCGGGAAGAGACGAAAGAATCCGGGATGGATCCTTGTACATCTTGCCTTTCCCGGAGATTAGCCATTCGAGGTTCAGGGCCGGGTAGTTCCTCACCATCGCGGACATGAATTCGAAGCCGGGTTTGTTCCTTCCGGCGATTATATGTGAGACGCTGGCTCTCGCGATGCCCATCGCATCGGCGAACTGTGATTGGGAGATGTTCTCCGCCGCCAAAAACTGTTGCAGCCTTTTGTTCATTTTTCTAACTATTGGTGTTACAAATGTAGACAATAAATTTGGAACGTGCAAATTATTATTTTGTAAACAAGGGAGGGGGATGGAAGACCAGAAGGGGCTAACTTAATTAACAGTCACTTTAGTTAAATAGATATTATCTGCAGGACTACAAGTGTTTAAGTTATGTAATTGTGCTATATTTTTCAGCTTCTGGACCGGCTTCACCACAAGTTACTTGGTTAAGTTTAATGATTGGAAAAATAAACCTTTAATAAATATCTGAGTTTGAGTTGTTTCAGAAAGTAGTGATATTGCCATTATGAAATTTGATAATCCTTTTTGTAAAATTAATCGATTGTTAACATTTAAGTTTGTTAACAAATGATAATTTTAAGAATTGTAAACACGTTTGAACATTTGTAAACAATTTACAGTTGTACATCGGGTGCCGAAATCCCTCAGAATCGCTTATCTCCGCTGCGGTGGACCGTCACCTCGTCGCTACGGTTTCGCGCGTTTACAGGGCCGTTTCCTGCGGTTTTCTCCATTGCGCTTTTTTGTCTATCTTTGCTCCGCATTTTTTTAGGATTGATGATACCTTCTATAGATATTAAGGACTACAACTATCCGCTTCCGGATGAAAGGATCGCCAAGTACCCTCTCGCGGAACGGGATTCCTCGAAACTTCTCGTCTACCGTGACGGGAGCGTTTCCGACCATGTCTTCACGGACCTTCCCTCGCTTCTGCCGGAAGGATCGCTGATGGTTTTCAACGACACCAAGGTCGTACCCGCCAGACTCCATTTCAGAAGGGAAAGCGGTGCGCATATAGAGATTTTCTGCCTCCAGCCCGATTCCCCGGCCGACTACAACGTCAGTTTCGCCTGCACCCGGACCTGCGACTGGAAATGCGTCATCGGAAACGCCAAGAGGTGGAAGGGCGACACCCTTTTCCTCATGAACCCTTCGGACGATCCCGCCGTCGGGGAGATGAACCTCCGCGCCGAGCTCCTATCCCGTGAAGGCCAGACCGGCCAGGTACGTTTCCTTTGGGACGACGGTTCACCGTTTTCGAGGGTTCTGGAGGTGTGCGGATCGATTCCGATACCCCCGTACCTCAACCGCGATACCGAGAAGATCGACCTTGAAAGGTATCAGACCCTTTACGCGCACATCCGCGGATCCGTGGCCGCACCGACCGCCGGACTCCACTTCACGGACAGGGTCCTTTCCGGCATTGACCGTAGGGGCATAGACCGGGAGACCGTCTGCCTCCATGTCGGAGCGGGTACCTTCCTTCCCGTGAAGGAGGGCGACGTTGCCCGCCATCCCATGCACAGGGAACCCTTCACCGTGTCTCTCACTTTCCTCCGTGACCTTCTCTCGGGACTCGGCACAAGGAAACTTATCGCCGTCGGAACGACCTCGGTGAGGACCCTCGAATCCCTCTACTACGTGGGCGTCGGGATCATCGAGGACGGGAAACCCTCCGACGTGGCCCAGTGGGCCCCTTACGAGAGGGAATACCCCTATTCGACGGCAGAGGCTCTGGGGGCCATAGTCTCCTACCTTGAGGAGAACTCCCTTTCCGAACTCGTGATCGGCACGAGGATAATCATAGTGCCGGGATTCTCCTTCAGGCTCGTGGACATCCTGGTGACGAACTTCCACCAGCCGGAGAGCACTCTCATACTGTTGGTCTCGGCCTTTGTGAAAGGGGACTGGAGGACCATCTACGACCATGCCCTCCAGGGGAGCTACCGGTTCCTCAGCTACGGGGACAGTTCGCTGCTGTTCAGGCCTTTGTGATAGGACCTTCCCCAAGAATGGCGTAGAGGCATTGCAATGTCGCCTCTTTTTGTTAGTTTTGCATAAAAGTTGATACTATTACGTGTACTAATACCCTTACCATGTGTGATCAGTCAAACGAATTCGACGAGATAAGGCCCTATACCGACGAAGAGGCGGTGAAGGCCCTCGCCATGCTTGCGGACCATCCCGCGGTCGGCGAGTTCTCGCGCATTCTCCTGCCCGAAGCACCGGAGAATTTCCTGGCGGATTTCCTGCGCAACGTCAAGAGCATTGACGAGTTCCAGACGGAAGTGATGTCCAAGGCCGTAGAATGGGTCCTCGACAACACCGCCCACAACTTCTCGTACGACGGAATGGAGAAGATCCTCCGGACCCCCGGGAAGAGCGTCTTCATGTCCAATCACCGTGACATCATCCTCGATCCCGCCATCACCCAGGCGGTCTTCTACCGCAACGGGATCCAGACCACCGAGATCTGCGTGGGCGACAACCTGCTTTCCAACAAATACATCGAGTGTCTCATCCGTTCCAACAGGATGATTAAGGTCATCCGCGGGATAGACGCCCGTTCACTGTACCTTTCTTCCCAGAGGCTTTCACGCTACATCCGTCAGGCCGTCACCAGCGGAAGGAGTTCCGTCTGGATCGCCCAGAGGGAGGGACGCACCAAGAACGGCATCGACACCACCGAGCAGGGACTCCTCAAGATGCTCGACATGAGCGGGACCAAGGGTTTCGTGGAGAACTTCGAGGAACTCAACATCATTCCGCTGAGCATTTCGTACGAATACGAGCCCTGCGACATAATGAAGGCGAGGGAACTGCTCATCTCCCGCACGGAGAAGTACGTCAAGGGTTCCAGGGAGGACCTCGTGAGCATCCTCACCGGAATCCGTCAGGACAAGGGCAACATCCACCTCAATATCGGTGATCCCCTGACGCATGACGAGATCGTCGAGGCATCGCTCTGGATGAAGAACGACCGTTACCAGGCCATCCGCCACGCCGTCGACGTGAGGATCATCGAGGGCTACAAGCTCTGGAAGACCAACTACATGGCGTACGACATGATGAACGGAACTTCCAAGTACTCATCCGAATATACCCCGGAGGACAAGGAGAAATTCTCTTCCTACATTGAAGGACAGCTCGACAAGGCGGAGAAGTCGCTCGACCGCGATGAACTCCGTGACATCCTTCTCCATATCTACGGGAATCCCGTGGCAACGAAAGAGGCCCTGAAGGAGGAGAAGGCGGCCGCCGCCCAGACCCCTTCCGAGTCGGAGTAAAAGGAAACGCCGGGAGTCCGGTCGCCCCAAGAAGGGGGCGCATATCGCTCCGGTTCCCGTTCAGAGCCAAAGAAAGATCAAGGGCCCCGATCTTCGCAGTCGGAGCCCTTTTCCATAGCACGAAGTACGATGGACAATAAAATCATACACGGGTTGAAGATACGTTCAAGGGCGTTCCGCATATGGCGGAAACTCGGTTACTTCCCTTGGCTCGAACCCAAGGAGAAGAAGGGGCGCAAACGCTCCGGATCCTTCTATGATGGAGCTTTCGACAACATTCCGCTACTCAACGAGGACGCGAAGCGGACCTTCACCCATCTTCTTTTCCGTCCCGGTTACATGATCCGTGACTATATCAAAGGGGACAGGGAACGCTATCTTGCCCCCTTGACGGCCCTTATCATATTCTACTCCTTTTTCGCGCTCCTTTCCGCGGTCCTCCAGCCTGTGAGGCAGAGGAATGAGGAAAGGGCCGTGGTGGAGAGGCTGCTGGACATCGACATCGCGGTTGACGAGGCCGCCGATGGAGTCGTGGACAGGGAGAACATGACGGAAGAGCAGCGCAATCAGGTTGACCGCACGACCGCTTTTATGAAGAACGCTTTCACTTTTCTCTACAAGGGGTGGCTCTACCTCAACCTTGACCGCTATCCCGAGGAAGTGGACACCCAGCACGAATCCTCCATCGCCGCATTGGAAATGACCCTCCGGAACCAGGGGATCCCTCTTTTCCTTGGCCCCTTCTTCCTCATCTGGTTCTCGATGGCCCTGACGCTTCGGCGACGGAAGGTAAGGATGTCGGAGTGTGCCGTAGCCACGGCATACCTTCTTTGCCAGTTCAGCTTTTTCATGCTGTTCGCCCTTCTGCTCTCTTTCGGGAAGGAAGCCCAGATCGGTCTTGTACTGATGTTGCTGCTTCTGGCCCTGGATTACAGCCAATGGTTGGGCGTCCGCTTCAGGAATGGCCTCGGGTTGGCCGTCCGGACCGGCATCTGGTACGGTGTCCTGTACGCCGTCGTAATCCTTCTTGTCGGCGTGGCGGCTTTCATTTTCGCCTGGCTGAAGCGATAGGGACGGTCAGAACCTTGTGAAATGGTTCACGAGGGTGGTCCCTTCGGTAACCTTCTCCTCGTAGTAGATGTTGTTCCCGTCGGTTACCTTATAATAATATGTCTTGCCCCTTTCATAATTGGAGTCGTCTTCGCCGAGGCCGCGGTTGTTCTCCCATTCCTCTTCGGTGTAGAAAGTGACGGCTCCCCTGAATGTCTCGTAGTGGAAGGTGTCGGAGACTTCTTCGGTCCCGTCCTTTCGGATGGACAGGGTACGGGCTTTGTCCCCGTGGAGGAATTCCGTAAGGGTCGTGGGGGTGACGGTGCGTGATTCCGTGACTCCTCCGGTACGGTATTCCACCAGGGTGAGTCCCCATTTCCCGACGAGGGTCACCTTGTTTCCGGCGGAATCACGGTATACGTCGGGATCGTATTTCTCGCATTTGGAGGCGGACAGTACAGTCACCAATGCGCAAAGTATCAGCGGGAAGAATCTTTTCATAGCGTTTTTCCTTTTTCCGGAAAGGGATGCAAGAATTGTGCGAAAACCGAAAAAGGGTCTCGGGAAGACAGGTTATGCATTTTTTTGCTATTTTAGCGGATGGCGCTGTTTTCCCGCCATCCCTCTGACGAAAATCAACAAAACGGCTTACTGATATGAAAAGATTGATCCTTTCGGCCATACTGCCTTTCATCGCTGTGGCCTCTTTCGCCTGCACGAACCTCATCGTGGGCAAGCTCGCTTCTACTGACGGCAGCGTCATGTGCACCTACAACTGCGACGGCTTCGGCTTCGCTTCCCCCCTTACGTATTCTGCCCCCGGACGCCATGCCCCCGGCGAGATGATCGCCCTGCGCGGCTACGGCTCCCAGGCACCGAGGTACATCGCCCAGGCCGAGTACACCTACGGCGTGATGGGCCTGATGAACGAGAACCAGGTCACGATCGTTGAGACCACCTGGGACGGCCGCGAGGAACTCCGCAATCCCGAAGGGTATCTGGATTATTTCACGCTGATGGACCTGACGCTCCAGAGGGCCACTTCCGCCCGTGAGGCCATCGCCATCATGGACGCACTCGTTCAGGAATACGGCTACAACGCCACCGGTGAATCTTTCGCCGTCTGCGACAAGAACGAAGCATGGATAATGGAGCTCATCGGAAAGGGCAAGGGACGCAAGGGTGCCGTATGGGTGGCCCTCAAGGTTCCCGACGACTGCATCTGCGCTTACGCAAACTGCAGCCGCATCCGCCAGTTCCCCCAGGCGAAGAAGGCCGACAAGAAGCTCGGTTTCTGCGTGGTGGAAGGGGAGTGCATGTACTCAGCTGACGTCATATCCTTCGCCCGTGAAATGGGTTACTACAGCGGCTCCGATGCGGATTTCAGCTTCAGGGAGGCCTACGGCCCCATGGACTTCAGCGCCATCCGCTACTGCGACGCCAGGGTATGGAGCTTCTTCCGTCACCACTACGATACAGACGTGATGGACTCCTACCTTCCCTACATCAACGGCGACATGTCCCAGATCGACGCCCTTCCCCTCTGGATCAAACCCAAGGAGAAACTTTCCCCCAGGGATGTGATGAACGACATGCGTGACCACTACGAGGGAACCGCCCTCGACATGACCGTCGATGTGAGCGCCGGCCCTTGGGCTTCCCCTTACCGCAACCAGCCTGTGAACTTCAAGAGCAGCGACGGCACCGACATGTTCCGTGAAAGGCCCATCGGTTGCCAGCAGAGCGGAATGACGATGGTGTGCCGCATGAGGGACTATCTCCCCGACGAGGTCGGCGGAATCACCTATTTCAACATGGATGATGCTTCGATGGTGGCCTACGTCCCCGTCTACTGCAGCGCGAACCGCATCCCCGATCCTTTCCGCAGGGAGAACAACAACATCCGCGAATTCTCCACCGAAAGCGCCTTCTGGATGAACAACTTCGTGGCGAACATGATCTATCCCCGCTACAGCGCCATGATCGGTGACCTCAAGGATGCCCAGAAGGAACTCGAGGACTTCTACGAGAAGGACCAGGAGGAAGTGGAACAGAGGATCAAGGACATGACCCACGGTGACAGGGTAGAATATCTCACAGGAAAGACGATCTCCTACACCGACATGATGATGAAGCGTTGGGACAAGCTCGCGAAACTCCTCATCGTCAAGCACAACGACCAGATCATGCTCCCCAGCGAGAACGGTGAACTAGTCCAGGGAAGGCGCACTTCCCCCGCCTACGCTCCCGCCTTCATAGACGCCGTAAAGGCCCAGACCGGTGAGCGTTACGTCAAACCCGCCGAATAGGAATCCGTCCGCTTGCCGCAAGGCGTATTGACCCAAAAGGCCTCCGCACGAAATGCGGGGCCTTTTCGCCTCTTGCCAAAAAAGAAGCCGACCCTTCGGGCCGGCTTCCTATGTTCACGGGAAGAATCAGGAAATATGGTCCAGATGTACATCCAACTGGGGGAACGGGAACTGTACTCCGTTCTCGGGAAGCTGCTTGTAGATCTGCTTGCTTACCTCGAACTGGACCGGGTAGAAATCCTCCACCTTGACCCAGGCCCAGAGGACGAGCTGCACGCTGGAGTCCCTCATCGTGCCGATATGGACCGAAGGGTCCGCGACGGGTGCTTTCGTGCTGTCAAGGATCCTCCCGTCGGCTCGGCAGATATCCAGAAGCACCTTCTCCGCCTTGTCGTAGTCGCTTCCGTAAGCCACGTCGACTGTCCAGCTTTCACGGTGGAAGGGCTTGTCGTTGAAGTTGTCGATGGTACCGTTGAAAAGGGTGCCGTTCGGAAGGACGATGATGTCGTTGGCGAACGTGCGGAGCTTCGTGTTCACGATGGTCACCTCCTGCACGAATCCTTCATACCCCATGGCCTTTATGTAGTCACCGGCCTTGAAGGGCTTGAAGATGAGGATCATTATTCCTCCGGCGAAGTTCTGCACGGTTCCGCTGAGGGCCATACCTATGGCCATACCTCCGGCCGCGAGGAGAGCCGCTATGGAGGTGGTGTTTATTCCGAGGGTCCCGACGACGATGAGCACCAGAATGATTGTGAGGGTGATCGAGACCAGTGAAGTGACGAAGGATACGATGGTCTTTTCCGTCTTCTTCTTTTTGAAGACCTTGGCGAGCATCCGGTTTATCTTGCGGATGAGCCATGCTCCGACGGCGTATATCAATATTGCCGCCAATACTTTGAGGCCGAATTCGAGGGCCTTTTCTCCCAGGGTGGTGAAAAAAGCCTGGGGGTTCTGAACTATTTCCTGAGCCACCTTCTCGATGGCCACTTTCGCTGAGTCGGCTACATTCACGGCCTCCGAATCGGTCGGGATCTGAACCTGCAGCAGGTTGAATGTCATAAAGTTTTTCCTCCTATCCTGTATATGTTTTTGTAGGGGCCCTCCAGGAAGGGCCCCTGATGATTTTACCAGAGCTTGTCGACGGCCATGATGATCTCCTCAGCGGGAAGATCGGGGCTGAGAACCAGGTCGGGTTCCTTGATCGTGAATCCCTTCTTGGTGGCGTTGAGCATTCCGCCTCCGGTGATGTTCAGCATGACGTATTCGTCCTTCTGGACCTTTCCTTCCTCGAGGGCCTTGGAAAGGGCGCAGACTGCCGATGCTGCGGCGGGGAAGATGTCGACACCTTCGAGCTTGAAGAACTGGAGCATCCAGTAGACGATCTCGTCGTTTGTGACCTTGAACATGTCTCCACCGGTGGCCTTGAGGGCGTCATAGAGTCCTCCGGCGAGTGAATACGGCGGCTTGCGGTTCGAAAGGACCTTGGCGAGGATGACCTCCGAGTTCCTCCTTGACACCTCGGGAGAGAGGGGGAGGAGTTCCCTGGAGTCGGCCTTCCACGAGTCGTACATGATCGTGAAGGGGGCGTTCTGGCTGCAGAATATCTTCATGTTGTGTCCGCCGTAGCGTCCGTCCTCCTGGAGCCTCATCGAGTTCTCCCATGCGGCGATGGCGCCGGTTCCGCTGCCGACGGCCTGGAAGTAGGCGTCAGGAACCCTGCCCATCGCCTCGACGGCGGAGAGCACTGTAGTACCCATTCCGTCCCTTCTGGCGACGTTCTTCGCTCCGCCTTCAGCCCTGTAACGGGGGTTCTTGCAGATCTTCTCGCCGAGGGCGATGGCGTCGTAGTAGTCGGATCCGCGGGGTGCGGCGACGAGCTTGACGCAGTTGCGGAGAGGTTTACGGAACCACATGTCGTGGACGTTGTCCTCGGGAATGCAGATGACGATGGGTATGTTGTTGTCCGAGCAGACCTGGGCGAAAGCGCGGGCTGTGTTTCCGGCGGACTGGACGACGAGGACCTCCTTCGAGCCCTTCTCGAGTCTTGCGCATACCGAGTAGGCTTCGGTCTCCTTGAAGGAGCAGGTCGCCATCTTGGCGCCGATCTTGGGCCAGTATCCGGAGAAGGTTATGTAGAGGTTCTCCATTCCGAGATAGTCGGCGAGAGCCTTGGACTTGTATGTCACGGGAGCCTGTGAATGCTTGAGCACCCTCTTGATGGGGAGCCATTCGGCATAGCGGTAAAGGCCGTCGAGGTCTTCCCTCGGGGTGAAAAGCCTGTTGGCGTACTGTGCCCTCACAAGGGAGGGAGCGGGTGCCTGGGGATCCGCAAGGGTCCATTCACCGTCTTCGAAAATTCTGCCGGTACCGACGTTGACGAGCTGGTACCTGGTGGGTTTGAATGCCATTTTCTGTAGGTTTTGGTTTGTTCCTATTATATATTATGTGTCTTTTTGTGCAAATTCCGTGCAAATGCTATATCTGCATGAAAAGGTAGGTCATGTACGCGGCGAAGCACGCCACCATGACTCCCGCGTCGAAGCGGTCCATCTCGTCGCGCCTGAAGGCGTATGGAGCGGACATCACAAGGAGCGAACTCAGGAGGAGGACACCGGCGTCCACGAAGTTGATGTTCCCGAATGAAAGCGGCCTGATGAGGGCGCTGCCTCCGAGGATCATCAGCACGTTGAAGATGTTGGACCCCAGGATGTTGCCGAGGGCCAGCTGACCCTTCTTCTTCGCAGCGGCCACAACGCAAGTGGCGAGCTCCGGCATGGAGGTTCCTCCGGCCAGGATCGTTATGGCGATGAATTTGTCGCTGAGGCCCGCCATCTTCGCTACGCTTGTAGCCGAATCCACGAAAAGATCACCTCCGAAAATGAGGGCTGCGAGTCCGGCGACGACAAGAAGGATGGAAAGGCCGACGCTCCTCTCCTTGGTCTCTTCAGCGGGAACTTCCGCGGGGGATCCGTCGGCAAGGGTATCCTGCCCCTGCTTGAAGCAGATGTACATGTATGTGCAGAAGAGGGCCAGCAGTACGCCTCCTTCGATCCTCGAAAGCATATCGGAAGCGCCGAGACCGAAGATGGTATGGTTGAGTCCCATAAGAAGCAGGACGACCGTTATCATGATATTCATCGGGATGTCCCTCCGGCGGTTCTGCTTGGTGATCGCTATCGGCATTATGAGGGAAGTGATTCCGAGGATGAGGAGAGTGTTGAAGATGTTGGAACCCATCACGTTGCCTAGGGCGATGTCCGAGCTTCCTTTTATCGCTCCGGTGAAACTCACCACCATCTCGGGGGCGGATGTCCCCATTCCGACGATCGTGAGTCCTATGATGAATTCACTGAGGCCGGCTTTCCTCGCTATGGAGGAAGCTCCGTCCACGAGCCATTCGGCTCCGAAGATTATGAGTGCGAGCCCCACAAGGAGCAGCAGTATCTGTACAATCATGCTTTCCATCATTCGTGTTCGTCTGTGGGTTGGATTGCGGGAGAGGTCCTTTCTTCCTCGGGAATGAGGTCCAGTGCGCAGATGTTCTCCACATGCTGGGTGTGGGGGAACATGTCGACGGGCTGAACGTCGGTTATCCTGTACTTTGAGCACAGGACGCCGAGGTCCCTGGCCTGGGAGGCCGGATTGCAGCTCACGTAAACGATCCTCCGGGGTTCGGCGTCGAGGATGACCTGAACGACCGAAGGGTGCATGCCGGCCCTCGGGGGGTCGATTATCATGACGTCGGGGCGTCCGTGCTTTTCGATGAACGAGGCGGTGAGAACGTCCTTCATGTCTCCGGCGAAGAAGTCGCAGTTCGTGATTCCGTTCCTTTTGGCGTTGTCGAATGCGTCCTCGATCGCTTCCGGGACGTATTCTATTCCGATGACCTTGGCGGCCTTCTTCGATACGAACTGCGCTATGGTGCCGGTTCCGGTGTAGAGGTCGTAGACGGTTTCTTTGCCGGTGAGATGTGCAAGCTCACGGGCGGCGCTGTAGAGCCTGTAGGCCTGGCCGCTGTTCGTCTGGTAGAAGGACTTTGGACCGATTCTGAAGGATAGGTCCTCCATCTTCTCGTAGATGGCCTCGTTTCCTTTGTAAAGGATGGGGTTTTGGTCGGAGATGGAGTCGTTGAGCTTGGTGTTTATTATATAGTAGAGGGACGTGATCTCGGGGAAGGCTTTGGAGACGGCGTCGAGAAGGGCCGTCCTCTTTTCCTCGTCCTCGTACGCGAAGCACATTATGAGCATCAGGTCACCGGTGTCGGTGGAGCGGATGAACATGTTGCGCACGAAGCCCTTGTTTTCACGGAGATCGTAGAACTCCAGGCAGTTGTCCATGGCGTATTCCCTCAGGAAGTTCCTTATCGCATTGGAAGGCTCCCTCTGGAGGTGGCATTCCTCGATGTCAAGGACCTTGTCGAAGAACTTTCCGACATGGAACCCGAGGCCCAGCTTCTCCCTCGGAGTGAGGGCGTCAGGATCCTCCCAAGGGTAAATCCATCTCTTGCTGGAGAAGGTGAATTCCAGCTTGTTGCGGTAGAGGGTGGTCTTTTCCGAAGGGATGATGGGGGTGATTTCGGGGATGTCCAGGTGGCCGATCCTCACCAGCTGGTCGATGACCTGCTGCTCCTTGGCCTGAAGCTGCATCGGATAGGGGAGAGATTGCCATTTGCAGCCTCCGCACAGCCCGAAATGCTTGCAGAACGGTTTGAGACGGTCCGGGGAAGGCGTGACGATCTTGGTGATGTACCCCTCCATGAAATTCTTCTTCTTTTTGGTGACCCTGACGTTCACGACGTCACCGGGGACGGCGCTTCCCACGAAAAGGACCATCCCGTCCACGTGGGTGAGGGCGTTGCCTTCGGCCGCGATGGACTCGACGGTCACGTTCTCCAGTATGAGGTCTATCTTCTTTCTTGACATTTTGTTCGTATGGTCTTGGAACCCTTTGGGGACGGATTGCGCCGCCCGGAAGAAGGAAAGCGCATAATCATGCAAATTTAGCAAAAAACGCGGGTATAATATATGGAAAGGGAGATGAATTTTGGTTTTAGGGTCGACGATCTGAAAACAGAAGGTGGAAATTGAAACCATTTCATCGAATATGATGAAAACAAAGCGGTCTGCAACTGTTCATGTTGGTGGCCATGCTGAGGCCTAGCTTCCGGAACGAAATGACCATCTATGGATGGGGATGTATTTCCGATGGACCATCCATCCTCTCCGTTCAATTGTAATCGCCACACCTACTTTGAACTTGGTGGCGGTGGTTAAATGTGGACTACGAGACCGGCGACCGTTATTCTGCCAGGATTCTTTCGATTAACGTCCAGTAGTAGAAAGCTTCGGGACGGAAGGTCTTGATCTTGTTGATGGCTGGATTGACGGGGACGCTCAGTTGGACGGAGCGCATGTCTATAGCAGGGTCGTAGTGTCGGATATCGTTGATGCCCTTTCTGAGCAGGACAGAGAGATATGCCGCCTTTGATGCACCTACGATGGCGGAGTAGTGATTGAACTTCTCGCTGATAATGAAGGGTCTTATCTGATTGATGCCGCGAACCAGTTCCTGGTATTCAAAGCTTTGGTCTTTGGTATATATCCCCGTGCAGATCAGCTCGGATGTCTTGTATATGTCGTCAAGAATTGGAGTGATGTCACCGTTATTCATATGCCTGTAGTCGAGTTCAATGGAGGCGATCTTTTCGAAAGTGGCCCTTGCGACGCTCAAATCGTTGACACGGTCGAACAGGGACGCTATGTCGAAGAGTTGTTTGATGATTTCCATCGAGCAGTGACGTCCTTCCGGCAGTCCTCCCCGTCCGATGACAGTCTTGATGTAGGGGATTCCAGTTGTGCTGGGAGCAAAAGCCGTCAACTTATCACCCAGCAGGTCGTCTTTGCTGGGGAGGTTTACCATCAGCGGTTCGCCGGTCATCTGAAGGAACGGGCTGACGATGGGCTTCTGCTCGATTCGGGTGTACCAGTTTTCTTCGAACAGTACATCCAGCAGTATCTTTTCCGTTGCCGTATTGGTGACGTATGATACTTGGTAGAAGCATTTGGCATGCGTCTTCGGGACGTTCGTCCGGGAGATACGTTCGGATTGTTTGATTTCGCCAAATCCGTATTCTTCGGCGTACGGCTTCAGATAAGCAATAACGTCAGTGTCAGGCGGACAAACAATGTCAATGTCTACTGAAAGACGCTGGGTGCAATCGAGTTGCAGCATCAAAGCGCTACCGCCTTTGAAAAGGAAAGGGCATCCTGAACGGGCGAGTGCCTCCAGCAATGAGAAGGCCCTGATGGCCTTTTCCATCAGCGTTGGGTCACTCACTTTGTTGATGTGGCAAGATTCAAGAATCCATTCCAAGCTTCTGCTTCTCGGATCTATCATGGCATTGTAGATTTCATCAGTTTTTCAATTTCATCCTTCTTGCCCCGGCGGGTGGCATAGCGGAGCATGGCCTTTTTGCCGATGCTGTACATCTGATCGGCATTCTCGTAAATAGTGTAAAGCTCAGCACCCCGGGCAAATTCAAACTCGGGAGCTATGGTGATATCTACAAGGATCTTCTCCAGGGAAGCTGTCGTTACTCCGTCCACAAGGATAAGGGGCGCCTCGGAAATCAGGTCTTTGACCAGGAGTGACGATGTCCCTGAGGCATAAATCCGGTACTCTTTTTCGTTTGGCCGCAAAAGGACCGTACGATTACCGGCCATTTCCCGGACATCTTCATAAACTGCCTCGGCAGCGCTGCGTTTCGTTTCCAGAATCAGAATATCAATGTCGGGAACATGCTGCATGAAGGAAGATACCGACCTTGCTTGCCAGATACAGAAGTCTGCATAAGGGTATCGCTCTTTGATGTCGGAGAAGATCGCCTTTATTTCCGGATTGACAAAAGGAATGTATGGAGGCTTTATGTGCGGGCAGAGGCGGAACTGTCCGTGTCCGGTCCTTTCCAGGATACCGGTAGCGACCATCTGGCGAAGTTCTGTATCAATGCTCCGGACCGATCCGTCCGGATAGGCTGATTCAAACCAGAATAGGAAATCTTTTCTCATGAGTATTCCGCCATGAGAAGCCGCATAGTCCAATATGATTTTCCTGTTTGTCATACATACGCAAAGATACGATAAATCCGGCAAAATTTCAAATTATTGCCAAAAATATCGTAAATATTATGTGTGTCCAGGTTTTCGCGTCAAGCACCGGAAAGAATGTTCCTCTGTTTTGTGCATCCGGACGGATTTTTTGTCGGAAAAATGGCTTTTGATACCTATATTTGCATAATTGCGCCGCGGCGCATCCACTTTCAAACACTGAAACGATGTTCAAGAAAAGAAACCGCCGTCCCGATCCCTACAGGAAAGCCAACGAGGATTTCCTATCGGCCAAAGCCGCTGAAGAAGGTGTGACCGTCCTCGACAACGGGGTCATGTACAAGGTCCTGGAGAAGGGAAGCGGTAAAGTGTGCCCGAAGCCTTCCGGAATAGTATATGTCCATTACACGGGACGTCTTGTCGACGGGACCGTTTTCGACTCGACAAGGGAGGATTCCCTTCCAGGACTGTTCGTCGTGCGTGACCTCATCATGGGATGGCAGATAGCCCTCACAAGGATGCACGAAGGTGACAGGTGGGAAGTGTACATCCCCGCCAAATGGGGCTACGGCTCCGTCAGGATGGATGACATCCCGGCTAACAGCACGCTCATTTTTGATATGGAATTGGTAAAAATCGAAAGATAAAACCCTATGAAAAAGATTGTTTCACTTTTCGTGGCGGCCTTGTCCGCCCTCCTTCTTTTCTCTTCCTGCGGAAACTCCTCATCTGTTGATTACTCATTGGCCCAGAGGTATTTCGTGAAGAATTCCGCCGAAGGCAGAGTTCCCGGCACCATCTCTTCACAGGCCCTTTTCGACGAATGGTTCGGCGCCGCTGCGGTGATGGGTCAGGGCGGTCAGCCTACGGAGATAGATTTTTCACGCGAGTGCGTCATTCCCATCGATCTCGGCACGACCGATACCGAGTCCGAAATCGAGGTCGTTTCGGTGGAGACCCCTTCGAAAGGGAAGATCACCGTATCTTACCGCGTGAAGGAAGGGGAGAAGGTTTCCTATACGATGCGTCCCTGCGCCCTTGTCGTAGTAGACAAAGAGTATGCGGGATACGATCTGGAACTCAGGGTTGTCGAATAGAAACCATTGTCTTGGCCAATGAAGCGTTCCGCAGCGTTTTTCGTCTTCATCCTCTGCATGACCTTTTTGGGCGGTCCGTGCATGGGACAGGATTCCGGTAAATGGTTCACTCCCGGGAACCTGTGGCGCATGCTGACAGCTCCCAACAAGAATCTCGATCCCGATTACATATACCAGATGCCGGTGCATTTCACGGTGTCGCCGGATTACAAGTGGACGAAGACCGGGGCTTCTCTGGATTCTGACGTGGAGAGCGGAACGGGTGAAGACGCCATCACAGGAAACATTTCCTTGAAACTGAGGGACAGGGCGTACAATTCCCTCGGCGCCAAAATAAGCTACGGCCCCCTGTCGCTGGGATACTCCTTCGAGGTCGGAAAGCATGAGAACGTCAACAAGTCCAATTCGATAAAGCTTTACGCCAGTTCCTACGGAGTCAGGGCCCGCTACTCTGCCCTCAAGCAGAATGTCGCCGCCGCTCTTCACATAGACGGCGCGGAAGATCCCTTCTCGGATTATGTCTTCGACTCCAGCTATCCCGCCTCGATGAAGACCATCGAAGTGGACGGATATTACGCCATGAACCGGAGGAAGTTTTCATACGTGGCGGCTTTCGACGGAGGAAAACCCATCCAGAGGCGCTCCGCCGGATCGGTGGTTTTCG
>JAFUFP010000064.1 GCA_017469845.1 Bacteroidales bacterium | reverse complement strand
GATGAATGACACCAGTCTCGTCCAAAATACAAAGAAATACACTATCTTTGTGGACGTCAAGACCGCTAACACGTCTCATGGGAAACAAAATTTGAGGCCACATGGACCTCGTTAAACATTAGACTACACTGTGGCGTCTCCTAGAGGACAAACGACCACCTCCTTGCAAAGATAACGTGTTACGGTCTTGATTTTTATTCTCACTGGCGTAAAAATCGCGGATTTTTATGTAAGTTTGACTATTGACATTGACTTTGATTGCATCAGGAATGCTCCCGATCCATTTTCCGGTTTCTTCCCGTTCAGTTCAGATAAAGCGGGATTCTTCTGAAAAGGCCGGCATGAACCTCGGGAATCTTCGCAATCACCAGAAGGGGAAACAACAATGAAAAAGACAATACTCTTTCTTTTGCCGATGCTGCTTTTTGGGCAGCTTTCGATAGCCGATGTCGTCACTGAAAGCGAGGCCCGCAAGAAAGCCGCCGAGTTTTTCAGTTCGATGGAAGCGGCGACCAAATCTTCTCCAGTGAGGGCGGAGGACTTCACGCTTGTGTATTCCCTGAAGGGAACTGACACCAAGTCCTCCTCACAGTCTCCTTCGGTGTACGTATTCGACCGCTCCGGCGGAGGATATGTCGTGGTCTCCGGAGATGATGCGGCTGTTCCGGTATTGGGATGGTCCACAGGAGGATCGTTCCCGAAAGACAATATCCCGGAGAACATGAAGGCTATGCTGGAGTGGTACGATGAAATCATCTCCTATGCGAGTTCCCGAGGATGGAAGAGTGCCTCCTATTCCTCTCCGAAAGCTGCCGGAGAGAAAGTCCTTCTCTCCACGGCCCAGTGGGGCCAGTGGTCTCCTTCCAATGACCTTTTGCCCGAAATTGATGGGAAAAAGCCGCCTGTCGGATGCGTTCCCCTCGCCATCGGAATCATCATGCGCTACCACCGCTGGCCAGAAAAAGGAACCGGAACCCTTCCCGCTTATGAATCATGGGACAAGGACAACGGAAACTACAATCATGTTGATGCCGTTACCCTCGGTCACAAATATGATTGGGACAAGATGCCGGCCGTAGCCCATGTATACAAAACGGTAACTGACGAGGAGAAGGCCCAGATTGCAAGACTTATGTATGACGTCGCTGTTATGTGCGAAACGAATTTCTCGCAGTCAGGATCCGGGGGGCTGAGTACCAACGTCAAATTGCTTCCGGAATATTTCGGTTATGACAAGAGTATAAAGTATTTGCAACGGTCGACCTATCCGGTCAACGCTCTCGGATGGGAGCAGATCGTAAAGGACGAAATCGATGCGGGAAGACCTGTCCTTTATAGCGGAATCAAAACTATCGGACACGCCTACGTTATAGACGGATACTATGACCGATATTTCAGCGTCAATTGGGGATGGCATGGTACCGGTTACGATTCTTTTCCCGGATATGATGTCCCAATAGAAGATAGGGAAGACACCGGCGGATACCGTTACTACTACAATCTGACTCCGATCGAGGGGCATGAAAGTGATTTGGTGACTTATTACAAAAATCAGGAGATGCACACTCAAATAATGCCGGACAGTGGAGAGCCCGAGCGTTTCTCATTCTTCACCGGGATGGATTGCATCTCATTATTGCCCTCGGAATTCAAGATCGGTGAGCGTTTCTGGTTCTATACATCCCTCAGGAAGGATTCCGCCATAGAGGTCCCTGTTCAATTCAGGTTCGATCATTTTGACCGTAACGGCGTTTTCAAGGAAACCGTTTCTCCTGTGAATGAGTACAATATACGATCAGGATTCTTTGTCCCGGTCTACGGTTGTGTCATTTCCGTCAAGCCTGAGGATGGGGACAGAATTGTAATGATGAGGTTTGACGATGCGTCCGGACAATGGGTTGAGATTGAAGGGCCCCGACGCAGCAAGTTCATTTTCACGTCCCGTCCTCTTTCAGAACTGGTGGAGGTTGGCTATGAAGAGCAGAACGGAGGGGCATATCCGGACAATCCCAAGGATTTCTACGTGAAAGCTTATAAAGATCTTTCCTGGTCCATAAAGAACGACTCTACGGGGGAGATTTTGTTTCCGCCTGTCGACGGAATGAAAAGCATTGTCGGTCAAGAAAACGAACTTTCTCTGATCGACGTTGCTGACAGGGACGATCCTGATTGTGACAAATTCCTCATCAGGTGCGCCGTTCCGTCCGGCTCATATACCGTCTCATTCTATAATCCTGTAACGGAGGAGGAGATGGATATCCATCTGGAGTTCTGACCTGTCTCTTTGTAGGAAGCGTCGGCTCCGTATGATAAAGAAAGAGCGCCTCAGCGTGATATTTTCACGGAAGGGCGCTTTTCTTTTTTGAGTTGAGAGTTGAGTGAAGTGGAATGGAAGAAAGAAAGGATGGAAGAAAGAAAGATCGAGGAATGAACGGATCGAGGAATGAACGGATCGAGGAATGAACGGATGGAAGAATAAAAATGTCGCAAAGAAGCAAGGACGTTCCGTCGCTTCCAATATTCAGAATTCGGAGAATTCCCTTTTGTGGGAACAGCGGTAAAGTTCTATGTGCTTTGCCAGGTCTTCTACGGTAAAATTGATTGTTTGTGTTTGAGGATGACGGGAATGGATCCTTATCGTAAGGAATCCGTCGATTTCCCACAGCTCGTGCTCTCCGAAGGAAAAGAGCGCACCTTTTGTCCATTGCTTTCGTCGTAGAATGCCGATAGCCTTCTTTGCGAGAGAAGAAGAGGACTTCACGTGGAAGATCTCGCTCTCTTTGCAGATTGGGATAATGTCAAGAAGGGGACTGTCGGTGAAGATGTCTTCGGAATCGAATGCTCGGAGTCCTTCCTTTCGGATTATCCAGAAGTCTCCCTTTTTGCGGTAAACTTCTTTCTTTCCGTTTTTCTTTCTGATGAGTACTTTTTCTCCTACCGTGAAACGGACCTCATCATCTTCCGTCTCAGTTGCCTTTGTGAAATTGAGGGCGTCCGATAGCCCCATGCCGCATTTGGAGTGAAGTTCCCTTATTCGGGAAAGTCTTGTCCTTTGGGGAAAGAGTCCGCTCCACTTTTCGAAGTATTGCGTGAAGCTTCCTTCCCTTATCATAAGACGGGCTTCGGACTCTTCACAGATTCTTAAGGGTGTCATCGTGCTTTCCGAATGTCTGGTCGTCCGTGGTATGCAGTTGTCTCAGTATGTCAGTATTTTCTATATGACCGATATGTAAGGTACCGGTGTTCGCTTCTTTATAGGGGATTATGAGATCCGTCGGAACCATGGAGATGAGAATTGAAAAGGGCCGGAGAACCATAAGCTCCCCGACCCATGAAACCTCCCAACCTACGGATGCCTTCGGGGAATATCGTCGATATCCAAGTCAATAACCCGGACAGCCCGAAAACGAGAACGATATCAAAGTCAGCCATTTTTGTTGAGGCGGCCTGGAGCGGCTCCATATCGGAATGCTGCGTTAGCTTGACCGCTCCGGCTGTCGGCCGCACATGGGGGAGTGCCGTCCGGAAAAGTTGTAATTGTTGAACAGAAGATGCGGCGAAATGCCACTCTTTCCTGTGATGATCAGGAAACAATATCCCCTAGGGTATCCGTATTCGGATCTTCAGCTTCCCAAATGGGATGCTTAGGTCCTGGAAGGGAGATTCCATTTTTTTCAAAGAACTCTATGAAGGGGGAGACCTTCCTTGTGGGGAAGTCCTCCCTGAGGGAAGAAGGGAACGCTATTTCGCGCTTGCGACAGCGTTCACCTTTTCATAGATCTCCCTGAGATTCTCGGGGATCACTATTTTGAGTGCCTTCACTTCGGCGTCGTAAAGGTTTCTTTCGACCTTTCTACGGTCGACCCATAACTTCATCGAGGCGAGCGAATCATCGGCGATGGCCCTGTTCGCTTCAGCGACCTTGTCGTCAAGGTCAGCCTTGAGTTTGTTCAGCTCGGCCTGAAGGAGTCTGTACTCCTTTTGGAGAGCGAAGAATACGGAATCGATCTCTTCGGCGGTGAAACCGCTCGTGAAGGTATTGATTTCAGCGTTCTGGCCCGTCCCGTCAACCCTGATGGGATCTTTGGCGTGCTGAAAGAATTCCTTTCTAGCCCTGGCGAAAGAGCCGTCGGGGTGGATGAATGAGCCTATTGTGGCGCATTTGGCTTCGAGCGAGTAGTATCTCGCCTTCTGCTCGGGGGAGAGGGTGTCAAACACCTCTTCGAAGGATATACCATCCTTTTGGGAAGGTTTGAGAAGGTCTTCGCGACCTTCTTCGATGAGGGAATCGACGTGTTTCTCGAAAGCCTCATCAGTGCTCATCCACTTTTTCTCCTTGATCCCTTCACGAAGATACGCGATAAGGGATTTGAGAGCTCCAACTTCTTTGAGATCCGGAGTCAACGACTCGAGCCGGGATTTTTCGGACTCGTTCTCGACCCTGAAGGTCTTGCCCGCTATGGCGAGCATATAATCCCTCGAATGGAAGCGGAGGGATCCAAGGTCGCTCTGAATCGCTTCATACATTTCTTTTGCGATGTTCGCAAGGTGATTGGCGCTTGTTTGGGTAAGGCCGTCCTTACCGAGAATGTTGCTGTGTTTCATATGCGTTTTTCATCGTTGGTCGTTTTCATATACTCAAGGTTCCGGATTTTTTTTGAAGTGAAGGGAAAATTTTTTGAAAAACGCACGAATAGGATCTATAGTTCGGTTTGCCACCGGAAACTGAACAGAGATGCTCCGGTTTGCCACCGGAAACTGAACAGTGATGTTCCGGTTTGCCACCGGAAATGAACACCTTGACGAAAGGAGGCATCTTTCCGGATGCCGGACCATAAGGGACCGATACACGTACCTATGTTGGGATTGAAAGGTGAAAAGGGGATTGTTTACGCAACGGGAAGGCGCCCCGCTTGATGCCGAAAATCCCGGGGACCGGCTCCCGGGATCATCTCTTTGTGAACGGGGGACGATTGTAACGGATATCTTTCGACTTTACCGTATCGTTCACCTTGGTACGCTTGGGATCAGAATTCGGTGACTCCGATCTTCTGCCTGGTGTCGGACAGTTCCTTCATGAACTTGTCGACGAGGGTCTTGTACTTCGGATCGGCTATGACGTTATTCAGTTCATTCGGATCCGCCTCAAGGTCGAAGAACTCCTCATAGGAAGGAATCTTTCCGCTCTCGTCGTAGAAGTGGATGAGTTTATAGCGGCTGTCGAAGATGCCGTCATGGCGGAGAACGTTGTGTTCGGCCGTATGGTCGTAAAAATGGTAATAAAGACTCTGCCGCCATTTCTTGGGAGTG
>JAFUFP010000033.1 GCA_017469845.1 Bacteroidales bacterium | reverse complement strand
TGGAAAAGATCTACAAGAAAGCTCAGATAGCTTCATTCACGGACAAGGAATACAACGAGTACGTGTCCGAGATCATGTATGAAGAAGACAGGCGTAACCAGCTGGCGACAGCCTACCATCAAGGCGAAGCCAAGGGAGAAGCCAAGGGAGAAGCCAAGGGTTTGGCCAAAGGAATAGTGCAGGGTAAATCCGAAGATGCTGTAAAGATGTTGTCGCTGGGTATGGACGTGGAATTGATCTCCAAAATCACCGGCCTGTCCGCGGAAGATATTTCGGCTTTGGGTAAAGGCGAATAACTCAAGTCAACGATGTTTCTTAGGGGTTGACCTCCCCGGAATAGTATATGGATTGATGGACTCCCGAAGTTACCGGTAGTCCATCTTTTTGTATTGCACAGTAACATGCCTCCTCGCAGCGAAACAAAAGCCGGACAACCCTTTCGGACCGCCCGGCGTTCATATCGATGTTTGTGTGTTGGTGGCAGGATCAGATGTTCGTCTCAGCCTTTACCCTGATGTCATCGGAAGCGCTTCCGAGGAGGAGATCAGCTGCGCAGTGCTCCAGATCCCAAGCGTTCTTCTCGACATTCCAGTACCTGAGGTCGGCCTGGGGGATGGTGAGAGTAACGGTCGTAGTCTCATGAGCCTTGAGGGAAACCCTCTTGAAAGCCTTGAGCTCCTTGTAGGGCCACTCCACAGAACCGCCCTTGCGGTGGATGTAGAGCTGGACGACTTCGTCAGCATCCATGTCACCATCATTGGTGAGGGTGAAGTTCACGGTGATGTCGCCCTTCTTGGAAGAAACTTTCATGTCACCATATGTGAAGTTGACGTAAGAGAGTCCGTGTCCGAAAGCGTACATGACGGGAACCTGCTTGGTGTCGAACCAGCGGTATCCTACGAGGCTTCCTTCGGTGTATTCAGAAACGGGCTTGGGCATGCTGTCGATGAGCTTCTGCCTTTCTTCACGGCTCATGTTGACGGCGTCAGCACGATACATCATCGTGAAGAGGTCAGCACCTGCGGTCTTGTTGGGGAAGTTGCCCATCGCGAAAGCGGGAGAGTCCTCGAGCTTCACGGGGAAGGTGAAAGGAAGCTTTCCTGAAGGAGCGATGTCTCCGAAGAGGACCTCAGCGAGAGCAGTACCGCCTTCGGTACCGTTCCACCAACCCTGGACGATGGCGGGAGAGTATTTCTCAAGAATCTGAAGGTCGGTGGGACCTCCGGAGATGAGAACTGTAGCGAGGTTCTTGTTGACGGCGTAGAGGGCAGCTATGACCTCTTCCTGTCCGCAAGGGAGCTTGATGTTAGCGCGGTCGCTTCCTTCGGTCTCGATGCTCTTGTTTGTACCTCCGAAGAAGATCACGACGTCAGCGTCCTTGGCCGCTGCAACTGCTTCGGCGAGGAGAGCGGGATCGGCATTCTCGTCAATGGCTGAAGCCTCGAGAGGGTTGGGAACTGCGGGAGCGGGTCCCCATCTGCGGCCGGGGAAGTTCTTGTATCCGGGGGCGTAGACAACTTCGATGGAGTTGCCTGCCCTCTTCTGGATACCCTGGAGAGGAGTTACTTCGTAGAGAGCCTTGACACCTGCGCCCATACCACCGGACTGGGTCTTGAGGACCGCGTTCTGGCCGATGACGGCGATCTTCTTGATGCCGCTCTTCAGAGGAAGGACGTTGCCCTGGTTCTTCAGGAGAACGATTGACTTGCGTGCCACGTCGAGAGCGATCTGCTGGCTTTCGGGCTGTGAAGTCTGCTTTGTGTTGGCCACGTCAACGGGAACGGGCTCGATGGCGAGCCTGAGGCGAAGGATCTGCTTGACCTTCTCGTCAACCTGAGCCTCAGTGAGGGCACCGGTCTTGATGGAGTCGATGACGGCGGGTCCGAGATAGTTGCTGCCGGTCATCTGGACGTTGAGGCCATGGAGCATGGCACCCATGGTGGAGTGTGTTCCACCCCAGTCGGAAACTGTCATTCCCTTGAATCCCCATTCTCCGCGGAGAATTTCGTTGAGGAGGTGCTCGTTTTCTGAGCAGTAGTCACCGTTTACTTTGTTGTAAGCGGGCATGACGCTCATGGCGCCGCCCTCGATGATAGCCCTTTCGAAAGGCTTGAGATAGATTTCACGGAGAGTCCTTTCATCAACCTGGGCGTCGACGCTACCACGGTTGGTTTCCTGGTTGTTCACCGCGAAATGCTTGATGCACACTGCGGTTCCCTGGTCCTGCACACCTTCGGTGTAGCGGAGGGCGAGAGCCGCGCTGAGGATAGGGTCCTCGCTGAGGTATTCATAGGTTCTACCTCCGACAGGCAGCCTCTGGATGTTGACAGCGGGGCCGAGGATGACGTCCTTTCCACGGAGTCTGGCCTCTGTGCCCATACCTGTTCCGTACTTGTAGGCGAGGTCTTCGGACCATGTGGCTGCGAGGGCGGATCCGGTAGGGAAGTAAGTGGCGGAGTCGAGAGTCCAACCTGCGCTCATGAAAGAGTTGGGTTGTCCTTCTTCACGGATACCGAACGGACCGTCGGCATACCTGATTTCGGGGATTCCCTGGCTGGGAACACCCTCTGAAGACATGTTGGTCTTCGAGTGGAGCATCTCCACCTTCTCCTCGAGGGTCATCTTGGAGATGATCTCATCGATTTTCTTGTCGTTGAGGGTGAGCCTCCCCTGGGGAGTCACGCTCTGCGAGCATGAAACCGCGGCGAAAACGGAGAATGCCGCGAGAAGAGTAATACGTGCTGTTCTCATGTTTTGTTCGTATATTTTTTGATTGGTTTATCTTGACGGGGAGTCGCTTTGATGCCTGAATAGCAAAGGTAACAATTCCTGGAGATCTTTTCTCCATGATTTCCAGTTATGTGCGCCACCGCAGTCGTAGTACACGTAGGGGGAACCTTCGGCTTTGAGAGCTTCTGAGAGGTTCTTTGCGCTTCGAAGGGCGATGTCGTCCTTTCCGGCCCCTATCCAGAAAAGGTCATAACCTTTTCCGATTATCGGACGGACCGATGAGATGGCTTTCTCCTTGTCCGGGGACATTATCCCCGAGCCCATGAAAGCGATATTCCTGAAAAGTCCGCTCCAATGGCTTAGGATGTACATTTCGTACACGCCTCCCATGGAGACTCCGCAAATGCCTCTCGAGGAAGGATTTGTCCTGACGCTGAAATTCTTCTCGATGAAGGGGATGACGTTGCCTGTGAGGTCAGCGGAGAATGCTCCTCCGGCTTCCCCTTCGGGAGTGCCCATCATCTCGAAATGACTCTTCTTCCCGGGGATGGGATTCATGATGTGGGGTGCCGCCAGCTGGTTGGGCATCGAGTTCACCATGACGACAATCATCGGTACGGCCTTCCCTTTGGAAATCATGTTGTCCATGATCTGGGGAAGTCTTCCCATGTCGATCCAGGTGTCTTCGTCGTCACCTCCTCCGGGAATCATGTAGAGCACCGGGTATTTCTCATTCCCGGAATATCCGCAGGGAAGGTAGACGTTCATGCGCCTTTTCCCACCGTACTCCGGAGAATCATACCAAATGGTGGATACGGTGCCTCTTCCTTCGGGGCAAAGTCCAGCCATCGTGCCTTCTCCTTCAACCATGAAGGAATTCAGGAACTCGGAGTAGTTGCATACGACCTTGAGATTGTTCGGATCCAAAGTCCTGACTCCGTCCACTTCGAAATAGTAGAAGTAGAAGTCCGGCTCCGGGGTGGGGATGGAGTATTCCCACACTCCTTCGGAGTTCTTTTGCATCAAAGCGGAGCCCCCCAGACCGTACTCGTTCACTCCGGGCAGGAAATCTCCGTACACTTTCACTTCCGTTGCCTTGTCCGCCTTGAGGAGGAAAGTCACCTTCCCGTCCTGCTGGAGAGGATAATATTTGCTTCCATGGTACTGGGCGGATGCCTTCCCTTCGCCCGCGAACAAGGTGAAGAGGATAGCGGCTAACTGCAGGAAAATGATGGAGAGCTTTTTCATTCGCGTTTTTTTGGAAAAGCGGGAGTAGCTTTTTCAAGAGTTACCCCCGCTTTTTCATAAGGATTACTTCCAACCCTTGTTCTGGGTCATACCGTCAGACTCGGTGTTGAGGTCGATGTAGGTCTGAGGGATGGGGAAGAGATCGAATTCGATGTTTCCAGTGTGCTCAGCCCAACGGCGGATCTCAGGATAAACGGTCTGTCCGGGCCTTGCGGAATACATTCCGTAGTTGTACAGACGGGGTTTCCACTCATCGGGTTTCATCCTGAGGAAGGTAGCCCAACGGAACTCTTCATAGAGGAGCTCACGACCCCTTTCGTCGAGGATGGTGTCGAGGGTAATTGTTGCGAACGGTTTGGCGTTGGACCTTTCACGGACGGTGTTGAGAGCCTTTGCTGCGTTGGCGTTGTCACCGGAGCGGAGGTAAGCCTCAGCGAGGAGGAGATAAGCCTCAGCGCTACGGGCAGCGTACCTTGAACGGTAGAAGCTCACGAAAGTTCCGAACCAACCTGCGGGCTGGGATGCATCGTAGTCCCACTGGCTGAAAGGAGTCTCCTTGTACCAGATGGGGAAGAAGATACCGGCGAGCTCAGGAGTGGAGTGGTCGATATGGTCCCAACCTACTTTCTGCTCGTAAAGAGGGTGCTTGTCGTCGCAGCACATGAACTCTGTCTTGACGGTCACGTCCTCGATGTAACGGAGATCGGCCTCAGTTCCGTTGTTGTGCTCAGCATCCCACATTGTGTAAGATGCGTACCAGGTAGGAGTACTCTGTGCCCAACCGGTACCGCCGTGAGAAGCGGGGTTGGCCCTTCCGCCGTATTTTGCGGAGAAGTTCTTCCAAGGACCGGCTGATCCTTCGACTTTGTACTTGTCAGCCCAAGTGTAGTCGGGAAGAGCGGGGGTGAATCCGAGGGTGCAGTTCCTTCTTCCGCCGTTTACAGCGTAAGTCGCGTAGTCGGGAGCGGATACCATGATCCAGATGGCCTCGGTGTTCTGGGGGCTCACGATGTTGGGAGCGACGAAGAGGTCAGAGATGACGTTTCCTTCGGGGTAAGCATTGGGAACTCCGTAGTTGGAACCGGTGGCATCGGGAAGCCTTGCACCGAAACGGTTGGTCATGAGGGGATGGTGGGAGACAACCTCGTTGAGATACTTGATGGCATCGGTGAAGTTGGAGTTGTTGTTGGCCTCAACGCCCATGGCGAGGAGAGCCTCTCCGAGATACATTCCGGCAGCGCCCTTTCCGGCACGTCCGTATTCGGCCTTGACATCCCAAGGGAGACCGTTGTAGGCCTCGGTGAGGTCATCGATGGCGGCCTGGTAAGTCTCGGTACGGGAAGCGCGGTTGTAACCGTAGTTAGGAACCTCGGTGTATTCCATTACCATGGGGACACCTCCGAAGAGTTCACCAAGGCGGAGATAGGAAATACCGCGGAGGAAGTGTGCCTCAGCCACGACTCTTGCCTTTTCGGCATCGCTGTTCCATGTGACATCGTCAGCCTTGCTGATGGCGAGGTTTCCGTAGGAGATCACTTTGTAGAACTTGTCCCAAAGGCTCTTGGGGAGTGAAGAGGTGCTTGACCACGCTGAAGCGAAGTTGCTCATGTGGGAAGCCTGACCGAGCTGATACTTGTTGTCGGTCATGTCGGTTCCGGTGGAGGTATTGTATGAAAGACCCATACCGAAATCGTTAGGGAAGAAAAGTTCCTCGAACTCGTAATATCCGGTCAGAAGGGTGTTGAGCACCTGGTCGGAAGTCAGATACGCGTTCGCGACGGTAAGTTGCGCCTTGGGCTTCTCGGTGAGGAAGTCTGCATCCTTCTCGCAGGAAGTGATAGCGGCTCCGCAAAGAGCGGTGAGGGCGAGACCTATGAATATTTTATTGGATTTCATTTCTCTTCAAATTTGTTGGTTGACTAGAAAGTGACGTTGAGTCCGAGGGTGAAAGCTCTCGGCATACCGAGGCTTGAACCGGAACGCTGCTGAGGGTCGCTCATCTTCCAATGAGGAGCGATGAAGAAGAGGTTACGTCCGGAGAGGGTGAGCCTTGCGTTGTTGACGCCGATCTTCTGAGCGATGGAGGAGAGGTTGTAGCTCAGGGAGAGGTCCTGCAGACGGACATGTCCGAAGGAGTTGTAAACCTGATACTTGCTCTCGTTCACGTTAGGAGCGGGATAGGTGTTGTTGGGATTCTGGGCTGTCCAGAAAGGAATGTTGTATGCTGTACAAGCGGCAGTGGTATCGAAGGTGGTGTAAGCGAAGGTGTTGTTCGCGAGGCCGAAGCCGTTTCCACCGAAGATGCCCTGGAACATGAAGTAGAGCTGCCAGTTGCCGTACCTCAGGGTGTTGGCCCAAGAGAGGCGGAAGTTCTCGTCACCGTATCCGAGGATCTGACGGTCGTCAGCTGAAGGGTTGTCGGTCTGCTGTCCGTCGATGGTGTAGAAGATAGGACGTCCGGCGTTCTGTCCATCCTGGAAGATGCCTTCAGTCTTGTATCCGTAGATTGAGCTGAGGGGCTTTCCGAGGAAGAGGCCGTTTGCGATATCATCCTGTCCGTCACCATAGAGGTCAACGAGCCTGTTGCGGTTGAGGGTGAAGACGTAGTCGGAGTTCCAAGTGAACTTGCTGCTCTTGATGTTGACGGTGGACATGTTGATCTCGAGACCCTTGTTGTCAACCCTACCCATTGTGGCCCTCTGGTTGGTGATACCTGCGGTCATGACGGGGATGTTGCGGTTGAAGATCTGGTCAGTGGTCTTTGAATAGTACATGTTAACGTCGATGTGGATGCGTGCCTTCAGGAAGTCAGCCTCGAAACCGCCGTTCCAAGAAGTGGTGGTCTGCCAACCGAGGGTAGGGTTACCGAGGGTTGAGAGCTTCTGTCCCCAGTGGATGGTTCCACCGTAGTAGTTGGGAATGTTTCCGCTCTTGGCGAGTGCGATGGTGGAGAGGGTTCCGTAAGGAGAGAGGGTCTGTGCACCGTTCTTACCCCAAGAAACTTTGAGCTTGAGGAAGTCGAGCCACTTGATGCCCTTCATGAACTGCTCGTTGGTAACGGTCCAAGCCGCTCCGACTGCAGGGAAGTTACCCCACTTCTTGTCGGCACCGAACACTGAAGAACCGTCACGACGGAAGGAAGCGTTGAAATGATAGGTGTCCCTATAAGAGTAAATCACACGTGCGAGATAACCTACGTCAGTATGGAGAGTGTAGGAAGGGCTGGTGAAGGTCTTGGTGTCGGCGTTGCCGAGTCCGTACCATCCGAGGATGGTGTTGCCTGCACTGATGAAGCCGGTACCGGTCTCAGACTCGCCGGTTGACTCAGCGCTGTCGCGGGTGTAAACGAGGGATGCGCTCACATAATGGAGACCGAAGGAACGGGCGTAAGTGATGATGTTATCGATGACCCAGTTCTCGGAATTGCTGTTGGAAATGGATCCGTTTGCGTTGGAGAAGTTGTAGTACTCCGAGGTCTGTCCGATTCCTTCCCAGTCGTTGGAAAGGAGAACGGGAGTGCTGTTCTCGTGAGTGAAGCTGTAGTTCTTGGAGACCATCTTGGTGTAAGAAGCGTTCAGCCTGTAGCTGAGACCCTCGACCCAAGGAATCTTCACATTGATGTAGCCGCCGAGGTTGAGGTTGAACCTCTTCCTGTCACGGTCCTGACCGTACTGGGTCGACCACAGAGGGTTGACTGAGGAGTTGTTCACACCTTCGACATAGTAACGGAGAGTCTTTCCGTCGGGGAGATAGGGCTCCATGTAAGGAGACTGCTTGACGTTGGTGTCAGCGTTGATGGAGTCATCGCGGGTGTTGGTGTATGCGAAGTTGGCGCCGATTTCGATGTCCTTGGTGACGTTGGTCGAAAGGTTCATCGAGATGTTGTTGCGGGTGAAGTGGTTGCCCACGGTGATACCCCTCTGGTCAGAACGGCCGACTGCCACGTAGTAGTTGGAGTTCTGGGTCCTTCCGGAGAAGGAGAGGTTGTAGTTCTGGGTGTAACCTGTGCGGGTCACCATGTCGTACCAATCGGTAGTCTTGCCCTTCTTGTAGTTGTCAGCCTCGAGGAAAGACATCCAGGAAGTGTTGGTGAGGTCAGTGAGACCGAGACGGGCGTTGCGGTAACGGATGTAGTCTTCGGGAGAGAGATACTCCTGCCTGTATGAAGGGGTGGAGAACTGGTGGGAAGTCGAGAAGTTGATCATCGGCTTTCCTTCCTGTCCCTTCTTGAGGGTGATCATGATGACACCGTTGGCGGCCTTTGATCCGTAAGCGGCGAGGGAGGTGGCGTCCTTGAGGACGGAGATGCTCTCGATAGCGTTGTTGTCGATATCCTCGAGGTTACCGGTGTAGATGACGCCGTTTACGACGAGGAGGGGAGCGGTGCTGGTGGAGTTGATGGAACGGCGACCACGGACGAGCATGCTTGAGTTCTGTCCGACGGTAGCGGATTCAGCGCCGATGACAACTCCGGAAAGACGGCCACGGAGCATGTCGGTGGCGGTGGTGAGACCGAGGTTGGCGACAGGTGAATCTTCCATCTTGATGACATCCACCGAACCGGTGAAGTTCTTTGCCCTGGTGGTACCGTAACCGATGACCACGACGTCATCCAGGAGTTCCTGGGAGATTGAGAGGCGGATGGTGAGGTTGGTCTGGTTTCCTACGGTGACCTCAACCTCATCGTAACCTACGCTCGAAACCACCAGAACGTCGGTGGGAGCGCAGCTCAGTTCGAAATTACCGTCGACGTCAGTAGCGACACCGGTGGTTGTGCCTTTGATCATGACAGCCGCGCCGATGACTCCCTGGTCGGTATCATCGAGAACGGTGCCCTTGACGACTTTGTTCTGTGCGAAGACTGCGGTCAGGCTGAGGGCTGCCCCACAGAGGACCGTAGCGATTCGTTTGAGAAGCTGTGTCTTGTTCATGTTGACTTGATTTGATTTATTAATAATAGGTGAATTGATTGTATCAATCATATAAATAAAACTATCGGGAGGACGTGGCCGTCATCCGGCTGCGCCTCCTTACAGGGAAGAATGATCTGAGATTGTTGTGAAATGAGTTCACGTGTTATTAGTGTTATCTGGATCCGGATGCAAAGCTACGATGCTTTTATCCGACGCTCTACGCGCGGGAGAAGAGATGTTATGCATGTTGTTAAATCGCTGTTCCAAATCGTCGGAACGCTATGCAAAATGTTAAAAAGGGGCTATATTTGACTGTTGAACAACCTTTTTGACGCCATATGTCCCCAAAAACAGCTCTACTCGCACTTTTTTCAGCAGCACTACTGTCCAGCCCCGTTTCCGCACAGGGGACCGGAGGAAGACTCGTCTCCCAGAACAGCCTTTCGAGCAACAATGTCATGTGCATGGCCGAAGATTCCCAAGGGTACGTCTGGATAGGGACGAACAAGGGACTCAACCGTTATGACGGAACCTCCTACATCCAGTGGACCGAGTCCATGGACGGGGGACTCCGCAATGACGCGGTTTCGTATATCCTCCCTTGCGCGGACGGGAAAGTCTGGGTGGGCAGCATTTCAGGTCTCGAATGCATAGAAAACGGAACGGTTTCTTCCACCGTCCAGTATCTGACGGGACGTCTTTCCGGAGTGGCGGACTATGACGATGAAAGGATACTCGTTTCGCATTGGGGCAGGATATCGCTTGTCGACAAGAAAACCGGACGGACATCCACGGCATATCAGGATGACATGATCCAGTATTGCCACACATACCTCAACAAGGACAAAACCGTCTGGATAAATTTCCCGATACAGGGTTACATCAAGATACTGGACCGGAATTTCACACAGGTGGGTACGATCCCGACTGTGGGAACGACGCTTCACGACTACTACGAATCCAGTGACGGGACCATCTACCTTTGTACCGATGCGGGTTTGAGGCGTTACACGACTTCGGGTGAGAAGATCCCCGTTCCGGAGAATCTCGCCGCCGTTGCGGAAAGTCCGGTGCTTTTCATCGAAAGGGAGCGGAGTTCCGGCAGGATATTCATAGGGGTCCGTTCTGATGGAATATGGACGATGGACGGTTACGCCGGAACGCTTGAAAGGGCGAATACCGACGAGAGACTCGACGGAGTGAATTCCGTCTCCGTCGTAGTCAAGGAAAAATGTCTTCTTCTGAGCAAAGATTCCGGTCCCCTGGAGGAAGTGAGTCTGAACTCCGGACTGAAGTTCATCCCCATACCGACGCGTTATCCTTCGGAGGGCCTCAATATGTTCTTCCCGGTTGAAGATAGTGAACATCTCGGCATGAGGGTGCTCACGAACAAGGCCTTTTACTGGTACGATTCGGAAAAAGGCGAGATCACTCCTGTCCAAGCCGAAGCGACAGGCCCGGATGTGCAGTTCTCCATTTCCCAAATGGATACTCTCACAAGGGGACACTGGGTCCTTGCCGGGTATAAGACCCTGAGGCATTACGGCCGCTACGACGGGAATGTGATGCGCTTGACGGGAGAATGGAAAGTGGAACCGACCGAGTGCATATGGTCAAACCATGAGGGCACCATCTGCCTCCTACAGCCAGGATACATCCTCCAGATCCACGGAGACGGAAGCTCTTCCACGGTAGAGGTGGACCGTTTCCCGGACTTCTGGTTCTCCACACAGCAGCGGTCCGGAAAGGTGTATTTCCTCTCGGACAATTCCGTATGGATGTACGACGGGGAGGACCTCCGGATGATTTTCAATGAAGACGTGAGCCCTTCGGCCATATACGAAGATGAAAAAGGCATCCTGTGGATAGGTACCAGGGCCGACGGAGTGGTGAGATTCGACCCTTCCGACGGATCGACCCGACGCCTCGACATGCGGAGCGGACTTTCCAGCAATCTCGTCACGTCCGTAGTCGGGGATTCTTCCGGCCGCATTTACGTCGCTTCAAGGAACGATGTGGTGCGGATAGACCCGTCGACCATGGCGATAGAATATCAGAAGCAGTTCTGGAATCTGGTGGCGGGACTCAACACGAACAGCGCCCATATGCTGGGGGATGACCTGTTCCTCGGAACAACATCCGGTTTCGTGAAGCTCTCTCCCAAGGAGAAGGCGACCGAAGAAACGGTTTCCCTCACCGTCGACGACGTGCAGGTGAACGGGACGGGAGGATTCGACCTTACGGGGAATCCGACCCTGAAACATGACCAGCGTCAGGTGTCGTTCTTCTTCTCGTGCCTGAATTTCGACCCGGAGTACAAGCCCCGTTTCCGTTACCGTCTCGTAGGATATGACAGTGACTGGACGTCTTCCAATTCATACTACAGGGCTAGCTATTCCACGATCCCCAGCGGCAAGTACCGTTTCGAGGTGCAGGTGAGGCAACCTTCCGGACAGTGGAGCGAATCCCTTGTCTCCCTTCCCTTCAGGATAGCTTACCCGTGGTGGGGTTCCCCTTTCGCCATGGTGGTGTATTCCCTTCTGGCCGGTCTTCTGATTTTCCTTCTTGTCAGGCATTTCACTCTCCAGAAGATAAACAAGGAGAAGCTTTCCGTCATCGAGGGGGAGAAACTCCTCACCGAGCAGATAAGCCAGGAGAGACTCAACTTCTTCACGAACGTTTCGCATGAGTTCCGAACCCCCCTGGCGCTCATCTACGGTCCTGTCCAGGATCTGGCGAGAAGCGAGAATATCGGCGAGAAGGAGAGCCGCCTCGTAGGAATCATAAAGAAGAACGCCGACAGGATGGCGCGGCTGACGGACCAGCTGCTGCATTTCAACAGGACGAGGGCGATCGGGGACAACCTTTCAATTATGGAATCGGACCTTGGGTCCCTTCTCACATCGATGATGGGCAACTTCGGATACATGTTCAACCAGAAGAACCTGCATGTGAAAACGGATATCCAGGACAATCTCACCGCATACTGCGACAGCGAAAAGGTCGAGAGGATAGTTTTCAACCTTCTGAGCAATGCGGTCAAGTACACTCCGGAGTACGGTGAAGTCGCCATTTCGGCGTCCAAGGACTCCGAGGGAAAGGTCACCATTTCGGTGGCGGATACGGGAATAGGCATCTCCAAGGAGAAGATGGACAAGATTTTCGACCGCTTCGAAAGGGTAGGTGAGAAAGTGGGAGGGGAACTCCCGTCCGGCTTCGGTGTGGGCCTGAGCTACGCCAGGCAGTTGGCGCTTCTCCATAAGGGAGACCTTTCCGTGAGGTCGAATTCCCCCATGGGCTCGGTATTCACCTTCGTCTTCCCCGGAGGAAAGGAAGCTTACGGCGGGGATGCGGATACGGTCTGGGAGGTCGAGTCCGACCAGAGTTCGGCCGTTCAGACGGGTGCTGAGGACGAAGTCCGTATCGAAGGGGTGAATGTGCTTGTGGTGGAGGACAATTCCGACATGAGGGAATACATAAAGTCCCTTCTTGAGGACAATTACCGGGTGACAACGGCTTCCGACGGAGAGGAGGCGTGGAAGTTCATAAGGATGCATGCTCCGGACCTCATCGTGAGCGACGTGATGATGCCTTACAAGGACGGTTACACCCTTTGCAAGGAAGTGAAGAACGATCCTGATTTCTGCCATATCCCGATAATCCTCCTTACGGCGAAAGCCGATATGGAGAACCAGCTTCACGGACTCACCCTCGGGGCCGACGCGTACCTGAGCAAGCCGTTCGATTCCCAGTACCTCCGCACTATCGTCAAGAATATCCTCCAGAACCGCCGGAGAATGCAGAGACTGCTCTCCGAAAGCGTGGAAGTCCCTCAGGAGGAGAATGACGGCCTCAGCCCTTACGACAGGGATTTCCTCAAGAAGGTGTACGAACTTGTCGACCGTCACCTTGACGAGGAGGACTTCAACGTCACGACGATTTCCATGGAACTCGGCGTCAGCCGCACGACCCTCTTCACGAAGCTCAAGGCCCTCATCGGTCAGTCTCCCCAGGAGTTCCTGTCGAACTATCGCCTCAGCCGGGCCATGGAGATGCTGAAAGACCACTCCCTCAATGTGAGTGAAGTGGCCTACAAAGTCGGGTTCGCTACCCTGACGGGATTCTCCCGCGCGTTCAAGAACAAATTCGGTGTCCCTCCGAGTTCGGTATAGGGATCAGTAGCCCCGTCTCATCATCTGGCAGATGCTGTCGAAAGCGCCGTCCACCTGCGGCAGCGCTTTCACCCTCTGCAGCGTGATGCCCGTTTTTCCGCAGAAGTCCTCCAGAAGGGCTTCGGTCGTGGGATCGCATACCTTTATGACCGAAGGCTTGCGGTTCATGGCGGCGAACGTGTCACCAAGGCTCTCGGGCAGTTTGGCAAGGTCTTCCGCCATGGCGGGCTCGGGAACGGTCGGGATTATGTTCCAGTCGTTCTCGTCAAGGGTGAATATCCATCCGGGAACGATCGGCACCTTGTCCTTGTCGGTCTGGACTTCAGCCGGAGCGTAGGTGAATCTGCACTGGAAAACGCCCTCTCCCTTCATGCTCAGAAGAAGGGTGGTCAGTGAAGGATTGTTGAAGAGGGTCGGAGCGGGATCCCTGCCCGGGTCGTAAGGCGGGAGGGTGGTCTTTGACCAATGGAATTTCTCCCCGTCACGCTTCAGCAGAGGAATCTTCTTCCTCCTCCCCGGGATGGGGTAGTCCCTGAAGGAGAGGAACCCCCTTTTGAGCAGTTCTTCGACTCCTCCCTCTTGAAGGACACGACCCACTTCAAGACCTCCGAGAAGAGCTTCATAAATGGCCTCCTCATCTTCTTTCCCGGTGATCTTCCATGGGGCGTGTCCCGGTTTTATGCGTATGAATTCAGGATATCCTTTTTTCCTGCGTATGACGGTCCCCGTTCTTTTGGCGTATTCCCTGGCCTCGTTCTTCGCTTGGGGAGTGATGAAGTCGGCGCTTTCGAAGTCGCAACTCGTCTGGTCTATGGAACATGCGAAGAGCTGCATCTCTATCATGGACGTACCTGTGCTGGAGTCAATCGCCCGGCAGTATGTCTGCCAACCCTTGTCTCCGGTGTAAATCACCATCGCGTAATGCTCACCTCCGTTTCCCATGACGCAGCAGTAGCCTATCCTTCCGTCGGTGAGTGTTACGGCGAAAAGGTCGGAATCGTTGAGCGATTCCCATAGTTCCATTTCCCTGAAGCGGAAGGCCGCTTCGTACATTCTGTCGGTAGCCATTTTTTTTGTCAGTGATCGTTTTATGGCCCAATATAAGAACAATTCCGCAAAGATGTATCGCCGGAATGACAAAAAAACAAGAGCCGACATCAAAAAATGTCGACTCTTGAAATACTTATGTATGAATTTGTTACTCGCTCTCGGCGGTGTTTCCGGGACGCATCACGAGCTCGGCGTGGTTCTGTGCTGCGAGAATCTCGGCGACGATGGCCTTGACCTTCTCCGCGGTCAGGGAATTCACTGCTTTCTCGTATGCCTCGACGCTTTCGGTACCGTAGGTTTCGTAGCTGAGGAGGGTGTTGAGCCAGTAGCTGTTGTTGATCTTGCTCTCGGGAATGTTCTTCTGGAGATTCTTCTGTGCCATGTCGAACTCTTCGGCGGTGGGACCGTCGGTGGCGAGGGCGCGGAGATCCCTCATCGCGAGCTCACGGAGTTTGTCGGCGGAAGAAGGACGGCAGTTGTAGTATACCTGGATGACGGCTTCCTCCTTGGGGAGACGGCTCATCTGGGCGGATACGCTGGCGCCGTAGGTTCCGCCTTCGTCCTCACGCAGTGAAGTGACGTACCTCATGTTGAGGATGTACTGGGCTGCACTGAGAGCGGCGCTATGGTCCTGGCTCCACTTCACGGGGGCTGAGAAGACGTCCACGACGGTAGTCATGGGAGTCTGCATGTCGACGGTGAAGTCGTTGGTGCGGTTTCCGGGGAGGATGTCGTTATTGTCGTCAACCCACTTGAGGGCCTTCTTTCCCTTGGGGAGGGAACCGAAGTACTTCTCGACGAGAGGCTGGACGGCGGGGATGGTGAAGTCTCCGACCATCACGAGGACAGCGCCCTTGGCGTCATTGAACAGAGCCCTGTAGTTCTTCTCGATCGTGGCGAGGGAAGCCTTCTGCATGACTTCAGGGCTGATGGTGACGTTCCTGGGGTTGTCTCCGTACAGGAGAGAGGTCAGTTCCTTGGAAAGGCGGTAGTTGGGCTGTGCCATGTAGTTGGGGAGGATTGACTCGAGCATCTTGATGCCCTTGTCGTACTCGCTCTGGTCGAACCTCGGGTCGGTGAACTGGAGGTAAGCCAGCTGGAATGCGGTCTCGAGATCCTTCACTACTGAAGATCCGCTGATACCGTGGTTGAGGGCGCTGATGTATGAAGAGGCTCCCGCGTTCTTTCCGGCGAGCATCTTGGAAAGGGTGGTCGAGGGGAACTTCGAAAGTCCGCTGTTCTGCTGGAAGAGGGTGTAGATGTTCGACTCGAAGCTGTTGAGGTCAGCTGTCGAGATGAGGGACATACCGCCCTGCTTGCGGAGGTTGAAGAGGATCTGGTCCTTCTGGTAGTCGGTGGGAAGGAGAACGACCTTGAGGCCGTTCTTAAGATACCATACGGTGCTGCCGTACATTCCCTTTTCAGTCTTCTTTACCTTGGAACCCTTGAGGGCTGAAGGATCGAGAAGGTCGGTCTCGATGGCTGCGACCTCGTTGGCCTGGATGTCAGCCGCGCGGACGGACTTGATGACGGAGAGGATCTCGTTCTCGGTGGGGTGGGTGAGTCCTGCCTTTTCGGTTCCCTTGTAGAGGACTACCATGTTCTCGTCGGTGATCAGCTGAGGGAGAACCTGGTTGATCGCGTCGGCGTTGACCATGGAGGTGAGCTGCTGCATGAGCTCGTACTCAGCCTGGGGCTCCATGTAAGTCTCGTTGTCGAAGAAGTTGTAGATAAGTTCGTTCACGAGCTCGGGGTTCTGACGGGTGTCGGCGCTCTTTGCGGCGCTTTCGTAGACGGCGAGGATGTTGGTCTTGGCCCTGTCAACCTCGTCCTCGGAGAATCCGAACCTCTTCATCTTCTCGATTTCGGTGAGGAATGCGGTGAGGGCGGGAATGGCTTCACCTTCCCTGGCGACGATCTGTCCCATGACGACGTCCATAGTTTCGCAGAGGTTTCCGACCTGGAGAGCGGCGTCAAGATAGGGGGCTGAAGGATCGGAAGTGATGTCGCTGAACCTTTCGTACATCACCTGAGCGATGATGGTTTCGATGAGGTCGTTGAGTTTGCCCACGACAGTGGAGTTGTACTCTTCGGGAGCGGCTTCGCTCTTCCAGAGGACCTCGATCTGGGTTGCGGTCTGCTCGGGGTCGGTGAGTACTCCGACGACGGGCTCAACGTTGCCGGGGATGGTGATGACGTCCTTGGGCTTGGGGTTTTCGGCCTTGGGGATGTCGGCGAATATCCTTTCGATCTTCTTCTCGGTCTCGTCGACGTCGATGTCACCTACGACGATGAGTGCCTGCATGTCGGGATGGTACCAGGTCTTGTAGAAGTTCACGAGGCTCTCGGGCTTGAAGTTCTCGAGGTTCTCCTGGCTTCCGATGAGGGTACAGCCCGCATATTTGGAGTCGCCGTAGTAGTAGGGGAGTGACTTCTCGTGGAGTCTCCAAGAAGCGTCCCTCCTCTGGCGGCGCTCCTCGATGATGACACCCCTTTCCTTGTCGATCTCGGCGGGATCGTTGACGACGAAATGCGAGTAGTCATGCATGATCAGGATGCAGGAGTCGACAACGCTCTCGTTGACGAGGGGAATGTTGGTGAGCATGTAGATGGTCTGCTCGACTCCGGTGGAAGCGTTTACGTTGCCACCGAAGGAAGCTCCGATGCTCTGGAGATAGTCGAGGATCTTCTTTCCGGGGAAGTTCTTCGTTCCGTTGAAGCACATGTGCTCGAGGAAGTGGGCGAGACCGTCCTGGTCGGGTGTCTCCTGAATTGCGCCGACGTTGGTGGCGAGGTAGAACTCGGCCCTTCCGGCGGGTTTCTCATTGTGACGGATGTAGTAGGTGAGTCCGTTCTCGAGATGACCTACGCGTACGGCGGGATCGTTCGGAAGGTTCTGGAGCTGCTGCCCGAAAACCGAACTGACGGAGAGGGCTATGACAGCGAAAAATGTTAACAATCTTTTCATTGCTTATTTATGAATTATGTTGTTTTCTGTTTGCTGCAAAAGTATATAAATTTATCGAAAAACAATAAAAAATTAGTGAAAATTTAAAAACTTTTATTGTTTGTTGGCATTAGTTTCTGTTGGTTTTCCCGTTTCTGTCCTTCAATCGGATTGCAAATATACATTTCTTTGACCCCAAAAACAAAGTCATTTCTTCCGGATTGCCTTGCTGGATAGGTTTTTGGCTAAATATTTAAAGAAATTGTTTCATAAGTGATAATGCATGTAGGATTCCCACGGGCTGCGTCGGTTTTGCCGGGCGATATTTTGGAAGTTTCATAGATAGTTCTTACTTTTGGGTCATAAAAGTTCCTTTATGAATAAATTGTTTGACAGACAGACTGTATACATGTTGTCTGACGAGGAGATTCTCTCGGAGATTTGTTCCCGGCTGAAGAAACTTCGTCAGGGGTGTTGTCTTTCTCAGCAGGAATTCGCCGACCGCGCCGGTGTTTCCAGGGAAACCATCAAGAGGATAGAGGCTGGATCGATAGCCAATATCGGGTTTGCGACTCTCCTTAAGATTCTCCGGGCCGGCGGAATGCTGGACGGCGTCGCTGACCTTGTGGAGGAAGTTCCATCCAGTCCGTTTGTCGACAATCCGGATGAGAGGAAAAGATTCAGTTCAAGGTTGAGAAAATGAGAAAAGTATCTTCAAAGGTCAATGTGGTCCTGTGGGGTGAGATTGTCGGAGTCCTTTCTTGGGACTACGACCGTCAATGCGCCTCGTTTCAGTTCACGGAAGAGTACCTCCATTCCGGTTATGAGGTTTCACCGATTGCATATACAAAGGCAAAAATCGGTTTGAGACCGTTTTTCGGCAACCGTGCTGACCTGTATCAGGGACTGCCGGAATTCATCGCGGATTCCCTTCCGGACCATTGGGGAAATACTCTTTTCAGCCAATGGGTTTCCATGAACAGGATTCCCTTGGGGGAAGTGAATCCACTCATGAAATTGTCTTTCATAGGAAACAGGGGGATGGGGGCGTTTGAGTTTGTTCCGTGCACTGATTTTTCTGATCCTGATAATGTTGACTTGGATTCTCTGTATCGTATATCCCTTCGCATTCTCCGTGAGAAGAGTGAATTGATCCTTTCCGCTGATGAGGAGAAGACTCTTGAGAAACTTGTTCTGCTGGGTACTTCAGCCGGAGGAAAGCATGCCAAAGGGGTCATCGCCGTCAATCCTTCCACAGGAGAAATACGGTCGGGGCAGGTTCCGCTTCCTCCAGGATTCGTTTACTCATTGATAAAGTTCAAAGAGGATCCGGATGTGCCGACGAGCGAGATTGAGATGGTTTATTATCGTATGGCCCGCTTGGCCGGAATCGATATGATGCCTTCATACCTACTTGATGTGGAAGGTGTGAAGCATTTTGTGACGGAAAGGTTCGACAGGAAAGATGGTGATAAGATCCATTCTCAGACGCTTGCTGCAATATCACCTTCTGCACGCGATTACACAAACCTCTTTTGGATTGCCGAGTCGCTCAAATTGGATTATCGCGAGCGGGAACAGATTTTCCGGCGTATGGCCTTCAACTTCATCTCCGGCGTTACAGATGACCATAACAAGAACTTTTCGTTCCTTATGGACAGGGACGGGCGCTGGTCACTTTCCCCCGCGTATGACGTGATGTTCACGGCCAATATATGGGAGACGCCTTCCGCAATGGCCCATTCCCTTTCCGTTGGAGGGAAGAATGCGTATGTCACTTCCGATGACCTTCTGGAGATGGGGGAGGAATTCGGAATCAGATCCCCTGAATTGATCCTCGGCGAGGTCGCCCAGGCTGTAAGGGGATTCCCGGGGCTTTGCGCCGAGTACGGGGTTGACAGCCATTGGGGAAAACTCTTGTCCGGAACTCTTGCGGAATTGTTTCCCCAGTTGAATTCACTCTGATAATCCTCCGGAGGGTATAGATAATGCCCGGAAGCCATCTTCTTGGCCTCCGGGCATTTCATGACAGTTGCGGTATGTGTCCGCCTATTCGGGATCGACAACGGCGTCGAACCTGTAGGTCGGATCGGGACGTCCGGGCTGGAGATATTTCCATGCGACAGCTTCGGTCTCGAGACCTTCATTGACGGAAACGAGAGCTTTCTTCACCAGCTCGTCCAGGTGCTCGGGAGTGGTTTCCACCCTGGCGTTCACGATCACTTTCGCGTTGTCTCCCTTGCCCGCGCTGTGGCGAAGGGCGACTTTACCGTCTCCTGCGATGTTTCCGACGGTATAGCCCTTTCCGTTTTCAACGATGATCTTCACGTGTCCGACAGGAAGGTTTTCTCCCTTGAAGAGGGAATCGAGCTCTCCGATGAGGGCGGAAGCGTAAGCGTCCCAGTCGACATCTTTTCCGGAAGCGATGACAGTTCCGTTGAGCCATCCGAGGACGGCCTCGCCATGGGCGTAGGTGTCATAGTCGATTTCAAGGAGTTTCGTTCCGCTGACTTTGCCTTTCTGGACCTTGTCAAGCCATTCGTCAACTCCCTGTCCCGAGAGGGCGCTGACCGGTTTGATGTCGCTTCCGGGGAATGCCTTTTCCATCTTTCCGATAACGGGGGCGAGCATCTCCGCAGGATATGCGTCGGCCTTAGTGAGAAGGATGATGTCCGCCTCCTCGAGTTGCTTCCTGAGGATATATGCGGCATCTTCATGCAGACCTCCGAGTCCTCCGTCAAGGATCGAGGATATCCTTGCGGGATCCGTAAGGACGGTGAAGGGAGCCACTTCAACTTCAGCCGAATGGTATTTCTTCAGGGGCTGGAGGATGGTTGCGGAAAGGTCGGCGCAGCTTCCGACGGGCTCGGCGATGATCACGTCCGGTGCGGCTTCTTCCCTGAGGTTCTTTATCGCGTCGGCGAATCCTCCGAAATTGCAGCAGAAGCAGCTTCCGCTGACTTCCGCGACCTTAAGGCCGCTTTGCATCAGAAGTTCGCTGTCGACGAGTTGAGAAGCCTGGTCGTTTGTTATGAGGGCGACCTTCTTGCCCTCCTTCATGAGTCTGTCGGCGGCTTCCCACAGCATGGCGGTCTTGCCGGCGCCCAGGAATCCTCCAACGAGGATGAGTTTCGTTTTCATATCTGCAGTGTTTTGTTTGTCTTGTGAAAAGTTGTCGTGAAAAAAGTCTATTCAGCGTTTCCCTTGAGCATCGGTTCGATCACCTTGGTGAAAAGAAGTGCGGCGAGAGCACACCTCCGACGGCGGGACCGAGCATGTATACCCAGAAGAATCCTCCCACCTTGTCGGGTGAAGCGGCGCTTCCCCAGCCGAAGATCCACGAAACGATCCTGGGTCCGAAGTCCCTGGCGGGGTTGAATCCGGCTTGGGTGAGGGGAGCGATGAGGCAGATGCATGACGAGACGGTGAGACCGATGAAAAGGGGAGCGGAACTTGAACTGGGACGTCCTCCGTTCGTTTTCTCGGTGAGGGCGAAGATCATGAGGACCAGAAGGAAGGTTCCGAAGGCCTCGGCGGCGATGGCGAGCCAGATCGATACGGTCGAAACCGAAGCGTCTCCGGGGTTGGGGTAGAATTCTCCGAACATCCTGGCGGTGTCGACTGACTCCGGAGTGCCGCGGACGATTCCCTTTGCGGCCTCATATGTCACGATCGAGGGATTGAAGAGGAGGTAGATCACAAGACCGGCAACGAAGGCTCCCGCAATCTGGGAAACGATGTAGGGGAGGAGTTTCTTTCCCTCCATTCTTCCACCTGCGACCATGGCGCACGAAACGGCCGGGTTCAGGTGGGCCGGGCAGAGGTGACGTGTAAGATAGATGGCGAGGGCTACGGCCACTCCCCAGACTATCGCGATCTGGAAGATGCTGCCGTATTCGCCGTAGAGGACGGCGACGGCTACCGATCCGGTGCCGAAAAGCGTGAGTATGAATGTTCCGAGCGCTTCTCCGAAAAGTTCTTTCTTCATATGGAATTCAAGGATTACTCTTTGCTGCAGCAGGGCCTGTCCTCATTCTTCGGCTCAATACCGGAGAAGAATTCGTCAAGAAGGTGCTTCGCCAGGGCCCAGTTCGCCCTGTTGATGCAGTATTTCACCTTCGGGGCTTCGATTTCCCCCTGGATGAGACCGGCGTTCTTGAGTTCTTTGAGGTGCTGCGATACGGTGGCTTTGGCTATCGGCAGTTCTTCGTTTATCGCTCCGAAGTAGCATGAACTCCTTCCTGCGAGAAAGCGGAGGATCGCTATCCTCGTGGGATGAGAAAGCGCCTTGGCGAAGCGGGCGATCTTGCGGTCCATCGCTTCAGTCCGGTCGTTTTCCAAATCCGGTACGAAAAAATACTGCTGATTGTTCTGTTCCATTCCGTTTTCCTTGAATACTTTCTGAAAGTGGCGCTCAAGGTAGCAAAAAAAACTCAATTGACAAGCCTGGGGCTGCTGAAAGGGTATTATTTGTTATTCTGGTCGGTGAGCATGAACTCGTAAAGGGCCCTCATTCTCGTGCCGATTTCATCCCTTACGCGGTGATATTCGCTGTCGATGAATTCAGGGGTTCCGGTGGCGTGAGAAGGGTCATCGAATCCTATGTGCATCTGGCTCACGACCTCTCCGTTGAAGACCGGGCAGGTCTCGTAGGCGTGGTCGCATACGGTGATGACGTAGTCCCACTTTTCGTCCAGGTATTCCCTTACGTCGTGCGGGGTGTGGTCGGAAATGTCGATCCCGAGTTCCGCCATCACTTCGACGGCTTTGGGGTTTATCTTCTCGGCGGGCTCCACTCCTCCGGAGTAGACCTGAAGGTTCTTGTCGAAGGAGGAGAAGAATCCGTGCGCCATCTGGCTTCGGCAGGTATTGCCCGTGCAAAGGACGAGCACTTTCACGGGGTGCTTGAGGGAAGTGCTGACGGCGGCTGTGCTTTCAGCGGGAACGGCGGTAGTGGAATTGCCGTTGTTGCCGCATCCGGTAAGGTATATCATGGCTGAAATGATGATGACCGTGAGGGATAGGATTCTTTTCATGTTTTGATGTGTTTTGTACAAAAATATATCCGCTCTTCGGCAAAAGAAATGCCTTCCCGACCTAAGGCGAAACTTTTGTCGGGAAGGCGAATGTTCACGTTTTTACGAACGGCCTATTTGATCTTGTAGGCCATGAGGGCTTCTCCGTGGCGGACGTACATGATTCCGTCATGGATCGCGATGTGGGCCCAGTAGGGACCGGAGCCCTTCGTCACCCTGAATTCGCTTATGGTCTTGAACTCGGGACCGGGGGCTACGATTCCCACGAAACCTCTCCTCTCGTCGTAGCAGTAAAGGAGGCCGTCAGCGAAGACGATGGAGCCCTTGCCCTTTCCGCCGGACCATGCGGTCTCGTAGATGGTCTTGCCGGTCTCCCAATCGATCGCGCACCAGTTGCCGGCGTTGTTGTTGGTCCAGTTGGATCCGTAGATCACTCCGTCAACGAGGACGTATCCTCCGTGGTGGGTGTCAAGGACGTCGGTCTTCCAGAGCTGCTTGACGCTCTTGAGGTCATCGGCGAGCTGAAGCATATATCCTCCGATGTCGTAACCCTGTGAGAAGAAGATCTTTCCGTCTTTGAAAAGGATGCTGTTCGGCGGTATGTTGTCCCAGTTGGTGGTTCCGCCCCAACCTCCGAATGTCCACATGATTTCACCTGTGTCGGGATCCACTCCGAGGACATTGTTGATCGATGAACCGACGATCTGGCGCTTGCCTTTCCACTCGATGATGGTGGGGCTAACGTAACCTTTCTTGTCTCCGAGGGAGCGGGTCTTCCAGACTTCCTTTCCGGTCTTTTCGTCAAGGGCGACCATCGTAGTGATGCTTCCGCCGGAAGTGTAGATCACTTTGCCGTCATACACGAGGGGGCTCTCGGCCGTTCCCCAGTTTCCGGTGGTAGACTTGTATGTGCCTGTTCCGTCGACTTTCCATACGATGGCGCCGTCGGCGCAGTTGATGCAGACGATGTCTCCGGCTCCGCTGATGACGAATGCGTTGCCGTCATGGATTGTGGGGGATGTCCTGGTCTCAGGATAAGAGTCCTTCCAGGGGCTTCCGTAGACGGTCTTGTAGAGGATCTTTCCACCAAGGTCAAGAGCTACGAACTGCTCCTGCTTCTGATCCTCCGTAAGACCGGTAGTGTAGATGCGGTCACCCACGACGACGGCGCTGGAGTAACCTTTGCCGATCTCGAGGTTCTCCCACAGCTGCTGGGGGCCTTCGGCGGGCCACTGCTTCAGAAGCCCGCTCTCGTTCCAATGCCCGTCACGGTTGGGACCTCTGAATCCGTCCGGGGCGAAAAGCTGGGCTTTCGCCGAGAAGACGGTGAGTGCCATGAGGGCAACGATGGTCATTGTTTTTTTCATGATCTTTGTTTGAAAAATGAGTTTTATATGTTGTTTTTTTGTTCCAAAACTTTCCAGTAAAGGGCTTCGAGGGCGCGGGCGCAGACGGAGTCGGAGTACCTTTCTCCGGCAATGGCCATGGCCTTCTCCCTCTTTTCGTTGTAAAGGTCCCTGTCGGTAAGAATGCTTTCAAGCGCTTTCTCCAAACCTTCAGGGTCGCTCTCATCGTAAAGCATTCCTCCTTCTCCCGCTATCTCGGGGAATGAACCTCTCATGGGTTCAACTACCGGTCTTCCCGTAGCGAATGCTTCGCATACGTACAGCCCCACACCTTCATCGAAGCGCAGCGGAACGCTGACAACCGTACAGTCCCGGTAGAACCGGTGATGCGCGATGGGGGAGTAGTCCTCCTCTATCGTCACATCCTCCATTACCCCCTCCAGAATCCGTTTCACTTTGGAAAGGAACTTGCGGTCCGTCCCGGTGTATCCTCCTCCTATCTTGAGCCTTAGCCCGGGAACCGTGCCTTTTTTCTTCAGGGATACGAATGCTCCGGCGAGCGTATCCAGCCCGTCAAGGGAGTTCATCCTGTAGAAGAACCCTATCGTCGGCCTTTCGGGAAGAGGGTCATAGCGGTATTTATCAATGTTGATGCCAGGGTAAATGACAGTGGGTGAAAACGAAAAATTCTTTTTAATCACGATATCCCGGTAATATTCACTCGTGGTGACGAAAGCGTCCACCGCCTTTGAGCTCTCCTCGATCGCTTCCCAAGCCGCGGAGGCATATTCCCCTTTGAGGGAATCGATCCATACCTCCTCATCCTGGAGGGAACATACGACCGGAACCCCGAGTTTCCTTTTGAGGGCTCCCGCGAAACCTATCAGAAGCGAAGACGACAGATGGATTATGTCGGGAAGACCGTCCTTCCGGATCCACTCCGCCATCTTGGCGATGTTCTTGAGGAATGCACCGTCGTCGCCCTTTATCATCGACATCGTCATCCCTTCCATGCCTTCGGCTGACGTCGTTCCGGACATCGAAGCGGCAAGCCCCATGAACATCTTCGAGGAGGAGAGTTTCTCCATCCAGGAGGGCATGTTTCCTTTACGGAACATCGCCTGCTCAAGGTAGTATGATACCGCCGGGAAGAAAATCGGAACCCCTTCCGTGGCGCTCAGCATCGGAAGGTAAAGGGGCATGACGGTGACGGAGTGTCCCGCCCTGATGAGGGCGGAAGAGTGCAGGGAATCCCTGAAACAGTTTCCGCAGTAGAACGAATCTCCCGCGCTGGGGCTAATTATCAGTATCTTCATCTTTTTCATCCGTTAGTGAAACCGTCTCCCCGGCCATCTTCCCGACCGAAAGGTTGAGAAGGACTATGCAAAGAACGGTAGTCGCCAGGCATGTTATCCAGGTCCAGAGCGAAATGGCTCCGAATGAAACCACAACGCTGAGCACGGCGGCGAAGAGTCCCAAAAGTACCGCGACCGTCGGGGCCGGAGTGTTCTCCTTTTTGAGGAGTGAAGAGATTCCGCTGTCGGTGAAACCGAGCGAACGGAGAAGAAGGATATCCTTCTTCTTGGTTTGGAGGCGTTTCCTCACTCCGAGAGCGAAGCTCACTATTCCGAGGAGGAGTCCCACCGCTCCCAGCATCATGAAGATGGTGAGGTAGGTGTCCGTGACGGTTCCCAGGCGCTTGAGCCTTTCATTGGCTCCGATCGCCCTTATGCCGTATTCGTTGAGGGCGGTCTCCAGAAGTGTCGTCGCACCTTTGTTGGAGGAAGAGGCCAGGATGATCCTGCTTCCACGGTCGTTCCAGTGCCTTTCAAGTACGCTTTGGGGCATGAGGGCATATCCCTGGAACACGGTGTTGGGAAGGGATCCAGCGATGACGACATCGATCGTTTCCCCGGAAGGACCGCTGTAGTGGAGAGTGTCCCCGACCGAAAGCATGAGACCCCACATCAGGACAGTCTCGTCGACAAGGCAATAGTCCGTCTCTCTGTCCGAAGCCATCCTTTCCAGAACGGCGGCATCGTCCTTGAGTCCGAATATGTTCTCCTTTATCCTGAACTTGCTCCCGAGGAAGTTCCCTTCCCGGAATCCCAATATCGCGGGGGTGGTTATCCTGTTGAGATTGAGGCAGGATGCGTCATCCCCTCCGACAAGGGTGAGCTGCATCACTTGCGAATCCTCTCCAAGATCCTGGAGATTCATCTTCTTTTTCCCTTCAGCGTTGGAAATGTCATGCTGGAGAGGGACGGTGAGTTCACACCACAGGTCATATCCGCCGGTACCTCCTTCAAGGGCCCTGAGGTTCGAGAAGTCCTTCCTGTTGAGGCCCACGGCGAAAGTGATGAATACCCCGAGGGCGAGTGTTATGAGACCTGTCGTGACTTCCGGAAGCGAGTGCCTTATTCCCTGGCGCTTGACGGCCTCCGACGTTTCCCCGGAAGGGTCGCCCTTCCCGAAGAAATACCTTGCGAGCAGAATTCCGAAAAGAAGGAAAAGGCTTCCGATAATGATGAACCATATCACTGAAGGCCCGTTCAGGATGCCGGCGACGACCGCCATGAGAAGAACCGCCGCCGAAATGAAGACGGGCAGTTTCCCGGGAGCGGGGGTTTCTTTCGCCCTGACCTTGTCGAAAGAAGCTTTCTTTATCGCATACGCTATGACCGCGTACGAAAGGATGAATCCCGCAAGGAATCCCGCCGCCACGGTGAGGGGCCTTGGATACAGCGTGAATCCGTCCGTCTGGGTGGCTCCGCTCCAGATGTTTCCGAGAAGGAAGATGACTCCTCCGGCGTAGAGAACGGCAAGCACCGACCCGACAAGGGACCCTATGCAGGCCACGGGGAGAACTTCCCTCCGAAGAAGAGCGGAAACCTCCTTTTTCCCGAAACCTATCGACCCCAGAAGCGAAAGCTCCTCCCTTCTGAGGGCGTACATCTCTCCCAAGGGGCTATAAAGAAGGAATAGGGCCGCTATCACTATGAAGCACCCCAGGGCGAGGAACAGCCCTCCGAAATCGACTCCGCTGACGGCATTTTCCATCGCTTCGTCATATGGCTGCACAACGCTTACCGGGAAGTCCTCCGCCCCGATCCGGGAAAGGATTTCTGAAGGCGAGGAGGTGGTGCGTATCTGCGTGGCGTCACCCCAGGAGTCCGACCATTCCTCCCTCATGACGGAATAGGGGAGAAGTATCTTGGGGGTGGACTTGTAGTCTGTCCAATAGTCTTCGTCCTCGTCGGAGATTCTGTCCATGTCGATAGGAAGGTCACTGTCCCAGCTTGAACAGCTCTCCGCATCGGCAAGGCCCGGGAAGTCAGCGCTCAGGTGCCCGTCCTCCGTGAACTTTTCTATGGGAACTATGTCCGTGACGGTGAATGACTTCGTTTTTTCGGAGAGGTTTTTGAGGTCATCCGAAACGAAGTACGTCACTTCCACCTTGTCTCCCTTGCTTGCTCCGAGCCTTTTCGCGGCATAGTCCGAAAGGATGGCTCCGTCATCGGGGATGGGCTTTCCGTCGAACCTGTCGGCTGCGGTCGCGAAGGAATAGGGGATGGATTTTCCGCCCACGTCTATGGAATTCACCAGGTACGAGAACAACCTGTCGGGATTGTCTATGGAGGAGTACAGTTTGTCGACAAGGTCCTTTTTGAGGAACACCCCGTCGGAAGTTATCCTTCCGTCCTCCATCCTGATGCCGAGGGCCGAAGGGGAAAGGGAGGAAAGGTTCTCTTTCCGTATGTCACCAGGGGAAAGGATGACGTTGACCTTGTCCCCGACGCCGAGACTCTCGCAGAGCTCCTCCCGGCTGACGAAGACGTTGTATGGTATGACCTGTCCGTTGCGGAGGGAAAGATTCCCTCCGTGGGAAGCGTCGAGGCTTCCCTTGTACTCAAGGCGCAGGGAAGTGGAGTACCTGCTTGTGACGAAAAGGGAGGACGACGGAACAAGCCCGTCGGAGGGGAGACGGAGAACGACGGTAGGGTCGGTCATGTCACCGAGATCTTCCTGTAACTCTGCGTTAAGGACGGCTTCACCGTATCCGATGGGGGATCCGTCCGGAAGTGCGTCCATTCCCCATACCATGACGGGATAGAGCCTTCCGCCCCTTGACACGAATCCGTCCGAAAGGAGTATCCCGCGGGATTCTTCACCGAGGGAGAGTTCCGCAAGGGCTTCGCTTCCCAGGAACCCGTCCGCCGAGACTACGACGGACTTCATTCCGAAGAGGCGGTCTTCGACCCTTTTCTGGAGGGACTTGCGTACGGAATCACCGATAATGAGGGACCCGCTGATGACGGCGACGCTGATTGCGGTCGCAAGCGCCACCATCCGGTAGAACTTCCGGTAGCGTTTCCTTCCTTCCCGTATGAAATCTTTCCTGTCCACTTTGCGGTACGTCAATCGTTCAATGATGACAATCCGATCTTCCTGCTGGCCACGGCGGCGACTTCATCCGAGTGGGTCACCATCACAACTCCCGTCCCGAAATCGTCACACACCTTCCCGAGCAGTGAAGCTATCTTGAGCGCATTCTCGTGGTCCAGCTGTCCGGTAGGCTCATCGGCGAGGATGATCGCGGGCTTCATCACAAGTGCCCTGCACAGGGCGACCCTGCCACCTTCTCCTCCCGATATGGCTGAAGGATATTTGCCCGACAGAGATGATATGCCGGCGTATTCCAGAAGGGAAAGGGCGTATTTTTCGGTCTCGGAGGGGACCTTTTCCGCCGAGGCGAGGGCGGGAAGAAGCACGTTCTGGAGAACCGTCAGTTGGGGAAGAAGCCGGTGGTCCTGGAACACGAAGCCGATTTTCCGGTTACGTATCAGGGAATGGTCCTCTCCTGGAGAGATCTCCTGCCCGTCGATGAAGACCTTCCCGGAGTCGGGTTCCAGAAGAGTGCCGGCTATCCTCAAAAGGGTCGTCTTTCCGGAACCGGAAGGACCGGTCACGGCGATGAATTCCCCTCTTTCAAGGGAGAGGCTCACTCCGCCAAGGACTGTCCTCAGGCCGCCTTCCCCGTCGGGATAGCTTTTGCGTATGTTTTCAAGAGTAAGTATGCTCATCTTCGTTTCCTTTTTTATCCGAAGCAAAGGAGGGTCCCCTTCGCCGTCACTACGTAGAATCTTCCTTCCACTACCGCCGGGCAGGTGAGTATGTCTTCACCCGAGTCGTATTCCCACTTGACTTCCCCGGTCTTTTTGTCGAGGATGGAGATTATCCCGCTCTTTGTGCAGACCAGAACTCCGTTCCTGCACTCCTGGGGAGAACTTTCTCCGGTGGGGCCTTTGAGAAGGGTGTCCCACTTGACGGAGCCGTCCTTCCTCGATGCGCAGGTGAGTGACCTTCCTTCGGAGAAGAAATATACGTTGTCCTTTCCAACAGCAGGAAGAGCGGTGAAGGAGGATTCTCCGGAAGGGTCACCGGTATGGATTTTCTCGTTTGAGGAAATCTTCCCGTCTTCGATCGTAAGGTGGTAGATGTTCCCCGAGTAATCACCGATGTAGGCGTCTTTCCCGCTGAATACCGGTGAGGAAGGAAGGTACGCGTCCAGCATCAGGGAGTCCGTCATCGCTCCCTTTTTCGTATCCACTATCCTAAGCCACTGGTCGCAACCTCCGAAGGAAAGGTAGCCGTCCATGACGGCCGTAGCGCCGTTGAGGTAGTATCCTGACTCGAACTTCGAGAGGGTCTCCCCGTCGGCTTGGCTTATGGTGTAGAGGTAGTTGTCGTAACTTCCGAAGACTATCGCCTTCTTTCCGGCGAAGTCGGTCTCCATCGGCGGAGCGGAAATCTGACCTTCGGTAGCGTAGTGCCAGGCGACTTCCCCTGAAGGGAGTCCCATCGCGAGAAGGTTCCCTTCTATCGTGCCGATGTACATCGTGGAGTCTATGATAAGGGGCGTCGCCTCTATGAATGTCCCGAAGTCCTTGCTGAAAACTTCATTCCCTTCTGAATCCACCCCTCTTACAAGACCCCTTCTTCCGATCGTGTAGATGACTCCGTCCTTGACGACAGGTGAAGCCACCGTCCTCTGTCCGGTGGTGGTTGACCACAGCAGGACCGGTGAAGAGGGAAGGGCGATGTCCACGGATCCGGCGAGGGTGTTTTCTCCCCTGAAGGAAGTCCATTCGCCCTTTGAGGGAGAAGATGGGCCCCCTTGCCTTCCGCCGCAGGAAGAGAGGACGGAAAGAAGGGCCGTCAGCAGAATTGCCGTTTTGATTTTTCCTTTCATCGGATATCTTTTTGTCAGTGTCCGAGGCTGAGGGCTCCCGTTGGGCACAGCGAAGCCACCTCCTCGGATACGTGCGAATAACTTTCCTCCGGTAATATCACCTGCATCCCGAAACCTCTCCCCTTGAATGTGAACCCGTCAACCGTGTTGTATACGCAAAGGCCGCAGCGGATGCACTTCGAGGGCTCGAAGACGAGTTTTCCCGTGATCTTCTTCTCCGCCTTGAAAGGCTGGAGGGAATTCACTCCGAAGCGGGGCGATTTGATCGCGAGCGAAGTGGCGACGTCCCGAAGTGTGCACTCCTCTTTCGAAAGGCATGCGCAGTGAAGGCAGGTGGAAGGAGTGGTGACGGTCTCCTTGAGACGGATCTTCTCCTGGGGGGAGAAGGCTCCGAGTCTTGAGGAGAACCTCGTCCTGTCGATATGGGAAAGAAGCGAAGGGTCGCCTTGGGCGGGAATGTCTTCCATCGCGGCGAGTTTTTTCACTATCTCCCTTATCGGTACATTGGCGTCCACGGTCCCTCTTCTGCAGACTTTTTCGCAAGGGGCCTTGCAGTCGTCGCAGCCGATCTGGGGAAGTGCGAACACCGAAGCTACATAGGCTTTGGCCTTGGGGTAGTCACCCTCGTCGTAATGGTACAGCATCTTCGCTATGTCGAGTTTCTTCGGACACGCTATCGTGCAGGGTGCTTCACAGTCGGCACGGTGGTCGCTGAGGAGAAGTTCCACGGCGAGGCGGCGGGTCTGAAGGACTTCATCGCTGCGGGTATCGATCCTCATCCCATCGGTGGGGTAGGTTGAACACGAAGGCATCATCTGCCCGGTGGCTTCGTTTCGGACCATGCAGACCATGCACGAAGGCTTGTGCTCCTTTCCGGGAGCGAAGCACATCGAGGGAATGGGGGTTCCCGTTCTCCGGCAGGCTTCGAGGACGGTTTCGCCGTCCTTGACCTCTATTTCGTTTCCGTCAATGAATATCTTCATCTTACGCTACGCTGGTGGGTTGGGTTTCACTTTTCTTCTCCGCCTCCTTCAGGGGGACCTTCTTGATGGCGTCATAGGAGCATTCGTCGATGCAAAGGCCGCACTTGGTGCACTTGTCGGGATCGATGTAGTGCTTCTCGTACGGGGTATAGGCGATCGCGTCGGCGGGGCAGGCCTTGGAGCACTTGGTGCATCCGACGCACTCGTCGTTGACCTGATATACGACCATGTCCTTGCAGGTTCCTGTGCGGCACACTCCGCCGATGTGCTCGATGTACTCTTCCCTGAAATACCTCAGGGTCGAAAGTACCGGGTTCGGGGCGGTCTTTCCGAGGCCACAGAGGGCCGATTTGCTTATGCTCTTGGCGAGGTACTCGAGGTTGTCGAGATCCTCCATCTTGCCCTTGCCGGTGCAGATGCGGTCGAGGATGTCAAGCATGCGGCGTATTCCGACGCGGCAGAAGGTGCACTTCCCGCAGGATTCTCCGGAAGTGAAGGTGGTGAAGTATCTGGCCACGTCAACCATGCAGCTGCTTTCGCCAAGGACCACGAGTCCTCCGGAACCCATTATGGCTCCGAGGCCCTTCAGGGCTTCGTAGTCGACGGGAGTGTCGCACATCGATGCCGGGATGCAGCCTCCGGAGGGCCCTCCGGTCTGTACGGCCTTGAGCTTTTCTCCTCCTTCGACTCCGCCTCCGATGTCTTCGATGATCTGGTTCAAGGTCGTTCCCATGGGGACTTCTATGAGTCCTCCGTGGTTCACCTTGCCCACGAGGGCGAACACCTTCGTGCCCTTGGAACTGTCGGTTCCTATGGCGGAATAGGTGGAGGATGTGTTCCTTATTATATAAGGTACCTGACTCAACGTCTCGACGTTGTTTATGAGGGTGGGACAGCCGTTAAGGCCGTGGACGGCCGGGTAGGGAGGCCTCAGGTTCGGGAAACCCCTCTTCCCTTCGATCGAGTTGATGAGGGCGGTTTCCTCTCCGCAGACGAAGGCTCCCGCACCTTCGAACACCCTTATCTCGAAATCGAACCCTGACCCCAGGATGTCCTTTCCGAGGTATCCCGCGTCACGGTACATCTGGAGGGCCTTCCTGGTCCTGATGACGGCCTGGGGATACTCGGCCCTTATGTAGAAGATTCCTTCGGAAGCGCCTACGGCGTAGGCCGCTATTATCATACCTTCGATGACCCTCATGGGGTAGGACTCCAGAAGGATGCGGTCCATGAAGGCACCGGGGTCACCCTCGTCACCGTTGCAGATGATGTACTTGGTGGGGTTGCTTTGAGAAGCGACCATGGCCCATTTCCTGCCGGAGGGGAATCCTCCGCCACCTCTTCCGCGAAGACCGCTCGCGAGAATGTCCTCGACAATTTTTGCGGGGCTCTTTTCGGAAAGGACCTTTTTCAGGGCTTCGATTCCTCCGTTGGAAATGTATTCGTCAAGATCCAGAGGGGCCATGTGGCCGTATCCTTCGGTCGAGACCCTCTTTTGGGAAGTGAGGAAGTTGTTTATCGTCCTTGTCCTTTCGACGGGCTCCTTCCATACGTCGCTCTCCCAGACGGTGTCGTTGTGGAAATGGTCCAGGCTTCTGAACAGCTTGTTTCTGAATCTTTTCAGCGGTGATCCGGCGTTGAAATGGTTCAGGAGGATTTCCTGGACATCCTCGACTTTGACATTGGGGTAGCGGAAAATCTGTCCGTCGGGAAGGGCCACATCTATCATCGGGACCTGGTTGCAGGCTCCGATGCAGCTCACGGGCTTGATTGAGACGTTAAGGTCCAGATCCTTTTTGCACCTTTCCACTTCGGCGAAGATCTCGGCGGTTCCGCTGGCCTGGCAGCAGTTCTCCATTCCGAGGCGCACTTCCCCGAGGGGAGGAGTGGTCTCCTCTTCCTTGGCGGACTGTTCCTGGGCCGCCTGAGCTTTCTCGAACTCTTCGAGGACTTCGGTCACCCTTCCAGGCTGTACATGGCCGTAGATCTTCTCGTCGATCTGCACGGCAGGGGCGAGGGCACAGCATCCGAGGCACCCCACGTTCTCGATGGAGTAGAGACCGTCTGCTGTCGTAATGGAGTCGCCTTCCATGGAGAGTTCCCTCCGGAAAGCGTCGTAGACGTTGTCCGCGCCTTTGACGTGGCAGGCCGTTCCGTTGCACACCTTGATGACGTGCTTCCCGTAGGGGACGAGCCTGAACTGGGAGTAGAACGTAGCCACGCTCATCATCTGCGCGCGGTCGATTTCGGTAAGGTCGTACACTCTCTCAAGCACATCGGAGGGGAGGTAACTGAACTCCGATTGAAGCGCCTGGAGAAGGGGGATTATCTTGTCACGGGTTTTCCCGATGCGTTCAATTATGGCTTCCGCCCTTCGGAGCATCGCCTCCCTTTCCTTGGCTTTTTCTTGGCAATCCTGGCACATGGGCTTTGACCTTAAAGGGATGAAACGCAATATAGACTGTTCTGTGAACGGACCACCATCCTTCCGTCGGTGAAGGCGGGGGTGGCGTAGGTGTTCTCACCTGTGGGGATGCTCCCCAGGAGAGTGAGCTGTCCGTTGTTGCTGAACATGTAGAGGGTACCTTCAATCGAGAAGATGAAAAGCTTCCCGTCAACTATCATCGGGGAGGAGTAGAACTGGCAACCGAGGTCCTGCTCGGCCACGAGTTCACCCGTCTCCGCGTTGAAGGAGGCGAGGACTCCGTAGCTTGTTGCGACGTACACCCAGTCCCGGCTCGCTACCGGCGAGGATACCTCAGGGAGGTACTCGTTGCTCTGCCAAAGGAGGGCTCCGTCCGTTCCGTTGATGGCCACGAGGGCGGCGTATTCGTTGGCTCCGAAGATCTTGCCGTTGCTCGCCGCGGGGCTTGCGCCCACTTCACCGCTCATGCAGTCGACCTTCCAAATGAGGTCTCCGTTGTTGGGGTCGTAGGCGGTAATGTTGGGGTTGCCCATCACGATGAGCTGGGCCTTCCGGTCAACGTATGCGATGGTGGGGGAACTCCAGGTGGCCTTTTCTGTCCTTTCCTTCATCCAGCGCTGGTTGCCGTTGGAAAGGTTCAGGGCGATTATCCTTCCGTTGGAGTCGTTGTCGTACTGGACTATGACCTCGGACCCGTAGATGAGGAGCGAAGAAGCGAACCCGTAGTGGTTGTCCGGAACTCCGAGGTTCTTCGCCCAGAGTTTGTTCCCGTCCATGTCGGCGCAGATGATGTCACCCGTCGCGAAGATGGCGCATACCTGCTGTCCGTTGGTGGCGACGGATGAGGCCGAAAGGCCGGTATCGGCGTTGACCGCGGGCATGGTGGAAGGTGAACCGGGAATGCCGGAGGCGGCGAGTTTCCACTTCATCTCACCTGTGAAGATGTCGTAGCAGTAAAGTTCCCTGGCTTCGGCGTCGGCTCCGGAAACGAAGACGTTGCGTCCGCTGATGGCGGGGGAGTTGTATCCGGGCTTCGGAATCGAGGTCTTCCAAGCGATGTTGGTGCCTGCGGAGAGATTCCACGAAGTGGGGATGTTCCTCGCGGAGGACTGTCCGTTGGAGTTGTTTCCCCGGAATCCGTTATGCGTCACCTTGGGTATCTCGGGCTCCGCAGGGCCGGCCTCAGCTGTTGAATCCGCCGCCGCGGCTTCTCCTTCCTTGGCTTCTGTGGCTTCTGTGGCGGTTGTGTCGGCTGCGGCGGAAGTGTCTTCCTCACGGGTTATTCCTGCGAGGGCGTATTCGTCTTCGGTGGAGAGTTCCTCTTCTGGGACAACAGCTTCAGCGACCATCTCTTCTGAGGCTGCCTTGTCCTTCTTCTGCTTGAAGGAAGTGTAGTAAGGGGACGAGAGGAACGCCAGGACGAGGGCCGTGGCGGCTACCGCTCCGCTACCCCAGAGGATGTAGCCACGGGACTTGGACTTGAGGAGCCAGTCGTCGAAGGGGTCCAGATCCTTGTCGGGGATGTTCTTGACGTCATTGAAGTAGAGCCTCAGGGCGGCAATCAGCACCCCTATCATCGCCAAAAGGAGGTAGATGCCGGTTTTGAGGTGATTCTCGCCGATGAAGTAGGCCTTTCTCGAGAGAAGGTCCAGCTGACGGATCTGCTCCTGGAGCTGGGGATTCTCCGAGTTCATGTCGTTGAGCTCCTTGAGGGTCTCGGCGACCTCGGTCTGGAGGGGAGTGGCCTTCCTTACCTGGAAATAGTTCGTCGCCAGCATTATCGAAAGCGTGATGGCGAAGATCGCGGTCACGGCCGCTACGTTACGGTATATTTTCTTGTTCATCGTCTATCTGTCAGTTTCGGGGTTCTGTACGGAAGCTTTTGCGAGAGCTTTGTTCTGGGGGCAGTAATCGAAGCACTTGGCGCATCCCACGCATGAGGCGTAGTCGATCTCGTACTCTTTGCGGCCACGTTTGAGGGACATTTCGAGGAGTTTGAGACCGATGACGAGACCGATGAGGATTCCGGCGAGGGTGGAGTAGAGGCGGAAGCTGCGGAGAACCGCATCCTTTGAGGCCTCGAGTTCACCGAGGTTCCTTCCCTGGCTGTAGAAGGCCTCGACTTCGGGTTCCATCTCGGCGTCCATCGCGGCTTCATAAGCCGTCACCATCTCGTAGAGCCTCACTTCACTGTTCGCCCTTGCGAGATCGGGGGAGGACCATCTCATGATGAGGGCTCCGGCGAGCATGAGGACCGGAAGGACCGCCATGTACACTACGATCCTTTTCACACCCTCGACAGGGGTCTCTCCGGTCTTGTTTCCGTAAGGTGCCTTGATGGCGTCGACAGGGCAGGAGTCGTGGCAGAGGTCGCAGCTGATGCACTTCTTGGGCGTTATCTCCGCCTTGAAGACGGATACCCTCGAGAAGAGGCCGAGGATAGCTCCGTAGGGGCAGAGGAAACGGCAGAACGGCCTTCCCGTGAATACGCTCATCAGAAGAAGGAGGATGCCGAAGCCGATGACGCCTATGTCACCTCCCATGCGGAAAATCCCGATGAAGGGGTCGAACTTGCAGATTATGAACCTTGTCCTGGTGAGGGCATACAAAAGCGCGAAGGCGAGGTATATCCAGGGAATTATGCTGAGCGCTCCGGTAACGGCCCTCGAGAGACGGTAGTTCTTCACGTTCACCAGGTCCTGGAGAGCCCCGAAGGGACATACTCCGGCACAGAACACCCTTCCGAAGAGGAAGGCGAAGACTATCGGAATTATGAAAAAGAGGAATACCGCTATCGGGAGACTGTATGAAGGGTCAGCGAAAGCGAGGGCCACATTCTGGATGGACCCTATGCTGCAGACGCATCCGCCCCTGAAAAAGCCGAAGTATCCCACCGACACTATCGACACGGCCAGGATGGGACCCTTGGTCCTCTTCTTGAAGAGCGCCCAGGTGACAATCCCGAGAAGGATGAGTAGGACGCTCACGTCGATGATGTCCCACAGCATCTCGTTGGGGACCGCGTAGGAGTATTCCGGATACTGGTAACCGGATTCGAAATCGGGTCTGGGGAAACGGTCCACCGCCCCGGCCAGGAAGCCGGCGAGCGGAAGAAGGCCCAGTGATGTGAGGAATCTTTTCATTCTTTACGCGTGGTCCTTGAATTTGTACGCCTCTTCGTATGACACCCTCGAGATCGCTCCCGAAGGGCAGACCTTGGCTATGTTGCATTCGTTGCAGTTCAGACACAGCTCCTGCCTGACCTGAAGGAAAAGGGAACCGTTGCCGAAGGAGGAGCATCCCTTGACGCATTTGCCGCAGCCGTTGCAGAGGGCTTCGTCGATGGTGTACTCGAAGTAAGGCTCCTCGACGAACTTGCGGGAAATGGCGCCTGTTGGGCAGAGCATATTCTCCGCGGCCGTGTTGAGTTCCTTGGCGTTGGTCCTATAGTATCCGCCACAAAGGTCACAGTATCCGCACACCTTGTTGGCGTGCATGCACCTTACCGCCGACACAGGCATCACGCAGGAAGTTTCGCACCTGCCGCACTGGATGCACTTCTCGTGGTCTATCTGCCAATAGAGGTCGGACTTCCGGTTGCCCTTGACCTTTGTGGCTCCGCCCACTCCGACGGCCGCTATCGAGGCTCCGGCCAGGGCCGTTCCTATCTTGCGGAAGAAGTCCCTTCTTTTGATGGGGCTGCCGTCTATGAGGTTTCCCCCGTTATTCTTTTCTTCACTCATGATGATTCTTTTTGGAGGGTTAAACGGTTATGCCCCTTCTTATCGGGCAATCGGAGATTCCGCAGACTTCGCACGCGGCGCTTCCTCCCTTGGAGGCCTTTGCCAGAGCGGAGTCGTACTTGTACACGGCCACGCTGTGCTTTCCGGCGGCCACGATCCTTCCGTCGGAAGTCATCCTCGCTTCGAAGGCGTCATAGCCTCCGCCGAGGGCCTTCTTGTTGAGAAGGACGCTGCGGAAAGTTCCGTCGGGGGAGTAGCAGCTGATGCGGGGGATTCCCTTTTCGGAGGTGAGAAGCTCTCCGGCGGGGGAGAATGAAAGCTGTACGGGGTTACAGCAGCCGCTGAAGGCTCCGACGGCGGTTCCCGCCTGTCCGAAGGAGGCGAGGTACTTCCCTTCTTCGGTGTAGCTTTCGACAAGGTGCCTTCCAGGGTTCGAACAGTAGACTGTTCCGTCGTGGTTCGTTATCGCGAACGAGTAGCTCGGGACGACGAACCCGTTAGGGGAGTCGATGAACCTCTTCAGCCCTCCTTCGAGGTCGTACTGGCAGATGTTCTTGGCGAAGGCGTCGGTGACAAAGACGCTCTGGGGCGTCACCGTAAAGGAGCAGTAGTCGGAGTTGTCCGAGCAGGCGTCCCACTCGCGGAGAAGTTCTCCGGAAGGGGAGTAGACCTCTATCCTCGCGGGGAAAAGGACGTAGATTTCCTGCCCCACGACGCAGATGTCCCTGACGTCGGATCCCACGGCGAAACACTCCTCGACGTTCCCTTCGGGGGAATATACAGAAAGGGAGTTGTCTCCCACGGCCACCATCCTTCCGCCCATCAGGTCGAAGGCTTCGATCTCTTCCGGAGTCCGGAACGAGGATATCTTCCTGTACGGGGAGACGGAGTCGTCCCCGTCGGTTATGTCATACTCCTCCCCGTCGGCGTCGAAGAACACCTTCTCGGGGCGGCGTATCATGTCGTGGATGAGTTTCCCGGATATGCCGGCGATGGCGCCGCCGGCAAGGATGCTGCCGCTAAGGCGCAGGAACTCTTTCCTGGAGATGCCTTTTTTATTGTTGTTTTCCTCTTTCATATGCGGAACGTCTTATTGTCAGTCAATTTTCAGGCACACTATGTTGTGCGAATCCCTCAGGAGAAGCCTTCCGTCGGCGTAGGCGATGGGACCCCATGCGTCGACTCCGTCGGTGATGATCTCCTGCTTATGGAGAAGCGAAAGGCTTCCCCTGCCTATTTCGTACACGTACAGGATGCCCCTTTCGTTGAACGCGAAAAGCTTCCCGTTGATGGCTATGTATGGTCCGAGGCCGAATTTCTCGTCATTGCCGCTTCTCCATATGGGGGTATGGAGGTCGGAGGGGTTGTAGATGACGATCTTCTCCCTGTTTCCGCCGGCGTCCTTGGGAAGGATCGAGATAATGTTGCCGTCATAGAAAAGGGGAGTCTGCTGCTCGGCGGAAAGGCCCTTGTCGGCCTTGTACTGTTCAAGGATGTCGGCCTTCCAGGCGGAACCGTTCCGGCTCACTTCCAGAAGGGCTCCTCCGGTTCCGTAACCGGCGACGAGGAACACCCTCTTCGATGAGATCGCCAGCGGGGACGGGGCCACAACCGAGGGCTGCCACTTGGTTGCGCTCCAAAGGAGTGCTCCCTTGTCGGACCCTTCGGCGGACACTCCGGCGACTCCACCCACTCCGGCGTAGACGTAGGTCTTCTTGCCTTCGAGGGTCATCGGCATTATCGAAGAATGGCTCATGGTGAAGGAAACGGTGTTGGGGGTTGACCAGACCATTTCCCCGTTCTCTATGTCGAATCCGGCCATGAGGACTTCCTGCCCGGCGGGAGCGACGATGAGGGTGCCGTCATCCACCAACGGGCACTGGCCGGTGTACCAGAAGGGAACTTCGGTGGAGAACATCTGCTTGAGGTCAATAGTCCACTTGAGGTCTCCGGAAACGGGGTCGCAGCACATCACGTGCCCTTCGGGACCGATGGTGATGACGTATCCGTCACCGACGGCGGGGATGGTCCTCGAGAAACCATGGTTACGTTTCATGCGGACCCTGTACCACCTTTTCCAGATTTCCTGACCGGTTTCGAGGGAAAGGCAGCGGAGGGCGTCCGAGGAGAGGGTTTCGTCATAGTCGAGGACGTAGACTCTTCCTTTGTAGATGACGGGTGCGGCATGACCTTCTCCGGTGGGGACACTCCAGAGAAGGGGATAGTCGGCTCCGGTGACGATCGCGTCGGAGTTCCGCACTATGTTGCTGCGGTCCTCCCCTCTGAAGGAACTCCACACCCCGTCGAATCCGCTCGGGGCGGGCTCGTCGTACTTCATGAAGAACTCGCCTATGACAACGTCGTCGGCCTTTCGCGCCGTTCCTTCCGGACGGTTGTCGGCTCCCGGCTCGTGGGTGGTGAGCTGCTTCCCGTAGGGGTTGTACAGGTGCCAACCCACAAGGAGCAGCGCCCAGAGCACCGCCACACCGACCGTTACGGCTGTCAATGTCTTTTTGTTGTCCATTCTATATATCGTTATATGACTGTGTCTTGTATCAGCGCCTTTCGGGTCTTTTTGAGGGCGTCAAGGCTGAAGGTGAGGTTGTACATGCTCTCGGAGTACCAGAGCTTGGCGAAGTACAGCCCTATGGGCTCGGCTTCTTCCATCCTTCCTTCGGAGAGTCTTCCTTCGAGGAACGTGAGTCCTCCGATGAGGGCGTTACGGAAAGTGGCGCCTTCATGCGAGAGGGCGCACATCGCTTTGGAGGTAGTCGTTACCATCGAAGGGAGGGAGATGTTCCCGCCCCATCCTCCGTCGGAGTTCTGGGACTTTACGAGGAACGCCCTTCCTCTTCTGAGCATCTCGTCCGTTTCGGGAGATACCGCCTTCGCTTTCCGGCAGTACGTTGCCATGTAGTCAATGACGAGGGAAGTCCCGTAGACGGGATTCCTGCCGTCGGGATCATCCTGGCAGCCGAACCAAAGCGGTGACCATGACCCGTCGGCGGCCTGATTCTTCTTGAGCCACGAAAGCATCCTCCGTTCAGCCTTGGTGCACTTTTCCCTCAGAGCTTCCGGCAGGGAATCCTTCCAAAGGCTTATCGCCATCAGCGTATGGGCGGTGAGGTCAGGAGAGGAGGAGTCGAAGGGGAGCCTTGTCCATCCCTTGCAGAAGGTGGGTATTCCGCCGTCGTAGTTCTGTAGGCCCAGAAGCCACCTTACGCCCCCTTCGGCTTCGGGGGAGTATTTCCCACCGGAAAGCATATGGAGGGCTATGAGGGCGCCGGGAGTGTCGTCGGCGTCGGGAACGCTTCCCGACAAGTCGGTCCATCCCCATCCGCCGGGATCGGCGTTTGTGAAGGGGTGGATTTTCTTTATGGCCCTTCCCTTGAGACCGTCGGCCATCTCTTCTTTATTGCTGATTGTGTCCCCGAGCGCCTTTATCGACAGGGTGGAAACCCAAGTCGAGAGGTCGGAGTCGATTGGCCAGGATCCGTCGGATCTTACGGTCGAAGAAAGGAATGAGGCCGCCTTCTGGGCGACAGGGTGGTTCCCGAGGCCCGAAGCGCACATGCACATCAGGACGAATCCGGTGAGCGGTGCGGCTTCAAGGAAGCCTCCGTCGGAGGGCTGCATCCTTGTCATCACCTTGAGGCACTTGGGGATGAAAATGGTCCTGAAGGAGGACATCGGGGTCTTCTTCCCCATCTTGCCGCGGAGTATTCCGACGGCGATGAGGGCGGGGATGGCGTAGCTCACGACCGGGAGTTGGAGGAAGCGGAAAAGCTTCTGGGGCAGGGCGGCGAGTTCGTAGGGAAAAGCGGGGATCTTGTCCCACGAAGAGACGGTTCCGCAAAGGGCGCACATCGAAAGAATCGGGACCGAGAATGTGAGGTCCTTCCCGTAACAGTCCAGGACTCCCTTTATTATGTCGTCTTCGGAAAGGCTTCCGAAACGGCCGATGAGGTAGGTTTCAGTTTCGCGGGGGACTTTGCCGCAGTATTTGAGGGCGGTGTAGCTGAGGAGAGTCGCCGTCATGTTCGAGGGGCTCTCAGGGCTGTCGCCCCAGGTGCCGTCCTCCTTCATGGTGGTTTTCAGCCACGATGCCGCATTGCTGATGAGGGGGGAGTATTTCCCGGGATCCTTCATCGCGAGGGCGAAAAGGGAAACGGACGTCGAGATGGCGCTGGAGGAAAGGTATCCCCTCCAGAATCCGTCCCCGCCCCTTTTCTCAAGGAGCATTTCCTCCACGCGGGAGATCATATTTCCGATCCTTCCTTTCATATGCAGCCGAGAGAGAGTAATCCGTAAAACAGGTATTCTATGTCCCCGTCTTCATCAAGGACGGTCGAAGAGAACGATCCGTCGTCAAGAAGATGGGCTTCGATGAAATCAAACGCGTTGAAGGCGGGCTTCACCCCGTAAAGCGAGAGGGTGAAAAGCGCTACGGCGGTTGACAGAAGATCCGCTACCGGAGCCGTACCGTTCGCCTTGAAGCCTCCGTTTTCTTTCTGGAGGGAACGCAGCCCTTCCGCCGCCTCTTTCCTGAATCCTTCCAGGTAACCCTTGAGTACAAGGGCGCAGCAGGTCGACTGTACCGAAGGGGAGGATCCTCCTTCCACTCCTCCGTACAGGCCTTCACCGGTCCGGTATCTTTCCAGCGAGGCGAGAACTTCGGTCGGATTGGGGGTGTACCCGAAGCAGTCCTGAGAAATGTTCAGCAGCATGAAAAGGGAATAAGGGCTCTCGGGATCGTCACCCGGGAAGGCGGAGAAACTTTCCGGCTTTCTGGACGGAAGCCTCGAAACCGCCGCTTTCAGCATTGAAGAGAGACTTCCTTTGCCGATTTTGGAGAGAAGGTGACATTTGATGAAAGAGGCGTAATGGATGAGGTCCAATGAATCGGGATCGAAAGAGGAGAGGTATTCCGCTGTCCTGGAGGGTTTGGGCATCACGCCGAAGCAGGACGAAAGGCACCACCCGAAGGCGGTGTAGTAAAGGTCCGCCCCCGGAGCCTTCCCCATGAAAGCTCCGCTTTCCTCCATCCTGGAGAGGATGAAGGACTTCATCACGTCACGGGTCTCTGAAGGAAGTCCCCTGACCCCTCTTTTGACCTTCTGCAGAAGTTCGTATGAAATGTTTCCTTTCATGGGCTATTTTTCGAGGATCTTTCCCGTCACGCGGAAAAGGAGCCTCTTGAGTTCCAAATTCTTCAGGGACGAAAGCGAATCTATAGCCTTCTTCCCGTACTGACGGGCAAGTTCCGAGGCCTTCTCCTTCGCCCTCGAAAGGGCGGGAGCGTATCTTTCTTCGGAAAGGAGGGAGCGCATGTCGCACCCTTCCTTCACCCTGTCCATGATCCCTTCGCACTCCGGGTCCTCCTGAAGGAGGGCGAGGATGGCCGAAGGCCTGGGCCTTAGAGGCCCCTTCTCGTCGAAGTCACGTATGTCGTCGAGGATCTGGTAGGCCGTTCCGAGGGCGTCGGAATAGGCGTCCAGCATATGGGAGTAGTTCCCCTTTTCGGCGCAGAGCATACCGAGGGTAAGGGACATGCTGAAGGCCGGGACGGTCTTGAGGCGGAATATCTCCAGCGCGAAATCCATCCCGAACGGCCGGGGTGCGGCGCTCCACTCAAGTTCCATTCCCTGACCTTTGCAGAGCTTGAGGTGGGCTTCCGCGATGGGGCCTACAAGAGGAACGGGACTTCCCGAGAGAAGGCGGTATCCTTCACCCAGGAGAAGATCTCCGACGTTTATGGCCATCGGCGCCCCATGGGCGGCGTGGACGGTGGGTTTTCCGTAGCGGAATTCATCCCCGTCCTGGATGTCGTCGTGCACGAGGGAAGCCTTGTGGAAGCATTCCACGGCGACGGCTGCGTTCCTTACGTACTGGGGAAGGGAACGGTTGCCCGAGAGGGCCTCGTATACGGCTCCGAGAAGGAAGGGACGGAACCTCTTTCCGTCTCCGCTAATCCATTCGAAGGCGATTTTTCCGGTGGGATCGTCTCCCTCCGCCATGACTGAAGAAAGATTCTCCGGTGAGAAAAGACCCTTGATCTCAGTCTTCAGATTATTGTAGTCGATAAGGTCCTGGACCGTGTCGCTTTCCATGCGGAGGAGTTCCTTCACATAGGTGGAATCCACATCCGTGTCGATGCATCCGTCACGGTTCAGGGGAACGGCCACACCGGGGACGGCGTTGTTGATGAGAAGGGGGAAGGCCTTCTCCAGGGAATCAAGGCAGCTTACGCCGATGACGGCGTCCACGACTCCGGCCTTTATGAGCGAAACCGCCGAAGTGAATCCTTCGGCTACGATGCTCGTTGTCCCGAACGAATCCGCCGTGTCCTGGATCAAGGGAATGCAGCAGGAGCCGCATCCGTGGCAAAGAAGACCTATTTCGTCCACTTCGGCCTGGCACTTGGTGGAACTCCGGAGACACTTGGGAAGAAGCAGAAGACGACGTTCCCTCGGAATGGAGGCGAGGGTTCCGCGCCAGACTCTGTTGTGCACTTCCACCATCAGCCATCCCCTCAGATCGGTGTCGAGGCCTTCTGAAGAAATGACCTCCTCCGCTATCGAAGAGAGTTCCTCAAGCGGAAGGGGAGGGCACAGGTCCCGCTCCGACAGAAGGAGGGCTACCTTCTCCCGGAGAGCCTTGCGGAGAGCGTAGGGCTCAGGTACTTTATGTATTGACTTTGCGCTCATTCTTTATCCGTATGCTCCGAATCCGAAGAAATATCTCTTCTTCAAAAATCTGTAGATGACATTCCTTTCGGGAATGGGGTCATCCTTCATATAGTGTCCCGGGACGGAGCACATATTCTCGTATTCTTCCCTCACGGTCCCTCTTGATGTGTAATCCTCAGCTCCTTCCTTGTCCAGGAATTCCCTCATCGAGGCGGGATCCTCCATGAGGATGCATCCGCGGGTCTTTTCGGCGGTGAACTTCCTCATGTCCGAGATCATCCCGTATTCCTTCATCACTTCGGTGAGGTTCGAAGAGTCGTGGTTGAGGACACGGGTCGACATCTGGACCACCGGGCAGAACTCCACTGCTCCCGAGGGGGCGATATGGTGGCTCATTCCGGAGGCTCCGGGACAGATGGCGTTGCCTTTGTCATCCCAATATGTGTCTATTATGAAAAGCGGAGCTTTGTCCCTCTGGTCCACAAGGAACTTCCTAAGACCCCTTATCTGGCTTTCGTCCAAGCAGACTTCGGGATTGGGCTCCGATCCTACGGGACGGTAGATGTAGTACCACATGTACATCGCACCTTCCTTCGCGAGAGAGAGAATGTGCTTTTCGTTGACGAGCTCGTCGTAGTTTCCCTTGCAGATGGAAGCTGCGGCTCCGAAGATGAGTTTGTTCTTACGGCAATTGCGCATGCCCTGGAGGGTCTTTTGGAAGACTCCGTCCCTTTGGCGGCGGCGGTCGCTTTCCTCCTCCAGCCCTTCGATGCTGATGACGGGGGTGACGTTACCCAGTTTCCGCATCCTTGCGGCTATCTCGTCGGTTATGAGGGTTCCGTTCGTGAATATCTGGAAATAGCAGTCGGGGTGCTTTTCGATTATGTCAAGAAGTCCCTTGTACAGGAAAGGCTCGCCTCCCAGAAGACCGAAGAAGTTGGCCCCGTGGGATTTGCACTCTCTGATGATGCCGTCGAGCTGCTCATGGGTGAGCTGCTTCTTTCCGCCGCGGCTGACCCAGCAGCCGGAGCATGAGAGGTTGCACACTTCGGTGAGTGAAATCATCATGAAGCAAGGGAAGAAATCCTCTCCCTTTCTGACCCTTTTGTCATAGCGGGCCATGTTGCGCATGCTCTTGATGCCGAAGGTGTAGGCTATCTTCCAGATGAGACGGGGAGTGCTCACCTTGAATATCCTCAGCGCTGCCTTGGAAGTGTAATATAGATCTTTGAGTATCATGTAAGTCCGTTGTTCTTTTTACTTTGGGTCGCTGTCGTCGTCTTTGCGGAGGGAAGGGCTCCTGAGGGCCATTCCGGCCTTCCTCCTGTGTTCGAGCCTCTCCTTTATCGCCTGGGCGTAAAGGGCGTCGGGATCGATGCTGAAAAGGGGATTCTCCTGTTTTTCGGGAGACTCTTCCTCCTTTCCCCCATTTATCGGGGCGAAGGGATGCTTCGGGAATATGATGGCCCCTTTCGGGCAAGTCCTGGCGCAGGCGGGACATCCGTTCTTGCAGTTGTCGGGATTGGTGACCGTGACCTTTCCGCCTTCAATCGTGTACACCCCGAAAAGGCAGAAGTCGAAACACTTCCGGCAGGAAATGCATTCGCTGTAATCAAGAACCGGGAACCAGGGATCCTTGCCTTCGCTCCTATGGAAGGAAGAGAGTCTCTTTTCCACCTCTTCTCCGATGACGGCGGGGATGTCTTCTACGGCGGGGATGGGATCACAGTCGCTTCGGATGTCGACCGGGGCTTGGGTGAGTGAGATTCCGTTCCTTGCGAAAAGAGCTTTCACGGCCCTTTCGTGGCAGGCGATGACGGTGCCTTCCGCCATATCCCCAAGCGAAGGGTCCATATCCCGGCACAGTCCGCACAGGTCATCGACGATCCTCACCTCATTGCCCTCGGCGATGAGGGAGGAAGCGATTCTCTTCACTTTCCCTCTTTCTATGAAATCCCTGCTCGCGCAAGCGCATATCGTGTACTTTGCCATCAGCTGTTCTTTTTGTTGTCCGGAGGACTCTATCTCGCCATCCAGGATTTGAATTCCGCGGCCTTGTTCTTGCTGACGAAGATCGTCTCCGGAGCGGGTACTCCGGTAGTTATGTGAAGTCGGCTGTCGAATCTCACCGACACCTTCACTATGGTGTCCCTCGAGAGGATGAACTGCTTGTTCGCGCGGATGAATCTGTCGGGGTCGAGTTGGCTCATCGCCTGCTCGAGGGTTATGTTGCAGGGAAGGCGTTTCCCGTCCTTGAGGAACACGGATGTGCTCCTGTCAGCCGTGTGGAAAAACGCTATGTCGGCCGTATCGACCGGAATGATGTCTTCCTTGTATGTGAGGATTATCCTGGATTTGTAGGGGGACTCCCCATTGGAGGGGAGCTGCTTCATCATCTTCACGTACGCATCCCTTCCGGCCGCCGAAAGGCGTGAGAACTTCTCCAAAGCCGCCTTGAGGTCCGATACCTTGATGGGCTTGAGGAGATAGTCGATGCTGTTCACCTTGAAAGCCTTTATTGCGAACTGGTCGTAGGCCGTGGTGAAGATTATGGGGGTGGTGACCTCCATCTGTTCGAAGATGGAGAAGGAGTTCCCGTCGGAGAGTTGTATGTCCATGAAGATGAGGTCGGGGCTGAGACCGGAACGCAGCAGCCTTACGGTCTGCTGGATACTCTCCGAGGCCCCGACAATCTCGATGCCGGGATCCAGTTCGTTGAGCATTACGGCCAGGTTCTCGCTGGCGGCGGTCTCGTCTTCTACGATGAGGACTTTCATTTGCGTTCTATTCTTTTATGATCGGGAGACGGACCGTGAAAGTGTGGCCGTCATCCTTTATCTCGATTTCTTTTCCGCTCAGTATCTGGAATCGGCTGGAGAGGTTCTTAAGACCCGTTCCTCCGGTCTTCGGTGGATTGGGCTTGGGGTAGGAGAGGTTGCTCACCTCGAGGAAGCCGTCTTCGGTCGTCCTGATGGAAATCTCCATCGGGTGTTCACTGTCGATGATGTTGTGCGTTGTGATGTTTTCAAGGAGTGGGAGCATCGTGAGGACCGGGAGGCGGTCTTCGGCGGAATCACCTTTCACGTCGACCGTGCAGGTAAGCTTGTGGGCGTAACGGGTCTTCAGGACGTTCACGTACTGCTTCGCGAAATCCACCTCACTTTCCATCGGGACGAGGTCGAGCGGTTCGTTCTGCAGGGTGTACCGGAAGATGTCCGAAATGTCCTCGATATACTGGAGGGTGGCGTTCTCGTCCTTCTTCCTCACAAGGGACGACAGTCCGTTGAGGGAATTGAAGAAAAAGTGCGGATTGATCTGGTTGAGAAGGGCCGCATAACGGCTCTTCATGCTCTCCATCTGCAGTTGCTCGTTTTCTTTTTCGGTCTTCCTCTGGCTTTCGAGGAGGGTGTCCATGTAACTCAGACCGACGACGAAGATCCAAAGCATGAGGGCCTCGAAGTATATCATGCTGAACTGGAAGACATGAAGCTTTAGCCCCTTTACCAGGATGTAGAAAAGAGGAATCACGGCAAGGCAGATTAGGAAATCCCATTTGGCGTAATTCCACAGGGACTTCGTCTTCAGCGTCCGGAAGTTGACCAGAAGGCAGGCCAGGGCAGCGGCGAAGAACAGCAGGAAACGCACCGGCGTTATCGCGAAGTACTGGAAAGGTTTTCCGTACTCGGAATACATCTTCCATTCCATGACGATGCTCACGAGCTGCGGGTATATGGCTATGGCCGCTAGGATGAGTGAGGCGAGCCAAGGCCGCTTCTTCATCGTTATGTCCAATCTTTCTATGAAATTCATTTATTTGGGCTTTTTTTGCGCAACAACAAAAGTACTCATTTGTCAGCATATAAAGTGCCGTTCTCCGTAAAAGCGAAAATTCAATTCTCAAAACGAACGACCGGAAACCGCGATTCGTGATGAGGTTGTTTTATTCGTTTTGGCGTCGGGGCGGATTGCACTGAGGTATGCGAAAAATGATAAAAGGCTATATTTGCCACGTATTTAACCCTTTGTTGTTTAACACAAACATCTCAAATGAAAAAAAGTATCGTTGCAATCGCGGCTGCCGCCCTTCTTTGCGGAAATGCCCTGGCCCAGGACTGGCCCCAGTATCAGGGACCTTCCCGAGACGGCCATTCCCCTGAAACGGGAATAATGCGCTCCTGGCCCGCTTCGGGTCCGGAGGTCCTCTGGAGCGTGGATGTCGGTATAGGTTTCGGAGGCCCTGTCATAAAGGACGGGAAAGTCTATCTCCTTGACCGTAACGACGAAGTGGGTGACACCATGAGGTGTTATGACATCTCCACCGGAAAGGAACTGTGGAACTTCGGCTATGAAGCTCCCGGATCCGTTATGTTCCCCGGTTCAAGGAGCGTTCCGGTCATCGACTCCGACAAAGTCTACAGCGTAGGCCCCTACGGAGACCTCTACTGCATCGACATCAATACCCATAAGCCCGTCTGGAACCACAACGTGTGGAAGGACTACGGCGGAGGGAACATCCCCACATGGGCGATATCCCAGTGCCCCCTCATTTGCGGCAATCTTCTCATCGTGGCTTCACAGGCACCCGGCGCCGGAGTGGTGGCATACGACAATAATACCGGAGCCGAAGTCTGGAAGACCGCATCTCTCGGACCTACAGGATACTCTTCCCCCAATCTGGTGAAAATATCCGGAGAGGACCAGATCGTTATGGCGACCGCATCCTCCGCCGGCGGGTGGGGTGGCGGAACCCCTGAAAAGGGACATATCGTCGGCATCCGTCCTTCCGACGGAAAGGTCCTGTGGGACTTCGCTGAGTGGGAATGCCGCATTCCCTGCGGAATGGTGACTCCCTGCGGGGACAACCGTCTGCTGATGGTCGGCGGCTATGAACTCGGCGCCCTTATGATCCAGGTGACGAAAAACTCCGACGGGAGCTTCACTCCGAAGGAACTCTTCCGCACCACCGCTTTCGGCGACCAGACCAAGCCCGCCATCTTCCACGACGGCTACTTCTACGGAATGTACCGCACCAACGCCAAGAGGGACGGCCTCATGTGCATGGATACGGAAGGCAACGTCAAGTGGAAAACTGCCCGCAACCCCGACTTCGACCGCGGAAGCATCATAATAGTTGACGGACTGATGCTCGCGACCGACGGTGCAAGCAAACTGTATCTGATTGAACCGAGCGGAGAATCCTTCAAGAAGATATCCGAAGCTGAAATTCTCATCGACGGAATGCCCAAGAGTACCGGCAACGCTCCTGGCCCTCCCGGAGGCGGCAGCGCTTTCGGCAGCCAGAACTGGGCTCCTATGGCTCTTTCTGGCGGACGCCTCATTCTCCGTGACCAGACCCATATGATCTGTGTGAAGGTCAAATGACAATTCCCTGTTTTTTCGCATATTTTTCCGGACCGTCTTCCTTCAGGGGAGGGCGGTCTTCCTTTATGGCGCTTTCGCAAGGGGGAGGGGAATTTTAAATCTCAGTATCCTTTTCGGGGATATTCCCGTCATAGAGGTCGGCGGCCTTCGAAAGGTGCTCCTTCACCTGGGCAGCCAACCTTCTTGGTTGCAGTACCTTTATCCCTTCGGCGTAGCCGAGCAGAAGACGGACCAGCTCCCTGTTGAGGATGACTTTGAGTTCCACGATGATGCATCCGTCCTTTCGCCGTTCGGTCATTTTCTGGCTGGAGTGAAGAGGCTTTGTGAGAATGTACGGGGCCTCCTCCCTTGAAACCAGAAGAAGTACCCTCTGAGGCTTGTCGGAAGAAGTCTTTGTGACTCCCACCATGTCGGAGAACCATTTCTCGGGATCGAAGGAGGGGTCTTCCATGAAGGGGGTGGAACCGTCCTCCTCAAGGGATAGGATCCTGTCGAGGGCGAGATTGAGGACGGCCCCCACACCTTTTCTCCTTCCGAAGACGAACCACCGGTTGTTGAATTCCTTCAAGGCGTACGGATGGAAGATGAAGGCGGATTCGTTCCTTGCCCGGAAGCTCTGATACTCCATCCTGAGTGGCCTTTTCCGGAGGATGGCCCCGTGTATGGGCTCGATGTGCTCAAGACCCTTGAGACGGTCGTTCTTGTCGAAGAAGATGACGGGAGGGGTATTCTCCCTTTTGCTGTGTGCAAGGTCTTCGAGCTGCCCCACGATCCCCTCCATTCCGGCGAATTCCCTGAATCCGGACAACTGGCGCAGGACTTTCACGGCCTGCCCCATTTTCTCAACGTCCTGGGCCGAGAGGGGGGACTCCGTTATCGAGAAGTCGGGATCCTCATAAATGTAGTATTTGCGGTCGACTACTTTTATGGGGGCGTTGTAACCCAACTTGTCGGAACGCATCATCTGGATGTCCATCTGGACTGTCCGGCGCGACACGTTCTCGTCACGCCCCTCGTATTCGTAAAGGGCGTCTGAACACGCTTCGATGAGATCTTCGAGTGTCCACCGGCGGTAGCGGTTCCTGAGGCACCGGTCGATGGTCCTGTAGCGGATTAGTGCGTTCTTGGATGCGGGCATACTTTTCTTCGTTTCGGCAAATATGGGAAAACAATCTCTATTGCGCAATGCTTTTGCGCACTACGTTCACTTGGCGGATTCCCCGGCCGTGTCGGGAGTATACATATGCTTATGCGCTGTCTTCGGAGCGGGTTTTCGGGGGAAAGTGCATTTTTTTTGGAATTTTTTCAATTTCCGGAGAAAAAAAGAGAATTTCCGCGGTATATGATAATGGTAAGTGACAAGAACGCGCCTTATGTCAGCATGTCACCCCAAAAAGGGAATCTTTTTCGGGAATGATTTTTGCGGAAAGACAGTCCGGTCACTGACCATCCAAAGTCGGGAATGCGTGCCCGACGGGAATCCACTGAGGATTCCGGAGATCCTTTGCACGAGAGGACACCAACCGAGCCGAAAGGACACGGTGGTACATTACGCGATCGTGAGTTTTTTAAGTTACACGGTAAAAATTTCTCAAATGGACGGAAATTCTATCCTTTCTTGCGCCCGCGCGGCGGTTCTTTGTCGTCTTTCTTCTCTTGGCAGACGTTTTTGCGAGGACGATGTCAACGAAATGGTCTCCATGACAATCGAAAGATTCTATCTAAGGGGTTCATATGACCCTTCGCTTTCCTCTCCCAAGACCTATATCTCCAGGATAGCTTCGAGCGTAGTGTATGATTTCGTGAAGGGGTGCGACAAGGGAAAGAGGAAATTCATGAGCCTTGACGAAGGGTACTTCGACGAGGAGGGTGAGAGCATCTTCCAGAGGGACGCCCGTTTCGCGGATTCCCGGGGAACCGATTCCGCCCTTCTGGAAACTGAAATGGAGGCTCTCCTCGGTAAGGCTGTGGAGAAGCTCAGCGAAAGGCAGAGAACCATTTTCAATTTTGTGGGCGAAGGACTGCATTCTTCGCAGATGGCACCTCTTCTCGGGACCACCCCTTCAAGAGCGGCGGTCGAAGCGAGCAAGATGAAGTCGAAACTTCGGGACATCCTGGGGGAAGTCGCCTGAAAAATTCCTCGTGTTCCGAAAAATATCACTCTCATCGTGGTATATGTAACCGTATACACCAAGAATCGGCGACATGGGAAAAACTCACAGGCGCGAAATCCCCTTTCCGGAAGATCTCCCGGAAGGACTCATCCCCGACAAGGAGGATTTCGTGAAATATTACGTTAGGGGAGTACGCAAGGCGATGCGCGCGGAAATCTACCAGTGGGATAATATGATCACTGTGGAACGATGCCTTTCCACCGTCATCCCTTCCCTGAAATCCTCCGTGAAAGCGAGGAAAGGGGACGGCTGGTTCCCTCTCAGCCGTAAGAACGCCGAATGGATAGCCTCCGTTATGCTTCACATGGGGGAGTATTTCAGGGAAGTGGCTGAAGACGAGATAACTGCCTTCCGCAAGAGAATGATGATTCAGGAGGTGAATATCACCACGGCCAATGCCCTCATAGGCGGAACCTTGGAAGAGATGGGCCTACGGTACCGCATAACCCCTCAGCAATACAGGGTCATGGTGGAGGTACTCATCTCTGAAGGGTTGAAGGCAACCCTATACTATCCTTACAAGTCCCTTTCCGGGAAAGTCACTTCAGATAAGGTGAAGGCGACCGTCAGCGCCCTTCTGGAATCCATTTCCGTGCACGGGGACAATATCACGGTGAGCAAGACCTTCAAGAACGATATCCTCTGAAAAGAAAAGACCCGAAGAAACTTGTCCTTCGGGCCCTATGCTCTATGGTGTTTCCTTTGTCAGTTTCCCGCTGAAGAAGAATCCGCTCCGGCGGATGACTGGCTTCCGGAAGCGGGAACCGGTTTGGGAGCGGGAGCGCTCTGAGCCTGTCCGCCTCCCTGGGAAGGACGTGTCGTCTGGACTGTCGGCTCCTCGTAGGTGAGGCCCATGAACTTCAGTTTGTTCGTGTGATAAAGACCCGAGAAGAGCGCCAGCACGGCAAGGGTGCAGCCGGTGATTTTGAGCCAACGGGGGAGCTTCTGCTCACCCTTGAGCCAATGCTCCGTAAGCCATTTGCGGACCGGCTCGTCATACATCTTGAAGACTCCGTATGCCATGATGATCGCGAAGAAGAACACTCCTGCCGATACGGCTATATGGATCCACAGCGGAGCGTCGGCGTGTGTCCTCGCGAAATCCATATGCATGTAGATGAGAGGGTAGTGTGTGATGTAGATCGGGTATGAGATGTCCCCGAGGAACTTGCATATCTTGGTGCTGGTGGGGTCGGTAGTCTTGCTGCCCGCTCCAAGAAGTACGATGAGAGGGAATGCGAATAGAATCATCACCGCCTGGTAAAGTCCGTTGGGGATGCCGTCCTTTCCGCCGATGCAGGGAACGGAGAATATGACGACAAGGGCGAGGGCGGCCCACCAGAATCCTCCTCTTACGTGGAAGGGACTTCCGCTGGGATTGGATTCGGTTCTGTGCTTGGGCAGAATCCTTGAAATTATGAGTCCGCAAAGGAACGGGTACAGAAGCCTGCTGAAACCTATATAGATCTGCTGGGCCGTCAGGGACCATCCTCCCTTGACGTGATACTGGGGTCCTCCGAAGTGCATCACCGTTCCGTCGGGTCGGGTGAATTCATTAACCGGGAACAATCCGAAAAGATCCCATCCCATCGTAAGGTCGAGGGTTAGAACTGCGGCGAGGGCGGCCAGGACGCAGAGAACTATCGTCGGGAGCCTTCGGAAAATGAAGGCGTAAAGGATGTTGCCGATGTACTCGAACGTGAGGGTCCAGTTGGGCCCGTTGAATGAGTTCATTTCGCTCCATCCCCTTATGTCCATCTTCGGTCCCGTAGGCACCATGAAGAATCCCATCACAAGGCATACGAAGAACATCCACGATGGAGATGTCATTATCTTCCGGAAGGCGTCCGCTCCGAAGAAGAACAGGCATGCTCCTATTATCGTTCCCATTATGACGAGGGGGTGAAGGCGGGTGAGTCTCCGTTTGAAGAATCCCCACGTTGTCATCCTGTCCCATCTGTCGTCATAGGCGTATCCGATGACGAATCCTGAGAGGACGAAGAAAAAGTCCACGGCAAGGTATCCGTGGTTCACGTGCTGCTGCCCGTGGGCATAGGTTTCGAAAAGATGGAAGATGATCACCATCATCGCGGCGACGCCGCGCAGCCCGTCGAGAATCTCATAACGGGGCTTTGATTCCAGGTACTGGTTCTGCTTGGCCATAAGGGTCGGTGTTTTGTCGAGTCCGTTTTTGTGGAAAACGTGCAAAAATAAGAAAAATTTCTTGCGTCGGTACGTTCTTCCCCTCGGACACATGTTCCGTCTGCGGGTATCCTGGCTCCGACCTCACTCTTTCCGACAGGGAATGGACATGCCCGGAATGCGGGACGCACTACGACCTTTATGCCGGAACGCCGCGCTGAACATCCTTTGGGAAAGGCCTACGAATTCACTTTGAGGGTATGCGTGGCATGACGACAGAGGCAGCTTTTGCTTTATCCGGGCGGTACACGGCAATAGCATTCCTCTCTTCATCTGTCAACGGCATAGGCTTATTCCTTCTGATTGAACGTTCTTGTAGAATGGGGTGATGCTGCGACGGTCCCAGTCGGAGAAGGAGTAGATGAGTGGATTCACCTGCTCACCAATGGACCAGCCGTAATTCACAAAAGGATAGGCATATTTGTCGAAATCCGCTCCGGTAGCCCTATCCCCATTGATAAGGATCAGAATATCCCAGTCGGAATCCGGGCGGGCGTCGCCCCTGGCGCGGGACCCGAAAAGCAGAGCTTCCGCTCCGGGTGGCAGCACGGCGGAAGCAAGCTCTTTCATTCCCTGTATGATGTCCTTTTGACTCATAGTCAATCGCAAATGTCGCATTTTTTCATGGAAAGAACAACGTCAATTATGTAATCATAAAAAATAAGTTGGTGCAATCATATGGTTTTGGAGAGGTAGTTCCACTTGAGTAGATCCGGGTCGAAAACGACCCTCGTTCTCAATCGTCAAGCTCTCCCTTCAGTTTTATAAAAAAATGAAAAAATCAGGGGGTCGTGAACAGCAAGAAGCGTGAGATCATGATGCGTGACGTGGAAAGGCTGCTCTCTGAGAAGCAGTGGTCCGCAGAGCAGATATCCGGATATCTCCGCAAGCAGGGCAGATTCATAAACGAATTTCATTGTTGGACAAGATTTTGGATGTTCTCTCTGATTTCAACTTCCTCAAATCTGATCAGAACATGACTTGCAGTCATTGCATTGTGTGCCGAGACTCTTCTTTCTGGAGTTCCGCCGTAGTGTTTATCTTTCTTGTAAGTGCCATGATAACAAGAAGAATGGCGAAGAGAAGGACTGTTCCGGAGAGGAAAGCGAATGTCTCCATTCCGAGAAGAATGTAGATGATTCCGTAGACAAGCGCGACGAGCCCTCCCATAGCAAAAGCGTATGAGGACTTCACCATGCCGCGGAAATAGAACACAAGGGCTCCGACTGTCATTACGCACGCGATGAGGTATGCCCATCCGAAGGGTATGAACTCGGAGAACGCCAGCAGAAGGGAATAGAAAAGGACGAGGGAAGCTCCAATCACGAGATACTGCAGGAGGTTTATGGTTTTCCCGGAAATCATCTCCACCACGAATCCAGCCATGAACACGAGAAGTATCACCAAAAGGCCGTACTTCACGGCCCTTTCGGTCTGCCTGTATCCGGTCACGCTCTGAACGAGAGTGACTCCGAATGAAGGGTCAACGAGGGAGTCACAGTTGATCTGCGACACTGTCCAGGACGCCGAGAAGCCTTCCGGTGTGACGCTTCTTTCGCCCGGCAGAAAATCACCTGTGAAAGAAGGTTCCGGATAATCCGAACTCATCGTAACGTTCGTAAGATCCGCCCCGGGGGCGAAAAGAAGGGAGCATGAACCACGGAGTTGGATGTCGGCGCTGAAAGAGATGGAGTCGCTTCCGAAATCTATCTCTTCGGGATAGAGTTTTGCGCAGATTGCTCCCCGGCTTGAGCGGAAGGGGATTCCCTTCCCGCCTATGGTGAGGGTCGGTGCACCCTGGATTCCCCTTAAGTCACTTATCCCGATCGAGAGGTCGGCATATTGGGCGGAAGAGAACTTGTGCCCCGGAAGGAACGAGCCTTCCACGTGGATGGTTGCCGTATAGACGGGAACTTTGAAAACTGACCTATGGAGAATCTCTGTGGAAGCGCTGACCCTGTAGTCGACATTCGCTGGAAAGACAGTCTCGTCGCCTTCTTCGAGTTCCACCTTCTTCTCCCTTTCTTTTCCGCTTCCGCTTTCTATGAAAGTGACTTTTTCGGTGACGGTGCCGTAGCGGAGAGTCGGCGAGAGTATTGTCTGGGATCCTCCCCAGCTTGATGTGATGTCGTCCACGGATATCTCGTGGTAAGCATTCCTTGATGAAATCTGCCCCTTCACAAGAGCGAGAGGAATCAGCATCACGAGGGCCAAAATGCCGAGGATGAAGATTTTGAGGAGGAGATTCTCCAATTTAGTGAGTTGTCTTTTCATTGCGGTATTGTTTTTAAATATTGTTCTTTGTGTAAATACTACGCAAATTAACAAACAATAATCCGCACATGCAAACTTTTTGAGTAAAAATCACACAAAGTTGTTCCGCTTGACCGGATGGACACGATTTTTGCAGTGTGTTTCGGGCAATAGGAGTATATTTGTTGGTGAAAAGTTGACAGGGATGGCAAGGGTGTTCATTTCATACTCGAAGAGGGATTACATCGGAGATGACGGAAAGGTCATCCCCGGGTGTGATCTTGACATGATCATTTCCGCCCTTTCTTCCGCAGGGATCAGCTACTGGATCGATCGTGAAGGTCTTGACGGGGGAGTGACTTTCGCTACCGTCATATCCCAGAATATAAAGGAATGCGACACCGTCCTTTTCCTTTCGACCGCCAATGCGAACGCTTCACCCTGGACTCTCCGGGAAATCAGTACTGCGGTGGATTTCGGGAAAAAGATACTGCCGGTGAGAATGGACGGGGGAGAGTATTCACCCTCGGTCGCCCTTTATCTTTCACCCGTCCAGTACATCGACTGGCTGGAAATGGGACAGGAAGAGTCACTGCGGAGGATAGTCCGTCGCCTTTCGGGCGGCCCCACGGCCGACGATTCCTACCTTCTCGGCGGGAAGTCCATTCCCTGGCATACCGTGCTTACTCTCGATGCTGCTCTCATTGTCCTTACGGGAGTGTACGCCATCCTCACCTACAAGTTCCTTTGGGCGGCGACGCTCCGTTCAACTGAGATAATGGGAGGGTTCGTCGGATATGTGTGTGAGTTCGGTATACTTTTGTCGATCTATTACGTGTTCAGACTCAAGCGTCTCCGTAAATCCACTTTCGCTTTCCCCGCTCTTGTTGTGTTCCTTGTGTTCCTCTCGGGACTTCTGCTTGAAGACACGAGCGTATTGATAGGGGCAGGGATGCTTTTGGTGGGTTGGATCGCGATCGCCGTTGACTGCGCTATTCCGTCGAAAGGAAAGAGAAGCCTTCTTCGTCAGTTGGACCCTACGCAGACTCTTCTTTCAAGGAGCGATCCCGAGAATCTCCTCCTTATATATCTTCTCATCAAGGCGTTGATCGTCGTGGTGGCGCATTATCTCGATCTTTCGGCCACCAATACTCTCATCTCCCCGTTCCTTTTCTAGAAAATTGCTCCCTTTTCCTGAAAAATGCCTATCTTTGGGTGATTGTTACGCAAAGAAGTCTTCATTATGGCAAAGAAAGGCACATACATATACGAATACCCCCATCCGGCCGTAACCGCCGACTGCGTCATCTTCGGATACGACGGGAAAAGTATCAAGGTTCTCCTCATCAAAAGGGGAGCGGAAAAGGAAGCTAGCAAGCATGCTTTCGTCGGGTCTTGGGCACTTCCGGGAGGTTTCCTGGACGTGGATAGGGACAGGACGATTGCGAATACCGCCTCGAGGGAGCTCCGTGAGGAAACGAAACTTCATCTCCGTCCTTCGGAGTTCAAGGAAGTCGGATGTTTCAGCGAAAAGAACCGTGACGAAAGGGAAAGGGTGATAACGATAGCGCATTACGCTCTTGTGAAACTTACCGAGGTGGAGGGCGACACCGACGCCGAGAAGGCTGAATGGTACAATTTGGGTGACATCCCTTCATTGGCTTTCGATCATGACCAGATCCTGAGGGCGGCGTTCATGCGCTTGAAACGGGATATACATTTCGAGCCGGTGGGATTCGAACTGCTGCCGGAAGTGTTCACTCTTCCTCAGCTCCAGAACCTGTATGAATCCATCCTCGAGACGAAGTTCGACAGGCGCAACTTCGCCAACAAGATGAAACATCTGGGGATACTCGATGAGGTTGATGACGGTACTCCGAGGAACGGCACACGTACACCTATCAAGTACCGTTTCAACAAGGATAATTACGACGAATTGAAGAGGAGAGGATTCCAGCTGGAGTTCTGACGCCATGGTCTCCATTTAAGGTGACCAAACAGTTTGTTTTTTAGGAAAAGATTCTTTAAACAAATAGAAATGAAAAGAATAGCACTTATTGTTGCGACCGCTCTTGTGGCCGCATTCGTTTGGGGGTGCAGCGCACCGCTGGACAACAGGATCGAAAGCTTCGTCGAGAAAACCGAAGCCAAATGTGAATCATACTCCCAGGAGGATTGGGACAAGTCCCTTAAGCAGTACGAAGCTCTTGTAAATGAGTATCAGGCCAACATTGACTCTTATACACAGGAGCAGAAGGAAAAGATAAACAAAGCTATTGGACGCTATTCCGGTATTCTGGTGAAGCAGGGAATCAATGCCGCCGGAAAGGCCGTGAAGGACGCCATTGACGGAGCATCTTCTTTCATCAACGGAGTCAAAGAGTCGTTGGGAACTGAGAATTAGTCCCTGCCTTGACTTGGAAACAGTATGCTTGTCCTCCTTATGTCCTTCTTCGGATTGGGCAGTGGGGGACATCCTTTTTTGGAGTAAGCTGTGTTCCTTCGGCAAGAATATTTTCCACCTTCGAACGGAAATTATCTCACTGTCTCGGGTATAATATGAAAGTGACGTTTCACGGGGGAGTGGAGTATGAATGCCCGAAGATTTCCCGAAACGGAACAAAGTAATCCGCAAATCTGAATTTTGATATGATCATCGTAAAATCCAAAAGGTGCAGCCTTGACAAACTGAAAAAGGAGTATCCGGATGCGGTCATATGTGATGTCACTTCACATGCCACTGATGACCTTGTAAGGCTAAGTCCTTTCTACCCTCATGGAGGAATACCTGTCCCGTTTTCACCGGGATGGACTGCAATGAGCGTGGAAGGTATATGGCAGGGATTGAAGACCTTCGAAACTGCCGATATCGATACGGCGATGTTCCGCAATTCCACGATGAAGGACATAAAAAGAACGGTCCGGAAGTTCGGAAAGCCTCTCGGCCACAGAAAAGGAGTGGGAGGACAGGAAAGGCTTGGATACATAACTGCCCGTAAACTCATCTATGTGCCCACATACAGATGGGTCCTGGAGAATAAGGCTATCCTTCAGGTCGAGAAACTTCGCGCAATTTCCCGTGACAAGACGCTTATCCTTTTGGATTATAACACCAATCCTGATGTCGAAGACGGTTCTTCTCCTCTTTCCCATGCATGCCTCATAAAGGCCTACATCGATGGAACCTATCCCGTGTATGGAGATGACGGAATCCAGTCCGTGGCATCGGCCGAAGCCAATGCTTCCGTGGAAGATGAATTCACTCCTGGAATGAAGGTCAGGCATCCGAAATTCGGTGAGGGGACAGTGAAGTCAGTGGACGGAGAGAAACTGACCGTAACTTTCCCGGAAGGGGACAAAGTGCTCCTCCGGAAATTGGCGAAGCTGGAGAAGGTGTAGATATGAGACCGGCGCAATAAAGACATTCCCCGCAACTTTTCTCACGAGTAGAGGGTTGCGGGGAATTCTTATGAAACGTCGGCATCGGGAAATGCCTCACGTTGGTGTATGCGTATGGTCACGGCTCTACAGGCCGGATGACATTTCCGTTGGCGTGATGTCCGGCTTACTGTTTTTTACAGCTTTACGGGTACACTCCTCAGGTGGAAATCCTGGTCTGATCTCAGCTGGAAGGTCTTGACCACTCCGTCTTCAACAAAGACTCCGTCAGGATTGGCCGGTTCTTCCCACTTGGAAGTGTTGAGGGAACTCCCGTCGAAACTGTCCACGAGACCTCCTGACATCGTCCTCAGTGAGAAATCATCCATGAAATGCTGGTGTCCGGTATACCATCCGGAAGGAGACATGTCGGTCTGTACGCTGGTTTTGCCGGTTATGTCGAAGTTGGGGAATACCCTTTCTCCGGTGAGTACTCCGTTCGTGTAGCATCGTACCTTTCCGCTGTAGGATACTGTGATCTTCTCGCTTACCCATTCATCTGTTATGCGAGGCCCGATGTAACATGCCTGGTCTCCGCAGAATATGTAAATGCCGTAGCGCCCGTCATAGGTGTTGTTGATATAACCTACAGAAACACCTTTCCCATCATCGAAGACTAAGCCGATGGATTGGTTCGCGTAGCTGCCGTTGGCAGTACTTGTAATGAAGTATTTCCTCTCCATCACGATCTGACGCTCGTCGACCGGGACAGGGAAAGCGGATCCCGAGGTGAGAGGGATTGGCTTACTGGTGATGCTCTGGTCCGTGTCTGACCGGTTTTGGAATACCTTCATCACACCCTGATCCACGAAAGCGGCATCGGCGAAAGGAGGTCTTTCCCAGATGGACAGATTCATTCCGTTGTCGAAATTGTCGCTGAACGAATAGATATGGAGTAGTTACCTTGAGGTCGTCCATATGTTGTTGATGTCCGGTATACCATCCGGAGGGAGCCATGTTTATCGTGAAAGAGGTCGCATCCATAAGGTTCAGATCCGGGAAAACCTTCTCTCCGACCAGTTCGCCGTTGGCGTAATACTTGACCTTTCCTCCGTATGTTACGACAATCTTCTCTTTAACCCACTCGTCGGTATGACGGGGCTGGAGATAGCTTACCTGGTTCCCGCTGAAAACATACACTCCATTCCGTCCGTCATAGGTGTTGTTGATATAACCGACGGATACACTCTTGCCGTTGTCGAAACTCAACGAGAACGATTGGTTGGCATAGCTTCCGTTGGCGGTGCTTGTGACGAAATACTTCCTTTCGAGGACGATTTCACGCTGGTCCACCGCTACGGGAAATTCAACCCCTTCGGTAAGAGGGATATGCTTGCTGGAGATGCTCTGGTCAGTGTCGGAACGGTTCTGGTAGACCTTCAGTGCTCCATCATCTACGAATGCCGCATCGGCGAACGGCGGTTTCTCCCAGATGGAAAGATCCAGCCCATCGTCAAAATCATCACTGAACGAGAGGAAAGGAGTTCTCACCCTGAGGTCATCCATGTATTGCTGATGTCCCGTATACCATCCTGAAGGAGCCATATTCAGGTAGAAGTCTGTCGCATCTTCGAGGTTAAGGTCAGGGAATACCTTCTCTCCGACCAGTGCCCCATTGGCGTAATATTTGACAATTCCTGTGTATGTGACGATGATTGTTTCGCTGACCCATTCATCCGTGAAGCGTGGCTGCAGATAACTTACCTGGTCACCGCTGAAGACATACACACCGTTACGTCCGTCATAGGTGTTGTTTATGTATCCGAATGATACGCTCTTGCCGTTGTCGAAATTCAGCGAGAACGACTGGTTGGCGTAACTTCCGTTGGCGCTGCTTGTGACGTAGTATTTTCTCTGGATGATGATACGCTTGTCGTCTCCCATGTCGGGGAAGTTGAATCCATCCAGGACGGGTATGTCTTTGCTTCGTATGCTCACGTCCGTATCGGTACGGTTCTGGAAAACCTTCAGCGCTCCTTCGTCCACGAAGGCGGCGTCAGCGTATGGCGGCTTCTCCCAGATTGTAAGATCGAGGCCGCTGTCGAAATTGTCTCCGAACTCGATGTACGGTGTCTTCACCACCAGATCGTCCATATATTGCCGATGGCCGGTATACCAGCCGGAAGGGGACATCCTCAGGTAGAAGTTCGTAGCGTCCTCAATGTCGAACTCGGGGAATACCCTTTCCGCAACAAGCTCACCGTTGGTGTAGTACTTGATCTTACCGGTGTAAGTGACTACGATCTTCTCATTGACCCACTGCTCGGTCATACGGGGCTGGATATAGCAGACTTGGTTCCCGAAGAACATGTATACTCCATTGCGCCCGTCATAGGTGTTGTTTATATAGCCGATGGAGAAGGCCTTTTCGTTGTCGAAATTCAGCGAGAACGACTGGTTGGCGTAACTTCCGTTGGCACTGCTTGTGACGTAGTATTTCCTTTGGACAGTAATTTCCCTGTCATCAATCGGCTCGGGGAAGACGACTCCGTCAGTAAGCGGTATGGCCTTGCTATTGATGCTCTGATTAGTGTCGGTGCGGTTCTGGAATACTTTCAATGCTCCCTGGTCAGTGTAGGCGGCATCGGCGAAAGGCGGTTTCTCCCATATCGAGAGGTCCATTCCTTCATCGAAATTGTCCTTGAAGGCAAGGTAAGGAGTCCTTATCCTGAGGTCATCCATATAGTGATGATGTCCGGTGTACCAACCGGATGCGCTCATGTTCATTATGAAGGATGTGGCATCCTCCAGGTCCAATCCGGTGAATACTCTCTCCGTGATCAATTTCCCGTCGGAATAATACTTGACCTTGCCGCTGAATGTGACTATTATCGTTTCGCTGGTCCATTTTTCCGAGATGCGGGGTTGGATGTAGCAGACCTGGTCTCCCTGGAACATGTATACGCCATTGCGACCGTCATAGGTGTTGTTTATATATCCCATTGAGAATCCCTGATCGTTGTCGAATTTCAGCGTGAAGGATTGGTTGGCATAGCTTCCGTTGGCGGTGCTGGTGACATAGTACTTTCTTTGCAATACGATTCTTCTGCTGTCTTCGATCTGGGCGGTTTCTTTTTCGTTCTTGAGGGAGATGTGCTTGCTTTTTATGGTGTTGTCATTGTCCTGGGCTCTCTGGAAAGTCTTCAGTACGCTGTCTTCGACATAGGCGGAGTTGGCGAATTTGGGCTTTTCCCAGAACGACAGGTCCATGCTTCCGTTGTTGAAGTCATCGGAAATGGTCCTTAATGGCGTCGTCAGTTTGAAGTCATCCATGAAATGCTCATGTCCGGTATACCAACCGGAAGGTGACATCTGGACATAGAATCCTTCTGTTTCACTGAGGTCGAAGTTCTCGAAGACATTTTCTCCGACAAGTTCGCCGTTCGAGTAATAGCTGATTTCACCGGAAGGGGTTACGATGAGCTTCTCTTCGACCCATTCTCCGACAATCCTCGGATGCAGATACCACTCTTTGCCGTTACAGTACAGATAAACTCCGTTCTTACCGTCGTAGGTATTGTTGTAGTAACCTACCCTGATGGACTGATCGTCATCGAAAACGAGCGAGAAGCTCTGGTTGGCATAGCTTCCGTTGGCGCTGCTGTTTACGTAGTATTTGCGCTCGAGAACGATATTGTCTCCGTTCTTGTCCGAGGTGGTGAATCTCGTGACATTGCCCCAAAGCACTTCCGAAGATCCATTTTTGCTTATCTTGGCGTAACCGCGGACGTAGTATCCGGTTGAGGCTTTGAGGCCGGTAATCGCCGTGTTGAATTCTCCGCTGGCGTATTGTGATTGGATTACTGTACATCCGTCGCTGCCTACTTTCGGGTCGGCATTCGAAGCAGAGTAGACTATGCCGCATTCCACGATCTGATGTTCCGTCTGGACGGATACGGGAATGACCGCATACGTCCTGCGGATGTCCTTGGCTTGTCCGGTCGTCACTTTGTCCTCAACGTCGCTGAACTTGAGTTCTTGTCCGTCCCAGGTCACATAAAGGTGATATGCATGTCCCACCTGCATCGTGACGTCGGAAGATTTGGTGTTGGAGGAAGTGATGTCCGTTCCGTCGATCTCGGCGACTATTTTGGCCTGGTTCATCTTCAGTCCGTTCGGAATGTATCCGGATATGATGATGTCCGAACCCGATGGCGGGATGGTGACGGCTTCACTCTTTTGTATCGGTTCCTCTGTAGCTTTTGAGTCAACTTTGAATTCCCCGTCGGTCAGGGATACCGCTCCTTTGCTCTTGTACCAGGAACTGCCGTTGGTGTTGTATCCGTTGAGGGAGAAACTGATCTCCTTGTCGGAAATGTTCTTCACATGCAGAACTTCGTAAGCGAGATAGTGCCTGAACCGGAATGCGATATTCATGCGGTCTTTTTCAGGAATCTTGTCCATGGCATATACCGGTGGACGGTAAGAGGATAGGGGAGACCTTACGATTGATGCGTTGGCGAAGACCTTCCCGTTTTCCATGACCGGATTCGCTTCGGTGCTGATGCACAGCATTTGGGGCGTTCCCGGGAAAATGTCCGTTGAAAGGTTCACACCGAAATATGCGCTCCTTCCGTCTTCAGAAATGTTCTGCAGGGGAATATTCCTTTTGGCGAGTTCTCCGCCCACGTATACGTCGAGCATGTCACCGCCTGTCCATTTGGAAAGAAGGTCGAGATTTCCTTCCGAAGCGCTGAGTGATACCTTTGTGTCATCGTCCTGATTGAACGATGCTGAAATCATTGTTTCGTTCCCTTGTCCCGGGACAAACTCGGTTTCTGTTGTCCTGCATGAAAGGGTGCACAGAGCGAAGGCTGAAAGCGCAAACGCCAGTATTGAAATGTTTCTCTTTTCCATGGTTTACGCTTTTTAGAGGTTTTCTCCGGGCACATCATCTATGCCTCCGTCATTCTTCGTTACGCCCTTTCCCTTTAGGGTCACTTTGTGAGTTCCTCCGGCCGCGTTGGAGCTGATGAGAAGAACCCCTTCGTAGTCCTTGACTTCTCCTGGGGCGAAGGTGATGTTCAGAAACGCCGTTCCTGCGGGATCAAGGCTGATTGTCGTCATGTACTGCTTGCAGGTGAACGGAGAAGTGATGCTTGCGGGGGTGAAGTACATTGTCGCATTCCCGATGTTCTTGACCGAGAGAACAATTGACTTTTCCGTTGATTGCGCAACTTCTCCGAAATCAAGGGTGGTTTCGGAGAGCTGCATTCCGGGAATCATGTTCCCCGTGAATACGGGACGAACCATCAGACCAAGGTAACGGGGTTGGGACATTTCCGTGGCCTTGGCTGAGGATGAAACTTTCACCGCGGAGGCCACGTACGGGTTGTCTCCGTTGCTTCTGGAGGCGCTCCAATACAAGCCTCCGTCGGAAGAGAGTTCACCATCCTTGCCGATGTATTTGGTCTGGATGGGAAGGAATATGTAAGCCCCGTTGCTGTCATTCTTGACGATGTATCCGGGAACACCGTTCCTCTCGGAGAGGGTCCAGGAACAATAGGCCCTCAGTTCTTCCCATTCTTCCTTCGTCGGGGTTCTCCATCCGGTTCTGTCGGTGTTCGCGACAGCGGGATCGTCCTCACTTTGGAGTACCATCAGACAGTCGTCGAAATTGTATTTCTTCATCTGGGTTCCGTCGCTGTTGGACCATTTGTAATTGTCCCAGAAGGCTTTGCCGGTGACAGAAGTGGTCGATCCCCACTGGTAGAACTGCCCGTGGTCTGAATTGTAGGCGGCGTCAATGTTGCGGTCTCCCCATGTCAATCCGCTGGGGAGTTCAAGGTCTATCGCACGCAGGTACTGCACTTCCTGGGAAGAATTCCCTACGGTGAAGAACCATGTTTCGCTTTCGACTTTATCCCCGTTGGGATAGGTCCCGACCACATACCAGTAATATTTGCCTGGAGAGAGTGGTTTCTCTCCGTCGTACTGGTATCTTTCATCGGCTTTGCAGTTGTATTTCAGAACAGGCATATTGTCTTCGGTATTGCCCATGAATATGGTGTATACGATCTTATTGCCTTCCTCGCGGGTCGTTCCCCATTGTAGGGTGACGGGATCTCCTTCCGGAATGAATGAACCGACTTCGGGAGAAACGCAGTATTCTCCGACGTTGGTCTCTTCGATGGTGTATTCGTATGTGCCCCAATCGGATTCCTTGAGGTTGACGGATTTCGACTCGTGGCCGATGAGTAGTTTGCTGAACCCCAGCAGATACTCGACACCGAAGTTAAGCTTCGCTTTCAGAGAGAGGATGAATTTCGTGAAAAGGCTCTTGCTCAGAAGGTCATAATTCGCGATCAGTTTGAAAGAGCCGCTGAGCATGAACTCCACGTATGCTCCGACAAAAGATGGCATGAAGCGGCCTTTGTAGTTTTGCCAGTCGTGCACGGTCTTGTAATTGCCGGTGTACATCATTGCGGGAATTTCGATGGAGAAGCATACCATCGGACCTGTGGATACTTCCCCTTCAAGTTCACCTTCAACGTCAAGCACCCATTCGGCTTCCTGTTTCTGGGTGAACAGTTTGTTGTCCACGAGTTTTTCGGAGCCCTTGCTTTCACGCTCGTAGTGGAGGTTGAATATGGCTCCGGTATAGCCGACCGTGAACTTGAACTGTCCTCCGATCTTGTCTATCCTGAAATCCCACAGAAGATCCAGGTTCGGATTGATGATGACCTTGGCGGGCATGGACGGAAGCTCGATATGTGCAAGCCTTATCTGGCGGCCGAGAACCCTTTCCTGGTCCTTTTCGAACTCCTTGAGGAATGCTCTTCTCTGTTCTTTGGTCAATTTCTCCATGTTCAAGTTCTCCCCGTCAATGCTGAACTGCAACGAGAGGGTCGCCCCGAATTCGGAATCGACATCGAGAAGGAAATCACCGCGGTTGATTTGGATCAAAGGGTCTTTGATATCATGATTGAGGGTAGCTACAACCGCAAGTTTCATGTGCGCGTGCCGGGGGTCGAGCTCCCAATCTTTACCGTCCCCGTTCTCCCAAATCGTGTACTCGATTGTAGTCTTCCTGAAGCCGGGTTTTATCTTGAAACCGTCTCCAAGAGGACGCTTCTTGAACAGGGCCTCGTCCACAATCTGATCGCTTATGTGTTTGAAGTCAGGAAGACCATCGAACTCGTATGCAGTGATTCTGGATTCGTCCAGATTCTGCCAGTCAATCCCGACTTTGCCGTTGAAATAGTCGATGACGTCAGTCAGATAAGCGGGGTCTACGCTCAGTTCAGTTCCGATGGCTGAACCTGCACCGGATGAGCCGCCGTCGGAGGCTTTCGTTGTTTTTATGCCGGTCACCTGGAAACAGTATCCGTTGGGGAAAGTCTCAGTCCTGTCGGTTGAGTAGAGATAGTCTCCGACCTTGACATTGAGCTTCTCCAGAGCTTCGGTGTTTCCGAAGGTGATGATACCTTTTTCCTCGTCATAGCCTTTCAGGGTGGAACCGATGTCTTCACGGACGTAGATCGTCTTCTCGTCCATTTCGATGGAGAAGGTTCCGTCATTATCTTCATCAGCGCCCCGGAAGTGGCGTTCTGAGACGATTTCCTCGGTGGATGGTGGAGGTGTAGGAGTGGGACCTGGATTCGGGTCAGGCCCTGGAGCGGGATCAGGAGAGGGAGAAGTGAGTTCCGAGCATCCAAAGAATATAATCCCGAGAAGGACGCAGGAGAGGATTCTCAAGACCCGGTGGAGATGAGATGAGGTCATATGCGATCAGAAGTATTTGTTTCCTTGAATAGTGTTGTTCTTGCCACTGCTTCGCCAGTGGCTTATGCGGGGGAAATCAGTAGCCAAAGATAGCGATAAATCGGGTATTTGCAATGAGATGGGAGATTTTGCGGGAATCGGGGAGAGGGGATAGGGAGTATTTGGACATTTCTGCGGGGGAGAGATGGGGTATTTCGCAACTTATGTGTATTTTTGCCCATGTAAGAAAAACTTGTCGTGAAGAAACTTGTATCCATTTTATCTGCACTGTCCGTGCTCCTTCTGCTTGTTTTGCCGATAGCTATGGTATCCTGCCAAAGGGATCCCGAACCGGAAGGTTTCGTGATGCCTTCGTTCGTGAATCTCACGGCGGAGCATACTTCTTATGGATGCGTCTTAAGATGCGAGGTGTCTTCTTCCGTCAATGTCAAATCCTGCGGATTCCTGTTCGGAAAAGATGAAATGGAAAAGCTTGAGGGGACCTTCGTTTCGGACAATGTCTTTGAAGCGAAAGTTACGCAGTATTCTCCCGGCACCATTTACACTTTCCAGGCTTACATCAGCAACGGCTCTTCTGAAGTCACGTCCTCCAAAATGATTTGGGAGGCGCCTTCAAAGCCGTCAAATGGTACAGGAGATTCCGATAATCCTGATAACCCCGACAATCCTGATAACCCCGATAATCCCGACAATCCCGACAATCCCGACAATCCCGACAATCCCGACAATCCCGACAATCCTGATAATCCTGATAATCCTGACAACCCTGGTGATACTGATTTCGTTTATGTGAAGGCTGAATGGGATGACACGAATTTCTCCTGTCATCTTACATGTCAGGTGAATAGTTTCGAGGATATCGAATCTTTCGGATTCATGTTCGGAAAAGGTTCATTGACGAGATATGAAGGGAAAAAGACCGGAACCAATGTCTTCGAAGCTGACGTTGACGCTGTATCTCTCAATACCGATTACTCTTACCTTGCATACATAGTCAAGGGTGGGGAAGAAATCCGCTCCGAGGCGAAAACCTGGTCCATCCCTTCGGATTACATTTCTTCCACGATACAGATTGGCGGCATTTCTGTCGAAGAAACCGAAGGAGGATGTTTCATCCGCTGCAAATACCTTTCATCCAATCCCGGTTTGATCGAGTCCGTGTGGTTCACATACAGTATTGCCGGCTTCAGTTCCGAGAATATGATCGAAGGAAAAATTGTTTCAGACAATGAGTTCGAAGCATTCCTTACGGGACTTGCCCCGGAGACGATATACAGTTTCAGGGGGAGGATGAAAGTCGGAGGTGAGATCTTCGAATCCGAAGAGAGTACATGGATTTCACCGGCGTTTTCCGACTTCGTGAACGTGGAAGCCAAGTGGGACAGAAACCATGGCTCGGTCTGTCAACTTCTGTCTGAAGTGGAGTCCCTTTCGGGGGTTGACTCGTTCGGATTCTATGTCATAGGTTCTACGGGGGATTTTACGTCGAATAGAATCTTAGGTGAGAAGATTGGGAACGAATCTTTCGCCGCAGACTATGATATTGTCAACTTGGCTCCAGGAGAAAGATACTATATTCAGGCATACATAGTCAAAGGCGATTATGAGTATAGGTCCAAACTCTATGAGTGGACTGTTCCGGATTACCGGAAGATGGCTTATATAGAAGAAATCTACTGTGACTACTTGTATGGGAGGTTGGATATGACATGCTATTTCCAGGCCCCTTCGAGAGACAGCGTCGAAGATGCATATTTCCTCTTCGGTAAGAACGGCTCTCCTCTTGAAAGATATGATGGAGATAATTATTATGAAGCCGACGACAGGTGGCATATGTTTGTAGGGGTTGCGTCAGACTTCAAACCGGGTGAAGAGTATGTATATCAGGCCGTCATTGTATCAGATGGTGAAACTTTCAACTCGGATGTGATGAAATGGACTGTCCCCAGAGACGCTGTCGCTGATAGTTACGTAAGAGTCGAGAATTACTACAACGCTCATACCGGCAACGTGTGTTTTGTGGGAGAATTGGATTCATATGTAAGAGGTCTTTTCGGATTCCTGTTCGGGTCGGGGAACAATTTCTGGATGGAGGAACTGCACGCAAATTATGTCAATTCTGAGGGGAACACCTTCGGGTATACCGGTCCCCTGGGCGTTGACTTGGATCCCGATACGGAATACTTCTACAATGCTTTTTATGACAGCTCGGACCCCTATTATTATACCGGGGATCACAACACTTCGTACATTCAGAAATACGACCCCTCTTCAGGAAGCCGGAATGTCACGAAAGTCCTTGACACGTACATCGGAGGATCAAGCGCGAAGTGTCACATGAAGAGCCTGTATTTCTCATCTTTCCCGGATGATGTTACAGAAGTAGGTTTCTTGTTCGGAAAGAAGGGAACCGCTCTTCAGAAAATAGAAGTCACCCAAACATCTCCATTCGTGGCCGAAGCTACCATGTACAATCTGGATCCCGGTGTGACTTATGAATTCCAGGTGTATGTCGTCATCAAACCGCATGACGGATATAGCACAGGGTCGTGCGATGTCTATTCTGAAATCAAGCAGTGGACTTTCTCGGGAGATTAAGTCTGAAACGTAATTCTCTTCAAAGTAATAGTACAGGAGAGAATCAAGAAAAACCGGCGAAAAGAAGTCTTAGTTTTTAGGGGATTTGCGAAACCAGTCTTTGATGCAAATCCCCATAGCTGTTTTCCCCAATTGATGCAGACCTGTTGGATGAGCGAATAGTTCTCTTCAGGAGTTCCAAGTGGACTTAAATGGATTTTGAGCCTCCTGGCGTGATGCCGACATTTGATTGTTTTAAAATGGAGGTATTATCAGTTCCCTGCCTCTTTGGGGAAAGAACATATTGCCGTTTCTGGGAATTGGCGGCTTAACTGAAAATCATATAGGGTCATGGAAAAAATAGCATACAAAGAACCCAAAGCTCGTTTGATCGAATTTGAAATCGAGGCAGTAATGATTGACGCGTCTGGTGAAATCGATCAGCCTGGATATGGAGGGGAAGATTAATTAAGCCATTTCCTTATGAAAAATCCTAATTTGCTCGTTGCCGTCGGTATAGTTTTTCTTGTCGTCGGCTGTGAGAAACGTGTTCCTGTTGTACGGGAAGACGTTGAATCTGTGACATTCTCAATCTCTCCGATGGTAGACCAGAGGGACGAGAATGAGACTAAGACGAGTGTCCAAGATGACAATGTGACGATTGTTTGGGCTGATAAGGATACCGTTGGTATTTATCCCGATACCGGATCTCAGGTTTACTTCGCACTGTCTTCGGAAGCAGGGGCGACCAGTGTCTCATTTGATGGTGGAGGTTGGGCTCTCAAACCGTCTTCGACATATTATAGCTACTATCCATTCATAGGAAACATGTATCTGAAACGGAACATGATACCGGTATCGTATGTGGGTCAAAAACAAGTAGGAACCACACGTTCGGATCATATCGGTCCATTTTATTTCATGTATACACCAGGATCGTCTTCATCAACCGGTAGTGTCAATTTCTCTTACAAGCATCTTGGAAGCCTACTTGAAATCAGATGTATATTGCCGGCTGGAACATATACAAAGTTGGCGGTAACAGCTCCTAGCGAAGCATTCACGACGGAAGGGTATTATGACCTTACCTCAGCAGAACCTGTTATTGTCCCCACAAAACATAGTAATCAGATGGTGATCGACCTTGATAAAGTCACGGTCACTGCCAATCAGCAGTTCTATGTTTATTTGATGGTGGCTCCGGTTGATTTGCAGGGTGTCGAGATTACGGTCAGTGCCCTAAATTCTTCCAAGGCTGAATTCCAATGCAAGAAGACACCTTCCAAGGTCTATGCGAAAAATACGATCAATGGTCTCGGATGTACATCATGGACTCAGGTCCCCCAGAGCATGGGCCTTATTGTTGAAGACTGGGGTGATGGCGGAAACATAGGTGGAGATGCAGACTAGCTCTCACACAATCATAACACATAACAATAACCGGAATAATCTTATAATCACAACATGAAAATCAATCGTTTGCTAACTGTTCTTGCAATGACCTCGCTCGTATGGTCATGTGCAAAGGAGCAGGTATTTGAACCGATCGTTGAGGATGGCGAAGAACTTATCCCGCTCAACATTGACGGCTCAATTAACCAGGAGGCGACCAAAGCCACAGCCGCAGGTTTCGTGGACAAGGATGCGGTCGGTCTTTATGCGGTCAATTACCTTGAGAACAACACTATTGCAGGGACTCTGGTCAGTGAAGGTAATCAGGCCGACAACGTGAAGTACATCTTCGATGAACCAAATTACAAATGGAATCCCGTAAGGCCTGTTTATTACAAGAACGTCAACACCAACGTTGATCTGTATCTGTATTATCCTTATCAGGGAGAAATCTCCGATGTGAATGAGGCGAACTTTGAAGTGAAGAAAGATCAAAGTGCTGCTGCAACCTCAACGTCCCTTTCTGGATATGAAGCCTCTGACTGGTTATGGGGAAAGGCTGAAAACATCACCCCTTCTGAATCTAGGGTGCAGATTCCTCTATCTCATAGGATGGCAGGTGTACAGGTGACCCTAAATGAAGGAACCGGATTCGGGGAAGGAGAGTACGCTTCTCTTGAAAAGGGCGTTATCCTTACCAATACAACAAGGAAGGCCACTATCGATTACTCCAATGGTAGTGTCACTCCCGTTGGATCTCCTCAGCTTGACGGAATCGTGATGTGCCCTCAGACGGATGGATCTTTCCGCGCCGTAGCAATCCCTCAGACAGTTGAAGCAGGTGTACAGTTGTTTGCTATCACTGTGAACGGTGTCTCATACTCATTCAAACAGAGCGAGAGTGTTGCATACCAGCAGGGTAAGATGCTTAATGTCACAATCAACATCAAGAAGAAGACTCCGACAGGAGAATATGAACTTGAACTTGCGGAATCTCAGATTTCCGACTGGAAGGAGGACCTCAATACTCATGGCGGAGAGGCGAGACAGTATTTCGTTGTGAATGTTGAGACTCCGGGAACTCTTGGTGAACTCATCACTGCTGCCGGTAAGAATCCAGATAAGATCAGAAATCTGAAAGTGACTGGAAATGTTAATGCTGATGACTTCTATTTCATGAGGGATAATATGGCGATACTTGAGGCGGTGAATATGAAGGAGGCAAGTTTGGAGAGTATTGATTTTAAGATACCTGTTAACGCTTTTTATAATAAAAAATCTTTGGTGAAATTTGTCTTTCCGGAGTCTGTTTCCATTATAGAATCTAGTGCTTTTTCAGGGACCTTATTAGCAGGAACTTTAATATTGCCCAACAATGTAATTGAAATTAAGGCAGGTGCATTTGCCCTAACTATGATTGGTTCAGTATTATTTCCCGAAGGATTAACATACATAGGCTACGAAGCATTCAGAGAGTGTAAGAACTTGTCCGGTTCATTGAACCTCCCAAATTCTGTAGAATATATAGGTGAACGTGCTTTCTACTCTTGTTCTTTATCTGGATACCTTCACCTTCCTGACAATCTTGAGACAATAGTCAATTATGCATTTTCTTCTGCCGGGGCATTTCAAGGCGATTTGATTATCCCTGAGAAGATAACGCGGTTGGAACAATCTACTTTTGCGGGTACTACCTTTACCGGTTCTTTAATTCTGAACAATGTTCAAGAGATTGGTGAGAGGTGCTTCAGTGGTTGCCACTTTTCTGGAGAACTGATTGTTCCAGAAGGTATTATTGAATTACCATTGGCTTCCTTTAGTAATAATGATTTCTCGTCTGTGCGGTTACCGTCGAGCCTAAGAAATATAGGATCTTCCGCATTCTCTAGCAATTATTCAATTATGACACATATGGAAATACCAGAAGGTGTTGTAAGTATCGGGACAAGTTCTTTCTTAGCTTGCAGAAATATCAAATCTTTAAGGTTGCCTTCTACACTACAATCAATAGGCACTTCTGCTTTTCAAAACTGCTTTTACATAAGTAGTATTATTTCTGCAGCAATCGAACCGCCAATTATTCAGTCTGGAGCATTTGATGGCGTTGCAAAAGATAATTTTACGTTAGAAGTTCCTGCACAATCTGTCAAACGTTATCAAACCGAATCCGGTTGGTCCGATTTCAAAAGAATTGCTGCGCACTATGATTTTTCGGTAAGCAGAAGTCTTATGCGTGCGCTCAATGGCTCTATTTCTGAGTCCACTTTAAAAAGTCTTGATACTGTCAGAAGACGATAGATAAGGCACGACCGGCTTGGCCGTCGGCCCGGTGAAAAAAATTGATGATTTGAGTAACATTCTTGATAATAATATTTTTATAAGTCATTGAAAATGAT
>JAFUFP010000032.1 GCA_017469845.1 Bacteroidales bacterium | reverse complement strand
GGGCCGCGACGCAGAGAAAGAGATTGAGTTTTTTCATCTGGTTCTTTTTTCAATTGATTATCGCAAATATATAGCAAAATCCCGCATTTCCCGCTCCAGAAGGGAGAATTTTGCGGTTTTGGGCCTCCGAAACATCCGCTTCGCCCCCCGAAGGGACGAAAAAGGAATGCGGCCACCCCGGAATGAACGGGACAGCCGCGGACCAATCAATGTTTATGTGTGTTGTGCCAGAATAGCCTTACGCTAGATGAGGATCGTGCTCACGCTGTTGGCGGGGATGTTGACCGAAACGGTCTTCTTTCCCGCCGTAATTGTGAGGTTCTTGGCCTCTCCGTTCTTCTCCGCGACCAATATGGCGATGCTTCCGTCAGGATTGCGGAAAGCCATTGCCTCGCTCATCGATCCGGTCGTTCCGAGATACACGGCACCGGGCTTGACGTAGTGGCTGATGTGCTTCATCTCGTAGAACTCGTAGTTGAACTTGAGAGCTCCGGTTTCGTAGTCAACGCTCACCAGGGAGTTCTGCTGCCATCCCCAGGTGCTGACCTCTCCGTCGAAGAGGGCGAGGTTCCAGTAGTCGTAGATGGCTACGCCGTTGTCCATGTTATGCTTGAGAAGATCCCATGCCGACATGAAATCAGCCCAGCTGTTGGCTCCGTTGAAGCACTGCTGCTCGCTCTGAACCATAGTGAGTTCGGGATAGCTCTCGTGGATGAGGGGAAGGGCGTCCTTGCCGGCCCACTGGAAGGAGACTCCCTTGATGTCCTTTCCGATCAGAGGATCGGTGAGGATGGTGTCGACGAGTGCACGGTTGGCCCTTTCGACTGTTCCGAAGTAGACGTCAACGTTCTCTTCCTTCATCGCAGGTACGAGATAGTGGAGGAAGTTGGCCAGACCCTTTGCGGTCCAGGTACATGAGGGGAAGTTCTGGGCCGAGTTGAACTCGTTCTGAGGCATCACCATGAAGATGTCGATTCCCTGCTCACGGTAAGCCTGGACGTATTTCTTGAAATACAGGGCATAAGCCTCGAAGTATTTGTCTTCCTGGATGAATGAATCCTGTCCTTCCCTCATCATGCCTTCCATGGTGAGACCGTTGTCACGGATGAGATTGTCAAGCTCGAGGCGTTTGCGTGCGGCAACTGCACGGAAGGAAGGTTCAGCCGCGGTGGTGGCGGGAATATTTGCCATGCTGCCCGCCTGGGGAGGACGCTGAGCTCCGGGAGCACCCTGAGGAGGCATCTGTCCGGGAGCACCCTGAGGAGGCCTCTGTCCGGGAGCACCGGCACCGGGACGGCGCTGTCCCATTCCCATCATGCGGTTCGTCATGGGGCGGGATGCGTAGTGCTGGTTTACCTTCATCCACTGGGGAGGAGCCCAAGGTGAGCCCCAGACCTTGAGTGAAGGATTCTTGGCGAGAGCGTCCTTGATGAGAGGTATTAGGGTGGCCTTGTCGTTGTCAATGGAGAAATGCTCCATCGCGAAATCACCGGGATAGTCGTCGAATGAATAATACTTCAGTCCGAAGTCGGAGGATCCGATCGGCATACGGCAGATGGTGAAGGAAGCTCCCACATTGGGGGCGAAGAGTTCGGTCATCACCTTGTCGTAATCCTCTTTGGAGAGCTTGGAAAGGGCGCGGTGCGAGAGCTCGCTGAAGCACACTCCGAATCCTTTTATCGTCTGTCCCTCGTCATCGAGGTTCACGGTAAGAGTCTCGGCAGTGCCGGGAAGGCTCTCGTCATAGACAGAATTTTCAACCCAGGGGTTGTTTTCCATGGTGGAGACCATGGAGAACTTCTGACCGGTGCAACCCACGGCGAGAAGTGCGCAGGATGCGAAGAAAATATTTCTCAATTTCATCATATGTGGTTTTTGTGTTTGCGGTGTTTTTCCAATCAAAAATAAACAGAATATTTCCAAAGTCAATCACCGGAAAATCCAACCGGGGTCAGAATTGGACGTAGCGGAAAATATTTGTACGGAGCGGAAAATAAGATGCGGTTTGAAGGCGGAAATGGAACAAGTTTTCCGGTAACGGTGTATTGCTTGTTTTTAAGAAAACCTTTTGACAATCAATTACGCCTTTCAATGTTATTCCTTTCGAAAGTGAATTGGAAAAGTCACTTGTGATTTGTATCTTTGTAAAAATCCTAAGGCATTATGGATGTTATTGAAGCGGCCTCATACATATCCGATCGGTATTTGAAACAATTCGGGAAACGTATCGATGAAATGAAACTGCACAAACTGTTGTATTTCTCCCAAAGGGAATCTCTTATCCAATTGAGACAACCTTTGTTTGATACGGCATTTCGTGCTTGGAAATACGGACCGGTAATAATTGAAATCAGGGCTCTGTACAAGGAAGACAAACTGGTTAATTTGCCATCTGAAGATGAGATTTCCAAATACCTCTGCGTTTTTGATGCTGTTTTCGACAAATACGCAGGCACCGATTCTTGGAGTCTAAGTGCCATCACCCACGATGAATACTGTTGGAAAAAGGCCAGAACCGGAATCCCTCCTGGGGTCAACTCCGATGTCTTGATCGAGCTTGCCGACATCATAGTCGACGCTGAAAGAATAAGACAAAGACGGTTTTTCCTCAAAAAACTGAAAATCATAGAATCGAATGCCCCGCATAACTAATAAGCAATCCGAAATTCTTGACACTCTCAAGATAGAGCGTTTGTCAAGTGATATCCACAATTTACGGCTAGTTTCAAACTTCCGAAATTTAAGGAACGAAAGTCTGACAAACACATTACAGTCCGAGGCTTTCGAAGACGATGAAGAAGGAAAGAATGCTTATTACTTGATCAAGAACCCAAAGGGTGACATCTTATTTTATTTTTCCTTGAAATGCGGACAACTCTATGATCATTTTTTCGAAAATGGGCAACTGGAGCTCATTGGCAACCTCATCCGATACTTCGACGAAATTGAAAATGATCCCGAAACTGGAGAAGAAGACCTTAGAATCATTCATGAAATAAAAGAACATGTCAGAATAAACAAAGGCATTTCAAAAGCGGAATTACAGAAGATCAGTAAAAAGGACAATAAAGCTATCAAGGATCTTGAAGAATCATACACCGGGAATCTTCAAAGAGTCGGGCAGACTTTTTCCGGTTTGGAAATCGTCCAATTTTGTGTAAACGAGAATGAAAGAGATTATCTTGACTCGTTGAATTTTTTTCCTCGATTTGGCGCAATTGTCTTTTGGAGATTCATCGTACCAATTGTTAAAGAGGTCACCAAACATGTCGGGTGCCAATATTTGTTTTTATTTGCCGCCGATACTTCTGAAGACGAGAGCCTTATCAAGTATTACAAAACCCTTAAATTCAAAGATGACCCAAACTATAGTACCGCTATACCGTTCTATGACTGGACATGCCATTTCATGTATCAGGAAATCAAGGAATTGGAGGAAGGCGCAAAACAATTTTTTGACAATTTCAATCCTGGAGAAGAAGACGTTTAGTTTTTTCTACTGAAAATACAAGGGTCCCAAAGTAAGGGGGAATGCTAGAAATCCCTCCTTTTCAGTGAAGAATTACGGTACGACGAGGGCGCATCACATTCCGCTTCCCCCACCGCTACGCTTCCGCAGCACTCTGGCCCCCTTCGGTGCGAAATAATTTCCCTTCACGAGGGATGATTCCATGCGGATTCTCCGAAGCGACGAGCATCCGTCAAAAACATCATCGCTTATGTAACTGACCTTTTCGGGGATGGTTATTTCCTCAAGGGAAGAGCATCCCTTGAAAGCTTTCTCCCAGATCGACTCCAGCGTGGAAGGAAGGGTGATCTTCTTTAGCCCTGTATTGTCTATGAAGCCGCTGTTGTTTATCTCCGTGACGCCTTCGGGAATGACGAGTTCCCCGATCAGCGGATTCCCGGCGATGGCGGCATAATCCACCATCGTGAATCCCACCGGAAGAGTGACTTCCCTAAGGGATGAACAGTTGCAGATCGACTCATAGCCGAGGTACTCTACCTTTGAAGGAAGTCTGAGCGAAGTGAGGGCCTCACAGCAGAAGAAAGCGTACGACGGAATCCCTTCCAGAGTCTCCGGGAACGAAAGGGATTCTATCCTCGGACAGAAAGAGAAAGCGCCGCTTTCCATCCTTTCAAGACAGGAAGGAATCTCCACCCTATGGAGATACTTGGCATACGAGAATGCGCTGTCACGTATGACCTTCACCGACCCCGGAATCCTGTACACCCTTCTTCTGCTGCAGCATGGATAAAGGATAAGCTCGGTCATATCCTTCGTGAAGAGGACGCCGTCAACCGAAACGAAGGAAGGATTACCCTCCTCAACCGTAATTTCTTTCAACTTCCCTTCGCCCACATAAATCCCCAATTCATCGACCGAATCGACAGATGCGGGGATGTGGATCTTTTCCAGAGCGTAGCATTCATGGAAGGCGAACTGACCGATTGAGCGGAGTGAAGGCGGAAGGATGATTTCCCGGAGGGATGAACAGGATTCGAAAGCGTTCTTCCCTATCGAGAGAAGAGTTGAAGGCAGGCTGACCCTCTCCATAGAAGAGAAATACTCCATACACCCGTCCGGAAGAGAAACTGTTCCCTCCCCGACTTCCGCGGAAAGCACTTTGTCCCTAAGGTCAAAAAACTCGTTCCTTATCTTTTGGGAGAAAACGAATCCTTCCCTTATCTGAAGATGCCCTTCTTCCGAAAGGCTCCAAAATCTATTGTCCATGCCAGAAGAATATGCAAAAAACAAGCCCTGAAGACTCTGAGACGGGCGATATTCTTGCAGGGGGAAAATAATGCCAGGATAATCCGGAAAGGAATCCCTCCCTCCCGGATTATCAATCCTCCCGAAGACCGGAAAGCTTAAGCTCTTCTAAGCCCTACCTTACCCCACAAATCCTTCATATCCTTCACCTTTCCGAACACCACCACATCCTCCTCATTCTCCCCCTTCAAGAAATCCATATCCTTCTCCACCTCAAATCTTTCCAGACCATTCTTCCTGAGAAGATTCTCAACCCTCACTTTTCTCTCCCCACTCACAAAAACCATCCTTCCTCCCTTCACCGACAGAATCTTCTCCAGGACCAGAAGATCCTCCCTTCCTCTCACTCCTCTCTTCTCAAACTTCTCCTCCACATATCCTCTCCTCATTTCTTCCAACCTCTCTTCCCTTCTCCTCTCCCACTCATCCATCCTCTTCTCAATCTCTTCACCGAGAACCTCATCCCTCTTCCTCAACTCAGACACCTTCTCCCTCATCTCTCCAAAACTCATCACAACCCTCTCTCCTCTCTTCCCCTCCTTCATAAACTCCCTTCCAAAAACCTCATCCCCCACAATTCTTCTCACCATCTTCCTTCCATTCCCCTCATCCACTCTCCTCTCATCATACTCTCCTACGAGCACATTTTCAACTTTGAAAACTACCACTTTCTTCATCTCAAAACAATTTTTGTGTAACATATACGCAAAATAATGTGGCTTTTTTCAGAAGGTAAACACAATTCGGAGAAAAAAAATCCAAATTCGTGAATAGGGAAAACGGACGGATTGATTATCTTTGACTGAATCAAAAGTCTAAGGTCACTACGAACGCCTGTGCTTTCTTCTCCTTTCACCTTCGGAAAACATTCCCGAAAGGATTTCTGAAGGATATCGGCGTTCAGGTTGTCCTTATTTGACTTTGTCATTATTGTCCCGTGAAGGCGCGGCGACAATAATTTGTTTCAGCCCAATAACCACATTAATATGCGATTCACTAAAAAACTATTACCGCTTTTTTCGGTTTTCCTTCTTTTGCTGCTGCAGACCTGCGGCAAACCGGAAAAGGAAACAATTCCGCAGATAAACGTCTCCCCGCAAAGTTCAGCCGTATTCTCAAGCGGTCTGAAGATGGATCCTTCTTCAGGGAGTTCAACTGTGCTTTTCTCAACAACGGACAGTTGGTCCGCTACCGTCACCGAAACCAAAGCAGTCGATTGGATCAACATCCAGCCGACTTCAGGACCCGCCGGAAACGTTACGATGACCATAACCGTCAAATCGAACGAGACCCCCAACGAGCGTCAAGCCAAAGTGACGATAACCTGCGGAGGTACCGTAAGCAAGTCTTTCTTCGTAACCCAAGAAGGCAAGGCGCCATCAACGGTTACGGTATCGGAAGTGAAACTGGACAAGACATCCCTCTCTCTCAAAGAAGGAGAGTCCGCAGTTCTCACCGCGACAGTGAAGCCAGACAACGCGACAGACAAGACAGTTTCTTGGACTTCCTCCAATCCCGACATCGCTTCCGTAGCTGACGGCAAAGTGACCGCCATCAAGGAAGGGGAAGCGACAATAACCGCCTCTGCAGGAGAGAAGTCCGCCACCTGTAAAGTAACCGTCTCGAAGAATATCATCGCTGTCACCGACATAACTCTTGACAAGTCTTCCATCGCCCTCAAGGAAGGTGAATCCACTGTCCTTACCGCGACAGTGAAGCCCGACAACGCGACAGACAAGACAGTTACATGGACCTCCTCCAATCCCGACATCGCTTCCGTAGCTGACGGCAAAGTTACCGCCATCAAGGAAGGGGAAGCGACGATAACCGCCTCTGCAGGAGAGAAGTCCGCCACCTGCAAAGTCACCGTCTCGAAGAATGTCATCGCTGTCACCGACATAACTCTTGACAAGACTTCCATCGCCCTCAAGGAAGGGGAATCTTCAGTCCTTACCGCAACGGTGAAGCCCGACAACGCGACAGACAAGACCGTTTCGTGGACCTCCTCCAATCCCGACATCGCTTCCGTAGCTGACGGCAAAGTTACCGCCATCAAGGAAGGGGAAGCTACAATTACAGCCACCGCCGGAGAGAAGTCAGCCACCTGTAAAGTCACCGTCTCGAAGAATGTCATCGTTGTCACCGACATAACTCTTGACAAGACTTCCCTCTCTCTCAAGGAAGGTGAATCCACTGTTCTCACCGCGACAGTGAAACCTGACAACGCGACAGACAAGACCGTAACGTGGATTTCCTCAGACCCGTCAATCGTGAAAGTATCCGATGGACAGGTGACGGCTCTCAAGGAAGGAGAAGCCACAATTACAGCTACAGCAGGCAACAAATCAGCTTTCTGCCATGTTTCCGTATCAAAGAACGTCGTTCCCGTTGTAAGCGTCTCCATCGACAAGACCTCGATCGCCCTCAAAGAAGGCGAATCCACTGTTCTAACCGCGACAGTGAAGCCCGACGACGCTACCGACAAGACCGTCACCTGGTCTTCCTCCAATCCCGACATCGCTTCCGTAGCCGACGGCAAAGTAACCGCCATCAAGGAAGGGGAAGCGACGATAACCGCCACCGCAGGAGAGAAGTCAGCCACATGCAAAGTCACGGTCTCGAAGAATGTCATCGCTGTCACCGACATAACTCTTGACAAGACTTCCATCGCCCTCAAGGAAGGGGAATCCACTGTCCTTACAGCGACCGTGAAGCCCGACGACGCTACCGACAAGACCGTCATCTGGACCTCATCCGATCCCGACATCGTTTCCGTAGCAGACGGCAAAGTGACCGCCATCAAGGAAGGGGAAGCCACAATAACCGCCTCTGCAGGAGAGAAGTCCGCCACATGCAAAGTCACGGTCTCGAAGAATGTCATCGCTGTCACCAGCGTAACTCTCGACAAGACGTCACTTTCTCTGAAGGAAGGCGAATCCACTGTTCTCACCGCGACAGTGAAGCCCGACGACGCTACCGACAAGACCGTCACTTGGACCTCATCCGATCCGACGGTCGCCAAAGTGTCCGACGGGCAGGTGACGGCCCTCAGGGAAGGGGAAGCCGTCATAACGGCCAGTGCAGGGAACAAATCGGCATCCTGCCATCTGACGGTCTCGAAGAACGTGATTCCTGTCGTCAGCATCACTCTCGACCGCACGTCATTGGAACTCAAGGAAGGCGAATCCGCCACCCTCACCGCAACGGTCAAACCCGACAACGCCACTGACAAAACCGTCACTTGGACCAGTTCGGATCCTTCGATAGCCAGAGTTTCCGAAGGGAAAGTCCTTGCCATAAGCGAGGGATCGGCCACCATCACAGCTTCATCAGGAGACTTCAAGGCCACTTGCCTCGTAACAGTCTCCAAAAACATCATTCCGGTCGAGAGCGTTTCCCTGAGCAGCACATCATTGGCACTGAACGAAGGCGAAACCGGATACCTCAGCGCCACAGTCTCTCCGGACAACGCAACCGACAAGGCCGTCACCTGGGCTTCTTCCGATCCGACGGTCGCCGAAGTGAACGATGGACAAGTAACGGCCCTGTCCGAAGGAACAGCGACAATTACCGCATCCGCAGGCGGGAAATCAGCCTCATGCCTTGTTACCGTTTCTAAGAACGTGATACCTGTCACAAGCGTCAGCCTTGACAAGAAGTCCCTTCACCTCAACAAGGGTGGTTCATACACCCTCAATGCTACAATCTACCCTTCAAACGCAACCGTGCGAACCATCAGCTGGACTTCCTCCAACGCCTCCGTAGCTTCAGTGGACAGTAACGGAAAGGTCACCGGAACAGGTGCGGGAGAAGCCACTATCACGGCCGAGGCTGACGGAGTCTCCGCCACCTGCGAGATAAGGGTCAAACTTCCGTTTGAGTCCCTGTCCCTGGACAAGACATCCGTCACCATGACTGAAGGCGAGTCCTCCAGCATCATGGCCATCGTCAAACCTTCCGATGCGGAGTATACAATGACATGGTCATCTTCCGACGACGCAGTAGCATCGGTTGACAATGAAGGGACGGTCTTTGCCTACAGCGCGGGTCAAGCGACCGTCACCTGCAGCATCAGTCCATATTTCGTGGAGGAAGGAAGCTCTTGGGAAGCCAATACATTGACGGCCAGCTGCACGATAACGGTGAATCCCGTCATTCCCGTGACATCGGTCCAATTGGCCGCCGAAGAAGTCACTCTCAATGTCGGGGACAAGTTCTTCCTCGATCCCAAGATTCTGCCGGAGAATGCGACGGACAAGACACTTGATTGGATGGTGAGCGATCCCGCCATACTCTCGGTGAGTCCGGACGGCTGGATAACGGCTCTCTCACAAGGATTCGCAAGGATCAACGTTTCCAAGAACGGAATCTTCTTCACCGGATGCAACGTGACCGTAGTCCAACCGGTCGAAAGCGTGACTCTTGACAGGACAAGCGCCAGGCTTTCCGTCGGAGAGACCCTCGCCCTCAATGCCACAGTTTCGCCATCGGATGCCACTGACGCAGTCGTCAATTGGTCCTCTTCCGATGAATCCATCGCTTTTGTCGACTGGACCGGAACGGTAACGGCCCGCGGTAAAGGAACCGCGACAATTACGGCCCAAGCCGGCGAAAAATCCGCCACGTGCCAGATTGAAGTCGTAGTCGCCCCTGAATCAATAACCCTGGACAAGACTGTTCTTGATATGGTATGCGGTCAGAGCACGACTCTCAAGGCTACCGTCAAACCGGATGACGCATTCGACAAGAGTGTCATCTGGACTTCTTCAGACACCAGTATCGTCACAGTCTCCGACGGAAAGGTGACCGCCATCGCCAAAGGAAGCGCCACCATTACCGCCAAAACCGCGGACGGTCGGCTCAGCGCCACCTGTTCGGTCACAGTCAAGAGCAGCGTGAACGGTGACGGGAATGAGAATTTCGGAAACGAGAACGGTGAATGGTAAAAATGGATATAGTCATGAAACAATTCAAATACATATACTGTCTGGCTTCCGCCCTCCTTATCCTCGGAGGTTGCGTAAGGGAAGAAGCCGCTTTCCAGGGAAATGAAAGGACGATCAACCGTATAACCGTTCACATGGAAGACGGTCCCTCCACCCGCGCCCATCTTGAGAACGGGAACGAGATCGCATGGGCCGAAGGTGATGTGATAGGAGTCTTCAGCGATTCCCAGGACGTTGTCCAGTACACCTACGCCGGAAAGGACAATGACGGAAAGGCCGTTTTCATGGGGGATGACGTAACCGGCAGCACATTCTATGCCTTCTACCCTTATGATGATTCCGTATACGATCCTTCGGACCGTATGAATCTCCATTTCGACCTTCCGGAGCCCGGAACCGACCCCGCGGTCAAATTGCCCATGGTCGCAAAGAGCTCAGGGACAGAATTCGGATTCAGGCAGACCTGCGGCATACTTCACTGCACATTCAAAGGCGCCAGGGATATTCTCGGATTCGCCATGACCGGGAACCTTGAGGAGCCGATAAACGGAAGGGGAAGCGTGAACCTCTCAGACGAGACTCCCGTCTTCTCATTGGACAAGAACGTCACCGATTCGCTGCAGATATTCTACAACGAGATGCACCTCGGCGAAGGAGAAACCTTCGACGTGTATTTCGTCCTGCCTCCGATGACTTTCGGGAAGGGATTCACGATGCATCCGATCATAAAGAGTCACATACTGTGGGACAACGGAGAAAAGAGTTGGGCCTACATGTACAAAAAGACCACGAAACCCGTTTCGATCCAAAGGGCGATCATGAAGAATTACGTCATAGATTTCGACTCGGAGGAAGAGGAAATCGACGTTGAAAGGGAGGCTCTCATCGCACTGTACGAAGCCCTGGGCGGTGACAATTGGAAGAATAACACCAACTGGTGCACCGATGAGCCGCTCGGCGAATGGTACGGAATCGGGGTGACCGACGCAACGGAGCTAGGCCATGTCGCAAGCATAAACCTCGAATACAACGGTCTGGAGGGAAGCATTCCTTCGGATATCGGAGTTTTCAGCCACTTGACGAACTTGAATCTTGCCCGCAACAGCATCAAGGGCTCCATTCCGGAAGAGCTGTACGAGTGTACTCACCTTGAAACCCTTGATCTGAGTGGAGACCAATTGGTATACGGAGAGGGAACGGGACCCGGACTTGAAGGTTCCCTGTCAGCGAAAATCGGAAACCTTACCGCTCTGGTGGAATTGAATCTGTACGACAATTACCTGTCCGGTGCGATTCCTCCCGAAATCGGCAACCTTACAAGTCTGAAGAACCTCAATCTGGGGCTGAATTCCTTCACTTCCCTCCCCGGCACAATAGGTTCCCTGACCGATCTCGTAACATTGGACGTTTCCGCCAACTCCCTCAGCGGGGAATTGCCCGCAAGTATAGGAGATCTCACCCAGCTGATTTCCCTCAAACTGAATCAGAACAAGCTGTCGGGAAGTCTCCCCTCTGAAATAGGGGACCTCTCCTCCATTGCTTACCTCAATGTCAACGACAATCTCTTCTCGGGGAATATTCCTGATGAACTTTATTCATGCCGGAATCTCACATATCTGAATCTGAGGGAAAACGACTTCACCGGTTCCATTTCCCCTTCCATAAAGAACCTCCAGAAGGTAAAGGACATCTACCTCAACAGCAATCAACTTGAGGGAAACATCCCTGCCGAGGTTCTCTCGATCCCGACATTGGAGATACTCTGCACTAAAGACAACAAACTTTCCGGCATAATTCCGGCGGCTTTCGAGAACACTACACTCTGGGACAAGTGCTGGGGCAACATAATAACCGGCAACTCATTTGACATATCTCAGGCAAGGCCGAAATGCCCTGATTTCACATGGAAACTCGAGGACGGAAGCACCTATTCTTCAGCGGAATTCGCGAAGAATGAGCTTACGGCAATACTTACGACGGCGACATGGTGTCCAATTTCCCCGTACATCATTTCGGGGACGGACATCTATCGCACGTATGACAGTTTCAAAGACAAGGGATTGGACCTTATCAACTGGTGGGCTGAGCTGAATTATGATGCGGATATGAACTTTGCCCCGGCAACCTCTCTTCTGGACAGATACGGGATTGATTGGAAGATCTGCATCTACAACCATGAGTCCCACTCTGGCAACACGATCGATGACGTGCCGAATTATCCGAAGGATTGCGAGTTCACCTATTCACCCGGATTGACCGTTATGGACAAGGAAGGAAGGGTGGTATACTCTCACCTTGTATCCGGATTCCATAACTTCAGGTCATTCGTCGAAGAATGGTTCGGAGAAGAAGTTACGGATCCCGACCTCTATGAATCCACCGACTATTCCAGGGACGGAAATGTCGTTACAATCCAGACTGCAACCCAAGGAAAGGGTATCGACCTCGTATTCATGGGTGACGGATATTCTGACAGGCTCATCGCGGACGGGACATATGATACACAAATGCGTCTTGGCGCAGAAGCCATCTTCTCGGAGGAGCCTTACAAGAGCTTCCGTGACTTCTTCAATGTATATTACGTTGAAGCCGTGTCTAAGAATGAAGGATTCATCGGTAATGTGGAAACGGCTTTCGGTTCTTCAATTCCTGAAGAAGGTGGCAACCCCATCCCCGGCAATTCCGACACAGCCTTAAGTTACGCCCAAAAGGCCATCGGAGATCATGACATCAACGAATGCACGATAGCTGTCTTGATGAACAGCGAAGCGTACGGCGGAATCTGCAACATGATGATGGACGCGACTGTAGGAGAGGATTATGGAAGCGGAAGTTCTGTCTCATGGGTACCCAAATGCAGCATGGGATCGAACGACTTCAAAATGGTGCTGACCCACGAAATGGGCGGTCACGGATTCGCGAAACTCATGGATGAATATTATCCCGAAGGAGGTGGAGCGATAAACGATGCGTCCATTGACCAACTCGCTTTCGAGCACACCAAAGGTTGGAGCAGGAATGTAGATTCGACTTCAGACCTTGAGACTATCCTATGGTCCCGCTTCATCGTGGATTCCAGATACTCTACAGAAAAGATCGGAGCATACGAGGGCGGTCTTGCGGCATACCGCTTCGGAGTTTGGAGGCCGACGGAAACAAGTATCATGAAGTCCGAGGACACCGGCTTCAATGCGCCGTCAAGAGAAGCCATCTGGTATCGTATCCACAAGCTCGCATACGGAGCTGATTGGGAATACAACTTTGAAGATTTCGTGGCATATGATGCCATAAACCTCCAGAAGTCTTCGCCCAACGCCAAGACAAACGAAGCCACCCGCAGGAATTATGTTGAACGCGAAAGGCCTCAACTGGCCAAGCCGATCATAATCATTAAGGGTCAAACCGAATAGCAAAATAGGGTCGGTCCTTTCAGACTTGACTTCAGGTTGATAGAGAAGGGGTCCGTTCTTCGTAAATATGCAGTCAGTCATTCTATGTTTTCCGAACTGGAATGACTGACTGCTTGTTTTGTCTCTACTCGGGAGAGGGGAGAGATTATTGAGCCCGTCTACTTGAGCAGGACAGGGGTCAAGAAACGCCAATATTTGTCGAATTCTTGCATAGTTTGTGCTCAAATTCGACAAAATCCAACATATACAAGGGTTTTCCGACAAATTCACCCGGCCATATAGCTTTTTATGACCAGGTTTCAGAAGCCTCGTTCACGTCTCTTTTCGCAAGAGGCAAACAGCCTAAAGAGATAATAGCACAACCTCTGCGCAATCCCACTTCCGGAATCATACAAGAAAAAGGAAGAAGCTTTCTGTCAACATCACTCTTTATGCGTCGCTGACTGTTGACCGTGTGACCGATCTGGAAATTCTACACCCCTACCAGTGAGAACGCCTCACTGAACGGAATGGTCTCAGGTTTTCCCACATGTTCTTTCCATGCGCTCTCTTCATGGCTGAGTTCCGACACCGCACGTGAGGTCATATCGCGAAGTTTACTGCAAACTTCGTCAATCACAGCCATCTCAGCATCAGAAAAGTCACTCATGTCAGCATTGCCACATGCCATCAGTGAAATACATTCCTGACCATTTACAAGCCGCAACCTTTCTTGCACTTCATCGAAAGCGCTGTAAATCCTGTCCCAGTGCTGCGGAACCGGTCCGAAATCAATTGCCTGATAAGCCAATCCAGAAATTGCGAATCCCCTCTCACGGTAAGACAGGAAATCGATGTAAAAAAGAACCTTGTTCATTTTGGTTTGGAACGTCTCGCCCATCCGTCCCAACACATATAGCAGCAGGTTATTCAGTCTTCTCACCGACAATTGAGCAAAGCCGTTGGCAAGACCTCGACCCGTGCGGAACAACCTCCTTGTTTCCCACTGCTCATCGTTCCAATCCTTAGATTGGGCAACCACTGCCTCAACCTGGGTGGTTATCTTCGATAACTCGCGCTCCGTAAGCTGATTTTTTGAGCTTCTGACCAAATCCAGAAACACCTTCGGGTTCATCGCACTACGAATCATCTTTCCGTTGCTTTCACTTGGGACCTCACCTTCCTCATAGAGTCTATACTGATTGGTGCCGAACCCAAGAATAAGCGCCATCTTGGCAGCACTCACTCCGTACCTCTTTCTGAGTGCAATGATCTCATCCTGGTAAGGAATCCCATGCTTTTCTCGATACTGATTCGTCACCTGATTGTACCAAACGCTATCGCTTTCCGTAGTGGTGAAGCTTTCGTCACTGTCGTCATCACGGAACGAAGCACAAATACAATCGTACTTCTCACCACGATACTTCATCGTTTTTGGTTCATAAACGACCTTCATCGGTTTACCTGTCAGTGGGCTGTTCAGCAATTTCATTTCAAGAGGAAAGGTTCCTTCCATGGTGAAACCTTCTTTTCACTGCCATCATTTCCGGATTGAATGGAACGGTATCTCACCGCGACGTAAATGAGATACCATGTGAATGGCTGGGCAAGAATCTGAAGGCTGTTCATAAGAAAATGACGTCCCCAATCAATCATATCAAAAAGTTCCCAAGCGAAAGAAGCAACTATAGCGAATGCAGCAATCCACCTGAAGACCTTGTTTCCGCCTATTGTCCGGGCGAGCTCGGAAAATGAGAATTCCCTGATGAAATGGACCGTCAGAATCACAATCGCCGCTTCCGAGTATTTCAGCACTTCCAAAAGCAAGAGTCTCATGTCCTCGTACTGAGGGAGCATCGCATCACGGTCAAGTCTCTGGACAGCGAGCGTCACAGCCGAAAAACAGAATACGGACAGAAGTCCAAGGGAAAGCGTATACCATCCTTTATTCTTGCCTCCCGAATTCCCTACTTCGGAATCCGAGTTGACCAGGTATCCCGCACAGAGCGACATGATGTATAGCAGCGGCCCCTGTTTCCACCAATAGCTGTAACCTTCAAAAAGGCTTCCGTACAGAAAAAAGCATAGCGCTCCCGCTAAACCGATAAAGATTTTTACCGGGACTTTGGGATCTGACAGGCTTCGAAGCAGCATGCCTGTCCATGCGAACAGAATCGGGAAACAAAGCCCGACCGTAAATCGAAAACCCGGGATATACAGGGAACCGAACAGGAACGGATTCCCGAAAAGTTTTCCAAGTACCATTACAAGGCACGCAATCCCTCCTACGAGGAAGGATGAGCCAATGTATCCGATCGCTTTTTCGTTCATAGCAAGAATCATTTCAAAGTTCAGTCATTCATACACTTGTCATCGCACCGATTCTTTCCACAGTTTTTGGAAGGGCTCAAGCGGAACGCGTGCCGTTTCGATTTCATCGGAAGATCCGTCTGCGGATGGACCGCTTTTGAACATCAGGAACATCGTATCATATTGGAGCATCATTTCCACAGCGGAAGGGGCGGTGACGGCGTACATCGGATACCCTTCCTCCACCGAATCCTTCGGTGACCAGTTCACAAGTTCAGCTTCAACAAGGGAATCCACATCATCCACCTCTACACCTTCTTCATAATCGGTGAAGAAGACATGAGGATAGTCCTCAGCCGATTCAGGGTAGAAGATGTGGAGCGCAGGTTCAGGCACAGATTCCGTAGGAAGGGTCGCCATCAGATGGAAATATCCTTCTGTGCGTTTTTCCGAATCCTTGTGAGAGACATAATAGTGGTCCCTGAAAAGGTGAGGCATTTCTTCCTCATCTGAAAGGAACCATTCCATCAACTGGTCGGAGAATTTCCAAAAAATATTCGAAACGTCTTCTTGGTTCACTTCCCTGCCGGAATCACTGAGATGCGTGTACTTCTCACTCAAGAGTTCGATAGTCAAGTATCCGGACCGCTGAGCCTTGATCCTCCGATGGGTATTATTTTCGTCCAATGCAGCCTCCCTCAAGCTGTCAGCGAACGGATACGCCAACGCAGTCACCTGTTCCCATGAAGTCGCAGAGTCTATCGCCACCTCGATGAACTCTTTCTCAAGAAGGTCAAAAGACCTGTATTCCGCCTTTTTCGGAGAACCTCCGCATGAAAAAATGGTCACGCAGCAAACCGTCAGAATCAATAAATTTCTCATCGCCCGATTGTGATTATGCATCCCTGTATTCTATGTTGTAGTATTTATTCCTTTTGTTTTCACCGCCGATGGATAATATGAATCCTCCAAAGGGACTTTATTTCAAACGAAGTGAAGCGGAGAAGAACCCCCGATGAGTCGGGGGTCTCACCGCCTTGGCCGTTCAGGCCGAAGTCTTCAGCCTAAGTTGTTCTTTATTCCTCTCGTTGGAGTAGCGCTTCATCGCGAACCCTCCTGAGTTCATCTTTACCTTTCCGCCTTCCGCCGCCTGCACTTTCTTCAGTCCGAACCGCTTCTCTTTCGACCGGTCATAGGGTCTTTGCCTCACTTTGTGGTGGAAAGTTCCGTCCTTGGTAGTAAGGTGATAGCATCCGCACTCGGGGCACCGGTAGATCACCTTCGTCTTCTGGCCGTTGGCGTTCCTCATTCTGAGGGCCTTCAAAGCGGTCTTGTAGGTCGGATAGGTCTCTTTTTCTGAAGAGCATCCTACATCCGTGGAGCACTTTTCTCCGGGGATCGGATCACCTTCCATGTAATACGAAAGTTCTTCCATGTCGACTCTCGCAAGACCGGGGCGATCCTTGCTTCTGCCCTTTGGTCCGGGCATCTTTACAACTGTGAAATCTATCATGTGGCTTGATCGGGTTATACCTTCATATACTCCTGAATGGTTGCTTTTTTCTGAAGAATCTGAAGAAAGGAATTGTTTTGGTGAAATTCCCCCTCTGCGGAGAATGTAGAATCGAATCCCCTGATTTGGGAAACGCCCTACAGACTTTTTCAGTTCCTTGATGAATAAGAGGCCACAAAGCAACTGAGCCATCCCCTGTCCTGGAGATACCGGAAAAGTCCTTCCTGAACATGGATCGTCACCCCTCCCAAATCGAAAGAGGTCGATGACCACTTCGGATACTGCATCGAAGAGGCTATCGCCACTTCGTAGGATGATCCGTCATCGGAAAGATTCTTCCCCCTCGTAACGTTGCAGGGATTGACGGCGATGGCCGCCTTGTGCTCCGGACTCTTAAGAGCATAAGCTTCGTTTCCATTCCATGCTACCCTGATGGACTGGCCCTCGTATCCAAGGGAAGCGATGGCGCTGCGGATTTTCGGGGAATCGATCTTTCCGTGAACTTTGACCGTATCCTTTTTCACCAGAAAATGAAGCATGAAACATTCCCGCGCGGCCTGGGGAGCCAACGGCCAACCGAGGGACCATACGGCCATGTGCATCTTATAGACGCTTAGGCACTCATAGATGCTGAGATCTTCCCCTTTCTGAAGTTTCTCTGCAGAAACCTTCTGTCCGGCGAAGACATAGTAAATCAGATTGCCTGTTCCCAGTACCAGTAGCAGCAGCACTATCCGCAGAAAATGTTTCACGCTTGTTTTCATGTATCGGATTGTTTTATTGTCAGCCGACAAGTTTATACTCCGTCAATTCTTCTCTCCTCTATTATCCTTCTTTATTTTTTATCGGAAGTCTCAGTTCCCCCTTTCTCCATCCGGGATGAAGATATTGATCTTCGAGGGATACTGGAAAAGTACCAGAAGAGTGACGGGGCAGAGCCATGCTGTAGGGATGTCGACGGAGCGGCCTCCGATGTCAACTTCGGGAGTACATCCCAAGGAATCGAAGCAGTTGTATGAAGCCCCGTAACCGACGTCGTATCTCTCCATCGTGATGACCGGCCTCTTGCCTTCGAGGGTATTGTCCCCCAGAGTCACATCGACTACCGCCTTGAGTGGATGTCCTTCTTTCCTTGCGACATAGTCGCAGAGGTGGTCGGCTCCGCTCACCATCATGAGGTTGTGATGGGAGAAGGGATAGCCGGGGAATTCGATGTACCATGCTCCGTCGGATTCTTTGTTGAAAGTGAGGTGGAATGTTCTTGGCATACTCTTTTTCTGTGTGTTTTGTGTTGTTTTGTGAACCTGTTTTTGTATTGACGTCTTTCTGACCGTCTCCATATAATAATGTCGTTTTTCCGGAAAGGTAAACGGCCCGAAGGCCGTACCTTCACTGAACCAGGGGACTAGCGTCCGAACTTGTATCCGAGGAATCTCCAGAACGAAGCGGGAAGATAGACATTGGGAAGACTGTTGGCGTAAGCGAACATCTTCGCCATCTCCGCCTCGGAATAACCGGCTCCGCCGCATCCCACTTCGGTGACAAAGAAGGTAAGCTCGGGATGTGCATCCGCAAACCTGATGAAGCGCTCCACCGCGACAAAAGCCTCCGACCTTGAGACTCCACCCACCGGGATGGCGTAGCTTTTTCCCTGAAGTCCTTCCGCTTGTCCCATTACCGCTCCGAACTTGCTCATAGCGAGGCGGGAGGAGTATCCGAGCGCATGATTTCCGTCGGCATTCGATCCGAATACGAAAACCTGGTTGTCAGCAAGATCCTCTATCACCCCGGGAGTCACTCTCGAAAGGGAGCTTTTCTCTCCGAAGAAATCGTCCTCGAAGTCAACCGCAGTGCCGGAGTACCTCTGCGCCCTGACCTTCTTATAATACTGCCGGGCTCCTGACCGCATCTTGTCCCACATGATATCGGCTCCGTCCCCCGTCACCAGGAAATCCATGGTCGCGTGGATACCGAGGACACCGGCCTCCTTGTCGGATTCCTGATTGGCTCCGATATAGGTGAAGACCCAGCCTTTGGCCGAGAGCGAATCAACCATTTCCTTTATGGAAGAGGCGTTGTAGATGACGGACGAGTTCTCGTATCCGTCCGTAATCACCGTTACAAGGACATTGTCCCCTTCCCGGACAAGTTTCTCAAGTGCTGTAACCGACACTCCGATGGCGTCATAAAGAGGAGTCGCCCCATTAGGACAATATTCGTCAGCCGTAAGATCATGTACTTTCCCTACCGGAGTACAATCGACCACCGCCCTCACATCAGGACGGGTGCCGCATTCATCAAATGTGACAAGACAGAACATCTGATTGTCATCAGGGTTTTCGTTCTGTGAAGAGCGGATTGTCTCCAGGACTCTGTTGACTCCCGCAAGAGCCTGCTCACGGATCGGGCTCATCGAGCCGCTTTCATCGAGGATCACAAGATTGTAGATCCTCCTTTCGCCCTCTTGGCGGGGTTCGTTGTCGTTAAGGAGATTCATCCCTTTGGGTGAAGGATTGTCTGCCTTGGAGTCTTCTCCCCTTCTGGAGAAGCCGAGATAATTCATAAGGTTCATACGCGAGAAAATGATTTTTTGTTATGTAAATTTGACACAAATATAACGGCAAGAATTGAACCATCCAAATATTTTATGTAAAAATTACATACTCTGACATTTTTGCGTATCATTTACACTATTTTTGTCACTTTGTCATGACAAGATGGCTGATTTACAAGGATGTTTGATTCAAAGAAAAGTCAAAGCCGGATTAAGTGAAATTCTCTCTTCTCTGAGTTCTCTCCCCTGCCGGAGGGTATCACCTCCATGTGCGGAGGTCATCCTTTCTGAACATGATTCCGGAAATCGACACCCCTTCAGAATTCCCGTCCACTATCACCCACGGGGAATCCGACGGATGAAAGACATTCCTTATAACATGCACTGTCCGTGCCGGTGTCGAGCTCTGGACAAGCAAAAGGGCCTTCTTCCCCGTAACGGGATCCTCCGCCACGTCGGCAACGAGCACGGCATGACCCAATCTCCCCTTTGAAGGGGCGGCATAGACAAGGACATCTCCGGGGGATACGGATCCGAAGGACCGGGGAAGCATTTCTCTTCGGAGGGATGAAGTGTTTGCCCTGTCGTATACTTTCCTTAAGTACTCGTACAACTCCCCGCGGTCGGGACTTCCGCCATAGGCCATGTCCTCACCTCCAACCGAACGGAAACGGATACTGTCCCGATCCCCGATATGGAAAAGATATTCGCTTCTAAGGCGCATCACTGCATCCGCGCACTGTTCAATCGGACTTATCATCTGAAGGTCCAATACCGCATATGACAGATACTGTCCGATTGCACGGTAACCGTTATAGTATCTTACGCGGCTTCCCTTATCCTTAAGCGGGAACTCCCGGAGGAATTCCCCGAAACTCCCCTTCCCGACGTTGACCCTTTCATATCCGGACGGAGGATCTATCTCCCCAATTGTCTTCAGGCCCGAGGGATTGCTGCGTCCGACGAACATGATCCAATACAGTACAAGAAAGAATATACCTGCCAAGGATAAATGAAAAAGGGTCTTTTCACCAAGTGTCTTCATATCCATAGTGTCTATCGGGTAATCTTCCCTCTCCGAAAAGTGAAGGCTCCTTCCCGATAAAGGGAAAGAACCTTACAGACAATAAAAAAACAGCCACAGCATAACGGGACCTACTCTTTCCGGGGATTATCGAGGAACATCCCGTCCAGTTCCGCCCAAGAGACTCCGCTCACCGAGAGAGTGTATCCCTGGAAGGAGAAAGTGAAGGTAAGGTCCGGATCCGTTCCCGCTCTCGAGACGGTGACTCCTTCATAGGTGAAGCGGGAAGAATTCCTGCACTTTTCCTTGATGGTGGAGTATTCCGAAGTGATGGTACCGGAAAGAGATTCCGGCAGGAGGCGGAAGATTTCCTGAGCTCTTGATACCCCCATCGAAAAGTTGAGGGCCGGAGCGGAAGTGGACTCGAAGCGTACAACGCCGTCGGACAGATTTTCACCGGAAGGTGTAGCGGCACTGAGAAGTGCGAGAGCGGCGAAAGCCGCAAGGGTAATGATGATGATTTTTTTCATGACTTGATTATTTTGTTTGTTTCTCGTTTGAATTCGGAAAGCCTTTTCGAAGGCCTTCATATAATAATGGCAAGAACAGGAATAGGTAAACAACTTTTTTTCATCGGGAAGAGCAGTAAGACCATAAAAGAAGATTCTTCTTCCGTTTCCCCACAATATCGTTTATGAAGTCCATGTCCTTTGAGGAAACGGTTACGCAGCCGCTGCAGTTCTTTTCGCTGAGGGGGATATATTCTTTGAAGCGGTTCCGGTCCACCCATTTTGAGCGGTGGATCATTATCCCCCGGCGGAAGGCATTGCTGTTGGAGCGGTCCAGACCTTTGAGCCGAAATCCGGAACGGTTGACTTTGCCCCTGTGTCTCGTCACCTCGAATCTTCCCAGGGAAGAGCACTTGCTTCCGACGGTATTGCTGAAGACCGGCACCTGATCCGTACTCCCCTTCCCGGGACCATGCATAGCATATCCCGAATGCACTACCTTTCCCTTCTTGAAGGACCACACGAAAAGTCTCGGACTTCCGCTGGGAATGTTGTAGTCAAGGAAAATGCAGTACCCTTCGTCAAGACCTTTGCGGTGAGCATAGCGGAGAGCCTTCTCGGAACGAAGTTCCATATCCAAGGGCTTTCTTCCGCCTTTGAGGATATTGTCCAAAGAAGGGATGCCCCATATGTAATGAACCGCTACTACACATATGGCGAGAATCGCCGCGGCTGAAGAGAGAATAACAAAAAACCTTTTCATCTTTTCCTGATTACATTCTTTAATGCAGGAATGATGAAAAGGTAAACTAGATTTCGTGAAAACTTGGAGAGAATTATTTCTCTTTGTCGTTATCCTTGTCTTTATCCTTTTTGTCTTTTGTCTTGAGTGCCGCCATAGCCAGATCTCCGGACTCTTCCCTCCGGAATTCGTCCAGCAGATCCCGAAGGGCGTTCCTTTCTACGGTACGGCGAACGGCGCTCTCCGCCTTCTCGTCATCGGAGAGCATCGCACTGGCCAATTTCTTGAACTTTTCCATACATCTGCTTTTTGTGGTTTTCGCCGTATTCTCGTTCTTGAGGCCATGCATCGCAGCTATCTGGCTCATCGGAAGACGGTCCCAATAGAAACGCTTCAAGATGGACTTGCACTGCGGCGGCATTGAATCCATCACCCTCTGGAGGAACTCCATAGCCTCGGAGTATTCCTCGGGTTCGACGCTCGGATCTTCCGAGTCCTCCTCCCAATCGGGATTGGATTCCTTCCGGTCCTTCACCTCCGCTCTCAGCTTCGCTTCTTCCCTTTTGGCTTTGGCGACCTTGTGGACGGCAATTCTCCAGCAAAGGGTGTAGAGGTAGCCGGAAAGGTTCGTGGATTCACTCTCGGAGAGCTTACCCTCCTTGACGTTTTCCATAAGGGAAAGGAGGGCTTCTTCGAACACATCTTCGAACGTAAGGTCCTTCACTCCCTGCAGCATCTGTGAAATCTTCGGCCGGAGTTTGGCGCTGTTCCGGAAGTAGATTTCACGCCAGGCGGCTGAAGAGTTTTCCCGTATTCCACGGATCAGTTCGTTGTCTGTCATTGGGCGTTTCTATATACAAATGGATGACTCAATCAAAGGTAAACAGATTTTTGGAGTGAATCAAGCGAATGCCTATATTTGTCAATGTTATGTCAAAGAAAGAGAAAGCATCAGAATTCATTGAGAAAGCTGCCCAGATTCTGGACTGCATCCTACTCGGAGCATTCACTCTCCTTGCCGTGGGAGTCCTCATGAAAACCTTCCGGTTGGAGACAAGGTCTTTGGCGAGAATAAGGTTCCACTATCCCCTTTTTGTAGGATTCGGTGCATTCTTTGTCACTTTGGTCTTCCCGCACCTGAGGCGGAACATCCGCTGGCTGATGAATTTCACCCACGAGTTCATCCACCTTGTCTTTGCCCTCGTTTTCTTCCGCAAAATCCACCGTTTCAACGTCGACGACTCCGACTGCCACGTCTCGTTCAGCAGCGGACCGCTGGGATACATGCCAATCACGCTGTCGCCGTACTGCTTTCCGCTTTTCACGCTGATACTGCTTCCATGGAGATTCACAACACCGGAGACCAACGAGTACTACCTGATGGTGATCGATTTCCTGATTGGATTTTCATATGCTTTCCACGTTTGCTGCTGGGTCACTCAGACACGTCTTCACCAGACGGATATAACCGGTCCGGGAACGGTGCGATCACTTCTTTATATAACTTTCTTTGTGATTCTGGGATTCTGTATCGTGCTGCTCACCCCTTCCAGCGGGGTCCAGCTCGCTGTTACAAGAGTACTGTGGGATTTCCCGAAAGGAATAATCACATCACTGCTGTCGATCTTCTGAGGATTTCTTAACCGGAATCCCGACAACAGAGTCTATCCCCAACCGTTCAGAGTTATCCTCCCGAAGATATCCTCCCTGGGATTTATGCCCCTTCCCGGGAATGATTTCCCGTAGTAAATGCGGCGCCAAAGGCGGTGCTTGGCTTTACCGTCATTCATGACAACCTTACACTCTGTCCAGTTACCCTTCCCGTCATCTACGTATTCACATTTGAAACTGCGTGAAGGATCGCTGAAGTTTTCTCCATAAAGTCTGCGACCTTCCGGAGAAAAAAAGGCGAATTCTTCTTCGATGAGGTTTCCCCTTTCCCCGTCTACATGGAAGTCCCTTACGGTTCGGATGATTCCATTTCCGTCACGTTCAAAGAAGCTTGAAAACCAGGGTCCGGATTCATCGCCTTCGTTTTTTCGGACAATAAGTCCGTCGTCATTCAGACAGAATGTTCTCGTGAGATGATATTCCGTGAATTCCACTACCTTTCCGCCTTCACTCCATTTGAACGGGATGACATTCTCGAAAGCAGGTTCTCCGGATGAAACGGTTCTTATTTTCTTTGCGACAGCATGTTGTCCCTCGTATCGGTAATCCACAATCTGCGAAGAATCATCATCCAAGATTTCCTCCTTGATGGTCTTTCCGGAGGGATCATACCAAAAGAAAGTTTTCTCCGCACAATTCTTCCGGTAAAGGAGTTTTCCCTCATTATCAAGCACATATGTACGGTTTATCCGGAGCACCAATAAATCATCTTCGTCCTCCTGGTCGAAGGAGTCGGGATCATCGTCATCGCATCTGCCTTCATTTACCGGAGCCTCTTCGGTGCCGCCTAAGAAAAACTCCTCATAAAGAGAAAGGACTGTAAGGTCAAAGCCCAGAATCTCCATCAGGTGATGCATCCCATCATCAGCACTTCCTCCTAGGACAACTGTCCCGAGGTCCCCCTCATCTCCTTCTGTAGACTGATGTTTTCCGCCATCTTCTTCCGTCTCCTCCCGTTTCCCGGGGATCACATACACTTCTCTCTCAAGCGGGAACTCCGAAAGAAGGTTACGAACGAGAGGATCCGAGGCATCCGTTCCGACTATAATAAGGACATCCGCTTCCTTCACTTTCGCCTTGGCCTTTTCCACCAAAGGGGTCGGCTCTCCCCTGAACTGGACATGGGGTCTCAGTTGGCCTTCCCTACCGTCTCCGGGGACAATGAACAAAGGGTCATATCCGATGCATACGATATTATCCTCATCTTCCCGGAAACCATCCTTCTCACAAAAGGATCCTTCGAACCTCGCCTTGGTGATTTCACCGAAGACATGGACAACATCCTTTGAGCCGGCGTTCTCATGAAGATCGTCTATTCCTTCAGTCACCACCGTCACTTCATACCATCTCCTGAGTACCGCAATCAGAGTATGGGCGAGCGAGGGTTCCGCCAGGGAGAGGGATTCCCTTGCACAGTTGAGGGCGGACATGACCGAAGAAGGATCGCTTTTCCACTGTTCCTCTGTAGGAACAGAAAAAGGGAAAGTGGCCAAGGGCACCATTCCCCTGACCTCGTAATCATAACGGGAGGCTCCTTTGTAGATACCGTCACCGGTAATGACGACCATCTTTTTCATTGTTCTTCCGGTTTCAGTCTACGAGACTATCGTCTTACCGGAGCCTTTGGACGGAGGGAAAGCGATTTCCGGAGCCTTGTCCTTTTCCTCGGCCTTGGCTTTCTCTTCAGTGATGCGATTCCATTCATCATTGAATATCGCTTGTCCGTTCCGAATGATCCGGATGTAATCCACAAGATTGTCGCGCAGTCCTCCATAAACCTTTTCCAATCCTCCGACAATAAAAGACAACACGTTGTTATCACGGACAATAACATCCACCAGGGCGGCATTTTGTGAAGTTTCCGAGGCGGCTTTCCTATAAACCTCCAGGTCCGATTCCGGATCAATACTGTAATCTTTGGACAGAAATATCAACGGTAAACTTTCCATGTGAACAACAAATACTTCCCCTTCGTACCTGAACGATGCCATATCATCTTCAACTTCAGGCACGAAACCATTGAATCGTATCGCTGCCAATACTTTTTCACGCGTAAGAGGAGACAGGTACTCCGACTCTTTGCCAACGGAGACGCCTCCCTTCTCCACCTGTTCCGGAGATGAATTTTTGTCCCCAGGTTCAGTTTTACTGTCAGAAGATAAGGAAGCAAGACGGTCATCGAGCAAGGATATGCTCGCCCGGATACCGGAAAGGGACTGCTCTACAGAACGGTTGTAGTCCTTCGACGCATTTCTTTCATCGAAGAAGAAGCCTATGAATACCAAAGCTACTACAAGAGCGATTATGAATGCTGCTATCATTTGGATTTGAGATTATGGGTCGGTTGGTCAGTTGGCTGAAATCAGATGTAAAGTTAAACAAACGGTGCAAGGTTGAATCTTTCCGGTGTCATTTCTGGATTACGATCCTGAGGTTCTCGTTGTCGATCGTTATCTTACCGAAACGCTCCATCGCGCTCTGCCCGAGAAGAAGCGGAGCCTCCTGACTTTTCACAACGGAGGCATCTACATTCTTCAGGACAGTCTCCCCTATCTTCACTTCACGAAGCGTTATGACCGTTCCTTCACTGATCTGGCCGTCGGCAATCCGGTAGTATCTCTTCCCCTTGACATCGCGATCGGAAAGATAACCGTTCTTCAGCATGAAGTTGGCTTCGACCGAAGAGATCGTTATATCGGAGGCCCCGGTATCGAAGATCATCTGAAGAGGGAGGCCGTTGATCGAACATGGAATCTCAAAAGTCCCGCCTCTATGCCTCTTTATCGGAATCTCGGCATATAGGGCGCCTTCGGAAGAAGATGACTCTTCCGTTGCCTTCTCTTCATCCATGAACTCCTTGTATTCCTCCGCATGCTTTGACTCCCATTCGGAGACAAGAGCCTTGAACGAAGGAAAATCCCTGACCGGGTCCATGTCATCATCTATTCTCAAGTGGGCAAAGTCCCTGTATCCTTTTTCGAAAGCTGTCTTCAAAGCTGAAACGGATTCTTCCCCCCGGCCCATTCGGGAAAGAAGACACGCCTTGTCGTAGTATGGGCCTGCATCGTCCGGGTCGAGAGCGATGAGCCCTTCCATCCATTCCAGTGCCTCATCATCCCTTCCCAGGAAATGAAGGGCATATTGGCGGCAACTTCCGTATTCCATGAGAGTATCTATCTGCAGGATTCTATTGAAATCATTTTCGGCCGCTTCCTTTTTCCCGTCAATAAGATAGATTTCCCCTCTCCTAAGATAAAGGTACGGATATTCGTCATCCACTTCGATGCCCACGTTGTAGTCTTCGAGGGCTTTCTCCCTTTCACCGATGAACTCATAGCACCAGCCCCTTCTGTAGTACGGGAACACCCACTTGGGACTTTCCTCGATCGCTCTTGTGAAATCCTCTATCGCCTTGTCATAATCGCCCAGAAGACGGTAATAGTCTCCACGGCTTACGAATGCGTTGGCATCAGGTTCTTCCTCAATGACTTTGTCCATTTCCGCAATGGCCTTTTCGTTGAATCCGACTTCGGAATAGCAATCCGCACGACGGATGTTGAGGAGAGTATTCTTTCCGTACTCGTTCTCTAGACGGTCGTAAGTCTTGATGGCATCCTTGTAGCGGTACATCATCTCGTAAAACTGGGCCAGAAAATACATCCACGATGACGGTGATGAACTTTCCTTTATCATCGTCTTTATCGATGCTTCGGCGTATGAAGGGCGGGATCTCAAAACGACAGACAAGGTGTCCGTGTAAGGGTTGTCGTTCATCTCGTAATACACCAGACCGTCATCAATCGCTTTGGCGTTTTCGCCAAGATGATAGTTGGCCCTCATGCGGTGATAATAGATCTGGCTGTTTTCGGAAGTGAATTTCTCCGCTTTGTCGAGCATGGACAGAGCGTCCTTGTATTCTCCCCTAGTCAGCATATTGCGCGCGAGCCCCACCATGGCGGGATGAGCAGTCTCGTTCTTTGAGAGGACTTCCCTGAAGACATTGTCGGAAGAAGAGTAGTTTTCGGTGAGATACAGCGCCTGCGCATATGCGTAAGCGATTTCTTCGAGATTCTCCGGATTATCCTTCTTGGCAAGGGAATATGCATTCTCCAGAGTCGAAACGCTTTCCTCCATCTGGTCGAGATCGTCATAAATGATCCCTTTCCACCAGTAGAGGGTAGAAGTCGGAGTTCCGGATTTCTTGGGTTTGTTCACCTTGAGGGCATGGTTGATATCATTGAGCGCTTTGCCGGATTCATCGGTCCGCCGAAGGAGATCCGCCCTTAGAATGAGAGCTTTCACGTTGTCAGGAGTCGAAGAAAGCTGTTTGTTCACAAGGTCAAGCCCTTTCTCGAGATCATTCTCTTCTCTGAGGACTTCATATGCCTTCCGGAGGTTGTAGTCGTCTTCAGAAGATGTTTTCTTCTGGGCGGAAGAAGAAAGAGGAAGGAGAATCAGCACTGCAGCCGAAATAATTGACAGAATCTTTTTCATGGATTGGATTGTTGTTTCCCGGATTGACGGGAATCCGTCCTCGACGGAATATGATTGAAATGATGACTATTCGGATAATGCCTTCGGAAACACACCATCGACAGGCCGGAGAAAGGATTCTCTACGAAAGAGGTCTTCCGGAATTCGGGGCGGGAGGTGTTATCGGAACCGGGAACGTATCGGAAGGGTTACGGGCGTCCCCCTCTTTCAATTTGTCATAGATACTGAAGAGAAACTGTTTTCCTCGAATAATGAGATCCAGATAACGGCTGAAATGGTCGATGAAATCCTCAAATGAACTGCATAGATATTCTGTGCAAATAAGGACATTATCTTCCATGACGTATGCCTTTGCGACCATAATTTGCTCACACATTTGATGAGCGGCCTGTTTCATAAGGCGGATATCATCTTCATCGGAAGAAATCTGATAGAACGCGCCGATTCCGATAAAGGGAATGCGTGTAAAGTGCAGATCCATCCTATCGCCTTCTTTGAAGAAGGATATTCTTCTGTCCTCTCCCTCACCTATTATTTCATATTGATATCCGAGATATCGCAGAGCCCTCTCGATAGATTCCTGATTGAGTGCTTCTCTTTCTTCCCCGGAAGGTTCTACGGGGGTATTGTCTTCCCCTGGCGAGGGAGCGGCAGCGGCTTTGGCTTTCAGACTCTCTCCCAGGTTATAGAGATGGTTCATCTTGTCCTCGAGACCTGCAAGACGTACAAGAGAAAGCTCCATGTCACTGCGGAGTTTGTCAATGTTTTCATCCCGGGAAGGTCCCTTTGGGGCTGAAGCCTTTTTGAGAGGCCAGTTCAAAAGAATAGCGACTATCGCCGCAAAAAAGCAGACGCTGATGACTAATATTGTTGTTACCATTGATTCAGATAATAAGTTTGCATTCAAATATGAGAAAATAAACATATCGTTCCATATCCGTTTGAGTCCATCTAGGGACCATGGTCGGGGCGGATATTTGTCTTAGACGACGTTGAAAGTTTTCCATCCGACGAGAACGTCCCCGAAATAGAATTCCACCCTGTATTCCCCTTTTTCCCAATGCCCGCGATCAGCTCCTCCCCATCCTCTGAGAGAAACTTCGGTCAACTGGTTCTTCTTCAGTTCTATCGTCTCAGTGAAGGAATAATCCTGGCCGTAAGGAGCGGAAGACGGAAGTGACAATCCGTAAGGTGAGTAGAATTTGACCGTGAGTGTGGCACTTCCGCTCACAAGCGACCGCACCTTCATCCTGGAATAAATGTAAGTGTTACTGGCGGCGTATATCGGATCGCCATAAGACGACCCTTCGTTCCTGAATTCCACTTCCGATATCGTGAACGGACATAGGGTTTCCGAAGTGAAACCGCTGAGGAAGGTTTCCGCGGTCTTTATTCTTTTTTCCTTGTCCGCCACTTCTTTTTGAAGGGATTCTATCTCGGTATCCCTTTCCAGGACATCCTGTTTCAGGGACAATATCTGTGAAACGCTGTATTCGATTTCCCTTTGTTTCGTCGCCGAATCCGATATGAACACCACGGCCACAACCAACAGCACCAGGGCGATCACTCCGAAAAACGTCACCAATCTGTACTGCTTTTTCTGACGGGAAAGAGTCTGAACCTGAGAGGAAAGATCCTGATTTCTGCTTTCAAGAGCCTGTCTGGCTTTTTCCAGATCGGAAATCTTCCTGGAATATGAGAGGAACTCTTCCGTATCCCCGCTCCCCTCCTTCTTCACAAGGATCCTGTCCACGCTTTTGAGTAAAGCGGGAATCCGTTTCCGGGCTTCAGTTTCAGAGCATGTTTCACTCTTTTCGGGAGAGGAGGAATAATTGACGGGAGGAAGCGCAGTGAAAGAGTCACGGGAAATCTTCGACACCTTGTAGGACAGGACCGAATCCACGAAAGCGGCATCATCCCTTTCGATGCGGACGGCCATTCCTTTGCGGATGAGAGAGCCATCGGCGGAGAACTCCACCACCCTCCCGGATATCGCCATCATGGTCAAAGTCTCGGCGAAGGTGGAAAACATCGTTTCCATATCGGTGGGACATACCCCGTTGAAACACACCGCCAGTCCGACGAAACTCCCCGACGACGGGGTCGAATCCCCCAGCCGCCGGAAACAGCCGCAATAAAGTAGGTTCCCTTCCCTGTGAAGAGCGATCTGCCATTCACTGGAAAGGGCCCACCTCCACCCCTTGAATGAGGCGGCGGCACCGTCAGAGGGATACTGCGCATACTCAGTATCCGTCATGGTGAACACATATGTCGAGAAATTCAGTTCCATCTTCCGGGATTGTCTTCTTAAAGAATCAGCGTTTGCGGAAGTTTATGGTGCGTCCCACATTGTCTATCTCGATTGACTGGAACTCGTTGAGGACATTGTTTCCGAGAAGAAGGGGCGCTTCCTGGTTCCTCGCCACCGACGCTTCGACATTGGTGAGGGTTATTTCATCGGCGATCGAGACCTTGCGGAGAAGAATCAGTCCGTTCTCCACTACGCTCCCGTCAGCGATTCTTGAGCGTGTAGTTCCGATGAAGTCACCTTCGGTTATCTGGCCCTGCTTGATCAGAGTCTGAAGTTCCAGAAGCGAAATGTGCACTCCAGATGCGCCGGTATCGAAGATCATCTCCATGCTCGTGTCGTTGAGTTTCACCGGTATTATCTTGACGTTCCCTTCCTCGGTGTAAGGCACCTTTATGACACTTCTTGTCGAGCGGGCACCACCTTGTGAAGGGAGCAGGACGGGCTGCTCCTTGGGTGCGGAGCTCCCGCATGAAGAAAGAAAGAGAATGAATGCGAAAGCGGCGGAAGTAAAAGCTGATTTCATGTCAGTTGTCCGTTTTGAAAATTTTCTGAACTATCAAAGTATCGTTCACGAATACCCTTACGGCGTATTCCGCACCCTTTTCGGAGATGAACGAGTGGTGAAGTACCGAAGTGGTGTCGAAAAGTGATTCTCCGGTAGAGATGTTCTTCACTTCCCATATGAATTCTTCCACGGGGAAGGAAGGTTCCTTAAGGCGGAATTCCGCCCTTTCTCCGACCTCGACGGAAATTACAGCGTCAGGGTCACTCCCGCTCTCCGATCCGGGATAAAGACGCGAACTCAAACTGTTCGGCCAGAGCATGCATCTCGTTTCAGAATCCTCACTCTCCGCTTCGGGGGCGGTAGCGTCGGGATTTCCCGTCAACTGCTTCTCAACCTGTGAAGAAGAATCTTCAGAGCCTTTTTGCAACATCTTGTCAAGAAGAGGAGATCTTCCCACAAACGCTCCCAGAGCGAAAGAAGCAAGGAGAAAAAAGGCGAAAAGCCCGATTTTGAGCCCCTCCCCAAGCTCTTTTTTGGGATACTTCGACGAAACGTGGTCGATCTTGACTCCCTTTCCTTCCTCTCCATCATCTGAGACGGGAGTCTTTCCCTCATGGGAAGAGCGTGACTTTTTAAGCCTGGCGACACTCTCCTTCAAGGATGAAATTTCCTCCTCCTGGCGCTTAAGTTTGCTTTTGAGGGACTCCATCCCTGAAAGAGAAGACTCCAGGAGGGAGACTTTCTCTTCCAATTCGGATGCCCTTTTCTTCTCGCCGTCAAGGCAGGTTGAGAGGCTTCGGTTGTTTTCCTCGAGAGAAGATATCTTCTCCGAAAGGGAGTATTTCTCTTCCTTGAGGGAGGAGATTTCACTTTTCAGCGAATCCTGCGCTCTGGAAGCCTCCTCCCTTTCAAAGAGGAACCTCTTCTCCCATGAAGAGCTGATTTCGGACTTCTCCCTTTCAGCGTCTTCCCTCACTTTCCGAAGGGAGTCGATCTCCAGCGAGGAAGTGAAAAGAAGCCTTCCGGTTCTGCGTATGTCCCGAAGGCATTCCTCGGTCAGACGATTGTCGTCAAGGCCCCGGACGATGGTCTGTCCTCCCGTTGAGAAAGAAGAGTCGATAGGAAGGATATCCTGTGAGGAAATCACTCCTTGGAGCATTGCCCCGAGCGGAGCCTCGATCTCTGAGGAAATCTCCCTTTCGCAGTTCCTGAAATCCGCTACCATGTATTGGTATCCCGCGGAGTCCTTCCTTATCAGAAGTCCGCACACCCTGGAGCGGAAGACGGCGTCGAGGGTCGAGAAGATGTTCCTCAGATTCTTGTAGTAGGAGTCCAGTCTCAGAGAAACGCCTATGTAAGAGCCGCTGCGGCCGTCAATATCCCTGACGTTCGAGTATCTGCAGTAATTGTAATACGCATAAACGTTGCCGTCAGAGGAGCGGCGCATCTCCACGGAGTAGCGGATTTTGTCGGACACCCTGCTGTCGTCGAACAGCGAAAAGTATCTTTCGTCCTCCTCATTCCCGAAGAAAGCGTGACGCGGCCCGTGTATGAAAAGTTCGGCCTTCATGCTTCTACCCCCTTATGCATTTGAGGATTCGTTCCCAAAGGGATTTGGGATACCTCGGTGAACCTTCGATGTATACCATCTTGCCGTCGACCGGCTGCGTGTAGGTTCCGGTCTGGAACGGCACGAAATCGAAGTTGTATTTCCTGTAGAACGAAGTCACGGGGTTCGTATTGCGGAAAGGGGCGAAGATTGTGGGATACTGGGATTCCACATCATGCATGGCGGGTCCTTTATGGACTCTTCCGGGCTCGATGACGAAGGGAGTCTTATCCACCTTGTTGTAGAGGAAGATGAACTTCTGGTTGCCGGTGCTCCTCTTCAGCTGCGAGAGGGTGCTGACATAGTTGCGACGGGTCTGATCGTCTCCGAAATCGGGCTCAACGAAGGGAACGAACACCTTGCGGAGAGTCGTGTCATTGAGGATGGAATGGAAGAATGTGGGCCAATTCTGCTCGGCGTTGTCAGGATCGAAATAAAGTTCTCCCGGGCCTTCAAGAATCTGGCAAACGGTCCTTCCGTCCTTCACCACCTTGAGGAGCATGAAACTGATGTTGTCGGTTCTCTCGGCGGCGTCATCGCTGTTGATGATGTTCTGGAAATTGTCACAAAGACTCTTGTAGTTCTGGTCGTGGCTTGGCCTGAACACCCTGTCGGGAAGAATCAGGTATCCTTGGGAGCGGAGATATCTCGAAAGACGGACCATCGTCATGGTCTTTCCGCATCCGGCCGCACCGAAAAGCACCACTACCGGTGAGTCCTTGTCCGAAATCGTGACTTTGATGGTGTTGGGATCCTTCTTTTCCGTGTCACTGAGGCCCTTCACTGATTCGATGTCCTTGTTTTCTTCGGTGATGCCTTCGTCCTTTACGGGTTCTTCTACGGGAGTGTTCTTCACTTCCCCTGTTTTGATATCGATTGCCATGGTTTATTGTTGTTTACTGTTGATGCTGTTTATTGAAGTTCACTTGCTTTTTATGAAGCGTCCGCGTCAGAATTCTTCCCTTCGGAACGTGAGGTCGAAGAATATGAAGGCGCCGATGTCCACGAGAAGGGAAATCATTATCCAATAGAAGAATCCCTTGCCCTTGTATTTGCCGCCCAGATAATCCTGCCATACCTTGATGACATTCTTGAGCTGGTGGGTTCTCGTCGAGATCTTCTCCGCGCAGTATACCGGTTCATCCTCCGGGGAAAGGTTCACGAAATCGCGGTTGTTCTTGATGAGGGAATAACCCTTCTGGAGAACGCCTTCCGTCTGCGTCACGATGACTTCACTGGGCTTTCCGCTCTGGATTTTGGTGTCGAGGGTGTCGGCGAGGACATCCAGGTCGTCAAGGACGCTCCTGGCTTCCTTCACCGCCTGCTGCGGAGCCTGATAACGCTCCATCTTCACCTTTTCGAGTTCGCCATGGATGCGGGTATTGTAGTTGTTGAGTATCGCGGGATCGTAGACATTGAGCCTCGTGTCGACCGGTATGTTCGAGCCGAGGAGGTTGTTTATCTCACGCATCCTCTGCATAACATACTGCCCGTTGCCTTTTCTTCCGGAAGGTCCGATTCCGTTGAACTCCGCATTGAGTTCCTCGAATTTGGTGTTGACCTTCGCTTCGAGCGTATCGTAGGAAGGGAGAGTCACCTTGCGGGACTCGATGTCCTCAAGATACTTCTGCGTCGTCTGTACATCCGAAAGTATCACATCCGATATCTGCTCATTGTAGAAGAAGGTGTGCGTATTGGTCGGCATACTGATCATGAGCCAGAAAAGGAACATAAGGACCGCTCCTCCCACAAGATGAAGGCCCCGGTTCTCAAGGTAAATTTTCTGGTTCAGGGAATCCACGATCATCTTGGAGCCCAAAGAAGCTACAACGTAGAATGCGATCGTGATCGCCCATACGAGGATTTCGGGGAGATTCGGGGAGAGCATGTGCAGGGAATGCTCGGTAGCGTAGCAGCTGTAAGCCGCCAAGATCAGGAACAGCAGGAATGACCCGATCTTCAAGAATTTGTTTTGTTCCATGTTTTGGATGTTGCTGAAAAAAGTTGTTTTGTCAATTCGGGGAAGGATCCTTCCTCACCCGTCTTCACCTTATTAATGTCGGATTTCCGAAAAGGTAACCGCGGAAAGTGAAGATTTTCGGATGAATCTCTTCCCCTTGAACACTTATGCGCAGTAATGGAATCCGCTCGGGACCCTTCCCCAGATGTTTTTCATCTGATTCGACAGGTGATGTTTCACGCAGTGACGGTCACCGTTGCCGTTGGCCGTGCTTCTCGTCCTCCAGTAGTCCTGGCTGATGCGTTTTTCCATTATGCGCCTTACTTTCCTTACGGAAGCGTTGTCCTCGATGAGAAGGTCAACTTCACCGAGACGTTTTCCGTCCATGAAGTCAAGCCTTTCATCGGAAAGGTTGATGGTCTGACGTGCGATGTGCTTGAGGTCTTTGTAGAAGGTGTCTTTCTTTTTCATACCGCGTTATTTCTTATTGTGATTGTTTGTCTGTTTCCCTAAAGTGAGAGGTCCTGAACATATACCCGCCATCGGGGTATTTTTCTCCGCGGGATCAAATTCCTGTTTTAGGATTTCTGCCGGCTTATCTTCTCGTCAGGATTTTCACGGTGCAAAAGTATCAGCGGTAAGCGAACTCTTTGTTCGCGACGAACCCGTTCTTTTGTTCCGCTCGCTCCCCCATCGCTGTTCCTCCACCATCATATACTCCGAAAATGAAGATTTTTTGAGTAAACTTCACACAAATTGAAAAAAGTTTTTCATGATAGACCTTTATTTGACAGCACGAAGGTAAAGCAGGAATGCGAAGTGTATTTTCGCGGACATCGCCTCGGCAGAGTAAAACCCTACAAGTACATACAGATTAATGGATTTCCAATCACATTCCTCCGGCAATATGCAAAACGGACCTAAATGAATTTCCCTATAGAGATGGCATGGATTATTTTTGAAGATGCGAAAAGACAAAGCCATTTTCATTGCCAGAGAACAAAAAAGGAGAAACTATCCATGACCGAAAAAAGATCATCAGTCCTTTAGGAAAATACAGGAAGCTTCACTTTTCCTTCTTACGCAGGAGATGGCATCTTTCCGAAGTAATAAATCAAACAAAGGTTCTAACATCTTCATTACCATGTTCCAAGAAAGCAATAATTCTAATCAGAAGGTTTATGTTTCGCCCTCATGTGATCTAATCACTCTTGAAAACACTGGATACATTCTCCAGGCATCAGATGACGACAACACCGGAGGAACCGGACACAACATGCCGTGGGATGATTAATCACTAAAACTCCATACAATGAGCTTGAATATCAAAACAACCTTAGCGTTATTGTCAACGATAGCGCTGTTTTCCTGTACCCTGGAGACACCTGAAACTCCCACTGACAATTCTGGAGATTTCGAGAGCGTGGTAATCAGGGCGCACAATTTTGATTGGGCGGAGAATGCTCCAACCAAAACTACCCTTACCGTCTCTGAAACTGATGGAGCCGTTTTTTCATGGGCTGCAGGAGACATAGTCGGTATTTACCCTGACGTCGGAACTCAAGTCCGTTTCCCTATCTTGGAAGGCCTAGGGCAGAACACACAGGTCGCAAAATTCACCGGAGGCGGTTGGGCTGTCAAAGGCGCACACAAATACATGGCCTATTATCCGTTCATTCCTGATATGGACTTGGACAAGGAAGCAATCCCGGTTGATTATACGGGACAGATCCAGGACGGTAACGCAAACACCTCTCATCTCAGCCCGTTTGACTTCATGGCCGCCGCAGGTTCTGCACCTTCAGATGGCGAGATATCTTTCGATTTCGAACATCTGGGCGCACTTCTGATGCTGAACCTTACCGTCCCCAAGGTGGGAGAATACACAACTTTGACCTTGACCTCCAACAATGTGCCGTTTGTCACCAAAGGAACTGTCAACATAACTGCCGACGAACCCACAATCACTCCCACAGACTGGATCAATGAATTCGTCATCCATCTCAATAATCTGACAACGACTCAGGCCAACGAAAACGTAGTCATATACGCACTCATTCCTCCAGTAGACTTGTCCGGACAGACAATCACGGTCAACCTGAGAGGAGATCACGCAGACTGCGAGACCTCTTTCACCCGTGGCAACAACAAACCGTTCCTGGCTGGAAAATCCTATCGCCCTACCATGGGTGCGATGGTCGGAGGTGACGTGATCAAACTTGAAAACGGGGCCCAATTCAATGAAGACATAAAGACCCTTGTAAATGGTGAGCATTTCATTTACGACAAGACTGATTATCGAATCAAGTCCGTTTCCTTTGAGGTCGGGGATGATGAAGTTCCAACCGAGTATGCTAGGGTGGACGTTTCCGCTCCTGACAGTCCATCTCCGATTTATGCGTACTGGAAATCCGAAGAAGGGGAACTCGTCATACGGACTCCCTCGAATAAAGTTTATGCCAATCAGGATGCCGGTGGGATGTTCAACCGGCTTGATAAACTGACCCACGTGGATTTCACCGGCTTTGACTTGACGTACTGTTCTTCCGTAGACAGAATGTTTTTCACGTGCAGATCTCTCGAAAGCATTGATATTTCCAATTGGAATACGGCCAACGTTGAAACTTTCGGCGGGCTGTTTGAACAGTGTTCTTCCTTGAAGAACATCAAAATGGATGGTTTGGATTTAAGTTCAGCAACTAGTTTCTCATTCATGTTCAGTGGCTGCGGAGCTTTGGAAGAAGTCGACTTGAGCGATTTCTATACTCCGGCTCTCAGTAATATCAACTTTATGTTCTATTATTCTCCTTCTATCAAGAATATCATTTTCGGAGAAAGATTCAACACTTCCAATATCACAGAGTTCATAGGCACTTTCGAAGGCTGCAATAGCCTTGAGTCACTTGACCTGAGCATGTTTGACCTGTCAAATGTGACCAGTTATGCCAGGTTATTCTCCATGTGCTACAATCTGACTGAAATAACTGGAGATTTCACCATTAGACGCGGAAATGAGGTATCCCAAATGTTCAACGATTGCCACAGCCTCAGAAACATAGATGTATCAAGTTGGGATGTTTCCGAGACAGAGGACCTTTCAAATGTTTTCTCCGGTTGCAATTCTCTCGAGTCATTGGATGTAAGCGAATGGAAGGTCAGTAATGTCAAGCACTTCGGCAGCCTGTTCTCCGGATGTTCCTCACTCACGGAACTGAACTTATCCACGTGGAATACAAGTGCAGCTGAAGACATGTCCTACATGTTTGCCAATTGCAATTCCCTCACATCTCTTGATTTGAACAGCTTCGTTACAAATGGGGTATCCAATTTCACGGGGATGTTCCAGGATTGTTCCGCATTACAGTCTCTTGACGTCAGCAACTTCAACACCGACAACGCAACAGAATTCAACAGCATGTTCAGAGGATGTTCCTCGCTTACGTCATTGGATGTTTCGAACTTCAACACAAGTGGGGCAACCTCACTTGAACAGATGTTCGGGTGGTGTTCAAATCTCGTCACTTTGGACATTCATAGTTTTGATATCTCTCATGTGATTTCGTTAAGAGAATTCTTCTCGGGATGCACTTCCTTGAAGAATGTAAACTATGGCACCTTTGACACCCACTATTGTGAAGACTTTACGGATATGTACCGAGGTTGTGCAGGCTTCGAAAATCTTGACCTCAGTTTCTTTGACACGTCGTCGGCTACCGGAATGGAAAACATGTTCTACGGTTGTGAGAACATCGCCCTTTTGGATCTTTCTTCATTTGACGTCAGTCATGTAGGGACAATGGGCGCATTTATCAGGGACTGCTTCCATCTTTCTCAAATCCGTCTCAACAGCGGTTTCCTGTTGGCCGGGCCTTGGTATTTTGCTACCGATCTTGCCAGAGATATCGAAAGTTGCACCATCTACTGCTCCCAGGATTTCAAGAACGCTTGGGAATCTACCGATGGAGTCTATGGTCCTGACAGCAGCAAGCTTATCTGGATCAACTGCGATACAAACGAGCCTCTTGAATAATCCATAACGAAACTTCCCACACTACCTAAGCCTCCGGATGTCCGGGGGCTTTTTTACTTATGGAATTCTCAAGCCGAATATCTATATTTGCTGATACAAGTGATGGGCTTTACTTTGAGGCATATACTTTCAGCTATCATTCTGACTGCTATTTCGGTTCTTGTGATTTCCTGTCAGGGGGATCCCGAGCCGGAAGAGTTCGCAATGCCTTCGTTCGTCAATCTCACGGTTGAGGGGACTTCATATGGATGCGTTCTCAGATGCGAAGTGTCGTCTTCCGACCATGTCAAATCCTGCGGATTCCTGTTCGGAACAGATGAAATGGAGAAGTTGGAGGGGACTTTCGTTTCGGATAAAGTATTCGAAGCGGAAGTGACGCAGTACACTCCCGGTACCATTTACACTTTCCAGGCATACGTCAGCAACGGCTCTTCCGAGGTCAAATCCCAAAAGGCTATCTGGACCGCCCCTTCAAATCATTCCGGTGGAACAGATGAGCCCGATAACCCCAGCTTGCCTTCACTTTCGGATATCATATCTGTAAGCGCCGCATGGGATGACAACAACTTCTCCTGTCACCTCACCTGCCGGGTAAGCACATTCGATGATGTGGAATCATTCGGATTCATGTTCGGGCAAGGTTCATTGACAAGATACGAGGGGAAAAAGACGGAAACCAATGTCTTTGAAGCCGACATTGACGGAATCACCCTCAACAGTGAATACTCCTTCCTCGCTTATATCGTAAAAGGAGGAGAAGAGATACGCTCCGAAGCGAAGACATGGTCCATCCCCGCGGATTATGTCTCCTCGACGATCAAAATCGGCGAGCTCTCGGTGGAAGAAGCCGAAGGCGGATGCATTCTCCGTTGCAAATATATGTCACTGAACCCGGATCTCATCGAGTCTGTATGTTTCACCTACAGTATTCAGGGACTTGGACACGAGGGCATGATTGAGGGAAAGATCACCTCCGAAGAAGAATTCGAAGCCTTCATGACGGGTCTTTCTTCCGAGACCATCTACAACTTCAAGGCGGAAATGACAGTCGGAGGGGAATCCTTCCATTCCAAGTCTGTGAGTTGGATTTCACCTTCATATCCCGACTTCGTCAACGTCGAAGCATTCTGGAAAAAGGACAACGGCAAAAACTGCATCTTAGAATGCGAGACCGTCTCACTCGGTGGAGTTGACTCCTACGGTTTTTATCTTTGGGATGCTTCCGGTACAGTTTCGACAAAGTTCTGGGGAGAAAAGACAGGCACCGCCACATTCAACGCCGACACAAAACAGAATGATGACTCTTTCGAAATCGCTTCCCGTCAGAAATACTATCTCCAGGCATACATAGTCAAAGGAGAGCACGAGTACCGGTCCAAACTCAAGGAATGGACTGCCCCGGATTTCGGGAAGTCGGTATACATTGACGAAACGTACGTGTATTTCATAGACGGGCTCTGTTCCCTTTGGAGTACGGTCCACACTCCTTCCGAAGACGCCATCGTGGACGGGTATTTCCTTTTCGGCAAAGCAGGCTCCGAACTTGAAAGATTCGACGCGGACGGAGAATTCGTCCCTGACGAGTTCGGGAAAGCTATAATTGAAAAAACTGTAGTGAGCGATTTCGTGCCGGATGACTATTATAACTCCCAGGTCATAGTCGTCACAAAGGAAGGGACGGTAAGTACCGATGTTCTTCTCTGCCAAGTATACTCCGATGAAACAAACGAAAGATTCTTAAGGGTGAAAGCCTACCGCAATCCAGATGACGGAAACCTCTGCTTTATCAGCGAACTCTCTTCGATGAGCGGAGTGGAGTCATGCGGATTTGTTTTCGGAACGGAACAAGACATCCTCGAAAGGCGGACGATCGGTGCGACTTCAATCTCCGGCAATGTGTTCAGGTACGACGGACCGTCAAATGTCGAAATCCTTCCGGAGACGGATTACTTTCTCCAAGCCGTATACTATGGGGATCCGAACGGAAGCCTCGGCAACTACTCTTTCCCCGTGAAGGTCAATTCATCATCCATGGAAAAGGACTTTACGACCATATCGGAGACTTCCGGCAAGACAGTGGAACCGCCGATGTGAATAACAATCGCGACAACAAGAACATAAGAACACAAGAATACAAAACACAATAACACCCTATATACCCCATGAACCAGATCCCTGAAATGCAGCAGCTTCTTTCCGAAGTCGAATCAACATTCGGAGAGCCCATAAACAGTTCCAAAGATTTCATGGCGCTGTCCGTCAGCATAAGCATGAAGCTGAAGGACACCCTCGGTGCGACTACTCTCAAAAGGCTTTGGGGGTACATTTCGGAAAGGACGCTTCCGAGACTTTCCACCCTCGACATCCTCGCCCGATACGTAGGCTATGACAGTTTCAAGGACTTCAAGGGGAAACTTCATGCCGAAGATTCATCAATGTATCTTTACGGGGACAATGTCCTTTTCTCGGACGAACTGTCGGTCGGAGAAAACGTGATGATCGGCTGGATGCCGGACAGACTTGTGAAGCTGGAGTATCTCGGCGAAGACCGCTTCACCGTCAAGGAATCCGCCAATTCGAAACTTCTCGTCGGTGATGAGATCAAGGCCACATTCTTCTGCAAGGGATGGCCTCTCTTCGTACCCGGCATACTACGTAACGGCGAATACACTCCTCCGTATATCGCAGGGAAAACCAAGGGTCTGAATCTCATTCAAAAGGAAGTGGCCAAGTAGCGGCCGCACATACTCCCTAGCCTGTCTCCATCGGGATAATGATGAGAAAGCAAAGGGAAAACAGCATCAGTCGAAAAGGTCACTGAACTCCATGAAAAGGGAGTCAAGGTCCTTTTCGCTTGCTTTTTTGGCGGGTCTGGTTTCCTTTGCGGAAGACGGCTGAGAAGTTCCGGAAGGTCTTGCCGAAGGGGATGCCGCCGGGACAGGTTTCTCGACAATCACCGTATCGATGCGGATCACTTCGCGGACAGTCAGGCTGTCACGTGAAGGTAGGCCCTCAGGATCAGAGCCACTATTTCCCCTTCCGCCCAGCACTCCTTTCCCTTCTCCCGAGAACAGCCCAAATGCGAAAGCGGCAATCAGGAGAACGGCCATGGTCGAGATGATGGCGGTAAAGAGGACCGCGGGAGAAGACTTCTTTTCATGAAGGTCCTTCTTCAGAAGAGAAATCCTCTGGTATCTTTCATCCGGATTGACGGCGAGTCCCCTTTTCAGGACAGACCGATGCTTCGATGTAAGCTCCGACAGCACCTTCGATACGGAGTAGATGTCACTTCTGAAATCAGGATCCACCGCCTTCAGCACCTCCGGTGCCATATATGCCGGAGTTCCTCCGGGAGTCTTCAGAATTGACCACGTGTCGGAATCCGCCATACCGAAGTCAATGAGCTTGACATTGTCCCCGGAGTAGGTAATGAGGATATTGTCCGGCTTTATGTCACGATGAATTATCTGCTTGGAGTGGAGGTATGCTACCGCGTCACATATGCCGTCCGCGACTTCGAGAAAGAGGTTTTCATCGGGAGGAGTGGAAAAGAAACGTTCAGAAAGGGTGCACCCGTCTACCCATTCCATACAGATGCAGTTCCCCATCTCGGGATGGGTAACGAAGTCAACCGTACGGCAGATATTGGGGTGATTGAGACTGTAACCTATCTCGAACTCCTTTCTGAGGAGAGCCTCATAGGAAGGTTCTCCCCGATATTCGGGCTTCAGGCACTTCAGGATGATGAACTGGCCGAATTTCTCGGAGCGGTATATCATGGAGTGACCCCTCACGGAAGAGTGCAGCAGAACAGGCGGCGACGCCATGCTGTCCCACTTGGGTTCTTCCATGAATCCGGAATCCTCTATGATCTTGTCTTCGAACATATTTAGGCAAATATAGCGCTTTTTGACCTTTTTGAGTTATCTTTGTCTTCATGAAAGGAGTTTTCAAACTTTTTGCGGTCATTTTTGTATGCCTACTCTCACCCGAAGTTTTCGCCCAGAATACCGGATGGGACGGCGCACTTGACCGTTATGAAAAAGCTTGCAGAATCCTTGTCGATTACAGGGAAAGGATGAAGATCGGAGAGACAATACCGGTCGACAGCCTATCCTCCATCACTTCACAGCTCGAGACCCTCAGGCGTGACATGAACCGCCTCCCCGGTCAGATGACGGCGATGCAGCGACAGAGGTACTCAGCCATCAGCGAGATGTACCGGAATGGAACACCGATGCCTTCATTCGCCAGGATTGTTCCTATCCGATGGGCCGCACCCCTCGTCCCCATCACCAACATCTACGGGCGGCACGACAACGCAAAATTGGACTATACTCCGAGGTATTTCCTGTACAACGCTCCATATTATCCCAAGGCCAAAGCCCCGAAAGACCATTCCGGTGACCAGCGTTTGTCGGTTCTGGTGGACATAGCTCCTATTCCCGACATGTCATTCGGACTTATGGCGGCATATTCATTCGGAATCGAGAAGAAATACGGAGTCTTCATCAAGGGAAGGAGCAATTTTGTGGGAGATGACTCTGCCTACGAATGCTTGTCTGACGGAACCACCGAGGGAGGTTACATCTGGACCAACGGAAACTCCAAAGTAAGCAGGTTCAGCCTTACCGCCGGAATGACAATCAAGGTTCTTCCGTTCCTCTCGGCATATGCCGGAGCAGGTTACGGTTCCCGTACTCTCATGTGGGAAGACTCTGAAGGTAAATCCGTAAGAGTGTCCGACCGTTTATTCAAAGGGCCAGCTGTCGATGCCGGACTTCTCGTCCGTCCTTTCACAAAAGGTGTCGCTGAAAGATTTGTTCTAGAAACGGGAGTAGGTTTCCTTCCAGATGGCAAATATTGCGATTGGACAATCGGCTTCGGGTGGTCGTTCTGACAATTAATCGATTACTGTCACCGGTGAAGGTACCAAGATCAAACTCTCAACATATGCAAAAAGGGGAAGCATAATCGCCTCCCCCATTTCTATATAGTATTCAGTCAAGTGATCAATTCCAACCCTCTATTCCCGGATCGATAGAAATCTCTATCTGCTCCTGATCTGGCGACGTGTTAAGTGTCACCGTAATCGTATGAACATATCCAGGTCTGAAGCTCAGAGATGTCTCAAGAAGGTAAGCGATTCCACCCATAGTAAGTTCAATGAGCGGGGTACTCTTCTCCAGGTTCTGAGGAACAACGACAGCCTCGAACGCCTCATTGCTGAGTTTGTTCATGGTTAGAGTCTGCTTAGCTCCGAAAGCATCCTTCTCAACCGATCCGGTGAGAAGATTCACCTTGCAGGAGGTTGTCGTGTTATAGATGTGCGCAACAACATCGTCGGGAATTTCTCCTTCAAATTGTTCCCCTTTCACCAGATTCACCTTGACCTTGGACATCATATGCTTGAACTGCATGGATACAGGGCCATCTGTCCTTGACACCTTTTCGGTATAGGCATACAGAAGATCTGACGCCTCATATCCGCCATTGTTCTGATCCAAGGTCAGAGTGAAAGGATGGGCTTCCACGGTAGTTATGTAAGACTGATAAGGATATAAAGCGTAGAAATCACAAGGTGAATCAGACCAATAAAGTGTACGGGAAGGGACCCAAACAGTTCCGTTGAAGGTGACTTTCTCGTTGTTCAAGAAATTTCCTCCAACCTGCAAAGGCATCTGGGTTTCACCGTTCCATTGTACGGCATAGATTCCGACCTCATCTCCGTTTTCGAAAGCGGAAGAAGTGGCTTTTGTCTCAGGAAGTCCGAAACGGAACTGAATCTCGTTGTTGAGTGTCTCCTTAGCGCAAGCCGACAGAAGGAGAACAGTAGTAGCGATGAATATAAACTTTCTCATGATTTAGCCCTCCTTTATTTTACGTTAGGATGTTCACCCATGAATATCGGGCCATGACCCGTGGAATGATTGAGATGAGGATCGACTCCGAATGTTCTATCACCCTCCAAAGCTGCTTTTGTGATAGGTCCCACATCATCTTTGTCAAGAGCGTAGAAGGATTCCAAAGAGAACTCTAATCCTGCACATTTCATTATTCTTTCAACAATAGCCTGACGACTAATCGCAGAGAAGTAAGGTATGTTGTTGTTCATACAGCTTGTTGCCTCAGAACGGTACATTCCTCTTGTATGCATATAGCCACCCTCGAACATATCAACATAGTCAGAATATTGGGGATTGTATATGAGATGAGCCCAAGGTACTCTGCTGGGATCCGCTGTCATTGAGAGGTTTTTAAACCAACCTAGGGATTTCATTTGCCCATAATGTGTTCTCATATCCTCGTCTCCTTGAGGATGTTCACAACCGTCTGCACAAAGACAATTCTGTATGAATGCGTTATGATAAATATACTCATCTGCGAGTTTACCAAATCCATGTCCTCCGGCTTCATGCTGAACAATTCCTCTGAAGTCGTATGGATATGCTTTTGCACTTATTGGACAACACGCTATCGCCGATCCATCAGCATACATATAAGTTATGCCTTCGTAAGTGGATGTGTTCTGCAAAAGTATCACAAGGCTTTTCGTAAGGTCCATTGAGGCATCTGCTTTCTTCGCCCAAGTAAAAACTTCGTCTTGATTCTCAAGAAGAATACGGTTTTGAGTGAATGTACTCCCAAATTTGGAATCCTTAATCGTATTGACCGTTCCAATGCCACTTTCATCGGACATTGCTGTTACCGCATATACATTGAAATAATCTTTATATGTCTTGTATGGTTCAACGTCAAACAAATGTTCATAACCTGCTTCTGCATTAGAAATAAATATTCCTTTAGCGATGTCCTTTGCATCATAAGCATCTCCTGTAAAGACAATGTCAATACCATTTCCTATTGATGCTTCCTGCAAAGTCTGAACATAACCGTCAGGATAATCATAGTCATACTGCTCAACAGTCATTGAACAAGTATAATCCTTCCCTTCTAAAAGGAAAACAACTTCACCTGATCGTCCAGGATAGTTCTTGTAACTCGGCTGATTAAATGTGCCTTCATTTACTTCAAACGTATCTGAAGTACGAGGCATCTCCGCAATTGTCACTGTTATATCCATCTTACCTGTTCCTGAAGAAGGCTCCACTGTTACCCAATCAGGTTTTTCTTGAACACTCCATGAATAATTTGCTGGAGCACGAAGTGTAAATGTTCTAGAAATGAGTCCACTTTAAAAAGTCAATTATAAGCTTCGCGAGAAGAGCGTTTCGCTAAAACAAACGGAAAAGTCGGCGAAAATGCAAACCTCAGAAGCGGGAATTTCAAGATTTTGCCGGAAGCAAAATCGAGCGGATTTGC
>JAFUFP010000031.1 GCA_017469845.1 Bacteroidales bacterium | reverse complement strand
GCATGGAAGCCCGGCACCGAAAGGATGTGCGGACCTGGCAGAAGGAAAACCTGCCGGAAAGCCTTGCCACCAAACGGAGGAATGTGCTTAAAAACGCATGCTGAAATCATGACCATTTTTTTACGATAAGTTGTGACCCTACGAACAAAGACAAACAAGTGTAAGGGAGAAAGCCAATATGCAGATTATCTTTTTCATTGTTTTTGCGTTTTATGCACAAGCCGAGATCTGCGGACGGAAAAAGGCTCGAGTGTTCTCCTCCACAATCGGGTTTCGCCTCCCAAGGTAAGAAATTTCCCCTCAAGGCCAATGAAACGGATTCAACAAAGATTCGGGCGGACGAGAAACGTTCATGCATATTCTCCATCCGCCCGTATATATCCCCTATGACCGGGTCGCTCCGAAAAAGCGTCTTCGTTTCAAGAGGAAGGCTTTGACAGGATTCCGGAAGTCCGGCCTTCCCCTCCGTTTCATTGCCGGGAGGAATTGTCCCCCTCCGCCTCACCGCCTTGCTCCTGGGCGAACTGGCTGGGGGAAACCCCGAACTTGTTTCTGAATGCCCTAGAGAATCCCGTATGTGTGCTGAATCCGACTTTGTAGGCGATTTCTCCGATGTAGTACTTGTGCTCATTGAGCAGATCCATCGCTTTATTTAGCCTGTAATTCGTCAGATAAGCTTGAGGAGAGAGGCCCGTCAAGGAGACTATCTTGTTGTACACGCTGGTGCGGCTCATGCCTAGTTCCATCGACAGTGTGTTGACATTGAACTCCTCATCCTGGATATGTTCATCGATGATATGCAGGCAGCGGGAGAGGAAGGTCTTGTCCTGGGGCGAGATATCCGCCTGATCGACAACCCGGGAAGATACAGGATCCGCCAGTATCCCCTGGATTCTCTTCCTGTTGCTGAGTATGTTCTTCGCGAGAGCTGTGAGATACGAGGGGTCGAACGGTTTTCCGAGATAGCCGTCAGCCCCGAGCTCCAGCCCGTGGAGCTGGTTGTCCATGTCCGCTTTAGCAGTAAGCAGAATGACGGGGATGTGGCAGTACTCGGGATCGTTCTTTATTTCTTTGCAGAGGGTGTACCCGTCCTTGAAGGGCATCATCACATCGCTGATGACCAGGTCGGGATTGCTGATCCGTATCAACTTCCAGGCTTCTTCCCCGTTTCCGGCCATGGTGACATGGCTCCATTCGGAAAGGAAGGTGCGTATATAATCCCGCATGTCGGCATTGTCTTCGACCACGAGAACGCTGTACTCCCCGGAAGCTACGTCGTCCTTGACCGCCGGGGTGAAGGAGTCGGATGAAGATGCGGACTCACTTTCATTCCAGACCACGTCGGATTCGTAAGTTTCCTTGTTTGTGGGGAAAACGAATGTGAATACAGACCCGATCGGATCGTTGGCGGCCACTTCGAGTGTCCCTTTGTGAAGGACGGCGAGGTGTCTTGCGTAATTGAGGCCTATGCCGAACCCGGTCGGAAGGTCACCACCCACCTGCTCTCCCAACCTCTCATATCTGGCGAATATCCTTTCCGCTTTGTCGGGAGATATACCTATACCTGTATCTGAGACTGAGACTACCGCCGAGTTGTCCTTCAGAACCGCCTTCAGCGTGATTTCACCATGCTCGGGAGTATACTTGATGGCGTTGCTGAGCAGGTTGAAGACGATTTTCTCCACCTTCTCCCTGTCGCAGTACACTACAAGTTCACTGCGGAAGTCCGTCGACACCCTGAGCGACTTCTGCTGGTACATGTATGCGAAATTCTCCATCATCTGCCTCAGCAGGGCGGCAAGGTCGGTACGCATGACGGAGAGGCTTTCCCTGCTGGAACGGGACCGGTTGAAATGCAGAAGCTGATCCGTCAGCCTAAGCATCCTTTGGGAGTTCTTGTCTATGATATGGACGAGTCTACGGTCTTTCTCCGACAGGGACGAGGATTTCTCAAGTTCGCTAACCGGTCCGTAAATCAACGAAAGGGGCGTTCTGAACTCATGCGACACATCGGTGAAGAAATTCATCCTTTCCTGGCTTATCTGTTCGAGAAGAAGCTTTTCCTGTTCGGAGATTTCAAGTTTTTCACGGTTCACCTTCATATTGACGAGTTGCCGCATAGTCATGAAAATCAACACCATGGCAAGCAGTGCATACAAAAGCAAGGCCGGCAGTGAAAGCCATGGCGAGGGCTTTATGCGCAGAGGGAGGCTCAACTCTTCCGGGCTCCAGGACCCGTCGTCAAGTCTTACACGGACCCTGAACGTGTACGCGCCGGGAAGAACGCCCGAATACCTTGCCTGAAGATTCTTTCCGGCATAGAGCCAATCCTTGTCGTACCCTTCAAGGAAGTACTGGTAAACCGGATTGCGGTAAGGGTCGAAATTCTTCCCCGAGAAAAAGAATGAAATCTGCCTGGTGCGGTGATTCAAGTTCTCCAGGCTCTCCTCCTCTATCACATCACCGTTTACGAAGACCTTGTCCAAAAACAGCGGTATGGGTTCCGGGGCGAGATCCACTTCATTCTGAGGGAAGTAGAGCAATCTGAAATTCGACCCGGATACAGGTGTCCCGTCGTCCAGAACACTTATGCAATTGGAATAATTGAGCGACAATCCGTTGTCCGGGCTGTTGTAATATGTGACGGTGCCGGCTTTGTCGATTTTCAGGAAATCGAATCTCAGGGCCACCCATATGTTACCCTGACCGTCCCCCGTTACAGAACGGACCGTCATGTCGATGTCCTTGAAACCGGCATCCACCTGCACCGCTTCCTTTGATTTGGGGTTGTATTTCCACAGACCGTCATTGCGGCTTCCGATCCACCATATCCCGCCGGTGTCTTCGTATACGCACGTGGGGGAAGGGACATCCGATTCAAGGGGGTAGAACCGACCTTCTTCACCGAGGAACCATATGTCGTCATTCGCGAGGAAGTACACCCTCCCGGAAGAGAACTGTCCGCAGTACCAGAACTCGGGATGGGAACTTGTCGGGATGACCGTAACCGAGCCCCCCGGGGATATCCTGTGGACTCCGTCGCTCTGCAGGATGAGCACGTTTCCCGAAGCGTCGTCCCATATCGCCTGTGTGGATTCTATCGGGGTACGCAGCGCCGTCACCATCCTGTCACCGTCCAAAAGATATTTCCTCAGTTCAAAATTGTCGATCTGGATCCACCACGCATCGGTCCTGTCGTGGAGAACGAGGCCGATCTTGTGGTTTCCCTCCAGCTTGTCTCCCGTTATTCCGGTAATCTCCTTCGAAGAGACATTCTGCCTGTACAGTTCGGTATTCGTCAGGACCATGATGTCCTTGCCGCCCAAAGGATGAATGGAGTTCAGATAATGCGACGCCAAAGGGGAGGGAATATCCAGAATGTGATCCTCCGAATGTTGGTAAAGATTTGTCAGCGTGTTCTTCGAAGTCCCAAGCCATAAATTGGACCCGGTCAGCAAAGGAGTGCATTCAACTGAGACGGAGAGGGTTTCTTCCGTCCATTTGCGGGAGAAGGTCCCGTCCGGATTGATCTTGTATATCCCGTCGTCGGTTATTCCCAGGAACTGTTCCCCTTCTTTCCTCACGTAGAACGCGACTTTCTTCCCGCGGGTGAATCCATCCAAAGAGGGGTCGGAAGGGAGCGCTTCTCCCCTTGAAGAATATTTTCTGTATCCGTCCTTGCCGGAGGAAGAAAAGAAATACACATCCCCGTCGGCGTTCTCGTATGGCCCGACGCAGTCGTCCATGAGCGGGAACTCCCTTATGACCCTCCAACGGCTGTCCAGCAGAGTGTTTATTCTTGAGCCGTAATCACATATCCAGGTGTTCCCGTCGGAAAGCCGGATGAACATGTTGAAGAAGAGCCTCCTGTTCTGGTATACGGGGTGGAATTCCGCCGTGCTTTTGTCAAGGATGTACAGTCCGTCACGGGTCGAGAACAGAAGATGCCCCTCGTCCAAGAGGCTCATGCAGTTTATATGGCCGGCGGGGCAATAAAAAGACGGATCCACCTTTCCGCCGCGCAGCAGCTGTATTCCGTCTTCGTGCCCTACCCATACCCTCACGTCAGTATCAGCGAGAACCCAGGTGATGTCGTCATTTTTCAGACCCCCCTCTTCAGAGAAGTAATATGTATAAGAGGTACCGTTGTAGCGGTTGAGTCCCAAAGACGTGCCGGCCCATATGAAACCGTCCTCATCCTCAGCAAGGGCTTTGACATGGGGATTGGACAGATGATCCGGTTCCACCTCGCGCGACAAGGGGATCTGTGCGCTCAACGAAAGCGCAATGAATGAGAATATTGCCCCAAAAAACAAATACAGCTTTTTCATATCGGATTGATCAATCGCTCTAATTTAGGAGAAAAATAGCGATTGGGCATAACGGTATGACGATTCAATCCAAACGTTTTACATTGAGCACAACAATAATGATAGTGGAGCACAAAACATAAATATACTAAACACGAACTTTGTGAACGAAGGTTGTGTTTAATTATAATGGGTTGATGAAGTGTTGGGTTGCAGCGGCAGGTCAGTCGGGAGCGGCTGACCTGCTTTCACAGGAAATCACTGCTATACCATATACCTTATTTATTAATCAATTATCAATCGTATGATCCAGATGAAACAATCATCCCTCATGCGCCTTGTGTCGACGATATGCGGCATTCTTCTATGCATCCCGCTGACCTTGGCGCAGAACACGATTACCGTGAAAGGTACGGTCATCGATTCCGAAAAGCAGCCGGTTATCGGTGCGGCGGTCCTTCAAACGGGCACCACGAATGGAGTTGCCACGGATATTGACGGTAACTTCTCCATCGCGGTTCCAATGGGTACGGACTTGACCGTTTCAGCAATCGGCTACGAGACCCTCCAGGTAAAAGCCAATTCCTCTTCGATGACCATAACTTTGGCCGAAGAGAGTACCACGCTGGATGAAACCGTCATCGTCGGTTACGGAACGCAGAAGAAAGCTTCCCTCACTTCCGCAATCACGAACATCCAGTCGGAAGACATCACCGCCACCAAACAATCGGACCTGGTTTCCTCCCTACAGGGTAAGGTCCCGGGACTTCAGATCCGCCAGCAGTCGGGTAACGTCGGTTGGTTCGACCAGGAGATGAGCCTCCGCGGTTACGGAGCACCTCTTGTGATTATCGACGGTGTGGCGCGTCAGTCAAGAAGCCGCCAGTACTATGGTTGGGTCGATAACAACAGCTCATCAACCGCCGCACTAGGTGAACTGAACCCCGAAGACATCGAGAGCATCACGGTCCTCAAAGACGCATCCGCCTCAATCTATGGACTCGGTGCCCAGAACGGTGTCATCCTCGTGACCACAAAGAAGGGACAGGTCGGAAGGCCGAGCATAAGCTACTCCAACACTCTTACCTTCGGTGTTCCTACAGCCCTCCCCAAAGAGGTTGATGTGGCGACATATCTGGAGATGACCAATGAAATTTACCGCAACTCCAGAAAACCCGTCCTCTACTCTGATGAACTGATCAAGCACTACCGCAACGGAGACCCCGGTTATGTGGATTTCAGTTATTTCGACGCAGTGTACAAGAAAGCTTCTTTCTCCCAGGTGCACAATCTGTCGGTAAGGGGCGGTACGCAGCAGACGCAGTATTACCTGAGCGCCAACTACACCCATCAGGATGCCATCTATACCGCCAAGACCGGTGATTACTACCGCTACGGATTCACAGGCAACTTCACCACCAAGCTCACCCAGGATCTTTCCCTGAGCTACCAGTCCCAGATCACTTACGTCGGGCAGGAGATGCCTTGGGGCAACACTGTGCAGAACGCTCTGCACTATGTACTCGATGCCGACCGTACCATCCCGGTCCATCCCCTCAACAATCCCGACCACTGGTCATTGAACGGAAAGCGTAATATCGTCGCCCTCCTCATCCCGGATGTGGCGGGTTCCAAAAAGGACAAGGACATTACAGTCCGCAACAACCTTGACCTAAAGTACGAGGCTCCGTTCCTCAAGGGACTTACCCTTCAGGCTTCCGGTGCTTTCGACGTTGTTGAAAGGAAAAACAGCCAGCTCATACTCCCCATTCATCTGTATTATTATGACACTGATGAGTACGCGCAGGACAACAAGGATGAACCTTCATACTCCGAGTCCTGGAACCAGTACCTCAAATACTACGGAAGAGTACAGGCAACCTACACGAAGACTTTCGCTCAGGACCATCACCTGAATGCGACTCTCGCTGCAGAAACCACCATTAATACCATCAGGTCATTGGGTGCCAGCCGTAAATACCTTGATTTCTATACGCACGACACGGTTTCCCAGGGTGTGGAATCGGAGGACTCCAACAGCGGAACCCGTTCTTCCAGCGCTTCGGCAGGTTACATCGGCCGTCTGAATTACGATTACAAGGGCAAATACCTGGTCGAGCTGATGGGACGTTATGACGGTACATACCTCTACGCTCCCGGTCATCGCTGGGGATTCTTCCCTTCATATTCCCTCGGTTGGCGTGTTTCAGAGGAGCCGTTCTTCAAGGCTATCCTCCCGAAAGTCAACAACTTCAAACTCCGTTGGTCGGACGGTATGACCGGTCAGTCACAGGGTTCGGCCTATGGTTATCTCGCCGGTTATTCCACAACGAGCAAATTCGTGTTCGACCCCGGCCAGGCTCTCACAGGATACGCCAGCCACTCCACTCCTGAAACCATCCTCTCCTGGACTAGGGTCCGTATGATGGACTTCGGATTCGATTTCGAGGCTTGGAACGGAAAGATCGGCGGTAGTGTGGATTGGTTCTGGAGAAAGACTTCGGGAATCAGCGCCGCTTCCACTGCGACCGTCCCCGATTTCTACGGAATCTCCCTGCCCAGACTGAATCTCGACAAGAGTGAAAACGTCGGTATCGACCTCGTCCTGAGTCACCGTAACCAGATCGGTGCATTCAACTACAGGGTGCAGCTTTCGGCCACATACTCACGCAGCCGTCCGACCTACAAGGAAAGCGAGAAAACCGCCATATACAATTCTTCGGCGGATTACTACGCCAAGAACACCATCGGACGTTGGTCCAATGCCCGTTCTTCCAGCACCTACCACTGGCAGTCCGGCAATCCCCAGTTCACATCCTGGAATGAGATCAACAACTCCAACATACTCTACGGCAATATGCAGAACATGTTGCCCGGTATGTACAAGATCGAAGACCGCAACAAAGACGGCGTGATCAACAGCAACGATGTCTACTACACATGGCAAGAGACCAATCCTCCTCTGCAGTTCGGTCTGATCCTCTCCGGAAGGTGGAAGAATCTTGATTTCAACATCACCTTCAACGCCGCCACTCTCGTGAACAAGAACATCGGTCTGTCGGGAGGTATGGGTTACGGACGAAACGGAACCTTCTACGAAAACCATATGGACCGTTGGCATACGGCTGAATATGCGGCCGATCCTTTCGATCCCGAAACAGTATGGGTTCCCGGCTTCTGGCCCGCCCTGGCTTATGCCACTTCCGCTTATGACACCTCTTCCAATGTTTCTTACCGCTGGAATCAGCCCTACACATACGTAAACGGTACATTCGTTCGTCTGAAGAGCCTTGAAATCGGTTACACCTTCAGTACGAAGTTGCTGCAGAAAGCCCATATCCGCTCATTGAGGGTGTATGCGAACGGTTCCAACCTGCTCACTTTCTGCAACAAGCTCCTGAAACCTTACGATCCAGAGCGTGAGCAGAACAGTTACATCGGAACTGCCGGTGCCCCGCTCATGAAGAATTTCAGCGCAGGTATCAGTCTCAATTTCTAAAATACTGCAACCATGAAAAAGTATATACTCAATATCATAATTGCCGTAGCTGCCTTGGGGTTTGTCTCCTGCGACAAGATATTCGACTCTCTTGAAGGCGATCTCTCCAAGATGTCAGCCGAAGACCTCACCTCGAGCGAATCCGGTCTGGACAGGCTGATGGCAAACCTGTATGTCAACATCCCGATGGGCGCCTATGCGGCGGGAGAGCAGAGCACACCCAACGCCACAGACTGCAATGACCCAAACGGCAACAACGCCTATGGCGGCGGAGTGTCCGGTTTCTGGAACTACACCATCATGAGGGACGTGAACAGCTTCATCGTCGAAATCGGCAAGGCGAAGGACAGAGGGTCAATTTCCGATGAGATCTACAACAGCCTTCTGGGTGAAGCCATTTTCGTCCGCGCATACTACTATTTCGGATCTGCCCGCGTATACGGCGGAGTCCCCATCGTCACCGAACCTCTGGATGACAAATTCGACGGAGGCGAGAATGAAGGACTGTACATCGCCAGGAGCACTGAAAAGGATACCTGGGATTTCATTCTCAGTGAACTTGACAAGGCCATATCCCTTCTCCCGGCTGAGCGCAAGAGCGGTATCTACCGCGCCACCAAGTGGGCGGCTCTCGGTCTGAAGTCCCGCGTCGCTCTCTGGGCAGCTTCTCTTTGCAAGTATTGGAACCAGGCGCCCATCGCTTCCACCTACGAGGCCGTTTCAAAGAAACTCGCCTACATGGACCCTTCGGATGCCAACGGTTACTATGACCAGTGCATAGACGCTTGCCAGCAGATCGTGAACTCCGGGAAATTCTCCCTCTACAAACCCGAACCCGCCAATGTCGAAGAAGCGATAAAGAACTACTCCGACCTGTTCCTTGAGCGCCACAACGAGGAGTTCATCTTCGGACGCAGCTATGAAACCGGTACGAGTACCGACACCAACGGCTACTTCGATCTTCAGAATTCCCCTTACCAGACCCGTGAGGTCATAACCCAGATCTGGAGATGGGGCCGCTACAACGTCACTCTCGACATGGTCGACGCATACGATGACTATGACGCATCTTTCGGTGCCGTTGACGGAACGATCAAGACCCGCAAGGACGGAGCTGAAAAGAACTACGTTTCCACTCCTTCACTCGCCGCAGGAAAGACCATAATCAAGGGTATCGACTTCATCAAGTACGACCATCCCTACGATCCCTTCGAGAACAAGGACGCCAGGTTCAAGGCATCGGTGGTTTACCCGGGAATCCATTTCCGCGGCATCGACATCAACATCCAGGGCGGTATCTGGAAGAGCAACGGCGATCTCGCCATCTACGACGAGTCGAATCCTTCAGAGGAACTGAACGGAGTCACCTACTACGCATTGGGTGGTCCCACCCGTGATGACTACTCCGCCTTCTTCTGGATGGGCAACACCAATGACGGCTCTTGGTACACGACCGGCTTCGGCCTCCGTAAATTCTTGAACTACAACAAGGTCAATACCTACTCACAGACGCCTTGGTGCGATATCCGCTACACTGAGATTCTTCTGAACTTGTGCGAAGCCCTCGTGGAGAAGGGCGGAACTAACGCAGGACAGTCCAAGACCATCCTGAACCAGATCCGCCGTCGTGCATACTTCCAGGACCAGAAGGACGCCACGATCGAGAACGTGATGAAGGAACGCCGTATCGAACTCGCATTCGAAGACGACTATCCCGCAACACTATGGCGCCGCCGTGCATTCTTCAATCAGGAACGTGACCTTGCCAGCAATCCTACCGGAGGACGCAAGCATGCTCTCATCCCCATCGTTGTTCTGCAGAACAATGAAGCCAAGTACATCTTCGTACGTGCAAATGAATACGGATACGATGTTGACAGACGTCCGGGACTAGCCTCATTCAGCAACCTCAGCTACTATCAGGCGATTCCTTCCTACGACAAGAACAGTCTTGTCAAGAACCCTATCCAGGAATAACCTTTTAAGAAATTGCATTTATGAAAAAGTTAATATACCTCATTCCCGTTCTTATGCTGGTGTGCTCCTGCGACTGGTTCAAGCTGGATAACCAGGAGGCCTGGGATGCAAGTATCGAAGGCAAGATCGTGGACTCCCTGACCGGTGAGACAATACAGTCCGAGCAGGGCAACGCCCTTTCGGTATACGAACTGGGATGGGACAACAAAGTCGCACAGAGTTGGGCCATCAAGAATGACGGCACCTACAAGAACGCCCTCGTCTTCTCCGGAGATTATGAGATGAACACAGTGAAAGCGAATTTCGTGGCGGATCCCGTCAACTTCACTTTGAAGAAGGGAAACAACACCCAGAATTTCACCGTGACTCCTTTTGTCAGGATTTCCGGGGTGAACATTTCATACGACAGCTCTTCGAAAAAGATCAACGCCACATTCACGGTTGAACCGGCCTTCTCCACTGACAAGGTGAACAATATCGGAGTCGTACGCATCTGCGTCTATCCCGACCGTTTCGTCAAGCAGTCGGCCAACTACTGCGGCAACGATCCGGGAGCCGTCGTGACCAATCTCGAGCCCAAAAAGCAGACCGTGTCCCTTTCGGTCGACACCACTCTGCCCGCCAATCTACAGGAGTTCCAATACAACCGTCCCCACTACATCCGTATAGCCGCCATCGGCGGTCACTACACGGGCGGTCGTCTAGACAACACGTTCAACCAAGGTTACTACAACTATTCTTCAGTTTACAGATTGGAGAATGGTGTCGTGACTGAAGTTACGGACTGGTAGAGTATCCCTATCCAACATCCGGACCGGGGAAATCTCCGGTCCGGTATTTTGACACGCACAATGAAACGTCTATACATTATCATAGCCTCCATGATGGTGGCTGCAGTCGCTTTCGCCCAACAACAGAGTCCCGAGATGACCGAATTCCTGAAAGCCTACCCGCAGCGAGCAGGATTCAACACTCATGCATATGAGTTCCATCCCACAAGCGACGCGAAGGCGCCCAAAGGATACAAAGCATTCTACATCAGTCACTACGGACGTCATGGAGCCCGCAGCGAATGGGGCAGTTATGCATATGAGGAAGTAAGGAACGTTCTGGAGAGCGCTCTTGCCGACGGAGTGGAGCTGACCCCCGCCGGAGATTCCCTGCTGCGTGAGACAAAGTACCTTTTCTCCAAGTACAATGAAATGGACGGTCGCCTTACGCCCCGCGGAGTCCGCGAACATCAACAGCTGGCCCGGCGCATGTACAAGCGCTACCCGGGAGTGTTCAAGAAAGGAAGCAAACAGATTCGCGCGGTTTCGAGCACGACTCCCAGATGCATAGTCTCGATGAACGGATTCACCGGTGAACTGCGCGCGATTCAGCCGGACCTCGATATCGATCTGGATACCGGGGAGAAATATATGGCTTACATCTCCAAGGCGGCGGACGCACCGATCCAGAAAAGAACTCAGGAAGCCCTCGCCGAGAGGAAGTACACGGTTCTTCCGGATTCGATGACGGTGTTCCGCACCCTGTTCAAGGACCCCTCGGCCGGGGAAAAATATGTCAAGAACAAGTATTTCTTCCACTACAGCATTTTTGCGGTAGCCAGGACGGCCGAAGCTTTCGATGTCGACGACAATCTTTTCCGGTATCTTCCGTTCGCGGACGTGTACCGTTTTCACGAGTCGGTTTTCCTCAATGATTATCTGAACCAGTGCAATTCCGTCCTGAACGGAGACGAGCGCATGAAGTTGTCCCGTGATCTTGCGGACGTCCTTTTCTCCCAGGCGGACGAGGTGATTTCCGGGGCGAGCAAAAGAGCCGCTGACCTGACATTCGGCCACGACTGGCCGTTCCTGGGCATATGCAGCTACCTTGGACTCGAGGGGGTCGGAGACCGCCTGACGACTGAAGAAGCCGCCGCACATTGGCTGGCTTCATGGTATTGTCCTTTCGCCGCCAATCTTCAGATGATTTTCTACAGGACAAAGGCCAAGGATCCCGTCCTTGTGAAGTTTCTCGTGAACGAGAGGGAAACTCTGATTCCGGAGTTGACAGCCGTGGAGGGACCTTATTACAGATGGGAAGACGTTAAGAGATATTGCGACGGCCGTTTCCGGGACTGATGACGGAGCGATGTTTCCGATATTTTCATTATTTTGTGAGGATTTCGGAGACATTGTTCACGGAAAAGGTCTGAGCACTTGATAAACATTGATTATAAGACTTTGCAAAAAGATAGTTCCATCATTATGAAAAGACATATATTGATAACCGCCTTTCTTTTTGCCCTATGCTCCTCTGTGGGCGCACAGACTGTCGAGTATCCTTTCCAGAACACCGCCTTGTCTGAGGAAGAAAGGCTCGACAATGCTGTTTCCCTCATGACCGTGGACGAAAAAATTTCCACAATCGTGGGACAAGGTGTACCTCGACTGGGGATCGCAAATCCCGGAAGCACAGAAGCCATCCACGGAATAGTCAGGGGAGGTTCCAACCAGCTTCCCAACCTCGGATTCGCCGGACAGTTCCAGCAGCAAGGCGCCGCCCGCCAGCAGGGTCAAGGCGCTCCCCAGGTACCGCAGCCTCCACGGATGGTGAACAGTACCGCTTTTCCCCAAGCATATGGAATAGGCGAAACTTGGGACAGGGAGATGGCCTTCATCGTGGGCGATGTGATGTCCTACGAAGCCAGATACTACTCGATGATGAGCGGAAGGAATTGCCTCATTTTGTGGGCACCCAATGCCGATCTCGCCCGTGACCCCCGCTGGGGACGTACGGAAGAAAGCTTCGGGGAGGACCCCTATCTGGTAGGAGAAATGGTAGCCGCCGAGGTGAAGGGAATCCAGGGAGACGACCCCACCTATTGGAGGGGAGCCGCTCTTATGAAGCATTTCCTGGCCAACAGCAATGAGGACAACCGCTATGGAACGGATTCCAGATTCGACGATGAACTGTTCCGTGATTACTACTCATACGGCTTCTGGAAAGGCGCCAAGGCCGGATCCCAGTCCGTGATGACGGCGTACAACCGTTACAACGGAATCCCCTGTGAAGCGAATCCATTCATCAAGGATATCCTCAACAAGGAATGGGGAATGAACGGAACGATAGTGAACGATGCGGGAGCGCTGCGCTTCATGGTCAGCGCGCACAACTACGCCAAGGACATAAACGAAGCCATCGGCATGTCACTGGAAGCAGGTTTGACCCGTTTCATCGATTCCAACTTCCAGCAGGTGAAAACCGCTTATGAGGCCGGTTTCATATCCGATGAGCTTCTCAACGAAAGGACCAAGGGAAATCTCCGCACCATGCTCAAACTGGGGCTCCTAGATGCAGAATGTCCTTATGACAAGATGCAGTTCGATGAGAACGCCGCACCATGGGAAAGCCAGGAGTTCAAAGACAAGGCGCGTCTCGTGACCAGAAAGTCGGTAGTGCTCCTGAAAAACGAAGGAGGCATCCTCCCCATAGACAAGAAGAAGGTCAAGAAGATCGCCGTTCTCGGCAACAGGGCTGAATCCGTCCTCAAGGACTGGTACGGTGCTCTCCCAACCTATACCGTATCTCCCCTTGACGGAATCAAGGCCGCGGTCGAAGGTGAAGACATCGAAGTGAAATTCCAGAGATGGGATTCCGACGGAACTGCACAGGAAGTCGCCAAATGGGCTGACATCTGCATCGTCTGCGTAGGGAACCATCCCGCCACCAGTCCCGACTGGGGCGCACAATCGATCCAGGCTCCCTGGGCGATGGGAACAGTCGCCGGAGACGGACGCGAGGCCCTCGACAGAAGGTCTCTGCAGCTTGAGACGGAGGACCTGATAAAGGTGGTATGGCAGGCCAACCACAACACCGTCGTGGCCCTTATAAGCAGCTTCCCCTTCGCCATCAATTGGACAGCCGCCAATGTCCCGGCCATTGTCCATCTCACCCAGTGCAGCCAGGAACTCGGCAACGGTCTTGCAGACGTCCTCTTCGGAGACTACAATCCCGCCGGAAGAACGACCCAGACCTGGGTTTCCGATATCCTGGATCTCCCCAATCTCCTTGATTACGACATCAGGAACGGACGTACCTACATGTATTTCAAAGGAAAGCCGATCTTCCCCTTCGGATATGGATTGAGCTACACGTCGTTCAAATACTCCCGCCTCAAAATCAAGAAGGAGGGTGAGAATTTCGTGGTGAAGTTCGACTTGAAGAACACCGGAGCCAGAGACGGGGAGGAAGTAGTGCAGCTCTACGCCCAGTTCACGGGTGACGATGCCGCAAAAAGGCTAAGAGGGTTCGAAAGGGTGGCCCTTAAATCCGGAGAATCGAAAACCGTGGAAATGATCATCCCGGCGGACGACCTCAAATTATGGAACAGCGAAGCCCATGCTTTCACATTCCGCGGGAAGAAAGCCAAGATACAGATAGGCGCTTCAAGTGCCGACATCCGACTGAAAAAAAGAATCAGCCTGTAATCATCCACGAACAACCACAAACACTGTTTAAACATGAGAAAATTAATTGCTTTATTCGCAGCAGCGGCCCTCGCCGTGTGCTCACTGTCAGCTCAGGAATTGGCGAATTTCGCTATGGGAGGCGGACAGAGAATCGTCTCCCCCGAAGTTAAAGACGGCAAAGTCACTTTCCGCCTTTCAGCCAATTACGCGACAAGGGTTCAGCTTTCAGGCAACTGGATGGCAAATCCCTGGACCGGAACCGAGGAAATGACGAAAGGTCCCAACGGCGTTTGGGAAATCACCCTCGACGCACCCGAACCGGAGATTTACACTTACAATTTCATTGTTGACGGAGTCGCCGTGAACGATCCCCTCAACGACAAAGTCCAGCGTGACGGTACCCGCTATCTCAATATGCTGTTCATACCCGGAGAGCGAAGCGAGAACTATTACGAGGCCACGAAACACGGAACGGTCACATACCGCTGGTATGACAGCCCCTCACTGGGCATCAGCCGCCGTATGACGGTCTATCTCCCCTACGGGTACGAGGACAACCCCAAGCAGAAGTATCCTGTTCTTTATCTCCTTCATGGAGGCGGCGGAGACGAGGAGGCATGGACAAGCATGGGACGCGCAGCCCAGATCATGGACAACCTTATCGAGAAAGGCCTCGCCAAACCCATGATAGTGGTCATGCCCAACGGAAACCCCAACCAGAGAGCCGCCAACACTCTCGGTCTTGAGACCATCACCCTCGACCGCAACAATCCCGCTACCGCCAATGCATACGTCACCAGTCTCGTCAAAGAGATTGTTCCTTTCATCGAGAAGGAATACCGTGCAATCCCCAAAGCGGAATCACGTGCGATAGCTGGTCTTTCCATGGGTGGAGGACATACCACTTCAGCCACCATCCTCTTCCCCGGAGTATTCGGCTACATCTGCCCCCTGAGCTGCGGAATCCGCGACAGCGACCACCTCGACAGTGACCTCCAAGGCATCAAGAAGGCCGGTTACAAGCTGTATTGGATCGGCGTGGGCAAAGAGGATACCGGAGCCTACAACGGATCCCTGATCCTGGATGAGGCTCTCACACGCAACGGTATGCCCCATACTCTGTACGTGAGCGAAGATGCCCATGTATGGAAGAACTGGAGGCTTTATCTGAATACATTCGCAAGACTTCTGTTCAAATAAAATCCGAAGGGACAATATCCCGAAACTGAATGAAGGTGGAGATTGGTCAAGCGTTGACCGTCTCCACCTTTTCCTTTTGCTTTCAACTCAACTTATCGTGAGAAAGGAACACCTCCAAGGAAAAGCTTCCGGCCCGACAATCGGACACACCGGACGGGACTCCACTCGTGAGGTCGTTACTCTTTTTTTGCCTTCCTGGAAACATTTTCTGAGTCAAGGAATCAACCCAACAGGCCCAACAGGTAAAGCGAGTTGAAAATAATCGTACCTTAGCGGAAAAGAACACACCATGACAAGCATATACAGTCCTTCTTTTTCACTCCGCTCACTCTATGACGCAATCGGAGAGATAACAGCCGAAGCCCGTCACAACTGGATTAACTTCCATTCTCCAAGCAAGGATGACATCGAATGGGACAGGATCAGACTTTCGATCAGAGTGAAATCGGTCCGTGACAGATACTTTGAGCAGCTCATGAGGGATTTCTTCCATACATCCGTTTCTATCACATACGACGACCAGGACCTCGGTGGCTTCAAAGGATGGATATATTCGGTCACACTTGAACCCGGAAAACCGAAATCCGGAATCGAACCGGATGGAAGTTCAGACTTCAAAGACTACGAACTGAAGAATCTTCGTGATGACTACATCAGGGATTTCCGGATATACGCCATTAGAAATTACGATGAGGAGAAGGCCAACGAGATGAACTCTTAGCGCAAAAGGGGCTCCGCCCCAACATTTAAAGAGATAAGGATCTTGATTCCGGATTCATCCTCATTACATGTTCCGTTTTTCAAATCCGGATTCGATCTTCCGACTTCGGAATTCAAACACATGACCTCCAATCCGACAAACTCCGAATTCGAACCGGAGTCCCTTCTCTTTAGATGTTTTTGTTTCCGGTCATTCCGGAATCAACAGCAGCCTCTAAAGGGATCACTCTTCCTTTTATTGGCTTTTGCTTTCAATCCTCCTATAGTAGCAGGACTATTCTCCTGTAGAAGATATGGTTTCCACTTTTTCTGAGTTGTTACACATTTTTCTTATATATAGAATAAACTAACTAACAACTCAAAAAGAAAAACCAATGACAATTAAACATTTAAACAATGAACAAAACCATTTGAACTGTACCCGAGAAATATGACTTCCTGGGTGAATGGAAAGAATCGCTTCCCGAAAACTGCATCCTCAACAAGGGAATGACAGGCTGTGGGGCAACTTCCCTCGCAATCGAGCAATCGGGAAACACAATCTTAGCGGTCCCCTTCGTGGGACTCATTGAGAACAAGAAGATGAAGTATAAAGATACCCTTCTCGGAATCTACGGGGAAGGAGACAAAACAGGAGAAGTCGCTTCCTATCTTCTCAAGCATCCGACTTACAAGATTGCCGTCACGTATAATTCTCTGCCGAAACTGGTATTAACCCTCAAAGCCCTCGGACACAATCCATACAAAGAAGCATTCCTTGCCATAGATGAATGGCACGTGCTCTTTCAGCAGTACTCATTCCGGTATGATGCGGTCAGAGGAGTGCTTGATGAAGCCGCACAATTCGAAAGGAAGACATACATCTCCGCCACGCCCATAGAAAGGAGATTCTGACTTGAAGAACTCAAGGATCTTCCGGAGGTTGAACTCGTCTGACCGAAATCGGAAATCATCGAAGTGAGCAGCCTCCATATCGACCATCCCCTGGCTTACATGGCCGAGAGATGCAAAGACAGACTCCGTTCCGATGATACAACGAACTACCACATCTTCCTGAACTCCGTGGATGACATCTGTTCCATAATCTCCGGTGCCGGACTTACTCCGGAAAACACGAAAGTCGTCTGTTCCGTAAGTGAAGGTAACAAGGAAAAGAACAACGCCAAACTGCCGGACGGATTCTCAATCGGAATAGCCGGAGATGATCCCAAACTCTTCAACTTCTACACTTCCACCTGTTTCGAAGGGCAGGACATAATGGACGAGAACGGAATGACATTCATTGTCAGCGACTCTCTCAAGCAGCACACGATGATGGACATCTCAACATCATTCGTTCAGATATGTGGAAGAATCAGGAATTCACGGTACAGGAACCGGATAACACAGATTTACTCAACGTCAAGGTACAGAAAGGCGATTTCAGCCGAAGAGTACGAAAAGGAGACAATGGAGAAACTTGAAAGGACGCAGGAACACATAAAATGGATGAATGAGTGTCCCAAAGAACTCAGACCGGCATTCCTCAAACAGATCCCTTACATGAACGAGCCTTATGTGCAAGAAAAGGAAGGCATGGTAATCCTTGACAGGAACATGGCATATCAGGACATCGTGAATTTCAAGATCGTCAACATGGACTACTGCACGAGGGTCAACATGAAAAACTGCCTCCAGAAGGCCAACATCAAAGTGAAAGAATCCGTTTCCGTCCATCAGGAGGACTCCGCTTTGCCGACCCTCAAGAAAGCCAGTTTCAGGGAGCTCTTCGAAACCTACTGCCAGATAAGGCAATCCAATGTCATGTCAATGACTGAGGACGAACGAGTGACATATATCCGGATTTACAAGCCGCTCGTCATTGAAGCCTATGACAGCCTTGGTCCGGACAGGGTTCGGGAAATGAAATACCATGTAAGCAACATCAAGCGCGAGATTGCCTCAAAGGGCAGCCTCAAGGAAGACTACAAGATCGCCAAGATGCTGTCGGCAGTCCTCCCCATGCAAGAAGCCATTCCGGTAAAGAAGATCAAGCAGGAGTTGCAGAAGATCTACGATGCGATCGGGAAGAAAGCGACAGCAAAAGCCACCGATGTCTCTAGGTGGTTTGAAATCCGGGAGGTACAGAAGAAGATCAACGGAAGCAGTACCAGGTGTATCATCCTCGTCAACAAGAAACTTGTAAGGGTGTTCAATGATTAGATGACTCTATGTCTGACGATTGTGTCAAGCAAAATGAGAGTGAAGAAGTAAAGGCTTTTGACTGAAAATAGATACCTTTGTCTTACCGCAATGATTCAACGGTCATTGTTAATCCACCCTGGCTCTCTTCCGTAATTGGAGGAGAGCCTTGTATTTGTATCGAATAATACTAATAGCCCGAACATTGACACTTTTTTAGCCATTTTGCCTATCTTTATTGGAAAATAAGGATTGTATGTATATGAAAAGGTTTGGAAACATCATCGCTGCCATTTTACTTCTCGCCGTTTCACTCGGATGCACAAAAGATGACTCCATGAGGAGCAAGTTAGTCGGGACATGGGGTATAGCCGAAATTTTGACCAGGGTAAACGGAGAATACATAGATATACGGGACAATGTGACTATGGTTCCTATCTTCAAATCCGACGGGACATTTGAACAATACAATATCCCTCAGAATAATGCAAGAATCGAAAACGGAGTCTTATTCATCAAGAAATACGATACCCTTACCACTGGCACTTGGACACTATCCGATGACAACAAATTATATCTTGATGCCAGAAGTTCAGATGGCTATGGTGGTTACTGGCCGGATAATACAGCGGGAACCATGACCGTCATAAGCAAGAATCTCATTGAATTCTTTGACGGCTATTGGAAGACCTGGAGGTTTGAGAAAGTAAAGAAGATCGTCTTCGAATGACTGCCCGGTCTGATCGCTTGACACAATTCCTGTAAATTTCTGGTTTTAAAGGACTTTCTTTCTAAGGATTACCTAGGCTTCATCTTCGGAGAAAAAGTTGGGCAGGATTGGCTATGGATAAACCTACCGACATTCATTGAAAGAACGAGTTGATTCTCTATCTTTGCAAGAGCACCTGACAATCGAAAAATCATCATGAAACACAGAATAGCAGCATGCTTGGCAATCATATCTTTAGCCGTTTTCACTGCCTGCAGTAACAGATCTTCGTATGTGGTTGTCGAAGAAAGTGAATTCGGACATTGGCAGAACGAAGTTGAGTCAATCAAGGAAACTTTGGAATCCATCAGCGACTTGAGCTTCGACACATTGACGCTTGATCTCGATGATACCGGAGAAATCATGGAAACCATAGAAGAACTGAAATCACGGGTTGAAGACCTGGAAGACCGGATGCATCGAAACTTCATCTCATCAGAAGAACTGCCGAATAGCAGTATTCCTTCAAGGTATTTCTAGCTAAGAGCATCTCCACGTCTATACTATAATGAATTAATTAATACGGTATTATTCACAACTTTGGAAAAGCACTTGAGCTATGGCTGACGAAGTCTTATTCAAATATGCGAAGAATTCCGCCGGTGAAGAGGTGGACATTGACGATATTGATAAGAATCTCAATGAACACTACACTTGTCCGCATTGCGGAGGAGAAATGATACCTGTCAAAGGGGAAATACGGGCATACCATTTCAGGCACAAAGGAGTCCAATGCCAACCGGACAAGTATCTTCATTCCACCGCAGAAGATCTCTTCATGCAAGAATACCATAAGTGTCTAACGGAAAACACACCATTCATTATTGAAGTGAAACGAGATATCTTTTGTTCGTGTTCTTGTCTTCACAAAAAAGTGAATGGGTTTTGTGGGACAAGATCAGATATAGTAGAATTTGATCTAGCAAACTATTTCTCATCGGCACAAAAAGAAACCCCTGTCGAAGTGGAAGATCATTTCAGAAGACCAGATATTCTTCTTACCGCTAAGAACGGTTTGAAGCTTTGGATAGAGATATGGGTCACTCACGAAACTGACGAAAGTAAACAACGTGAAGGGAATATCCTTGAAATCAAGATCTCCTCTGAAAAAGACTTGGAGCAGATTATAGACCATCGGATCAAGGCGACTGAAGGGAGCAAAGGGACGAATCGGCTATTCCTCCATTACAAGAAACTATTGGGAGAAAACAAGGTTGTAAAGCAGAAGGATGCTTGTGAGTCATTTTCAGAAGTAACTTATTTTCATCCACATTCTCCTTATCCTTATAAACCAAAGAAAAAGAAATCGGAAATCCCGGAATACCATGCTCCTATAGAAACTCCCGACCTTACTGGCATTGAATGGGTCGACCTCGAATTGCCTTCAGGCACATTATGGGCCAAAGAAGACATTCCTGGGAAAGGACCTAAGAATAACATTCCATACAAAGAGCAACTACATGAATTGAGAACAACTTGTTCGCTTTCAATTGATAAAGGCAATAAGCTACTTACACTTACCGGGCCTAACGGGAACTCTATTTCGTTCAAATGTCCTCCTAAACATGGTGATTTCCATTTTCTTTATGAAGATGCTTCTAGAACTATAATGAGGCAGTTCTCTATCACCAGCTATTTCGAGATGATTGACAGCGAAATGGATCTTTATGAATCTCACTCAACCCGACTAGTGAAAAAAAGATGAAACCTCAGGATATTCACAAATGTTTTAACCTTCTAACACCATATTTATTCATCCTGTTTATAGACCAACAGGGTAAATAATTATCCCGTTTACTGCCTAACAGGGTATTTGAAAACCCTGTAGAGTGCCAAACAGGGTGATTAAATACCCCGTAAAGTGCTTTTTAAGGTAAATAACGACCTTGTCAAGTGCCGTACGGGGTAAAGAGAAATCCTGTAAAGCGTGTTACAGGGTAATTGACAACCTTGTTGGAGACTTACAGGGTGTGATGCTAAATGGTAATGTGGGTTGCATTCTAATTCAAACCCACAAAGCATGGTTGTTAGGATGATTACTTCTTTGCCTTTGCTGCTTTGACCGCTATTTCTCCGAGTTCAGTACCGAGATCCCCATATGTGCTGGACATGTATGCGCTCTGGGTGAATTTGTATGCTGTTGAACCCTTTATACCATTGAATTCTAACGTGCACAGAACTTCACGGGTTTTGCCGTCTTCTATGTCAATTGTACCGCTCATGACGTCTCCGCCACCGCCACCAGCTCCTCCAGTCAATATTTTACCTGCCACACCTTTTTTACTGGGCTGGTATTCGAGAACATGAACCTTCACATAATAGTCAACCTCTTCATCATCGGCCAACAACATTCGGAAAGTCTTCTTTGACTCATCATTGAATTCCTCAACAAATGACTTCTCGGCATCTTTGATAGCCTCATTCCAATTTTCTTCGGCATCATCATCAGTTTTGAAATAACGGGAAAGGGAAAGACCATCAACGGTTATTTCCGAATAATCAAATTCCGCACTGATGAAAACGCCCTTCTGGGCAATTATTCCTGGATCCCCGGAAACCACGTGAACGCCTTTCTGTGCAAAGGAAAAGATAGTGATCACAGAAAGGGCAATAGCAAGAATGATCTTTTTCATTGCTGTTTAGAATAGAACGCCTATTGCTCCTCATAAGCCATTCAACAAAAAAAGTGTGGAGCCCTGCTTATCCGCCGGATAACACAAACACTTTCACAAGTCGTTCTTCCGACCTGCATACGCAAGATGAGAAAATATACATTTCAATCCATATCCGTTATGGTCCGTTTACGAAAAAAGCCCCCTGAAGGGAGCTATGATATTTCGTATAGCCGAGATTGCAACTTCTAGAATCTATATCCTACACCTAAATGCCAACCACCCAAACCTTCATCTTCTCCGACAAGAGCAATTACTCCCATCTTTAGGCTCACGGCTGATTTCTGATTATCTCCCAACTTGAAGTCAATTCCAAATTCAGGATTAGCATACCATCCAACATTGGTAACATCACTATAATCATAGAAAGTCATGCCTATACCATTATCCAACCTGAAATACGGAGAAACTCTTTTCCTGTTGAAATTAACTTTAAATGTTGAGAAAATGGGAATAGAATAGGAACTTCTGTTCTGGTACCAATCGTGGTCGTTTACAAATAGGACTGTATCATAGTAATAAAATTTCACACCGCCACCTAAGAATATATTTTTATTGAATCTATAACCGACAACAGGGCCGACATTGAAACTTTTGTATCCGTCATTCCCAGGACCCAGAACAACCCAGAAATCTTTAGTAAACTCGACTGCTACAGAAAAGCCGTTCTTCCACGTTCCGTCATAAATATCTCTTTTCCTTACTGGCTGAGAAACAACATACTCCCGTTCAGTTCCATTACTGAAACGGATTTTGGAGATATCCGTAGTTTTGGATACAAAGGTGGGGCCACTCTGATTATTATAGTACAAATAACGTATCTCGCTATCACTCACTTCTGTGATCTTGGCTTCAATAACCCTTCCATCTCTGAAAGATATGACATCCTGTGCCTTAAGGCAGACTGACGCCAAAATAAAGACTAACAAACAAAGTATCTTTTTCATAATCCGTAATTATTATGTGGTCACACCAAAAGTAAGCATATTCGACGAATTGCCAATATCCCTCACACAACAATGAAAAAAGCTCCCCAGAAGGGATCTGTATCCGAAAGACTTTACCGGCAAACCGGACGTATCAATGACCCGGTCTGCCGGAACTGTATGGATATTCTTTGTGAGTCTATATCAAAACCCAATATCAAGGCACGGTGAGGACTATCATCAGCAATGTTTGATGACCAATAGAAACCCACTCTGTAATCATCGCCATAGTTGGTGTTATTGTAGTACATGTCGTCGACATAGTGACCTCCTGCCGGTAGAAAAATGCTGTTTTTGTTGACTTTGCTCTTGACAGTATATCCCACCACACCATTCTTCTTGCCCCATATCCACGTACAGTTGTTTATGAGCTCCTTGATTTCTTTCTCTGTCGGGATTCTCCAATTGTCTCCCCAGGCTACGCTGGCAGCATCATCCACTCTTTGCAATTGGGAAAGATTGTCGACAGTACCATAACGGTCGTTGTAATTATATTTTGTTATCGGTTTTTCCGAGCGGTCATACCACTTGTAATTCATATCCCCGAAAGTGCTCTTCGTTTCAGTCTCTCCCCACGAATAGTACAATCCGAAATCTTCAGGCGAAGAGGCCCCAAGGTTGTAAGAGGACCATTTGACAGAAAGGCCAAGATCGACAGCTTTCCCGGGTGCATCATCTTTAGAACATGAACAAAGAGAAACAAGGATAAGGGAAGAAGCCAGTAAGGAAAAAAACTTTTTCATAATGGTTATCATTTGGTTGCCTCAAATATACTCAACTTCTGAAAATCGACAATAATTCCGATGCGGATGACCTTATATTTTCGTTGGGAAAGCCTCTCAGAACAGCAACGCAACCTGGAAATAGAAATCCTCGAAGAACTTTCTCCCCCTGCCCTTTGTCTCCTTGAAATCCGACCAGAACTGTCTGACCACTTCATTCCGGACATGATAATCGATGAAATCATAAGCGGATGAATTGTACTGGACACTGAGTTGGAAGTGTTTGGCGGCTTCAATGCCTATGCCGACGCCTCCTCCAAGTATAAATGGCTTGATACCGGAATCCTTGAAAGAAGTCGCTTCGTATTCTATGCGATCGACTTTGTTTTCGGTGATGCTGAAAGTACCCTTAACTGACCCTAGTCCAAAACCGACAAATGGTGAAACGAAGAGGTATGGCCGAATACCTCCGAAATCCTTTCCCCATTGAACCTGCACAGGAAATTCAAGGAACGGGGCGGCCACCTTGACCGAAGACCAGGTATTAATTATCGTATAGAATTCGGTGTAGTGTTTGTCATAGAAGATTTCCGGCTGCAAAGCAAAGCCATATTTCAATGGGATTTTGACTCCTGCGCCATATTGGTAGATTCCCTCAACTTCTGATCTTCCTGCAAATCCCACAAAAACAAGAGCTTGAGGTTTTGTTTGAGCATGGATAAAGATTGGCAAGACGACGCCAAAGACTATGAGAATTAACTTTTTCATGGTCATTATCTTTTGTGGTTATGCCAAAGGTAAGCATATTTAGCGAATTGCCAATATTGGTCCTGCATCGAAGAATAACCCATTGAAGGGAACAAGAAATCAATAGTACAATTCTCCATCATGATAAAGCAAGACCTTATCCCCCCTTAGGACCTCCAAGCTAAAAGGACAATTGTAAGGACCTCCTCCCACTACTTGATATTCGTAATCTCCATTTCTGAATGAATAATGATATTCGTGGATCGTTCCAAGGACCTCATGAGTTCCACCATAGACTATCAAATCGGGTTTTGAAGAAATGCTCTTACTCCCACTCCATGAGGCATATCTGTATGACTCGTCAGCCATCTTATCAATCCTTACAATATACTTTCCAGCTTTTATCATATATTCCGGAACATCAAAATCTTGGAGAGAGGAATGCAATAGGCCTCTTTGTTTCTCAACACATTCTAGCCATCTTTCTTGTCCTTTGTCATTCAAAGCAAATGAATAAACCCCGAATTCTCCGTCATCTCTAATTTCTCCCCAGATTGCGTATTGACCTATGCAAGTTATTCCCCGCCATCCAATTCTTTCCCAACTTGTATTCAGCAATGAATCAATGAGAACAGAATCAATGAATTCATCATAATGGGCGATGAATTCTTCTGCAGATCTAATCGGTTCCAAAGGATATCGACGTTCTAAGGGATACGAAATCGCCTCAGCAATGAGTTCCTTCCTGCCATACTTCATATCATTGACAAAAGCTCGAATCGCATGATTTTCAGAAGGAGTAAGTTCTGAATCTTGTGCATACGAAGGAAACAGACATAGGGCAAAAAGGAGAGAGAACAGCAACAACTTAACTCGTTTCATGACAGGCAATGGATTTATGACTTAACCGCTGGATAAAAATAAGACAAATCCGAGAACTGACAAAAAAAGCACCTACGGAAACCGTAAGTGCCTCATTAATACTTGGTGAGGATTACTGGATTTGAACCAGTGACCTCTTGCCTGTCAAGCAAGCGCTCTAAACCAACTGAGCTAAACCCTCATTGGGATTGCAAATATACCACCTTTTTCCTAATAAACAAGCGCAAATCTTACCAATTTCCGTTTTTTTGATATTTTCGCTTCACATTTTGGGATTACCTCCGGAAAGAGGTACTTTTGTCTACGCAAGGATTCAGGAACCGGAGGTTTTGTTCCTGGAAACGCGTTTCGTAAACCACAAAAATGCTTTATTCAATGATCTACGATTTCGATAAAACAGTTGATCGAAAAGGTACAGGTGCCATCAAATGGGACATGCTCGAAGAATTGTTCGGCAAGAAGGATCTGCTTCCCATGTGGGTCGCCGATATGGAATTCGAGACTCCCCCCTTCATAGTTGACGCGATGAAAAAAAGACTCGAGCATCCCATATTCGGATACACGGGTGTTCCTGAAGGTTATTGGGAAAGGGTCTCCGCCTGGATAGGATCCCATCATGGATGGACTCCGGAAACTGAATGGATGACATTCATTCCCGGTATAGTGAAGGGTATCGGAATGGTCGTAAACGCTTTCTTGCATGCCGGAGACAAGGTAGTGATACAATCACCGGTATACCATCCTTTCCATATCGTCCCCGAAGGCAATGGACTTGAGGTTGTCCGCAATCCACTCATCCAGAATCCCGACGGATCATATTCTATGGACTTCGGCAACTTGGAGGAAATCCTGAAGGATCCCGCTTGCAAGTTGTTCATCCTTTCCAATCCCCACAATCCCGCCGGAATCGTTTGGGACAAGGAGACGCTCTCACGTCTGGCTGACATCTGCTACGAGCACAACGTCATTGTGATATCGGATGAGATCCATTGCGACATGGCCCTCTTCGGGAACAAGCACATCCCTTTCGCAAGCGTATCGGACAAGGCGGCGAAGATAAGCATCACCTTCGGTGCTCCTTCAAAGACATTCAACATCGCAGGAATCGTGAGTTCCTACGCGATTGTCCCGGACAAAGCGCTCCGCGAAAAACTCTTCGGATGGATCGAAGGCAATGAGTTCAACGGAATGCCTATCTTCTCCGGAATCGCGACCATGGCGGCATTCACTCCCGAGGGGGAAGAATGGAGACAGCAGATGATTTCATACCTGGAAGGGAACGTCATCGCAGTTGAAGAGTTCTGCAAAGAGAATCTACCCCTCATAAAACCCCTTAGGCCCCAGGCATCTTTCCTCATCTGGCTTGATTGCCGCTCTCTCGGGTTAAGCCACCGTAAACTCATCGAACTGTTCGTCGACAAAGCCGGACTGGCACTCAATGACGGAGCCATATTCGGAGAAGAAGGGAGCGGATTCATGAGACTGAACATCGGATGCCCGAGGAAAATGGTCCTTGATTGCCTGGGCAAACTCAAAGAAGCCCTTCATGCATAGCATTTGAATTTCCGGCATACCATTTGCCGCATTCAAAGAATATAAACCTCATTCACCATGAAATCGTCAATACAATCCGTCTCCATAGCGGCGTGCATCGCCATTGCCATGTTCGCCTTTTCATCGAACGCATCCGCCCAAACCAGGAACGTGGAACCCGGCACCTGGAGTCTTGAAGCCGGCATCGGCCCGACTTCCTATGCGGGAACTTACGCGGTCACGGGAGAAGTCTTCCGCCCCTTCGCCGAGATTTTCGCGGTGATATTCACTTTCGGACTCTACACTCCCCAAGCCAACTATGACGAAATCACCTGCTCCCCAGGATTTTCCTTGAGAGGAGGATACCAGGTGAACAATTGGCTCATGGTAACTGGTGACCTCAACTACGGAGCGGCGAGAGCCGACAGGAAGGACGAAGAGAACGGTCCTGTCATCAGCACCGACCACTGGAAATCCGTATCACTCCTCCCCGGAGTTCATTTCACATACCTCAACAGGGGCAAATGGCAGCTCTACTCGGGACTGGCCGCCGGTGCCTCCCTCCTTTCGGGGGACGATTCGGACGATGTCTACTTCACATTCGAGGCGATTCCCTTCGGAGCCCGTTTCGGTAAGAAGGTATACGGTTCAGCCGAGCTGAACTGGGGTAGCGAATTCGGGCCCGGCTTCAGGGCTGGAGTCGGTATCCGATTCTGAAGCGAGGCCCGATAAATAGTCATTTCGCCGTTTCCGGCCCGGTTCACTAAAGGATGTTCTCGGGCCAGTTGACGTTGTTCGCCGACCACTTCGAAGGCATCTTGCGGAAAGCTATCTCCCGGAGTTTGCGGAGAGCTTCGGCGATGGTGAGTTTCTTGTCCTTGTCACGGATCTCGACCCTGCGGATCTTTCCGCTGATCGTCTTGGGAAGTTCATCGACGAACTCTATCGCCCTGGGATACTTGTAAGGTGCCGTATTGGTCTTCACGTAAGTCTGGAGTTCCTTCACGAGATCATCTCCGGCCTTGCTCTTCCAATCCTTGGCAAGAACTATAGTCGCCTTGACGATCATTCCCCTGACATCATCAGGTACACCAGTGACGGCGCACTCCACAACGGCGGGGTGCTTCATAAGGACGCTTTCCACCTCGAAGGGGCTGATACGGTAACCGCTGCTCTTTATGACGTCATCGTTCCTTCCGACGAACCAGTAGTATCCGTCAGAATCCCTCACCGCGACGTCTCCGGTGTGGTATACTCCGTCATGCCATGCCATCTCGGTAAGAACCGGATCACGGTAGTATCCCTTGAAAAGACCGAGAGGTTTTCCTTTGTCGGTACGGATAACGATTTCTCCCCTCTCACCGTCCTTGGCACGGGTTCCGTCAGGAAGCAGAAGGTCGATGTCGTACTGGGGATTGGGAACTCCCATGCTGCCGGGCTTGGGTTCCATCCAAGGGAAGGTTCCCAGAGTCATGGTAGTTTCCGTCTGGCCGAATCCTTCGTGAAGCGAAAGCCCGGTAAGCTGTTTGAAGGTATCGTATACGGCTCCGTTGAGGGCTTCACCGGCCGTGCAGCAGTAGCGGAGTGACGACAGGTCATACTTCGAGAAGTCCTCCTTGATGAGGAAACGGTATATTGTCGGAGGGGCGCAGAGAGAAGTTATCTTGTACTTCGAAATCATTTCCAACATGTCTGAAGGAGTGAACTTCTCGTGGTCATAAACGAAGACGGTCGCTCCGGCGAACCACTGGCCGTAGAGTTTGCCCCATACGGCTTTGCCCCAACCCGTATCAGCAATCGTCAAATGAATGCTGTCCTCGGTAAGATTGTGCCAGTATACACCTGTCGCAAGATGGCCAAGGGCGTACATATGATCATGGGCGACCATCTTGGGGTTGCCGCTCGTTCCGCTGGTGAAATACATCAGCATGATGTCGTCGTTCGTGTTGACATTCGCGGGACGCACGAATTCCGGCACATTCTCCCACTCGGCGTGCATGTCATGGAATTCGGGAGGAACCTCGGGGCCGACGCTTATGAGCGTTTTCACCGTAGGGCTCTCGGGCATGGCGTCGAGAACGTGATCGAGGATCACTTTTTCCCCGGCGCATATTATCGCCTTGATGCTTGCGCGGTTGTTCCTGTAGACTATATCGTGGCCGGTCAGAAGGTGGGTAGCGGGGATGGCGACAGCGCCGATCTTGCTCAGTCCCATCATCGTGAGCCAGAACTCATATCTTCTTTTGAGCATGACCATCACCATGTCGCCCTTGCCTATTCCCAGGGTCTGGAAATATGACGCCGTGCGGTCGGAAAGACGCTTGATGTCAGCGAAAGAGAAACGGATGCACTCACCCTTGTCATTTGTCCAAAGAAGAGCGGTTTTGGTGGGTTTCTCCTCAGCCCAGACATCCATAACGTCATAGGCGAAATTGAAATTCTCCGGGACTTCAATATGGAAGTTCCTTATGAAATCCTCCTGGTCGGAGAAGGTGGTCTGCTTCAGAAATCTTTCTATCATCTGTGAAATATCTGATTATTTACATAGGGGGAAAACGTCACCCCATAATATCCGAAGCTAAGGTATAATCAATATCCGAAACAAAAAAATATTTGTGGCGAGCACTCCACCTGAGGCGGAATCAGCCCTTTTTTGTGGCAAAACCGGGGAATTCTGTGGTGAAATTCCCCGGATGATGCCAATTTTGTCCTTTATTTCGCTTTATTTCCGCTCCGGAACAGGAACGGAAACTGGCCTTACGAGCGGCGCAGATTCTTCGTTGCGAGATTCACCCTGAACTTGAAAGTCGTCCTCCCCTTGTAATAGAAGAGGTCGAGGGTGTTGTCGTTCTCGAAGTAAATCGTATTGAGAAGCTGGTCACGGTTGCGGTTCTTGCAGACCGGCTCGCACCAGACGAGTACATAGTCCTTCGTCGTCTTGGAATATGCGCAGATCATCGTGTATCCGCGAAGGTCGAAAAGCGCCGCATTGAAGTTTCTGCCGTTTTCTTTCTTGGCCTTCTTGTATGCCTCTACGATTGAGCTCTCGGGATCGAGGGCTCCGAAACGGACTGTCCTCGCCGTAGTCTGGGCATCGGGGTTCTTGTCCAGCCACCATGCGATGGACTCGTCGGTCAGAAGATCCGCGCGTGAGATTTCCTTGAGGGAAGGATTCTCGGAGATCTTTCCGAGAAGGTATGTAAGCTGCGAGGTCATGAGCCCTCCGGAGAGAGCCTCAAGGCACTGTCCCTCGATATATTTGCCGTCTTTGGATGAGAGTTCCTTTCCATAGAACATGGCGTTGTGGACCATTCCGGATTCCATGTCGCAGAGGGCCTCGACCCACTCCTTGTCAGCGGACTCCCCTTCGTTGACATATGCGAAGGAAGCGTACTGGGAATTCCCGATAAGGACAATGGAAAGATTACCCTCCAATCGGGCCGGAGTGAGGTCAGAGAGAGAATGCACAGGAACCGCTATCGCATCCGCGTCAGGTTTCCCGTCAAGAGAAAGACTCTGGAGAGAGATGTTTCCCCCGTCAAGCTTTATTGCCAGGACATGGTCCACATTGTCCTTCCTCCAACCGATGGCGTCGTTGTATCCTGAAGCGGCTTTCATGGCATCCTCCTTCGAAAGAGGCGAAGTGTTGTGGGACACGATAAGTGCCGATATCTCCTCCGAAAGAGGTGAATCCGGATGAGCCTGGGCGAAAGCCTTCACAGCCGCCGCATCGTTCTTGTCAACTTTCGAGAAGAGTTCGGTATCCCTCAGGAGAAGGATCTCCGAAGAATAAGAAGATGAAGGGAACTTCGCCAAAAACTTGTCATAAGCTTTCACCGAAGGTTTCTTCATGGTCTTGTTGTAGAGCTTCGTCTCAGCGGGAGTCTGGGCGGAAGCCACCGTTGAAGAAAGGGCCATCGTCATGGTGGACAACGCTATAAGTGTCAGAATTCGTGATTTCATCTTACAAAAAAAATTGATTTCGCTTCAACAAGGTGCAAATATCGTACTTTCCTGACAAGAAAAGGGCAGAAACCTTTGAAAAAAGTTCCGCCGCATGCAATCACGGAATGTGATCCGGGGCTAATCCACCCGCCTCGGATCACGTGGGATCTCTCATCGGAACAATCCCTTCCAGATATCGGACACCCTTTCCCAAGTAAAATGAAGTCCGTGAAACAGGCGTTCTTAATCCGGGTACAAATAACAATACAGGTTGCGACACTTTTTGTCATACTGAGATTTTTGCAACCAAAAAGTCCCCTACCCCTGTAGAAATGACAAAAAAGTGAGTAAATACCTGTTCCAAAGGTCAAATCAAGACGGAAGCGATATCATTTTCGGAGAAAGGTTGTCAAAGAGGATTTCCGTAACTGAGGGAATTTCACTATATTTGCCGTAGACACATACGTATGCCTTCGGGCATGGTCGACATTCGACACAAGCGTTGTATCTCATTCCGGAGCTCAAATTACCACAATTCCAAAATTATTCACGGTATGAAGATAAACGCCTGCGCCTTCGGGCGTGGGCGATCATACTTTGAATAAGGGGTGTGGTAGCCCTGAGCTCATTTATGGTCCACCTGCGCCCTTTTTTTAAAAGGAAAGCAGGATCGGATCCGGGGAAGCCACACACCCTTCACACTCTTGACTTGTCACTTCTTCTACTTGCACGTGGCCTTCCTTCCGTCCATAATTATTTGGACATGGAATCTATCCTCCTACATACATGACATATCAAAAACGACCTTTCCAGGAATACGGTTCCACATTGCCGCATCCCGGAGCATGGCGTGAACTTTATCGTAAACAGAAAAGGAGAGAAGAGAAAATGCAACAGACAATCGGACACTATCAGCACCTTGTGAAGCTGCTGACATCTGAAATCAACTACACCCTCGAAGAACTTGCGCAAAGGACAGGACTGTCAAAAAGGACCGTACAACGTTATCTCAGCACGATGAGGGAGCAGGGGCTCACTGTAACCAAAGGTCCCAGCGGAAGACACGTGAGCCTTACCGATCCAGCAGGTAAGGATGAAGGACTGAACCTCAATCTTACGGCCGAAGAAGCTGAACTCATCAAATCAATCCTCAGCGACATTTCTTCCGAGAACACGCCGGGCAAATCAGCGATACTTGACAAAATATCCCGACTGCTGGAGAAAAATTCTTGATTCTTGATATCTTTGTCAAGATAAAGTGCAAGCAGTTGAAAACGGACCCAAGAAGAAAAATCACTACGCTTATATTGGATTTCGACGGAACTATAGCGGACACCGTCGACGGCATCGTACGTACCGCCAAAGCGTCTCTTGCGGAAATAGGTGAAAAGGACGTTCCCCGTGAAGAGATCATATCCCTTATCGGTCTTCCTCTTGACGAGATGTTCCGCAAGATGACCGGAAAGGACGAGGAAGAATTCATCTCGGTATGCACATCAACCTACCGAAGGCTCTTCAAGATTCTGGCGCTTGATTCGATAAAACCTTTCCCCGCTGTCAAAGAGACTCTCAGAACATTGAAAGACAAGGGGATATCCCTCAACATCGCTTCCAGCAGAAGCCGTCCCTCGATATTCCATTTCCTTGAAAGGGAAAACATGACCGACCTTTTCGACATTGTCCTCGGCGTCAATGAAGCCGTCAACCACAAGCCGCATCCGGAGATGGTCCTGAGGATCCTGTCGGAAAAGGGAGCTTCCCCCGACGAAGCCATAATGATCGGAGACACGACTTTCGACATTATGATGGGACATGCGGCCGGATGCACGGGATGCGGAGTCACTTACGGGAACCATTCCCGGGAAATGCTCAGCGAAGTCGGGACGGAGTTCATCATCGATTCTTTCGGAGACCTCATAAATATTATTTAGACAGGTCAATCCTTCAATGTCGATTACGTGCATTTCAATATCAAAATAGTCCTAATTTGAAAAAAAATGAACTTACAAAGTCGAAAATATAGTGGAAAATCAACTTTTTTTATCCATTTTTGAGTCCACTTTAAAAAGTCTTGATACTGTCAGAAGACGATAGATAAGGCACGACCGGCTTGGCCGTCGGCCCGGTGAAAAAAATTGATGATTTGAGTAACATTCTTGATAATAATATTTTTATAAGTCATTGAAAATG
>JAFUFP010000030.1 GCA_017469845.1 Bacteroidales bacterium | reverse complement strand
GCCAGGATCAAACTCTTCTTGCTATATTTCTTATATCTCTAAGTGTGATCCGGCATGTCTCTCCTTCCTCCCGGAAGGAATCGAAATTGACGCTCTCGATCTATCTGTTTTCGGTACTTGCTACTTGTACTTTCCTCAGTCTTTTCAATGATCTCTATTGCCGTTCTCGCTGTCACAGGGCCTTGCTCAGGCCCGTTGTTCAAACGGGATTGCAAAGGTAGGCATCTTTTTTAAACTGGCAAACTTTTTTCAAGTTTTTTTTGAAAATTTTTGAACTTTTTTCGATACCTATTAATATATATACATCCCGATTTCGGGCCCCTGTAGGCTGATTCAGGCACATTCTACGGCATTTCGGGCGCAATCGCACAAAAAAACGGAGACCTTGTCAGGAAAATCCCCGGTCTCCGCCTTTTTTACCTTTTGTTGTCTTTTGGATGACAAGATTTATCTTTTGGCCTTATTGAGTGCAATTCGTGCCTTGAGCTCCCAAGAACGGATCTTGTCCTTGTAGTAATTGTTCGCGTTCACTTTCTGCACATCGAGGGCCGCATCCGAGTTGGAATCCCACCTGCGGCAGTTATACATCACCTCATAAAGTCGTCCTATCTGGTACTCCCTGCTGACACGCAGACCCACTGCGTAATCTTCCCCGTATTTGGTCGGAGGGAAGTTCAGTTTCTTGAGGAGCGGAGTGTAGAATCCCCTTGGTGCACCGAGTCCGTTTATACGGAGAGCGTTGTTTCTTCCGTTCTCCGGAGTCCACTCGCGATGGTCAATGACTCCCGGAGGAAGAGGGTTGAGTTCGATGTCCGTGAGCTGGTATGTTCCCACTACCATGGCGCAATCCTGATTGTAGAAAGCTTCCACGAATCTCTGGACGACGTTCTCATCGCTGTACATATCGTCGGAATCCAACTGGAGTGCGAACTTCCCGCACTTGGGATGATGGAGAGCGGAGTTCCAGTTGCCGCCTATGCCGTGCCAGGTCTTGTCCTGGGCGATATACACGAGGCGGGGATTTTCCAACATGCTCTTTATGATCTCAACCGTACCGTCTTCCGAATTGTCGTCAACCACGATAACATTGTACTTGAAAGTGGTCTTCTGGTTGAGGGCCGAGGTGATGGCGTCACGGATGGTCCTTGCCCTGTTCTTGCAGGGGATTATGACGGAAGCCTCATATTCGAACTTCTCCTCGTCGAAACTGACATCCTTGAAATCGGGCTCGAGATAGCCTCCGATGGCCTTGAGGTGGGAAGTGCACGCCTTCTCCATCTCGATCTGGGATGCGCGGTTACGGGGATCGACATAATCGAAGAGCTTCTCACCGGACTTCCTGGTGTCGGTCTCTATATCATAATAAAGGTATTCACTTATGTGTTCGAGCGCTCCGATCCTGGAAGCCCTGAGACGGAGGTCATACTGGCCGGCAGCCTTGTAGTCCTCATCCATCCCGGCTGCGGCTTCCTTGAGGGCGGAAGTCCTGTAGATGAGGACCGAACCGAAGTCGAAGTCATCCCTGAGGGCTCCTATCTGATAATCGATGACGGGAGCCTCGGTCCTGACACCGTCAGCCTCGTTGAAATGATCCGCATAAACCATGGCGGCGGAAGTGTCGTCGGCAATCTGCAGCATCCTTTCAAGGGAGAACTGCCCGAAACTGAGGGCTGTATGCTTAAGGTATATGAGAGTATATTCCGCAGTGGAGGCTTCTGAGATCTTTCTCACGGCGTCACTGCTCTTGACTGAAGTCGTGGGAATGACTCCCACTCCGGGAAGCTCACCTTCCTCCGCACCTTCTTCACGAAGGAGAAAAATCTTGGATACCGTTTCCTCTGCACTGAGGGCGGACACCGTCTTCTCAACCTGGGAAAGGGTCCGCATCGGTATAAAGCAGTCTATTCTTTTCATTCTTTTCGTTAAAAGTTTCTATGAGACGGATCTTCATTCTGAAAGGATCCGCATACAAGCGACAAAAATATACAAAAGGGCGAAAAAGTCAAATACAAAATCAAACAATGGCGGGAAAAACCCGCCACCGTTACATCAGAATTCCATCTTCGGTCCTTTCTCGTCTTCTTTGATCTCTCTGTACTTTTCCGGAATAAGACGGTACTTCTTGACCTTGCGGGACCAGTATTCCTTATTGTCTCCGCTGCCGAGCGAAGAATGCAGCGCCTTGAACTCATCTTTTCCTCCCGCACGGCGATTAACAGAAGAAGAGAAAGGGGAGGAGTTGAAGCGCACTCCCCTTCCCGACGTCTTTTCATCGGGGACTTCTTCCAATATTTCCATGGAACGTATCTTCTTCTGGAAATTCGCCCTGTCGAAAGTTCTGCCGAGAATCGCTTCATAAAGCTTCTGGAGAGCGGGAAGGGTGAATTCCTCCCCTATCAGATCGAAGCCTATCGGTTTGAAGAAAATCTGCTGACGCAGATACTCAAGCGCTTTTTCAAATATATCACCATGGTCAAAAGCCAATTTCTCAGGCTTTTCGTCAACCGGGAACCATTTGGCTTCCTTCGCATCGGTTGCCCCTTGTACCGGTTGGTAAGGGACTAAAGCGACGAAAGCTACGGTTATTGTCCTTTCACGCGGATCCCTGTCAATCTTCGAGAATGCGCCCAATTCCTCAAGATGAGAATATACCGGGGAAAGGCGTGCCTCCTCTTCAAGTTCACGGATCGCACCGTCTTTCAACGTTTCATCCATCAGGAGATATCCTCCCGGCAAGGCCCATTCCCCTTCGAAAGGTTCCGTTCCCCTTCTTATCAGAAGGAGCATCAGACGCTCTTCGTAATATGAAAAAATGACACAGTCCGTAGTGACCGCCATATGGGGATACATGTAGTGATAAGGGAAATCGTCCCCTTCAACGTACTTTCTGGTAACTTTCAAATCCATACTATATATAATATAAGAATGGGCAGCTGGAAGAATAATGCCGTCCAAATACCACTCAAACGCAAATATAAGCCAAATATCCGACAGAATCACAAAAATTATGTAAAAATTACACAAATTATTTTGTTATGTAAAGTTTACATACTATATTTGTACCATAACGATAACACCGTTCATCATGAAAGACAAGCATGCAGAAAGAGTAGCGATCTACAAGGACACTCTCTCGATCCTTCGGGACGGCGGATACCTTTCCGCCTCCGGAAAGGAAATCCTCCTCCCCTCCGCAGACGAAGCACAGGAATCCTCCCGATGGTACAAGGAGGAGTTCTCCGTGGCAAGCTTCCCTCCCGTCGAAGGCGGGACTCACCTCCTTGTCGAAAAACGGGACTGCGTTGAAGCGGCGATCGGACTTCAGGACAAGGGATACAACCCCGCCTTTCTCAACCTTGCCGACCTGTACATCCCCGGAGGACTCGTCGAATACGGTTCCGGAGCACAGGAGGAGAACCTCTGCCGGAGGAGCAACCTCATGCAGTCACTTTACCAGTACTCACGCTCCAGAATCCGCCTTCTCCCCGACCTTGAACTCAAACAGAATGAGGACCAGTACCCGATGGACGAAAAGTTCGGAGGAGTGTACAGCGGAAAGGTCCTTTTCTTCCGGAGTACGGAGAAGGATGGATCCGTCCTTCTCGACGATCCCAGGAACATTCCGGTGATATCGGTCGCGGCCATAAGCGGCCCGGGCATCACCCCCGAGGGGAACCTCTACCCTGAAGATGAGGCTCTCACCAGGGAGAAGATGAGGACCATAATGAGGATCGGCCTTGACAACGGACACGACAGTCTCGTCCTCTCGGCTTTCGGCTGCGGAGCGTTCTCCAACCCTCCCGCCGCGATCGCGAGGCTTTTCCATGAGACTCTTATTGAAGATGAGTTCCGGGACAGATACCGTCTTGTGGATTTCGCGATCCTGGACGGATACCGTACAGGCATGAGCCACAACCCCGAAGGGAATTTCATTCCGTTCCAAAGGGAATTCGCTTCCGGAAAAGAATAAGCCATTTTCCAAAATAACGCAAGAAAAAGCGCCACCTTAGGCGGTTCTTGACTATCTTTGCAGCCATTTTTCGAAGCGATGGTAAAAACTGATGGGAAAAGAGCCGCCTACGGATATATGGCGGGAGTGATAGCGGGGGTCTCCTACGGGATGAATCCCCTTTTCGCGAAGTCCCTCCTCCAGGGAGGGGTCGACGTCCTTACCATGCTTTTCTTCCGCTACGTGATATCTTTCCTCATCATGGGAGCATGGATGCTCTTCAAAGGGGAATCATTCCGGATAAGGGGAAAGGAGATATGGCTTCTCGCCATTCTTGGAGTCCTTTTCAGCTGCAGCAGCCTTTTCCTCTTCGAGTCATACCGTTTCATCCCTTCGGGACTCGCCACGACCCTCGTATACCTTTACCCTGTTTTCGTCGCCATCATAATGGCGATTCTGAAGGACAGGCCATCGTGGCAGACTTCCCTGTCGATTGCCGCCACCCTGGGAGGAGTCGTTCTCCTGAGCTGGCCCTCTGAAGGAATCTCCCTTCATTGGGCGGGAATGGTGCTCGCCGCCATGTCGGCCCTCAGCTACGCTTTCTATCTCGTCATCGTGAACCGCTCCAGGACAATATCCCACGTTTCGGAGCATGCGCTGACCTTCTATGCCCTCGGCACCGGATCTCTCCTTTTCCTGCTGTGCAGGATTCCGGGAGAACACGGAGCCTTCCTCCAAGGCATCAGTTCTTTAGGTGACGTGGGGAATCTCGTCGGACTCGCGATTTTCCCGACCATGATCTCGATGCTGACCTTGGCCATATCCACAAGGATGATAGGTCCTACAAAGACTTCAGTCCTCGGAGTGTTCGAGCCGGTCACAGCGATTCTCATCGGGACTGTCCTCTTCTCCGAGCCCATGACCGGAAGGATGGCCGCCGGCATAGCGGTCTGCATCCTCGCCGTCCTGTTCATGGTAGCGTCGGGAAAGAAGGAGTCATCCGCCAAATAGGAAGACCTTTCAATAAGGCTTGACCCCTTTTTGACGCACCGGAACGGTCAGTTCGAAGTCCCATTCGACAAGTCCCCTGTCCAGGGATATGCCTTTGTCCTTGCCGTACGAGCCTTTTATCAGATATTGGCCCAATTCCGAAGCGTCAAGGTATGTGGAAAGGATATGGGAAAGATTGGTGGCGATAACGTTCACTCTCCTTGTGCCGGGAGTGAGGATGCGGTCCAGAACTTTTGACATCGTTTCCATGTCCGCCAAGGATGAAGTTTCCCTGTAATATTTTTCAAGTTCCTTCCTGTGGAGAGAAAGCTGGGGGAACGGTATTCCTTCGGGGTGCTTGAGATACAGAAGGAACACCGCCTTCATCGAGGGGGGAAGTTCCACTTCCCTCTTGCCTTCCGGATCGAGGAATATCCTGTAATCACGGGTAATGAAGAGTTTTTTCGGAGCGATGCCGTCCCGGGGTACCCCATCAATCCCCTTTTCCTTCAGAAGGGCGGTGGCCCTCTCAACGAGACTGATCAGCTGCCCGGCGGACATGCCTTCCATTGACGGGAAATCCTTCTCGTCAGGAAAGGCTTTGATGTCCCCTCCGTTTTCCGGACGGAGGGCCCACAATATGGCGCCCAATGCGATCCGCGCCTGTAATCCGAGTTCGTTTGTCATCGCTTCAGTTTTTGTAAGCAATTATCGGACATCTTGACCAAAACGACAACTATTTCTGAAGTTTTTGAGTGATTCCAGGGGTATTTCTTCCCGCTTCATACAAAGCAAAAAGCCCCGTCCCGAGTAAGGGACAGGGCAAAATCATTATCGGCCGAAGCCTGAAATTAATCTTCAGGAACAGTCCATCCGAAATTCTGCTCCATAGGAGCTTCCTTGTTGAGGTTGATGACCGTGAAAGGAATCGGGAACAGAGTCCACTCGGGAAGAGTCCTGTTGGCGAAGGTTTCAGGCATGATCTCAGCGCTGAAGGTATGGGTCTCAAGATGTTTCTTCACGACGGCGTTTTCACCCTTTGAAGACTGTCCACCCTTGCCGAAGCGCATGAGGGTAGGCCAACGCATCTCTTCCCATGCAAGTTCACGGGCACGCTCATCAAGAATGACCTCGAGATCAACTTCACCGGCGGTATAGAGTTTCTTGGCCTGTGAACGTGAACGGACTGCATTGATGTCAGCTGCGGCACCTGAAGCGTCACCGCTTCGGAGTTTCGCCTCTGCACGGAGAAGATAAGTCTCAGCTGAACGGGCGATGTACCAGTCACGGCCGTACTGCCTTACATAAGGAGCACCCATCGAAGAGCAGTGGGAAAGGTTCCATCCCCAAAGGTCCTGAGTGGTGTACTTGCAGGAAACCCTGGCGTGATATCCCTTGTCGGCAAGCATCTCCTTGGTTGTGGGCTGCAGATACCTGGGGCTCTCGCTGTCCATAACGACAGGAGTCCAGAGAACGATCTGGGAGTTGCGGAGGTCATCAGCGAAGTCATCCCTCCAGACATACTCATCAGCATAGTCCATAGTCGCGATCATACCCCAAGAGCCGGTAAGGTGAACACCGAGCTGCTGTCCGGGGAACAGGTTTCCGTCAATCTTGCCCTTCCAAGGACCTCCGTTGGGCTCTCCGGCGGCATATTCAGGTGCCCAGGAAGCGTCACGGAATGCAGGTCCGCAGGTGACACCGAAAGAGTTCATGGAACCGCCATACTGCGACTGTTTCTCGTATGAAGGCTGGACATAAACCATCAGGGACTCGGTATTTCCGTTGGCGCCGTAAGCGACGTTACCGATCTGGAAGAGATCCCAATAGACATTGCCGTCGGGCTGGTAGCGGGGAACGCCGTTATCGGGAATGCCCGCAGGCTGCTTTCCATTCTCACTACGTGAGCCGAAGCGCTCGGTCATGAGAGGATACTTTGAGATGACGGCATCGGCATATGATATGGCTTTCGTGAAATCAGCGTTGTTGCCGGTCTCGACTCCACGTGCAAGATAAGCTTCAGCGAGGAAATGGTTGACAACACCCTTAGCTACACGGCCGGACTCCTTGGGATAATCGGGAAGGCCGGGGAGAGCGTCCTCAAGGCACTTGATGGCGTAGTTGTAGGTCTCTTCACGGGTTGTACGCTCATAATCGAACTTGAGTTCAGTTCCGAGGGTCTCCTGGATAGGGACACCACCGAAGAGTTCACCGAGACGAAGATATGCCCAACCTTTGAAGAAATTGGCCTGTCCTGAAAGATAGCCTTCCTGATCCGCGGGAAGACCCTCAATCACATTGAGTCCCTCGAACACGAGGTTGGAATAAGCGATCAACTGGTAGCATGAGTTCCATGCGCTGTTGAAGTTACCGTTGGTTGTCTGAAGTGACCAGAAGTTGCTGAATGCTCCGGCCGCGCCAGTTCCACGTGTTCCTCCAAGAAGGTCAGAACCATCTCCCTTGAGGAAGTTCGAAGCACCGTCTCCACCTCCGGCAAAGCCGTTGTTGATGGAATTCATAAGGTCGAACTTCGTATAGCATCTTACGAGAGCCGCATCAATCTGGGCAGCTTTCTCGAAAGCATTCTCGATTGTATAGACGGTCTTGGGTTCCTCAGTCAAGAACTCCTTGTCGCTTACGCAGGAGTTGATGACAGGTGCAACAGCGACAAGACCCATCACGAAATATAATGTCTTTTTCATATTCGAAACCGGATTTTTAGAATCTAACATTGACACCGAAAGTATAGGTCCTTCTCAGCTGCTGGCTGTAAGGGTTGCGGACCTCAGGGTCGGAATACTTCCAACCGGGAGCGATGAAGAAGAGGTTGTTTCCCGAAACGTATACGGATGCGGAAGAGAGACCGATCTTGGATACGATGTTACGGGGAATGTTGTAGGAGATGTTGACATCCTGCAGACGAACGAATCCGTAGTTGGCGATGTAAGTAGGGTTACCACCTACGTTGAAGGCCTTAGGATACTTGGTGCTGGGGTTTTCCTCTGTCCAATAGGGGTGATCTACGGAGTTGAGGTACATCATACCTTCGCTGTAGGCGAGGAGGGCGGCGTTGTTCTGGGCCTTTCCGAACTTACCTGCGGAGAAGACACCGTTGAACATCACATAGAGGCTCCAGTTCTTCCAGGAGAAGTTGGAATTGAGGCTCATGCGGAAGGCTTCCTGGCCGTAGCCGAGGATCTTGCGGTCCTCTGCGGTAATCTGACCGTCACCGTCAAGGTCTTCGTTCATCATATCACCGGGAACGGTACCTGTCCTGTTCATGTAATCGGTATCTGTCTTCTGGACAATGCCGATGTTGTTGTATCCGTAGATGACATTGAGAGGTTTTCCGAAGAAACGGAGGTTCACCACATCATCTTCCTCTTTACCGCCGTAGAGCTCGACGAGCTTGTTGCGGTTCATGGTGAAGTTCAAAGTCGCATCCCAACGGAGATCCCTCTTCTGAAGGATGTTGTAGCGGATTGAAGACTCGATTCCCCAGTTGTCGACCCTACCCATGGTAGCCTGCTGGGAGGTAAGACCTGCGGTCATGACGGGGATTGTACGGTTGAAGATCTGGTCGGTGGTCTTTGACTTGTAAGCGTCGAGTTCCCAATGGACTTTGCGCTTGAACATGTCGATTTCGAAACCGCCGTTCCATGAAGTGGTGGTCTCCCAACCGAGGTCAGGGTTGGCAAGGCGGGTCATAGACTCTCCGAAGTGCTCGATTCCGTTGAAGTAAGCGACAATACCGCCGCCCTGTCCCATGGACATGTTGGAAAGGGTCTGGTAAGGAGAGAGGGTCTGGTTACCGTTCTTACCCCAGGAGAGTTTGAGTTTGAGATAATCGAAAGGTCTTACCTTGAACCAAGGCTCATCGGAGATGGTGTAAGCCACACCGACAGCGGGGAAGTTACCCCACTTGTGATCGGAACCGAAAACTGAGGAACCGTCACGACGGAGGGAAGCGTTGAAGTGATACTTGTCTTTATAGGAATAGTTCACACGCGCGAGATAACCTACGTCGGTATGCAGAGAGTAAGTGAGGTTCTGTGACTGCTGTGTACCTGCGTTGTTGAGGCCGTACCATCCGAGAGTGGTGTTGCCGATAGCGGAGAAATCCTGTCCGTATGTACGGAAACCTTCGCTCTTGCTGTAGTCACGGGTATACACGAGAGTGGCGTTGATATAGTGGCCGGAGATATCCCTTGTGTAGGTGAGGATGTTGTCGAGGACCCAAGAAAGGTTCTTCGAGTAGTTCTGATAACCGCTTGCCTGGGAGAGGTACTTGTCGAAGACCTCAGTGGTGTATTCCATATCAGTAGGCTGGATGAGGTTCTTCTCATGAGTGAACTGACGTGAAAGGGTGTTGCGGAGAGTGTAGTTACCGGTGATCTTGTAGCTGAGGCCCTCAATCCAAGGGAACTTCACCTCGATGTTTCCACCGATTGTGGAAGCGTTTCCGTGGTTCTCGGCGTCAATGCCGTTGTAAACGTTCCAAAGAGGGTTGGTCGCGGTCTCCTGGATAGGTCCGATGACGTACTTGCGGTAGCTGCCGTCTGGCATTGTAGGCTGTCCGTAAGGAGAGAAAGCGCGGCTGTAGGAAGGACGTACACCGTCATCCTGGGTAGCGGCCCAGTTGAAGTTGAGACCTGCGCTGATGTTCTTGGTGATCTTGGTGGTGAGACGGGCGGTGATGGTCTCACGGATGAAGGCGTTACCCTTGATGAAGTTGGTGTTGTTTCCGTAGGAAGCGCCGAAGAGGTAGTTCACACCCTCCGTAGCTCCGGAGATGTTGAGGGAGTAGTCCTGCTGGACACCGGTCTGCTTGACATAGTCATACCAGTCAGTGATCTGACCCTTCTTGTAGTTCTCGAGTTCGAGGTCGCTCATCCATGAAGTGGTGCCCTTGGGAAGTCCCTGACGGTCGTTGATCATCTGGATGTAGTTCTCTCCGTCACGGAGCTTGGGAGTGTAGTTCTGTTCGACGAGAGTGACAGTTCCACGGAAATTGATCATAGGTTTTCCGATCTGTCCCTTCTTCGAGGTGATCATGATGACACCGTTAGCTGCCTGCGATCCGTAGGAAGCGAGCGAGGTCGCATCCTTCATGACGCTCATGCTCTCGATGGAGTTGGGGTCGATGTCGTTGAGACGGCCCTGATAGATCACACCGTCAAGAACGATGAGGGGTGAATTGGAAGCGGCGGCGTTGAGTGACCTCTGACCACGGATATTCATGGTGGGAGATGCACCGGCAAGACCGGACTGGCTCATCGAAAGACCGGGGGCGAGGCCGCGGAGCATCTCGAGGGGGTTGGTCCTCGGAACGGAGGCTACCGCGCTTTCTCCCACATTATAGGTAGCTACGGAACCGGTGAAGTTGGTACGCTTCACAGTACCGTAACCGACTACGACCGTCTCCTCGATCATCTGCCTGTCTTCAGCGAGAGTCACGTTGAAAACTCTCTGGTTTCCCAAAGGGAAAGACTGTGAAACATAGCCGATGGAAGAGAATTCGATTGTCGAATTGGCGGGAACGCTAAGGGTGAACTTACCGTTCTCATCAGTCATGATACCGATGGTAGTGCCTTGGGCGATGACACTGACACCGATAAGCGGCTCGCCGGCTTCATCGACGACCGTACCGGAAATGCTCACGTTCTGCGCGAAGAGAGCCACAGACGCGAAGAGCATCGCCACAAACAAGAAAACTTTTCTTTTCATGCTTTGCTTTTTTGAGTTATACAGTTGATAGAATAGTGTGATAGTTCCAGTGTCCATTCAGCCGGTGCGTATGCTTTCCGACCGTTGCAAAATTGACAAATGCTCTTCGGAATGACCTTGCAGATTCTTCAAAAAAACTCGCAAATTCTTCAAAAGTGACATCTGAAGACGAAAAGGGGGCAAGATTCACCTTTTATCCAAGAAAGATTCTATCATACTGATAACCAAACCATTAGACTGGCAAAAACGCCGGAATGACATATTTTGGGGGTACCGAAGGTTTGCTTTTTCTCCACATCTTGTTATCTTCGTATCCGGAAACAAACACACGAAACAGCCTCCGAGATTTTATCCCGAAAGGGATATCATTCCGTAGAAAAGCCGCACCATATGACCACCCTGTGTAGAAAACTGCTCACCACCATAACTTCTCTTCTGTCCGCCGGAATCCTATCCTTCGGACAGGTCGCCCAATTCTCCTACCACGTATCCGATACCGATGTCCGGGCCTTCGCCCAGGATGACCGCGGATATATCTGGATGGGAACGGCCAACGGCCTGAACAGGTACAACGGCACCTCCTACGGAATCTTCCATTCAGGGAATGCCGAGGGTGACCTTTCCAACGACAACATCAGAACCCTTCTCATGGACTCCGCCGGAGACCTCTGGATCGGAACGGAAAGCGGACTCTCGGTGATGAGGAACGGAAAGTTCATCAACGCCAACGAAACCATCTACAATCCCGTCTCCAAAATCCTCGAACTGGACGACGAGAGGATCGTATGCATGGGGAAGGACGGATTCATCGCTTTCAGAAAGGAAGATCTGGGATCAGGCGGAAGATACTATGAGGGCGGAGTAAGCTGGCTCGAAAACATAATCATATCGTCTTCCGGAGACATATGGTTCACCATGGACAGGAGCGACAGCACATACGTTTGCATCCTCGACCGTGACCTCAATCTCCAGCGGAGACATTTCATAGGGATGGACACCGGGGTTTCCGCGATCTGCGAAACGAGCCCTTCGACCATATGGGTCGCGACGGACAAAAGCGGCGTCATCTGCTTCGACGGAAGATCAAGGACCAGAATACCCGTTCCTGCGGGAATGAACACTGTCCACAACCAGGGCGAGATCTTGTTCCTGGTCCCTGAAAGAAAGGGCGACGGACTACTCATCGGCATCAGCAACGCCGGAATACGCCGCTACAACCCCTCGGCCGGAACGCTGACATCCATTCTCCCCTCCCAAAGACTCCAAAGTCCGTCATACACCTGCTTCGTCGACAAGGACAACAATATCTGGCTTTCCGACAAACAGGATGAGGTCTATTTCTATGCGGACCAGAGGCCGTACGAAAGTCTGCTGCCAGTTTCGGGAAGGGACAGGATAATGACGGCGAGACTCGCTTTCGACAATGACGGCCTTCTTTGGCAGCGTAACGGCGACAAGGTGGTATGCATAGACCCCGCGAACGGAAACACCATCTACCGCAGCGGAGACGACATGTCCGTCAACGCCATATTCATGGATTCGGGAGGCTTCCTTTGGATAATGAGCAAGGAAATCCTTTCAAGATACAGGGTCGCTTCAGGGACCCTCTCCCTGGACAGGTTTTACGACATCGGGGAAGACGTCTATTCTCTCGCCGAAGACTCTACCGGCCAGATTTGGCTCACCATGTCCAGGAAACTCGGCATCATATCCCCTTCCGGGCAACTTTCCTTCGACGACGGTCCTTCGGTCCCTTTCTCACTGCTGCTGTCCGATCCCAATTCCAAAAGGGTTTTCATGTTCACGGTAAGGAACGGACTGTATGAAGTCCATCCCGACAGGACTTATACACCCGTCGGTGACGAAAAACTCCGAAACCTCAATTACGTCATAACCGCCAAGGACGGATCACTCTGGTGCGGAACCTACAATGACGGCATCATACATTATGACGAGGAAAGCGGAATGATGGAGAGGTTCGGTACCGAACAGGGCATAGTCGACAACAGCATAAGGTCCATCATCGAAGACGACGAAGGGAACATCTGGTTCTCCTCTTCGGAACACATAACGAAATACAACCGCCAGAACATGACGTTCTCGACAATACATGACGAACTGTTCTCAGGCGGAAAGTCATACAACCTCGTCTCCTGCACCAAATCCCCCGAGGGACTGCTTTATTTCGGAGGAACAGGAGGAATAACCGTGGTGGATCCGAAAGCCAACATACCTCAGAAAAACGACATACCCCTCTTCGTCGAATACCTTTCCGCGGGAGGTAAGCAGCTTCCCGATACGACACCGGAACTCAAGCTCGACTACAAGAGCAACATCCTGACGATCCGCTTTTCCGGTATAGACTACGAATCAGGGTCACTTCTGAACTACTCCTACAAGATGGAGGGATACGAGGACGACTGGCAGTACATCTCCCAATACGTGCAGGCGGTCTACTCCTATCTCCCCGCAGGAAAGTACACCTTCAGGGCGAGAGTGAGGCTGCAGAACGGAATGTGGAGTTCAAACGAAATCAACATCCCGATCACCATCAAGGCAGCACCGTGGGCCAGCCGGTTCGCGAAGGCGATGTACCTTCTCCTTGTCCTCGCGGCGATCGCCGCCACGATACAGATAGTTTCAAGGCTCCGCACCCAGAAGGAAAGGCTCGACCTCGCCGTCAAGAGGGAAGAACTCAAACAGCAGCACATCGACTTCGTGACGAACATCTCGCATGAGTTCCGCACTCCCCTTTCGATGATATACGCCCCGGCCAAGGAATTGGCCAAGAGCGATCTTTCCAAACATGACGGCAGACTGGTCGAAGCCATCTGCCGGAACGCCGAGCAGCTCAAGAACCTTTCCGAACAGATTCTGTCGAGCAACGGCTCCCGCCGCGAGCAGGAAAGCCTGCAGATCCGGCAGAACGATCTCGTTTCGGTCCTAAGGAACATGGTCGGCAACTTCAGCTACGCCGCCCAGGAGAAGAACCTTTCCCTCAAGATGGAAGGTCCGGATTCTTGCCTGGGATTCTTCGACACGGAGAAAGTCAGCAAAGTCTGCGGCAACCTGATTTCCAACGCGGTCAAATACACTCCCGAAGGAGGCCATGTGACCGTTTCCGTATCAAAAGACGGGGACACGGCAACAATCTCGGTCAAGGACGACGGAATCGGCATCCCGGAAAACAAGCGCGGCAAGATTTTCGACCGCTACGAGAGGCTCGGTGCGGAGAACACCTCCACCATCGGCTCGGGAATAGGCCTGAACTACGCCTACAATCTGGCGAAGATGCATAAAGGCGACCTTGTCTACAGACCCGTTGAGACAGGCGGATCGGACTTCGTGTTCACCCTGCCGATTTCAAAGGGAAGTTACGACGAGAGCCAGATCCAGAGCTCCGGATTCAAGTTCAACGACAAGCCAGCCACGGAGAACAACGAAGAAAAGGACGGGACGATCTTCGTCGTGGAGGACAATGATGAAATCCGTTCCTTCATCGTGGAACTCCTTGCCCCAAGATACAACATCTTCCCTTCATCCAACGGGCTTGAGGCCGAGGACAACCTCAACGTCATGGTCCCCGACCTTATCCTGAGCGACGTGATAATGCCCGGGAAAGGCGGATATGACCTGTGCCGCGACATAAAGGACAATCCCGACACCTGCCACGTCCCCGTAATCCTTCTCACCGCAAAAACCGACGCCAAGAGCAGCGTCGAAGGAATGAAGGCCGGAGCCGACGCATATATCGGAAAGCCGTTCGACCCCGATTACCTCATCGCCACGGTCGAGACCCAGATCAGGAACCGCCGCCGTCTTCAGGACCGTGTACTCAACCTCACTTCCGCCTCAATCATCGAGGAACCTCAGAGCGTCGAAGACGCCGGGCTGAATCCAAAGGACAAGGCCCTTCTGGACAAGATCCACGCCGTGGTTGACGACAACCTTGAGAACGACTCGTTCAACGTCGCCGATCTTGCGGACAAGCTTGCCATGAGCTATTCAAGCCTCTACGCCAAAGTGAAGGGACTGACCGGAAAGACTCCCCAGGTATTCATCAGCACTTACAGGATGAACACCGCGATGAGCCTTCTGAAGGCCGGAGAGCTGTCCGTGAGCGAAGTGGCGTACAAGGTTGGAGCCTCATCACCGTTCTCGTTCTCAAGGGAGTTCAAGAAGCATTTCGGTTTCCCGCCTAGCCATGTGGCGAAGACAGACTCTTCCGAAGAGGAGGATTTCACGGACAAATGACTTTCCTTCCAAGAATGACTGAGAAGGGGCCCTGGCGGGGGTCCCTTCTTTTCGGGTTAACTACATCCACGGCTTTTACCGTGGGAGGGGGAAGACAAAATTTCGGGAAAGGCTCCCATGAGGGACGCCTCATTTTCTTTCCGGAAGAATCTTTTCAGCACGACGGGGAAACTTCCAGTTTCCTCATCCTCACAAGTTCCAGGCAGATCGCCCGGATCGTCCGGCCGAACTGCGCCTCGAGTTCGCTGTCCGAAGCTCCGTCATAATACATTTCGCACAGAAGGCTCCTCTCCTCATCGGTCCACTTCTTCCCGAAATTCCGGAAAGAGGGAAGCATCTTGTCGACGGTTTTCCTGTAGGAAGGATCGGAAAGATACTTCGAACGGTTCTTTTCAGTAAGGCCCGGAGGCGGAACCACGATCGGGGCGTCGACGGTCGTAGGATGCGTGGATGGCATGGGACCTTCGGGAAGGTCATCTTCGGCTTCTGAAGGAGCGTGAACTTCCGCGGATGATCCGGTCATTTCATTGGCCGGCGGAAATGCGGCGGAGTCCTCATCAGTGATTTTCTTTTTTCTTGGCATAGCAGAATGAGAGTTTTGTGTTAGCGGATAAGATCCCTGAGGGAAACGGGACCTTCGCAAAGATAGTGGCCGGATATCCTCTCCCGCAACACCTGAGGAAGATGACATGACACCGCTATTTTGCGGAATTCGGCATATGCCGCAAAAGCTATACTATTAATATTAAGGTATCTGCTTAGGCCACGGCAGTCCGCAAAAAATTATCCGATTTTACATGTCATTTTGCACGAAACCGCAATTTTTGCTTATTTGTCCTATCCGACACAGACAAGGCGGCACCGACAAAAAAGTTTTCGTATCTTTACAAGGAAAACGGAAACCAGCATATGAAAAGAATTCTTTTTGTGGCGATCTCGGTTTTGGCCACAGTCGCACTCAGCGCGAAAACAACCGGCAAGATCACTATCGAAAACGGAGGACCCGGACCATACAAGGCGGTGGTCGTGGAAGACAAAGGCCTTCCCGGCTATTCCATCATCAGGCCCGATGACCTGAAGAGTGCCGCGGCGGTGGAAGGCAAACTTCCCGTCATCCTCTTCGGAAACGGAGGATGCTCGAGGGACTCGTGGGGATTCCTGAACTTCCTCACGAACATCGCCTCCAACGGATATGTCATCATAACGAACGGTAAGTGGAGCGCCGAAAGACCGGTCGTCAACATGCCCCAGCAGCAGGGAGGAGCGCAGCCCGCATTCGACAGGGAAGCCATGTTGGAGCAGTTCAAGAAAGTTGAAGCCGGCAACAAGGCCGACGCCCTCGACTATCTCCGTGCCCTGGATTGGCTCCAGAAGGAAAGCATCTCCAAGAAATCCGAATACTTCGGAACGGTAGACGCAAACAACACTGCGGCCATGGGGCAGTCCTGCGGAGGATTGCAGGCTCTCATCCTCGGAACGTCGGGAGACCCCAGAATCAAGACCACCATGCCCCTCAACAGCGGAGTGACTTCCCCCGGTGACGGTCTTTCCGGAATGATTTCCAAGGACGACCTCCAGAAACTCCCCCACCCCATCTGCTATCTCATCGGAGGAAAGAGCGACATAGCCTATCCCAACGCCACCGATGACTACAAGAGGATAAGCCACGTACCGGTCGTCGTAGCCAACCTCGAGGTCGGCCATGGCGGCACCTACAGGGAAGAACACGGAGGAAGCTTCGCGGACATGGCCCTTCTGTGGCTCGACTACCGTCTGAAGGGGAAAGAGGAGAATGAACTCATTTTCCGTTACTCACAGGTCCCTTCCAATCTCGAAGGATGGACGATGACATCCAAGAACTTCTCGGAAAAGAAGACCCTCGGCCTATGGAATGACCGCCCGTCAAGCGACGGAGAGGAAATCACCCTGAATGATTTCGGTGAGGTTGAAGGCTACAGGAAAGTCACCGACCCCACGATGACGGTAAGCCTTCCCGACAAGGACAAGGCCGACGGTTCAGCCGTCATCATCTTCCCCGGAGGAGCCCTCGTATCCCTTTCCTGGGAAAGTGAATTCCGCCGGATCGCCGATTGGCTGAACGCCAGAGGAGTCGCCGCGATAGGTGTGAAGTACCGCCTCAGGAGTTCCTTCCCGAGGCCCGCACCCAAAGCTGAGGGAGAAGACAAGCCCACGGCCCAGTCTTCGAAGTTCCTCGCCATGCAGGGCAAGATATATGATTTCGTGGAGCTACGGAACGCCAACACGAGTCCCAGCGAACCCGACCCCGCCGACAAATCAACCGACAATGCGGCCGATGACGCTCTGAAGGCGATGGAGATAGTGAAACAGCATGCGGCGCAGTGGAACATCGATCCGGATAGGATCGGTTGGATGGGATTCTCAGCCGGAGGCGGAGTCGAACTCGCGGCCCTGATGAAGGCCAAGCCCCAACAGATGCCCGCATTCCTCTGCTCTGTCTATGGACCTTCCCTCGTGGACATCACCGTTCCCGAGAACGCGCCGAAACTCTTCGTCGCCGTCCACGCCGATCACCCTAACGTGGCAGCGGGCTGCATGGCCCTTTTCATGGAATGGAAGAAAGCCGGCATCGACTCTGAGATACACGTCTACGGCCCCGCCAGCGGAGGATTCTTCGGAGGAATGGTTCCGGGAAGCCCTGAGCAGAAGCCCACTCCGGAAGGGATGTGGCTGCACACTTTCTACAGCTGGATGGTCGCGAACGGTTTCGCGAAATAAGGCATGCGGAATCATAGAACAGCGGAAGCCTGTCCCGGGAAATCCCGAAGACAGGCTTCTGTCATCTTTTTATGCTTCATTCAGAAAGGGAGGACCGGGCGTCCCCTACCAGATGTTCTCTTCCTGGGGAGGATTCGAAGGGTATCCGTCAGCTGAAACTTCCTGATCGGGGTATTGGGGCTGAGAAAGGGGCGAGGGCTGATACGGCGGCTGCTCCTGGACATACCCCTGTGAAGAATAAACCTGCTGAGGTCCATATCCTTCGGGGCCCTGCTGATACTGCTGATATTGCTGAGGCTGCTGAGGCTGGCGGTTCTTTTTCTTGCGGCGTCCGCTCTTCGAGGTTATCTCCTTGCGGAAATCTTCCATCCTGTCGTCGAGATCATCCCCGTCGTATCCCTGATTGAGGAGTTCATCCCTTATCTGTGCAAGCTTCCATGCATGGTCCGGATTGATGGTGGTCCCGCTCGCAAGGTCCGCGAAATACCATATTGTGGTTTCGGACATACCCGCCGTCCTGGCCCGTTTGCAGAAACGGTTGTAACGGTCCGATTCCTTGGCCGCTTTATTGCAGTCGGCACCGGAAAGTATCATTTCGGCGTACTTCTTTCCGTAAGGGACACCCTTACCCCAACCCTGGGCTATCTTGGCGCAGTGCATCTTGAGTTCGGGGATTGCGGCATCCTTGGCCACACGGTAGCATTTCTTGAATGTGAGTCGTAGAATCTCAGGATCGTTTTCATAGGTCACCCTCATAGGACGGAGAGTATCCGCGGCGAACTTGCCCGCTGCGTCTGCCCACAGTTGGCTATGCCCGAGTCTCAGGTAGAAATCATACCAGGGCATGAAGTTGTTGGCACAATACAGTGCGAAATCGGAAGCGTTGATGACTTCCTTCTCAATCGCTTTCTTGTAACGCTCGTGATAAATCCTGATGTATTGGGGCAAATACTCCTCAGCATACCCCAATGTCTTGTAATGGTTGGTCAACACGTCGTCTGAAAGAAGGTCCTGAATAATGTAAGAAGACGAGTCCATTTATTTAAAAAAGTATTATATTAGGTTTATATTGTTCACAAAAATAATCAAAACTATCAAGTTCACAAAAATTCATTTGGAAGAAATGCCATCAAACGGCAAATTCAAGTGTAAAATCAACATTTCTTCTTAGATCATCTGAACAATTCTATGGGCACAACTTTTGTGCGAAAGGCAAAAAGATGAAACGGAGAAGCCCCGCATACTGGATTTTCATAAGAATACCGCTATGGTTCATAGCGGCGAGCCTCGCTCTGGTCCTCTCCCTGAAGTGGATTCCAGTAGGAGTCACTCCCCTGATGGTGACACAAAGCGTAAAGCACATCGGTGATGATTCCTTCTCGATCAAGAAGAAGTGGGTTCCCCTCAGGAAGATTTCACCCGAAGCCGTGAAAGCGGTCATAGCCGGCGAAGACAACCGGTTCAACGAGCACAGAGGTTTCGACTGGATCGAGATGAAAAAGATGTGGGAAGACCACAACGAAAGGGGAAAGAAAATCCGGGGATGCAGCACCATCTCACAGCAGACGGCCAAGAACGTCTTCACTTTCGGCTCCTCCACCACCATCCGAAAAATCTACGAAGCCTGGTGGACCTTCCTCATCGAAAAGATCTGGGGCAAGAAAAGGATAATGGAAGTGTATCTGAATGTCGCCGAGACAGGACGGGGGATATTCGGTGTCGAAGCCGCCGCCAGGGAATACTGGGACACTTCAGCCGCCGCCCTCACGCGTAGGCAGGCTTGCCAGATAGCGGCGTCTCTGCCAAGTCCCCTGAAACGGAACCCAGCCGCCGGAAGCGGCTACGCCTCCAGAAGGGCTTCCGACATCCAATCCCTCATCGGGAAAATCGGCTATCCGTCCTGGATTGAGGAAAAGTGCGCGAAAAAGGGGAAATGATTCCCGGAAAGGTATTCTGCCGCTTTTTGACGGAAAATTTCTACCTTTAAGGCAACTTCCCAAGACCGATATGACGATCCGAAAAAACATCATAGTCACATTTCTCGCAACGACGATGGCCTTTTCCGCCATCCTTTCCTGTACACCGAAGGAAGGGAGCCTCATCAAGCGTCCCCTCAACATCATAGTGATGGTTTCGGAAGGGCACTCAAGGGAAGCCATCGGCGCTTATGGAGACAGCGATTCCTTCATCAGCACCCCGGGACTCGACTCCCTCGCCTCGGAAGGGAACCTTTTCCTGTCATACCGCATCACCGGATGGGAGAGCTTGGACATGATCGAAGACAGTCTCCCCGCCAAACTTTCGGAGAAAGGTTACGAGATGGCCTTCTTCGGAACCTGGGACAACGAGGGGAGCCCGTCGGGATATGGCAAGTCATTCATTCTCCAGGGAGAAGGCAGCTACTATAACCCGATGCTCATCGACAACGGAATGCTCCTTTGCCGCGAAGGGTACGTATCCTCGATCCTTACCGATGAGGCCGTAGATTGGATAGGAGGACTTGGCGGAGGGGATCCGTTCTACATGGTCCTTCATCACTTCGCCCCGTGCGGGACCTGGATGCCCGACACCCGTGACCTCGGGATGTACGGGGACGTCGACCTTCCTCCTCTTGAGAAAAGTGACTCTCTCGTAGTGGACTTCGCTTCCCGTCTTAACCCCATCTATCATCTCAAGATGGCTGACCGCGGCGGAAAAATCCACACCCCCTCGGAAAGCCGGCTCGAAACTATGGGAAGGGACCTTTACAGAAGGGATCTCAGGCCCTATGACCCGATCGTTCCAGGAAGGATGACGCCAGGACAGCAGAAGGATTGGGATGCGCACTATGATCCGATCATATCAGCCTTCAGAAAGTCAAATCCAAGGGGCAACTCCCTCATCGAGTGGAAGTTCTCCCGATTCGAAGAAGATTATCTCGAAACAGCCAACTCCCTCGACAGGAGCGTTTCCCAGCTGACTTCTTTCCTGAAAGAAAAGGGACTGTGGGACAATACCGTCCTTGTCTACACTTCCTCCGGAAGCCTCGGACGGGACGACTCCTCTCCCCTTCCCCTCATAATCCACATGCCGGGAAAAGGCCCGGATGACGGGAGATTCATCTATTCGAGGGGAGAAATAGAAAAGGATGTGACGGATCTGGATCTTGTCCGGTCCATAATGGAGTTTTCATGCCTCACCCCTTCAGAGGAAGCCGAGGGTGAAAGTTTCCTTCCCCTCCTTATCCGAAGGAATCCGGACAAGGAAGGGAAGACTGACCTATGGAGTAGAGTCAAAGGGCTATTCGGACTGAACTATTGACCAGCGGTAGTCGTCCAACCTCTCGGTCTTTTCTCCGCCGTAGTTCCCCATGAAACTTTTCGTATAGTGCACGAAAAGAGGCCAGCCGCTCTCAAGGTGGACCTCATTGCTGATGAATTCCTCGTAAGTCATCGTAAGGTTCGACAGTTCTTCCCCCGTATTGGCCTTCAAAGTCTCCACCACCGAAGACAGAAGACTGTTGCCGCTGTCGGAGGCCTGACGGAGAAGCACGGACCATAGTCTGGGATCATCCACGTAGGAATCATAAATGCACACGGCCGAGAAGTCGTCCAGGTACTCCTTCGGAACAACGACCTTGACATGGGAATAAATCGGATCCCCCTCCGAAGGCTGGATGGGATAGAGTTCATCCTTCGTATGCTCCTTGTCCGGAGTGTACCTTCCGCCATGGAAAGCGAGGAGGATTCCGAGTTCATCTCCGAACCACGAGACGAGCTTTTCCTCCGAATCGAATCTACTAAGAAGAAGAGCCTTTATGTCGGACTTGCTGAAGGCTTTTCTCGCGGATCTGGGAAGATTGTTCCACAGATATTTGGAATAATCCTCGGCCGAACGTTCCATCTCCCGGAGAAGGTTGTCCACATCAAGGATCTTGTCGACTTCACCCAGATCATTGGTCGTGAATACGACGGGAGAGATGACACCGGCTCCCTGGGCATTCGCCATCATCATCGTAAGATCCGGATCCGAAGAGTAGATATCGGATGTCGAGTAACGGAGAGTGTATCCGCTCTCGTCCACGGAGAGCACTTCGAGAGTCTTTCTTTCCGATACGCTCATAACGACGGTGGAGTCCCCGTCGGGGCCGATTGTGTACCGGCGGTGGGTATAGTCATATGACTGGATGTCGCCCTTGTTCCAATAAGCTACGATCTGGGCTGTCGAATCCGGCATGATCTGGGCGTTTGCCGAAATGCCCGCCGCCATGGCTGCGACGATAAGAATGAGATGTCTCACAGGGAAGTAGTTTTAAGGTTGGAACTGATGAAAAACAAAAAGGGCGGCAAAGAGAAAATCTTCACCGCCCATCAAAAATCCTATTGCTCGGAAAGACACATGTCCATCATGGCCGCGATACCTTCCTTGTCAAGATTCTGACCGATGAAGACGATCTTCGTCATCCTGTCACCGTAGAAAGGATCCCAATCCTTGAGGACCGAAGGGTCGCGTTTGGCAAGATCGCGAAGTTCATCCTCGGGCATCGTAGCCAGCCAAAGACCCGCATCACGGATCGACTTCTGGACTCCCGCCTGCTCGAAAAGGTAGCACTTGTCCCACTCGTCATCGAAGTAGGTGAGACCTTTGGCGCGGATTATACCCTTAGGCCACTTTGTCGCCACGAAGTGATCGAACTTGTTGAGGTTGAGGGGGTCCCTACGGAAATAAACGAAAGATCCGATGTTGTATTCCTCGGCCT
>JAFUFP010000029.1 GCA_017469845.1 Bacteroidales bacterium | reverse complement strand
GCCCTTCGCCGATGTTCGGTAAGGTTTCGTGGACGGAGCACCGTCGCTTTCGCTCCATTAACTCCGACCCGCAGTGTCCGGGACTAGGGCGACCATCCCGGAGTGCCTATCCTTTGCAGTATTCTTCCGAACGTAGTTCCCATTACTGGCGGGGACTCCGGCTAACCCCCTTCGCAGGGCGGCCAGTGGGCCCTTTCAGTGACTCAGGCGTCACTTGCGAAAGTTGAGTGAGCGTTATTGATGCCCGACGCCAAATCACTTCACATTCTCTTTTAGGGAATTGACCTCGTCTATGGAAAGACCGGTTCCTCTGGAGATATCATCGACAGAAAGTCCCATAAGAAGAAAACGCTTTGCTATTTCTATCGCTTTTATCTCTCCCCCTTCTTCACGTGCTTCTTTACGTACTTCTTCACGTACTTCTTCACGTACTTCTTCACGTACTTTATCTCTTTCTGCAAATACTTCATCGCGGAAAGTTCGCCATTCACTCAAACGCTTCTCCTCCGCGAAAACCTCCTGCATGTAAGCACGGTACTCCTCATCGGAGAGCGCCGCAAGTTCAGCCGTCGTGTAAATCTTTGCCATATCCGTGTTTTTGAATGTTTCAGGAATGTTCCTTTGTCCAGCCATATTCTTGAAAGAGAAAAGGAGACGGTCAGATGCCGAAGTGAGGTCCTTTTCATCTTTCCTGAAGCGGTCGATTTCAGCCATAATATATATCAATTTGTCGGTAAGCGGTTCAAGAGTAGTTTGTTCCAAGTACTGACAGACTCTTATGACATTCGAGTCTTTCCCTTTTTCCTCACTCTCTTTCCCTTTTTCCTCACCTTCTTTCCGAGTGCAGCCTCTTATTGAAATCACGAGAATAGGAAGCATATCACGACAGAAGCCGTCGATAAGTCGGTCATCGATTATCCCGATAGGAGGTAATTCCCTCTTCCCTTGTCCTTCAGCACTTCGATAATAGTACGCAACATCCCCTTCATTCACGTTCTTCCAATAATATTCTTCGAACTGATTCCAGTAGATGCGGGTTGAACTTCCGATGACAGTTGCGGGGTGAGCCTCTCCTTTTTCGGCTTGTACACCAATCAAGACTTTACCCTTGGAAGTATGGCAAAGAAGATCGAAGTAGGGAGTACGCTCGGGGAGATAGGTCTCTTGGGCATCATTGTCCAAAAACTCCACAGAAGTGGCAAAGTTCTCTCCCATGATGGAATTGATGAGAATAAGCATATTCTCGGGATCTTTGTAGATGGTCTTGAAACCCCTCTCTGACATGGGGTCCAAGAACACTCTTCTTTCTTTAGAAGATCTTTCGTTTGTCGATTGTTCCATAATCAATTGTGTTTTGTAGTTAAAGTAATTTTTCAGTCCGGTAACGGCAGAATGCAACAGGGCATACCTGTCCCCTTACGGGACGATAGCCTTCATCAGCACTCTGACGATAGCGGGCTTTGTTTGTACGACAGTATGGAGACGCATTGACGGAGAGGGAAGCTCTCCTGCATCCTCAGTGAACCAATAGGGGATGCTTTGCATGGCAAATCTAAGATTTCTCTGTGAAATGACAAAATCTTTGCAAACCTTGCAACGGAAATCTTCCTATCCCCTCCTAAAGGGGTTCTCCTACCCCATATGTTTCAAAAGCTACAATCATTGTTTCCCCTCCGCATGCTTTCAAAGCATCCAGTGAGTATATTTGTGCAACAAAAACCGAAAGCGGAAAAAGCATGCTACATCATTCAAAGGCAAGTAAACTCTTCACGGGCATCGTTGCCGCCCTTCTTATAATCCAAGGCTGTTCATCTCCCGGGGAAGGAGACAATCCGTCCCTCTCCCTGACCTTGGCCCCATCCTCCCTTCCAGCCGAAGGAGGAAAGGTGACGGCCACGGTTGACTGGTCTTCGTGCAAATGGAAAATATCGGAAGAAGGGGAAAAGATCGTCTCCTCCTTCTCGAAAGTGTACGCGGGAGCGGAAGGGTCATCAGGATCGACGGAAGTCATTCTTGACATTTCGGCGAACCCCTCTTCCGGGAAAAGGAGCACTACCGTAAAAGTAAGCAGCCTTGACGGAAAAGTATCCGCCGAGGGAGTCATCACCCAGGAAGGTCTCATCATAGTCCCCCCTGAACCGGTGAGCATAACCGTCGACCCTTCTCAAACCCATCAGAGTATAGACGGCTGGGGAGCGATGAACCTTGGGGCCAACTGGGGGGCACATGACTACTGGAGTGAAGAGGAAACCGATCTTCTGATGGACAATCTCGGACTCAACATAATGAGGGTGAGGATATCCCCAAATGAAAGCGAATGGGAGAAGCTCGTTCCCACTATCCGCTACGCCGTCGAAAAGTACGGTGCCCTCGTTCTCGCATCCCCCTGGAGCATGCCCGCATCAATGAAGGACAACGGCTCAATCAACGGAAGCACGGACGGGGTACAGTCCCACCTCAAGAAGGAAAGCTACGCCGACTATGCCCTCTACCTTGAGAAGTTCGCTTCCACCATGAAGGAAAAGGGCGCTCCGATCTATGCTGTATCTGTCCAGAACGAACCAGACTGGCCGGCCACATACGAAGGATGCCTATGGTCAGCGGACAATCACAAGGAGTTCCTCTCAGAGAATGCCGACAAGATAGAAAGCGCCCTTGTCGCCAGCGGAGAAAGCATGGGGACAGACCACTCCTTCTACACTCCGGCACTCAATGACGAGAAGGCCTGCGACAATCTCGACATCGTGGCGGGACATCTTTACGGCACCACTCCGAAGTCCTTCTCCCTTGTCCAGGAAAAAGGCAAACGGCTCTGGATGACTGAGCATCTTCTCAACGAAAGCTGGGACAACGGTTCATCCCATTGGAAAGAGACCCTCGAGATGGTATCCGAAATGAACTCATGCATGCTTACCGGATGGAACGCCTACATCTGGTGGTACGGCAGAAGGTACTATTCCCTCATAGGAGACGGGGAAAAGGACACTTCCCGTGGCACCATTCTGCAAAGGGGCTACGCATTCTCGCAATTCTCGCGCTACATAAAGAGCGGATACCGTAGGATCGGAGCCTCCATTAAAGGCAACTCCTCCCTTGAATTCTCAGCATACGAAGGTGACGGGCATACCGTCCTTGTCATCATAAACAAAGCATCTTCCGGAATCGAAGGCGTCCAGGTGCTCTTCCCTTCAGACGCTTCCGCCGCGAAGGCCACCTGCACCAGCCCCGACGGAAACCGGTACGATCTCAAGCTTACCCCATCCGGAAACAAAACATCGTTCACCGTCCCCGCCGAAAGCATAACCACCGTAATCCTTTGACATCATGACTGCAAGACGACTCTTTCTTTCCATAACAATCACCGTAATAACGGGGCTGAACGCATTCTGCGCCCCTACCTTCGTCTCCGAAAAAGAGGGGACATCCATAATACGCGACGGGAGGATCCAGATTTATGTGGATCCATCCTCACCGAAGGGGGTACGGATCGCCGCGGATAACCTGTGCCGCGACCTTCAGGCCGTATGCGGAAAGGAGGTGAAGTACGTAAAGAAAGCCAAAGACGCCACGATCGAGATTTCTACGATATCGACTTCCTCTCCAAAGAACGGCGAAGAATGGAACCGTCTCTCCGGAAAGCGGGAAATGTTCCTCATCCGGACAGAAGGAGGAAGGGTCAAGATAACCGGCAGCGACCGTCGGGGTACGATCTACGGGATATACGAACTTTCCCGCCAGGCTGGAGTCTCGCCATGGTACTACTGGGCAGACGTCCCGGTAACGAGGCGGTCCGACATAAGGATACTTCCGGGAACCTACACCGACGGTGAACCTTCCGTCGAGTGGAGAGGAATCTTCCTCAACGATGAAGCCCCCTGCCTCACGTCTTGGGTGAAGAACACATTCGGAACAGACTACGGCGGACACGAGTTCTACGGGAAGGTCTTCGAGTTGATTCTCAGGTTGAAAGGCAACATGCTCTGGCCCGCGATGTGGAGCTGGGCATTCTATGAGGACGATCCGCTGAACTCCGACCTCGCTGACGAAATGGGCGTCATGATAGGGACTTCACACCACGAGCCCATGGCCAGGAACCATCAGGAATACGCCCGCAGGAGGGACTTCTGGGGAGATTGGAACTACGCCACCAACAAGGAATCCCTCGACCGCTTCTTCCGTGAAGGAATCGAAAGGATAAAGGACAAAGAGGACATCGTCACCATCGCCATGAGAGGTGACGGGGACGAAGCCATGGACGAAAATGCCGACACCGCCCTTCTGGAGAGCGTCGTCGACAACCAGCGGAGGATAATCGGAGAGGAGACAGGGAAAGACCCTTCCGAAACTCCCCAGGTGTGGGCCCTTTACAAGGAGGTGCTCGACTACTACGACAAGGGAATGAGGGTTCCCGACGACGTCACGATCCTTCTTTCGGACGACAACTGGGGTGACATAAGGAGAGTCCCCAAGGAAAGCGAAAGGGACAGGAAAGGAGGTTGGGGCATCTATTACCACGTCGATTACGTAGGAGCTCCGAGAAACTCAAAGCTCGTAAACGTCACCCAGACCGTCTCCATGTGGGAGCAGCTCCGCCTCGCATACGACTTCGGCATCCGGAAAATGTGGATCCTGAACGTCGGTGACCTCAAGCCCATGGAATACCAGATCCAGTACTTCCTCGACATGGCCTGGAATCCGGAGGCGTTTTCGCATGACAACGTAATCGACCATACGGAAGCATTCTGCGGCACTTTCGTCGGAAAGGAACTCGGACCGAAGGCCGCCCGCATCCTTGACAAAGGCACCAAATATTCTTCCAGAGTGACGGCCGAGATGCTCGATCATCGCACTTTCAACCTCTCAACCGGCGAATGGGACAGGGTCGTTTCCGACTGGGTTTCTTTGGAAAGGGATGCCTTTGATCTTTACTCAAGGATCGCTCCGGAAGGCCGAGACGCTTTCAATGAACTGATCCTCTTCCCGATACGCCTTCTTACCAATCTCCACGAGATGTACTTCGCCCAGGCGAAGAACCTTTTCCTCGCCGAAAAAGGCGACCCCGCGGCCAACTCATGGGCCGACAAGGTAGAGGAAGCCTTCCTGAAGGACGCCCTTCTTATGGAATCCTACAACAAAGATATCGCGGGAGGCAAATGGAACGGGATGATGACCCAAAAACACATCGGCTACACTTCCTGGAACGATGATTTCGAAGCGGATACCCTTCCCCTCACCAAAAGGGTCGCGGATGGTCCCGTAACCTTCACAGCAGACGGCGGCAAGGTGGCTATGGACGCGGAGCATTTCTACAGTTCCCGTTCCGGAGAAGGAAAATCATGGACCGTGTACAGGGACTTCGGAAGAGTAAACGGTGCAATCGCCCTCACGCCCTACACCATCTCCCCTGACGGTGACAGCCTCACCTACCGGTTCTCTACCGACGGGGAGATTCCCTCGGAGGCCAAAGTTCACGTCATCGTGAGACCGACTCTGGATTTCACGGGAGAAGGAGGGCAATACTCCGTAAGCCTTGACGGATCCACCCCCGAAAGGGTCCTTTTCAACCTGAATCTCAACGAAGATCCACAGAACATCTATTCGGTATACTACCCCACCGTTGCCTCAAGGGCCGTCGACTCGACAGTGACCCTTCCACTCGATACTGAAGCCATGGTCCATACCCTGACCATCACTCCCCTTTCACCCGGAACCGTGTTCGAAAGGATAGTCGTCGACATGGGAGGATACACCGGAGAATACCTTTTCGGGGAAGAAAGTCCGAAATCAGTCCGATAAGCTCAAAAAACTTTGATTTTTCGATAATTATTCGGACTTTTGCAAAGGCCGTGCACGTGCACGGAAATTTGCACAGAAAACCACATCAACAAAAAACTGAGTTTATGGAAAAGACCTGGAGATGGTTCGGCAAGAAAGACAAGATAACTCTTTCCATGCTGAAGCAGATTGGAGTCGAGGGAATAGTCACCGCCCTTCATGACGTTCCTCTCGGAGAAGTTTGGACAAGGGAAAAGATCCGTGATCTGAGGGAATACATCGAAAGCTACGGCATGAGGTGGAGCGTCGTCGAGTCCCTCCCCGTCGTTGAGACCATCAAGTACGGCGGTCCCGACAGAGACCATCAGATCGAAGTGTACAAACAGTCCCTCCGCAACCTTTCCGCTGAAGGGATCCACTGCATCTGCTACAACTTCATGCCGGTTCTGGATTGGGCGAGGACTGACCTGAGCCACCCCAACCCCAACGGCACCACGAACCTGTACTTCAATTACGCTGAATTCGCATACTTCGACATATATATACTCAAAAGGGAAGGCGCCCGTGAGGAATGGGCTTCCTTCACTTTCCCCGAAGGATACGGGGTGGGAAGGAACGTCCTGGAGGAAGCCGACGCCCTGGCGAAGACAATGACCCCCGAGAAGGACCACGCCCTTGTGGAGAACATCGTCATAAAGACGCAGGGATTCGTGAGCGGCAACTTCTCCGAAGGTGACGAGGCTCCGATCCAGAAGTTCAGGGAGTTCCTCTCCCTATACAAAGGCATAGACAAGGCCGCCCTGAGGGCCAATATGAAGTACTTCCTGGAGGCGATAATGCCGGTATGCGACGAATGCGACATGAACATGTGCGTCCATCCCGACGATCCGCCGATCGAGATACTCGGCCTTCCCAGGATTGTCCGCACCGAAGAAGACATCCGCTGGTTCCTTGACGCCGTTCCGAACAAGCACAACGGCCTGACGTTCTGCGCCGGATCCCTTTCGGCCGGAGCTTACAACAACGTCACCGCCCTGGCGAGGGAATTCGCATCCAGGACACACTTCGTTCACCTGCGCTCCTGCCATATCTTCCCCAGCGGAGACTTCACCGAGGCTTCACACCTTGGCGGAAGGGCGGACATCGTCGAACTTGTGAGGATCTTCGAGAAGGAGAACCCCTCACTCCCCATGAGGGTTGACCACGGAATGACCATGCTCGACGACGCCGACAAGGGCTACAACGCCGGATACTCCTTCATCGGAAGGATGTTCGCCATGGGACAGGTCCAGGGCATCATCGCGACCGTCGACCGTGAACTCGGCATCCAGTACAAGCAACCCGGATTCTTTGACTAAGACAATTGTACGCAAATGAAACTCACCGATATACTGAAAGAAGGGTTCAATCCCTCACCTTGGAAAGAGAAAGGCTACATTCTGCCCCAGTACGACATAGCGGAAATAAGACGGAAGACCCACGACAATCCCACATGGGTACATTTCGGAGGAGGCAACATCTTCAGGGCCTTCCCTGCCGCCATCCTCAATGACGCCCTCAATACCGGCAAATACGACCGTGGCGTGATCGTGGCCGAGACCTTCGATTTCGAAGTGATCGACAAGGCCTACGCCCCCTACGACAACCTCTCCCTCGCCGTAAGCCTCCAGTCAACCGGCTCCATAGAGAAAAAGGTCATCGCATCCGTGACTGAAGCCCTGAAGGCCGACTACGGTCTCGAGGACTGGGAGCGTCTGAAGGAGATTTTCCGTGCCCCTTCACTCCAGATGATATCGTTCACGATCACCGAAAAAGGATACGGAGTTCCCCCCTCGGATCTGGACAGGGGTCTAAGCCCCGTTTTCGCTATGGGAAAAGTTGCCCTCCTTCTTCTTGAAAGGTACAATGCCGGTGAACTTCCCCTGACGGTCCAGAGCATGGACAACTGTTCCCACAACGGGGACAAAGTCAAGGCCGGAGTTTTCGCATATGCCGAAAGGTGGGTCAAGGACGGTCTTGTTCCGGAAGGATTCCTTTCCTACCTCAAAGACTGCAAGAAGATCACCTTCCCCTGGTCGATGATCGACAAGATAACCCCGAGGCCCCACGTGAAGGTGAAGGAACTGCTAGCGGAGGACGGATTCGAGGACAACGGCTACATCGAGACCGAAAAACACACCTTCACGGCTCCATTCGTGAACGCCGAAGAGGTACAGTATCTGGTCATCGAAGACAATTACACAAACGGCCGTCCTCCCCTGGACCTCGGTGGAGCCATCTACACCACCAGGGAGACCGTCGACAAGGTCGAGACGATGAAAGTCACCACCTGCCTCAATCCCCTCCACACGGCGATGAGCATTTACGGATGTCTTCTCGGTTATACCCTCATAAGCGCGGAGATGGCCGATCAGGACATAAGGGCGTTCATCCAGAAGATAGGTTACATCGAGGCGATGCCGGTTGTGACCGATCCCGGAATCCTCAACCCCTACGAGTTCATCGGAGCCGTCATCGGCCGCCGTCTTCCCAACCCGTTCATGCCCGACGCTCCCCAGAGGATAGCTTCCGACACGTCCCAGAAGCTCTCGATCCGCTTCGGAGAAACGATCAAGAAGTACCTCTCCCGCGGTCTCGACATGAGCAATCTCGTCCTCATCCCCCTAACCCTCGCCGGTTACGCCCGTTACCTCAAGGGTACAATGGACGACGGCACTCCGTTCACTCCCTCCCCCGACCCGATGCTCGCCGAGCTTCAGGAGATCGTCGCCCCTCTGGAAGTCGGAAAGCCCGACCAGGACTACTCCTGCCTAAAGAAGCTCTACAGCCGCAAGGACATCTTCGGTCTTGACCTCTATGAGGCCGGACTCGGTGAGAAGATCGAAGGCATGGTGAAGGAACTGTTCCAAGGCGCCGGGGCGGTTAGGGCGACCCTCCACAAGTACACAGTCGCAAGATAATACTCCCCATTCCGAAGGGAGACTTTCCCCTACAAGGCGGACACTGCTCAAAGGCGGTGCCCGCCTTGCGGTTTTTCGGGGGAAATGCCTCCAAAAAGGCCAAAACACCATATTTCAACAGAATGAAACAGCACAATGTCTCAAATATTGAAGTTTTAGACGCAATTTCGAAAGATTTGACACAAAAATGGTAGTTATTGAATGCTCCGTAGCCCCCTTTAGGGGGGTCTTAGCAGTAACTTTGTACTTAGCGGAATGGTCCGCATCGACGTTTAATACGTAAAGCAATGAAAACACGGAAAACAAATCCGATCATCCTCCTGACGGCATTTCTCGTCCTGGGTTCCTGCGAGAAAGATGCGCAGGTAAGACTCCCCTCATCCATAAGTGACGGGATGGTCCTCCAGATGGACTCCCCCGCAAAAGTATGGGGATGGGCACAGCCCGGATCGAGCGTCAAAGTGAAATGGCAGGGAAAAACCGTGACGGCGAAAGCCGGAGAGGACTCCCTTTTCGTGGCGGTTCTGCCGTCTTCCCCTTCAGGCGGTCCCTTCACGATGACGATCGGTGACAAGACGGTCAGCGACATCCTCGTCGGTGAAGTGTTCCTCTGCTCCGGGCAGTCGAACATGGAGCTTCCCGTACGCAGATGCCTCGATGCCGTGGCGGATGACATAAAGGGCTTCTCAGATGACAACATAAGATATTTCGGGGTGAAGAGGCAGTATGACTTCGACGGCCCCATGAAAGAACTTGACGGGAAATGGGAAAAGGCTTCTTCCGAGCAGGCCATCCAGGAATGGGGCGCTGTCGCCTTCTTCACGGCCAAGGCACTCCATGAAAAGACCGGAGTTCCCGTCGGTATGATAAATTCCGCGGTAGGCGGCTCCCCCATCGAAGCATGGATGGGAGAAGAGATCCTTCCGGACTACGCCCTCAAGGAACTCGCCGAGTGCCGCGACAAGCATTGGATGGACTCTGTCCTCCACCATAACGCGACCCTTTATTCCGATTGGCAGAACCGCCACAACGCCCTTCCCGAAAACAAGGCCGCAAAATGGTCGAAGGTCAATATCTTCGACACTTCCTGGGCCAAGGACAGAAAGGGTGAGAACGTCTACGGAAGCCATCTTCTGAGAAAGACCGTACGCCTATCTGCCGAGCAGGCCAAGGGAACGGCCATTCTCCACCTCGGAGCGATGGTCGACGCCGACTCCACCTTCATAAACGGCAAATACGTGGGCAACACCACCTACATGTACCCTCCGAGGAACTACTCCGTTCCCGAAGGAGTCCTCAAGGAAGGTGACAACCTCATCGAAATCCACCTGTACGCCTGCGGCGGCAATCCCGCAAGCTTTGTCCGTGACAAGGAATACAGCCTCGAAACTCCCGCCGGAACGGTATCCCTCCTCCAGGGATGGGAGCACAAGGACGGCAAGAGAATGCCCGCCCGCCCCGGTGAGATCTTCCTCCACTACAAGGCTTCCGGCCTGTACAACGGAATGATAGCCCCGCTCAAGAACTACACCATCGGCGGAGCGATGTGGTACCAGGGAGAAAGCAACACCTGGAACGCAGCGGATTACGGGAACCTTCTCACTTCGATGATCGGACAGTGGAGGGAAACCTTCTCCTCACCCGACCTTCCCTTCTACATCATAGAGCTCGCCGCATTCGAGCACTCCGAGCTCACCGACAACGATTTCGGATGGAACAGGGTCCAGAAGGAGCAGAGGCGTACCGCCGAAAAGGTTGAGGGAGCTCACGTGGTTCCCAACGCCGACCTCGGGGAATGGAACGACATCCACCCGCAGGACAAGAAGACCGTGGGCGAAAGGGCCGTAAAGGTCATCCTTGACTCCCGCAAATAAATCACCGACAACACCCAAAGAAACTAAAACATACCTCAGATATGGCAACCAACAATGAAGCTAACGGCTACTACAAGCTGTCCTGGATGCAGAGGATAGGGTTCGGGTCCGGAGACCTGGCCCAGAACCTGATCTACCAGACGGTCAGCATGTGGCTACTTTTCTTCTACACCAACGTATTCGGCCTCAATCCCGCAGCGGCCGCCGTGATGTTCCTGATCGTAAGACTAGTGGACGTGGTCTGGGATCCGGTCGTCGGGACATTCGTGGACAAGAAGAGCCCCCGCCTGGGCAAATACCGCGCATACCTGATTCTGGGCGGAATACCCCTTACAGGTCTGGCGATACTGTGCTTCTGGAACGGATTCAGCGGATCCCTCCTTTACGCCTACATCACCTACGTGGGCCTTTCGATGTGCTACACCCTCGTCAACGTCCCCTACGGAGCGCTCAACTCCTCCCTAACGAGGGACACTGACGAAATCACCGTCCTCACGTCCGTCAGGATGTTCATGGCCAACCTCGGAGGTCTCGCCGTCTCCATGGGAATTCCCATAGTGATAGCGCTTTTCGCCCCGAAGGATGCCGCCGGAGAAGCCGTCATCAACACTCCTGAAGCCGCTCCCGCATGGTTCACCACAATGACGATATACGCCCTTGCCGGATTGGCCCTTCTCATCTTCTGTTTCACCCAGACCAAGGAAAGGGTCGTGATGGACGAAAAGGAGGCTTCGAACGTGAAGGTCAGCGACCTTTGGATGGAGTTCGTGAGGAACCGGCCGTTGAGGGTCCTGGCGTTCTTCTTCATCACCGCCTTCGCGATGATGTCCGTCGGAAACGCCGCAGGATCCTACTACATGACTTACAACATGGAAGCCACCACCGGACAGCTTTCGACATTCATGGGACTGGGATCGATCCCGGCATTCATCTTCATGCCGCTCGTCCCCGCCATCAAGCGCAAGGTCGGAAAGAAGGGAATGTTCTACATCTTCCTTTCCACCGCCATCCTCGGTATGGCGCTCCTGTATCTGGTGTCGGTGATACCTTCCTTGAAGAGCCAGATGTGGATCGTCTATGCCGCACAGTTCATAAAGTCCACCGGAGTCATCGTCGCCACCGGTTACATGTGGGCACTCGTCCCCGAAGTCGTGGCTTACGGTGAATTCACCACCGGAAGAAGGATCGCCGGAATCGTCAACGCCCTCACCGGAATCTTCTACAAAGCCGGTATGGCCCTCGGAGGAGTGGTTCCCGGACTCGTTCTCGCGGCTGTGGGATTCAACGCCGACCTAAAGGTCCAGTCCCCTCTCGCCGAGCAGGGTATCCTCTGGCTGGTGTGCATCATCCCCGCCATACTCCTTGCCCTCGCCATGTGGATCATCAGCAAGTACGAACTCAGCGACGAACGCATGGACGAGATCAACAAAGCCATAAGCGAAAGACATCTCGACAAATAGAATCACCTTTTGATGAGAAAACCTTTTTTTGCAATGCTCGTTCTCCTTCTGGCCATTTCATGCGGCCGGAAGGAGAACTCCCCTGCGGGACTCAAGGACGCTTTCGGGGAAGACTTCCTCGTTGGAGTCGCCCTGAATGAAGGTCAGATCCGCGCGCTCGACTCGGCGACCGATTCGGTGATACGGCTGCATTTCAATGCCGCCGAGCCCGAAAACTGCCTCAAGAGCGAAGCCATCCACCCGGAGGAGGACACCTACGACTGGGAACTGGCCGACAAGTACGTCGACTTCTGCACCGAAAGGGGCATAACCCCCTACGGCCATGTCCTCATCTGGCATTCGCAGCTTTCACCCTGGTTCGCCGTCGACGAAAACGGGAACGACGTCTCCCCCGAAGTCCTCAAACAGAGGATGAAGGAGCACATAACGACGGTCATGACCCGTTACAAGGGAAGGATCAAGGGATGGGACGTCGTGAACGAGGCGATAGAAGATGACGGAAGCTGGAGACAGAGTCCCTTCTACCGCATCCTCGGAGAAGAGTACATCCCCCTCGCTTTCCAGTACGCCCATGAGGCGGACCCCGACTGCGAACTTTACTACAACGATTACGGGATGCACCACGAGGGAAGGCACCGCAGGGTCCTGGAACTTGTCGGGATGCTCAAGGACAGGGGCCTCAGGATCGACGCCGTAGGCTTCCAGGGACACATGGGAATGGATTACCCGGACATCGACATTTTCGAGAAATACATGAGGGAAGTGGCTGACATGGGCGTCGGCATCTGCATCACCGAATGGGACATGTCGGCTCTTCCGACCATCACTTCTAGCGCCGACGTTGCCACCCTCGCACAGAGTCTCGGAATCGCCCCGGAAAACATGCTGAACCCATATCCCGACGCTCTTCCCGAGGAGATATCCGCCCAGTGGAACAAAAGAGTCGAGGACTTCTTCTCCATGTTCAGGCGCAACTCCGACATAATCCGAAGGGTCAACATCTGGGGGCTCAACGATTCCTCCAGTTGGAAAAGCACTCCCAGAAGGAGGGACTATCCCCTTCTTTTCAATGACGACCTTACCCCGAAGGACGTAGTGAAACATTTCACCATAAGCGAATAACACAAGAAAGACAAAACACATAAGACATATGGCACTGAAAGAAAACAAGCGATACCTCTTCCCCGCCGACTATATGGCGGACCCTTCCGTACACGTATTTGACGGCAAGCTCTACATCTACCCTTCCCATGACTGGGAGTCCGGAATCCCCGAAGACGACTTCGGAAGCCATTTCGACATGAAGGACTACCATGTCCTTTCCCTCGAAGGGGACGATCCGATGAGCTCTCCGATAAAGGACCACGGCATTGTCCTGAAGAAGGAGGACATACTCTGGGCCGGACGTCAGCTTTGGGACTGCGACGTGGCGAGGAAGGACGGAAAGTATTACATGTATTTCCCGCTGAAGGACAAAAATGACATATTCCGTTTCGGAGTCGCCGTTTCAGACTCCCCCACAGGCCCCTTCATCCCCCAGCCCGACCCCATGAGGGGAAGCTATTCCATCGATGTGTGTGTGTTTGAAGAAGATGGCAAGTACTATTTCTATTTCGGGGGAATATGGGGAGGCCAGCTGCAGCGTTACAGGGACAACAAGGCCCTGGACACCGGCAGCACATTCCCTTCGGATGATGAGGCGGCGATCCCGCCGAGGGTCGCCCTCCTCTCCGAAGACATGCTTCAGTTCGCCGAAGAGCCCCGTCCCGTGGTCATCCTCGACGAAAACGGGAAGCCCCTCACGGCCGGAGACAACCACCGCCGCTTCTTCGAAGCCAGCTGGATGCACAAGTACGGCGGCAAGTATTACTTCAGTTACTCGACCGGCGACACCCACCACCTCTGCTACGCCGTCGGCGACAACCCCTACGGTCCATTCACCTACCGTGGTGAGATCCTCACTCCCGTCGTAGGATGGACGACCCACCATTCGATCGTGGAATACAACGGCAAATGGTATCTCTTCCACCATGACAGCGTTCCTTCGGGAGGCAGGACTTGGCTCCGCAGCCTTAAAGTATGCGAACTGAGGTACGACGAAAACGGAGACATCCTCACGATTGAAGGCCAGGACTGAATTTCAGCAAATTGAATAAGTACAACATGAGAGTAAAGGCACTCTGGGGAATTCTTCCCGCACTCATTGTCCTCGGCGGATGCGCCGGGGGCAATGACCGTTTATGGGCTGACGGGGAAATCGTCCTTGAAGGGACTCCGGCATACCAGTGGCGCATCCTCAACCATTGGGACAATCTCGACGACTCTGTCGAAAGGGGCTACGCGGGCACCTCTATCTGGAGTTGGACAGACCCCGACATACCGGTCGAGAGAATAAAGGAATACGGGCTTCTGAACCAAAAGATAGGAATCAACGGATCGGTCCTCAACAACGTGAACGCCTCTCCGAAGATTCTTGACGGAGAGCACCTTGCAAGGGTGGCTAAGATCGCCGACATCCTCAGGGAATACGGCATAAGGACCTTCCTTTCCATCAACTTCGCTTCCCCCATGGCCCTCGGCGGTCTCCCGTCGGCAGATCCCCTGGACCCTACCGTAATCTCATGGTGGGAACAGAAGATCGGGGAGATCTATTCACTGATTCCGGATTTCGGAGGATTTCTCGTGAAGGCAAGCAGCGAAGGGCAGCCCGGTCCGCAGGATTTCGGGAGGAGCCATGCCGACGGAGCCAACATGCTCGCCGCGATCCTCGCCCCCAAAGGCGGGATAGTCATGTGGCGTTCCTTCGTCTACTCCCCCACCGCCACTGACCGCGCGATGCAGGCTCTGGAGGAATTCGAACCCCTTGACGGGAAATTCCTTCCCAACGTGGTGATTCAAGTCAAGAACGGACCGGTTGACTTCCAGCCGAGGGAGCCTTTCAGCCCCATATTCGGAAAGCTGGAGCACACTTCCCTGGCCCCCGAACTTCAGATAACCCAGGAGTATCTCGGACAGGAGAACCACTCGGTCTTCCTCTCCACCATGTGGGAGGAGTGCCTTGATGCGGAGACGTATTCCGGAAGGGGTACGGTAGCCCAGGTGACATCATCTTCCCCCCTTTCCGTCATAGCCGGAGTGGCCAACACCGGAAGTGACCGCAACTGGTGCGGAAACATCTTCGCGCAGGCCAACTGGTACGCTTTCGGAAGGCTCGCTTGGGATCCTACCCTCCCTTCGGAAAGAATCGCGGAAGAATGGCTCCGCCTCACTTTCCCAAAGCCCAAGTTCATGGGTGAAAAGCGTTTCACGGAAAAGTTCATAGAGCCCGTCAAGGAAATGATGCTTTCTTCAAGGGAAGCCTGCGTCGACTACATGATGCCGCTGGGACTCCACCATATCTTCGCCTTCGAGCATCACTACGGTCCCGAACCCTGGGGAACAGTTCCGGGGATGAGGCCGGACTGGCAGCCGCCATATTACCATAATGCGGACAAGGACGGAATAGGTTTCGACAGGACAAGGACAGGCAGCGGAGCGGTTGACCAGTACTGTGAGCCTCTCGCTTCACAGTACAATGATCCCTCGACTTGCCCCGAGAATCTTCTCCTTTGGTTCCATCATCTTCCCTGGGACTACAGGATGAAGTCCGGCAAAACCCTCTGGGAGGAAATCTGCCTCCATTACGACAGAGGTGTCAAGGAAGCGGAACGATTCGTTTCGGTCTGGAAAAGCGCGAAGCCTTATGTCGACAGGGAAAGGTATGAAGAAATCGCCCACAAGTTCGACATCCAGCTTTCCGACGCAAGATGGTGGAGGGATGCGTGCGTACAGTATTTCTCGGAAGTGTCGGGGCTTCCCATACCGTCCGAGATTGAACAGCCCGTCATTCCGCTTGATTCTCTCAAGAGGATACACCTCGACCGAAAATAGATTCCCGCGGATTGGACAAGGTAAAGAAAATTGCCTACATTTGCTTTCCTTAAAACCAAGGAGCGAATGGAAAATCCCATCACCGAGATAAGAGAAAGGACCGACTGCCACTGTCATATCCTCCCGGGGATAGATGACGGGGCGGTCGATCTTTCTGATTCAATAGTCCTGTCGGAGCGGCTGGTAGAATTCGGATACCGTAGGGCAATCTGCACTTCACATCGTAACCACCTCTATCACAATACGCCCGAAATCATAATGAAGCAGTATCACATCCTGAAGGATGAACTCGAAAGAAGAAACATTCCTCTCGAGATAATCCCCTCCATGGAATACCGCATCATCGAGGAGACCTGGCCCGAAGTCCTGGAAAAGGGATGGCTGATGCCATGGGAAGGAAACCATATTCTCGTCGAACTTCCCATAAGCAATCCTTCGAGAATCGGAGACCTCGACCCCGCCGAAGAGATTCGTTCCCTCCTCGGGAACGGTTACACCCCCGTCCTGGCCCACCCGGAAAGATACCTATGGTGTTCCGAGCACCACTACCACAAATACAAGGATGCGGGAGCCCTTTTCCAAAGGAATGTCGGAGCCCTTGAGGGGATGTACGGGGAGAAGGTTTCTCAAAGGGCGGAATATCTTCTGGGAGAAGGGATGTATGATCTGGTGGCGACTGACCTTCACAGCCTGAAATATGCTGACTACTTCATGAAAATAGGATTCGGGTGCGAAACAGCGACGTCTTAGGAGAAACGAAAACCAAATGAAGAAATTGTCCGATACAGGAACGATGAAAAAAATGAGTTAATCCATTATTCATACAGACGATTCGCCTTTAGGCTTTCTTTATAATCCTTCCGGGCTGCGTTCCGGCCACGTTCGTGGTCCGTACCGAATTCCGGGCATGTCCATTCCATGTCGGAGAGGTCAAGGCTGGAGTTATTTATTACACCTCACATAATACAAGAACCGTCCTTTTGGGGACGGTTCAGGGGAGGTTAACCTCCAATTGACGGATGGTCGAGGTAGACACCAGTAATGGAACTGGTCGAAGTTTCAAGTTAGCGGATTATGGTGCGCCAATGAGACTTCACGTGTTCTTTTTTTCCGTTACGTACCCTCCAATAGGAGCGTACCCTAACGCGTCTGGCTACTGCACCTTGTACAATAAAACCGACAATTATCGCCGTGATAGACATGGAATTAACAATTATTAAAAGTGGAGCGATTGTGGAAAGTACCCCATCCGTCAGGTCATAAAAAAAGCATCAAAGTTTCATTTGACTTCAAATAAAACATTGATGCTTTCCGATTCTCAGGGCGCAACTCCCCTAATTGTTAATTCCGGAAGCAAATATAATGATCTTTCTTGAATCATCCAAAAACGAAATAAAGGTAACCACCGCAAATAACCTCCAAATCAGCACTGAGCGAACCTCAAGAAGAATACGCATAAAACATTTTAATCCAAACTATTTGCTTTCAAGGTATTGGATATTTGCATAGCGGGAGTATCTTTGCAGGCAGTTTCATATTTCCCCGCTTGCCATGCCCCATTTAGGTGAAATCATTTCGCTCATAGTCGCCATCAGTTGGACGGTGACCGCCCTATTTGCCGACAAGGCGAGCCATCTGATCGGTTCCGACAGCGCCAATGTCCTGCGGCTCACGATGGCGACCGTATTCCTCGGAGCCCTTCTCTGGGTGACGACAGGTTACCCCTATCCCGCTTACGCCGACGGCAAGGCATGGCTTTGGCTCTCACTTTCCGCCCTCGTGGGGTACGTTTTCGGGGACTTCTGCCTCTTCAACTGCTATCTGCATATCGGAGCCAGATTCGGTCAGCTCCTGATGACATTGGCTCCCCCGTTCGCCGCGATAGCCGGATGGATTCTTCTGGGAGAGAAACTCCAATGGACATCCATGATAGCGATGGCGGTCACCCTTCTGGGTATCGCGATATCGATCCTCTCAAGGGGCGAAGGGCATACGGTGAAGCTTTCCCTTCCCCTCAAGGGCATCATCCTCGGAATCGGCGCCGGAATCGGACAGGGCGTGGGACTGGTCCTCAGCAAAGTGGGCATGACGCACTACACGGCGGCACTTCCTTCCGATGCGGGTGAAGCGATGACTACGATGCTCCCGTTCGCCTCCACTATGATAAGGGCGATTGTCGGAAGCGCGGGATTCCTGCTGCTGGTGACCCTGAAGAAAGAACTTCCCCGTCTCAATGCGGCCGTGCACAATTCCAAGGGCATGAAATACGCCCTGATAATGACCCTTTTCGGGCCTTTCCTGGGAGTGTCGCTCTCCCTTATGGCGGTACAGTACACCAATGCGGGAATAGCGTCAACGCTCATGGCCTTGACTCCCGTCATCATCCTTTTCCCCTACGCTTTCATCTACCACCAGAAGATCCGTCCAAAAGAGATTCTGGGAGTCTTGGTAAGTATGGCCGGAGTCGCGATGTTCTTCCTTCTTTAGAACAAAGCACCTCCTGAGAAAAACAGATGCCGGAGGGAATCGCTGAGAGCTTTTCTATCCGGCATTATTATTTTCAAGCGTGCTTTATGAAAGATTCCCAATCGGTTCCACTCTACTGCCACAATCCTTCGCTTGTCATCTGCACCCTTTTCATTTCACTGCCCTTGTAGTAAAGACGGTCGATACAAAGGGAGCGCCTGTAGGAAGCGCCTTCGGTGTTGATTGCCCCGTTATGGTAGAGGAAGTACCACTTTCCACCGAACTTGAAGATTGCATGATGGTTCGTGTTGGAATGTCCGGCAATCTCATTGAGTATTCCCTTGTAGGTCCACGGCCCGTGAATTGACCTGCTTACCGCATAAGCAGTCTTTTCGGGGAACCCGACCGAGAAGGAAAGGTAGTAGATACCTCCCTTTTTGTGTATCCAGGGTGCCTCGGTGTAGAAGTCGTAATCCTTGTGGGATTGGTACTCGGGCTGAAGATTCTTTTTCAGGAGGGACGGCTGCGACGAAGCGGGAAGTGACGGCTGATGGATTCCGGGGATGGAGATGGGTTTGATTTCACCGTCGAGTGAAGTCATGTCATCGGAAAGGGCGGCATAATAAAGCTGGGTGTTGCCCCAGATGAGGTATGCCTTTCCGTCTTCATCCACATAAGCGGTGGGATCGATATCGTCCCAAGCGATGTCGGTATATCCGGTCGTCATATCATTGGTCACCAACGCCTTCTCTGAAGGGACAAAAGGACCCGTCGGAGAAGAAGACACGGCGACTCCTATCGCCTTTCCCGGAACGGTCTTGTGCTCAGCGGTCACGAACCAGTAGTATTTGTCACCCTTCTTTATCACCTGGCCGGCCCAAGCTTCACCCTTTGCCCACGGGAAATCGGTAGCCTTCAGTTTGTAGGAATGCTCTTTGAAAGTTTTGAGGTCGGTAGTTGAAAGTATGCACCATTCCCTCATCTCATAGTACATCGCTCCGGGAGGACATTCGTCATGACCGGCATAGATATAAAGGGTGTTCCCGTCGACAAGGGCCGCAGGGTCACCCAGGTACTTATACTTGACGAAAGGATTGGACGTCGCCGTGAAGGTGGTGTCGATTCCGCTCTGGGCGGAAAGGGTAAACGTCAGAACTGATAGCGCCGCTATGGCGGTAAGGTATTTTGTCATAAGGATAAAGTTTATTCGAAAAAATGAGGAAGATTGGCCCGACAGGGGCGCAGAAGGCCGCTTTCTATCTGATGGACCGTATCGACGACAAGGTCATTCATCGGAGTGGGCACTCCAACTTGATGTCCCATCGCACAGACGGCTCCGTTTATGGAATCGATTTCCGTCTTCTTCCCTTTTTCAAGATCCTGGAGCATGCTGGCTTTATGGTGTGAATGCTTCTTGATGACCGCGGGGATAACCAGAAGGGCGAAAGCTTTCTTTACCGGTGAAGAACTGTCAAAAAGACGGGTGATGTCTTTCCCCTGGACGGGCTCCAGCTTTATTCCGGCGGCCTTGCAGACGGCGATGCATTCATTGATCAGGGCGAGTAAGACTTTTCTCGACTCGAAGTCAGAGGCCACTTCGCCGAAAGTGCTTCCCAGAACCGCGCTCATTCCCCCGAATGAGGAATTTATGAGAAGCTTGCTCCATCTGGCACCGAGGAAGTTGTCGCCCACTGTAACCGGTCCTACCATGGACAGGAGCGATTTGACATCTTCAAGATGGTTCCCTCCCTTCCCGGAAAGGCTTCCCAAAGTGAAAGTGAGACTGTCGGGAGAACTGCCCAGGACACATACACCGGGTTCCTTCATCGAAGCGCCCCATCCGACGGTACATCCCAGAACCCTTCCCTCTCCGACGATAGGGGCGATTTCCGTCTCGGGAATGCCGTTCTGAAGGGTCACTATGACTCCGTCATCCGGGAGAAAATCTTTCAGGAAATCTACGGTATCCGGATTGGACAACCGCTTTGTCATAAGGAAGATGATGTCGTATTTTCCGGACATCCGGTCCGGAGTGAGCGCGGAAACCTCCTGCACGAAATCTACCGTTCCCGTGATGCGTGCCCCGTGATTCTTCAAGGCTTCGATATGGGGAAGATTCCGGTTGACAAGGTCAATCGGTACTCCTCCTTTCGTTATGAATGCGCCTAAGACCGTTCCGAGGGAACCGGCGCCGAAAATGGCAACTCTCATGTTATGTTCTGACTCGTAGTTATTTGCATTTCTTCCTCTATCCCCTTACCTATATGGTCGGCTGTAAATCAAATGGCAGAAAGATATGCCATATATTTATGGATCAAATCATTGGTTGAAAGAACTCCGGAGGTGAACCGCTCATGATCCAGATCGGATATCCTTTCTCTGATCTTCGTTCCATCATGTAAAGCTGACAGATAATAGCCTCTCTCACCCTTTTCAATGCCGATATCACTGAAATGTTTCAAGAAATCATCAGTCTTGACAAAATTTATGGCATATTCTATTTTACGCACTTTCCCGGGATATGGCGACAATACACCTTTGTCCACCAGGTCAGTTATATCCCTTATGGCAGTATCAAGAGAAACTGAGCCCAACCTGGACCAATTCTGTGCTGTGAGTTTGGCCTCTTTGCCATCCAAAAAGATGTTCAACACCTTCTTCTGCCTGTCCGAAAAACACTCCCGGGAGAATTCACGCCAGAAAACCGACTTGTTCAGAATGCCACTCAATGTTTCCATGGAATTGTCCACAGCTACGCCAAGGCAATTGATGTACCATTCCAACCAAGGGGTTATATCTCCATCGACACAGAATCGCTGAGTCTTTTCCAATATCGCGTAATACTCCTTCTTCTGATTTTCAATTTCCCTGGACATACTGAAAAAGCGTCCTTTTCCTCCACCGATCGCAGCCAAGGCCATGTCCGCAATCGCACGCCCTATACGGCCATTGCCATCATCAAAAGGATGTATACTCACAAATATCAGATGCGCAATCGCTGACTTTACGATGAGTGAAATGTCCGTAACATGGTTGAACCAGTACAAGAACTCCTCCATGCTGTCATTCACATCTGAAGCAGGGGGCGCCATGTAATGGACCGTTTCATGTCCCATAGGACCGGATATGACCTGCACATCCCCTCTCCTGTAGGAGCCTACCATGATCGGATAAAGTCCGCTTCTACCTTTCGGGAACAAAGTGCTGTGCCATCCGAAGAGCCGTTCCCTGTCAAGAGGCACGTCGCAATTGCGGGTCGCATCCAAAATCATTTCTACCACTCCTTCCATAAAATGGCTGGATGTTCCTGTAGACTGAATATTGGTAACACCCAAACGGTTAACGACGGAAGAACGGACGTCATCAGTATTGAGACGGATCCCTTCAATCCCGAAAGATGAGACTATGTCCTGCGTCATAATCTCTACGGACGCTCCGACCTTTTCATCTTCCGCCAAAGTTGAAATTCTGCCATGAAGAAAGCCGATTTTGGTACTGACGGTTTCCGTGAGTGCGGAAATCTTATCCTTGTCCCAGACAAAGTTCATCCAGTCATATCTTTCGTATATCCACATATCTTAAGCAGCTGATCAACAACAAAAGTAATCTCTTGCGAACAAAAAACAAAATTAATTCGCACAATTTGCGAATTATTTCCCGCACGCCTCTTTTCACAAGTCAATCCTGCACACTCTCCTCACCAGGGCATCCCACCACTTGGCAGGCAAAAGCCAATGCAAAAAGAGCATCATGCCTGATCCCATTCCCCTACGGTACCTGGCCTTGGGGCAAGACGACTCTGACGCCCGGACGATGGCTTTCGCTATGACAGACGGCGATGAAAGCATGTTTCCCCCATAGGCCTTTCTGAAAATGGAGGCCTCACGGAAGGCGCTTTCCTCGTAGGCTGTACCCCTGGCTGACTCCTCAAGATGGTCGGCGGCTATGATGCCCCAGGGAGTCGCTATGGCTCCCGGCTCTATCATGACGACATCCACTCCGAAAGGTTTCATCTCCATTCGAAGAGCGTCACTGAAGGCTTCCACAGAATATTTCGACACATGATACCACCCTCCGTACAGAAGGACGGTCTTTCCTGCCACTGAAGAAATGTTCACGATTCTCCCGCTTCCCCTTGCCCTCATTGAAGGAAGCACTTCCCGGCACATCTGCGCGAGGCCGAAGACGTTGACCTCAAGTTGCCGTCTGGCTTCTTCCATTGAAACCGTCTCAACGGGTCCGAAGTATCCGAATCCGGCGTTGTTGACAAGAACGTCGATCTTACCTTCCCGCTCCAGGACCGTCTTGACGCAATCCTTTATGGATGAAGGGTCCGTGACATCCAAAGAAACGGGGACGATGCCGTACTGTTTCAAGGACTCCATCCTGTCGAGCCGTCTTGCCGCCGCATAAACCTTATGCCCGCGGGAAGCGAGAAGGACTGCGGCTTCGTATCCGATTCCGCTGCTTCCTCCCGTTATGAGAACAACTTTCTTTTCTTTCATGAGATGCTGAGATATTGTGTTCCCGAAATATACGCAAATATCTTTTTTCTTGCCCATTAAAGCAGTAACTTTGGGAAGATTCTTTCCCATTCATCACCATGAAACAAACACTGATTCTGATAGCCACCATCCTTTTGTCCGCATCATGCACCGGTGCGGATCCCATCGCGGAATCGGGCAGGACTGTCCGTACCGAAAATCTTCTCTCGTTCCTCAAGTCGTCCGCATCAAAGGGGCAGTTCCTCTTCGGCCACCAGGACGACACCGTCTACGGAGTCGGTTGGGAGGGAGACAGCGGCAGGAGCGACATTCAAAGCGTCTGCGGAGACTACCCCGCCCTTCTGGGATTCGACCTCGGCGACATCGAGACCGGCAAGGCGAAAAACCTTGACGGTGTTCCTTTCAGCCGCATGAGAGAGGAAATCATCCGCCAGTTCGAAAGGGGCGGCGCCGTCACTCTTTCATGGCACTGCAACAACCCCCTTTCCGGCGGAACAGCCTGGGTCAGCGATTCCCTCAGGGCTATGGAATCCAGAACTGTCGGGGGCATTCTCGAAGAAGGTCCCGTGCATGAGAAGTTCCTCTCCTGGATAGATGTCGTGGCTGATTTCCTTCTTTCGCTCAAAACGGACAAAGGCGTCGCTGTACCTGTAATATTCCGTCCCTTCCATGAGCATACCGGATCATGGTTCTGGTGGGGGCAGGCAAACTGCACGACAGAGGATTTCATATCCCTTTGGCGGCTGACCGTTGAACGCCTCAGGGAAAAAGGCGTCGCCAACGCCCTTTTCGCCTACTCCACCGGACTTGAAGCCGGCGGAGATCCCGTAAAATTCATGGAGCGGTATCCCGGAGACGGATACATAGACATCCTCGGGATGGATTTTTACTGCTCCACGTCCGAGAGTGAAGCCGGGGCCTGCGCCCACTATATCGGGAAGGCTGCGGGCAACCTCCCAATGCTGTGCGCCCTGGCAGCGGAGCACGGAAAGGCGGCAGCTGTAACCGAAACCGGTTATGAGGGAATCAGAACTCCTCACTGGTGGACCGGGACTCTCCTTCCCGCCCTTGCCGATTACCCGGTAAGTTACGTAATGGTGTGGCGCAATGCCCACGACAATGAGGGTCATTTCTACGCCCCCTATCCCGGTCATCCTTCAGAAAGGGATTTCGTCTCTTTCTGCGACGAAGAAAGTACCCTCATGGTCAGCGACCTCAAATCCATCTACGAATAGTATGAAATTCAGCCATCTGCTCATACTTTCGGCCATTATCGCCGTCTCATGTACCCAGAAAGGCAATTCCCTGACCTCATTCCCGGAGGTCTCGGAGAAGTCTTCCGCCGGAGCTTTCCCCCTTTCCGCGAAAGGGAGGGCCGCCACGCTCTGCGTCGACTCAACTGACGCTCCCGTAGTTGGAATCGCCGCCCGCCTTCTTTCTGACGACATCGTCCTTCTTACGGGCATCTCCCCCACTCTCGCTCACTCCATTCCGGAAAAAGGGCCCGCCGTTGTCGCCGGAACCATTGACGGAAGCGCCCTCATAAGAAGCCTCACTGAAAGAGGCCTTGTGGACGCGGAGCCTCTCCTCGGGAAATGGGAATCCTTCCTTATTCAGTCCATAAGGATTCCGGGACGGAAAGACCCCGTTCTCGTCATCGCCGGCAGCGACAGAAGAGGAGCGGCATTCGGCCTCACGACCCTCTCGGAAGAGGCGGGCGTATCGCCCTGGTACTGGTGGGCGGATGTGACTCCCACCCCGAAAAAGGCCCTTTACATTCAGGCGGGAAGATTCGTGCAGAAGGAACCGGATGTCCAGTACAGGGGCATCTTCATCAACGATGAACGCTTCGGAGGATGGGCCAATTGGGTGGAGAAAACCTTCGACAAGGAGTCCGGACAAGTCGGTCCGAAGGTATACGAAAAAGTGTTCGAGCTGCTCCTGAGGCTTCGCGCCAACTACCTGTGGCCGGCCATGCACAACGGATCCAGAGCCTTCAACGCCGATCCCGAAAATGCACGCCTCGCTGACCGCTACGCCATCGTGATGGGCTCATCGCACTGCGAGCAGATGCTCCGAAACAACGAGGACGAATGGAAAAACGCCGGGACATGGGGCGACTTCAACTTCCTGACCAACCGGGAAGGCATGATCCAGTACTGGGAAGAGAGGGTAAAGACCAACGGCGGTTACGAGAACATCTACACCCTCGGACTCCGGGGCATACACGACTACCCTATGGAAGGTGCTGAAACCACCCGTGACAGGATGCTTCTTATGCAGCAGGCCATAGACGAGCAGAGGGCCATGCTCAGCCGCAACATCGACCGTCCCCTCGAAGATATCCCACAAGTTCTATGCACATACGAAGAGGTGCTGGACGCCTACCATGCAGGGCTGGAAGTTCCCGATGACGTGACCCTCCTATGGTCGGACGACAAGCACGGCTACACGAGGAATCTCAGTAATCCCGATGAGCAGAAGCGCAAGGGCGGAGCCGGAATCTATTACCACCTTTCCTATCACGGGGATCCCGCGAGCTGGATATGGCTGAGTCCCCTCTCCCCCGCCTTCATCTCCACCGAACTCACCAAGGCATACACCTACGGAGCCCGGAAAATCTGGATCTTCAACGTCGGGGACATAAAGCCCGCCGAAAAGGAAATCACCTTCGCCATGCGCCTGGCCTGGGATCTGGACAGATGGAGCCCGGAAAAAGCCCACGGCTTCATTGGGGAATGGGCGGCGGAGACCTTCGGAAAGGATGTCTCCGGCGAAATCGCCTCCATCCAGGAAGAGTATTACCGCCTCCAAGCATCCGGGAAAGATTCACATGTATATTTCCTGGAGTACTCCGAAGAAGAAATGAAGAATCGCCTTTCGCGATGGGAGAAAATCGCGAATAAGGCCGAATCGCTGAGAGGACGCATTCCTGAGCACCTTCAGGCGGCTTATTTCGAGCTCATCGAATACCCCGTCCGGGGAGCATGGATGCTCAACGAATACCAGCTCCGGTCAAGACTGAGCCTCGCCCACGCAAGTGTTTCAGATGGGGACACGGCCATGGACGAAGCCTCGCGCACCAAACAGATGTTCAGCGCCCTCAACGCATGGACGGACAAATACAACCATGATCTTCTCGGCGGAAAATGGGAGCATTTCTTCAATTGGAGGCCCTATCACTGGTATTATTCCGATGGGATGGACGCCCCGGTCTGCACGGAAGAGATGCTGGAGCAAGCCGCACGGGGTCCCCGTCCCGTAAGCATTTCCGTTGCTGACGCTCTAAGTGAAGGAGCCGTCATTGAAATCGAAGCGGAAGGAGACATTCCCCTTTGGATCCATGCCCTCACTCCAATAGAGAACTTCTCGAAAAAGGCCGAAGACAACGCCTTCTGCAAGGTCGTTCTGGGCGGGGAAAGTTTCACAGCCTCTGCAACTCCCATAAACAATATCTGGCACGCCACTTCCGTAGGACCGATGTGGAGCCGGGTCGGAACCATCCACCTCAAAAAGGGACGGAACATTTTAGCCATAAAAGACTTGAAGGAAGGAGCCAAGATCGACGACATCTTCGCCGGCATATATCCTCCCCTTCCGAAAGAGCCTCTGCTCCGCATTCCCGCATCTTCCGGAAAAACCGAAAGGGACTCCAAGGAAGGAAAGATCGGGACCATCTACGGACTCGGATTCTCCGACGGGGTGACAGTCCTTCCCTTCAGCACTCCGTCATACTCTCCGGAAACCGCCCCGGCGGTATCGTTCAGCCTTGATGTTCCTCAAGGGGCATCGACCCTGCAGATCCTTACGCTTCCGACTCTCCACGTCCATGAAGGCAGGTACGCCAGATACGCAGTAAGTATCGACGGAGACGCCCCGAAGGTCTTTTCGATCCATACGGAGGACTTTTCGGCACAGTGGAGATGGAACGTCCTGAGGGGCTACGCCCTGAGCGAAACCGGTATCACTTCCGGCGTCCATACGGTAACGGTATCCCTACTGGATCCCGGAATCGTCCTTCAGGAAATCCGTATCCTGTAGCTTCCGCCGCGCCTTCCGTCCCCATCCGATATTGTCCCGAACGGGGATAATTCGTACATTAGCGCCCCAAAACATCAATCAATGCAATCAAGAAAGAATATCGCCGCCCAGAAGAAAAGGACGTTCACCCACAATTGCGCCCAGGCCGTCCTTTGCACATATACGGACCTTACGGGGCTGGACGAAAAGACGAGCCAGGATATCGCCGGAGCCTACGCCGCCGGAATGGGCAACATGGAAGGCACCTGCGGAGCCCTCATCGGAGCCGGAATGGTGCTGGGAATGGTCCATAAGGACCGGAATGTCTCCGTCCGCTGCATGAAAAGCGTCATCACTTCTTTCCAAAACCGCAACGGCGCCACCGTTTGCCGGCTTCTCAAAGGAGTGGGCACAGGCAAGGTTCTCAGGGAATGTCCCGACTGCGTCGCCGACGCCTGCGAATTCCTGGAAGAGATGCTCCCCGAAGAAGCGAAAAAACGCCTATAACCCTACAACATACGCCACCAGACGATGAAAGCAGCCATAGAATTCATGAGGGAGCTTCACTCCCACAACGAAAAGCCCTGGTTCGATGCCCACAAGGACTGGTACAGGGAAGCGAAAGCGGAGGTTGACGCCCTCGCATCTGACATGATAAAAGGAATCCGTTCCTTCGATTCCTCCATTCCTCCGATGGGGCCATCGGACTGCGTCTACAGGATATACAGGGATCTTCGCTTTTCAAAGGACAAGACCCCGTACAAGGATAACCTTGGATTCTATATCTGCCGTGACGGCAAGAAATCCACCTACGGAGGATATTACTTCCAGATAGGCTCCCCCGCCAATCCCCATATGCTCGCCATAGGAGCGTACATGCCCACCCCGAAGGAACTCAAAGTTATAAGGGAAGACATAATGATGGGAGACGGTGACTTCCGTGAAATCCTCTCCCGCGTCGACCCCAGACTCAAGTTCGACACCTACGGAGCGCTGAAGAAAGTGCCGAAGGGATTCCCGGACGGAACGCCGGATTCGGAGTTCTACAAACTCAAGAGATTCCTTCTCTATATGATTCCGGACGAGAAAATCCTTCTCGGCAAGGATCCCGCCGGTGAAATGTGCGCTATCCTCAAAACGGCGAAGCCCTTCCTCGACTACGTGAACAGGGCCCTCGATTTCTGCAAGGAGGAGACCAAGGAATATTTCACGAGCTTCGACTTCTGATTTCCCTCCCGATTGCGGGCTAACGCGATTCAACCAGATTATCCAACACATCTAAAAGCGAAGGATGGACAGCAAACAGACAAGATTCTCCCCCACCCATATAGAAGTAAGAGGGGCGAAGGCCCACAACCTCAAAAATATCGACGTTGACATCCCCCTGGGAAAGATAGTCGGCATAGCCGGAGTCTCCGGCTCCGGCAAATCATCCCTTTCCCTCGGTGTCCTGTACGCCGAAGGATCGAGGCGATACCTTGAGTCCCTGTCCACATACACAAGGAGAAGGATGACTCAGGCTTCAAGGGCCCAGGTCGACGAAGTGAGGTACGTTCCCGCTTCGCTCGCCCTCCACCAGAGACCCGGTGTCCCCGGGATAAGGAGCACCTTCGGAACTTCGAGTGAGCTTCTGAACTCCCTCCGCCTGATGTTTTCCAGGCTCGGAAGCCACCGCTGCCCGAACGGTCACCATGTTCCACCGTCGATGGACGTGGCCGCCGAAAGGGAGATAGTCTGCCCCGAATGCGGAGCGCATTTCTATGGCCCCGGAGCGGAGGACCTTTCCTTCAACTCGACCGGAGCCTGCCCCCACTGCCAGGGAACCGGCACGGTCCGTACGGTTGACCTTTCCACCCTCGTCCCCGACGAAAGTCTCTCGATCGACGAAGGTGCCGTCGCTCCCTGGAATTCCCTCATGTGGTCATTGATGACGGACGTCTGCCGGGAGATGGGCGTCAGGACCGACATCCCCTTCAAGGAACTCAGTGACAAGGAGAAGGAGATAGTCTACCACGGACCGGCCGAGAAAAAGCACATACTCTACCAGTCGAAGAGCACCAACCAGGCCGGAGAACTGGATTTCACATACTACAACGCCGTCTACACGGTTGAGAACGCCCTGTCGAAAGTGAAGGATGAAAAGGGCATGAAACGGGTGGAGAAGTTCTTGAAGGAAGACATCTGCCCCGAGTGCCACGGGACGAGGCTTTCCGATGCCGCAAGGGCTCCCCTCCTTAGGGGGATATCCCTTGACAAGGCCTGTGAAATGTCCCTCGGGGAACTCATCGAATGGGTGAAAGGTGTACCCTCTTCCCTTCCCGAGGAGATGCGCCCAATGGCCGAGCGCATCTGCGAATCCTTCTTCGATACGGCAAGAAGGCTCGTCGACCTGGGCCTCAGCTACCTTTCACTCGACCGCTCAGCTTCTACCCTCTCAACCGGAGAAAGGCAGAGGGTGCAGCTCGCCAGGGCCGTGAGGAACCGTACCACCGGAGTCCTCTACGTTCTCGACGAGCCATCGATCGGTCTTCACCCATCGAACCTTGTCGGACTTCTTGGAGTGATGGACGATCTGGTATCGGACGGGAACTCCGTCATAGTGGTGGACCACGATACGCAGGTCCTCGCCCACGCGGACCATATGATCGAACTCGGTCCCGGAGCCGGTGCCGACGGCGGGAACATCATAGCCCAGGGAACGATAAGTGAAATCGAGGAGTCCCCTTCCTCCCGAATAGCGGAATTCCTCCGCGGAGGATATGTCCTCAGAGGAGGGAACATTCCCGAAGAGGAGATGTTCTCACTCGGCACGATCAGGATGAAGACCGGTCCCATACATACGGTGAAGCCCCTCCAGGTGGAGATTCCCAAGGGAAGGCTTACGGTCGTTACCGGAGTCTCGGGGTCGGGAAAGACCACGATGATCCTGGAAAGCCTAATTCCGGGACTTGAAGCGAAGATTTCCGGGAAGGCACTACCCTCCCACGTGGAGGAAATCGAGGCCGAAGGCATAAGGCAGGTCAAGCTCATCGACGCCACCCCCATCGGAATCAACGTCCGCTCCACTGTTGCCACTTACAGCAACGTCCACGACGAACTGAGGAAAGTCTACGCCAAGGCCCCTAGGGCAAAGGACGGAGGGTACAAGGCCGGTGACTTCTCATACAACACGGGATCCCTCCGTTGCCCCACCTGCGACGGAACGGGCAGCATCAGCCTGGACGTCCAGTTCCTTCCGGATGTCGACATCCCCTGCCCCGACTGCAGAGGGTCGAGATACTCCAGGGAAGCCTTCAGGATACCGAGGCAGAAAAAGGGCGGAGCGGAAGGATGTTCCCTCCCCGAACTTATGGACAAGAACGTCGACAAGGCGATGGAAGAGTGTTCAGACCTTCCCCTTGTAAGTTCAAGGCTGAAGGTTCTCCGTGATCTGGGGCTCGGGTACCTCACCCTCGGTGAAGCCACTCCGAGCCTTTCGGGAGGCGAAGCCCAGAGGCTCAAGCTCGCCAGCGAGATGGGCCGGGGCCAAGGTGACACTGTCTTCGTCTTTGACGAACCTACAATCGGTCTTCACCCCCTTGACGTAAGGACCCTCATGGAAGTGTTCCGCCACCTTATCTCCCTCGGAGCTACGGTCATCGTCATCGAACATGATCTTGACCTCATCCGGAGCGCAGACTACATCGTCGACATGGGCCCCGGCGGAGGGGAAGCGGGCGGAAGGATCGTCGCCTCGGGAACTCCCGAAAAAGTGAAGGACAATCCCGACAGCGTCACCGGAAAGTTCCTCTAGAAATACGCAAAAAGAATATTTTGACATCTATTCTGAAGAAAGGGATAAAGGAAACTCCACCTTTATCCCTAAATTTGTACTATCCGACGTATGGCCGGACAGGAACGAAACGACAAAAACACTTCACATATGAAATCACTCAAATTTCTCTGCATTCTCCTCGCCCTTTCGGCGGGACTTTCTCTTTCCGCCCAGCCCCCGAGAAGGGCCATTCCCGAAGAAATAGTCTTCAGCGTATCCTCCCCGAGGAACGACCTTTCAGGGAGAGTCGGTTTCACAGCCCCGACTTTCCTTGTCTATCCGGATGCGAAGCTCTCACGCGAGCAAGCGGACAAACTGGTCTCCGAGCTCGGACTTCCCGCCCTCCAGGAGGAATACGGCGGAACCGTAATGGTCGTCGCCCCGAAGGGAACTGCATGGAATGACGCCGCCGACTTCGAAGCCTACAAAAACGTAATCGAGAATTTCGGCGCCATCTCGAACCTTAAGCTCATCGCCATAGGAAACGGCGCCACCTTCGTCAACAAATGCGTCGCTCCCCATGCCGGCATGCTGGCAGGCATCGTCACCATAGGCGGAAAGCCTTCCAAGATCGCGGCCGGAGCGGTTCCCGTGCCGGTTTATGCCGCAGGGAAGAACGCAGCCAAGGTCGCTGCCGCATACAAGACTCTTGACGGCGCCACCCTCACTTCAGCTGAAGGCAGGAACGCAGTCTACACGAACCCCGAGGAGGAACTCCTTCGGGTTGTCGTCAACCCCGACGCTAACGCTTCCCTTTCAGCCATTGTCGCGGATTCATGGGATGCGCTCCTGAGCCGCAACTACCGCTACAACAACTTCGGCCACACATGGTACACAGGAGCGAAATTCGAGCAGTACGGCGCCTACGAACTTGTGTCCTACCCGATGTTCGACCGTCTCGGCATCGAAAGGAACGTTGTCCAGGAGGATGTGATGGGAAGCGGTGAAAAGTTCCTCTGGTACGAGTACATGCCGAAGGCAGTCCTGGGCGCTCCCAAGGCATCAGTTCCCCTCGTTGTCCTTCTGCACGGCCATGGCAATGACCCCAGAACCCAGAGCGAGACTTCAGGATTCGTGGAACTTGCGGCAAAGGAGAACTTCGCCGTAGTCGAGATGGAATGGGAAGGCAACGGCCAGCCCCAGATGGGCTACAACGGAATCGAGGAGACCATCTACTTCCTTCTGAAGAAATATCCCCAGATCGATCCTTCAAGGATCTATGCTGAAGGTCTTTCCGCAGGTAGTGCCACCGCTACGGGCCTCGGAATCAAGAAGTCCTATATCTTCGCCGCCGTCGGAGGCCATTCCGCCGGAATCATCCCCGGAATGAAGCACCTCGGTCACAGCGCGGAATCCCTCATCAATGACGCTACGCAGAAAAGCGGCAAGATTCTGATGCCGTACTTCTCCGTAACCGGCACCAACGACGGAGTATGGTTCCATGAACCTTCTCCGGCTGAGCAGAACAGCGTCTGGGTGGCATGGAAGACCTACGCATGCCTCAACGGAATCCCCTTCCCCGAGAAGGCTGATTTCTCGACCTATCCCCTCTTCGGGGTCAACCTCCGCGACAGAGGCCAGGTCAAGACCAACAAGGGAGAAGGCATCGTGGTGGAATACGGCCGCCTCTACAAGGACAACATGCCTCTTATCCAGGCCAACGCCATCATCGACTACGGCCACTGGAACTTCAAACCGGCGGCGGATATGATGTGGGAGTTCTTCAAACTCTGGTCAAGGGATCCCAAGACAAAGGAACTCAAGTATCATCCGGCGAACTAGGGGCATTCTCCCGGTTTCCGGGCACTTACCGAAATAGGAATGGGGTGATCGCCGTAAGCGTGTCACCCCTATTTTCATTTTGTCCCGAAGGCAGGAAAGCCTGCCCCACAAGATCAAGAGAGAATCATTTCTTGACGTTCCAGACCGCTGAATCATCCCCGTGGGCGGTCTTCACGACAACCTCGTTCACTCCGTCCGAAAGTACGACATCCTTCCAGATGATCGTTGAATACTTGTCGGTTTTGAGGTTACCCCTTCCGTACTCATGAAATCGGAAGCGTTCCATGTATGGGGAAGGTTCACCTTCTCCACTCTTCCTCCGTAACGGGCGAACTGGTCGACGGCGGCTCCGGTGGAGATGCTTTTGGAGAAGCTCCAGCCTTCATTGATGCTGATCTTTTCCCTTGCGGAAAGGGTGAATACAGATGACAGAAGAATCAGTAGCGATAGAGTTTTGCGCATAGCGGAGAGTATGTTTGCAGTGTTGTGAATGAATCTATTTCACGAAGTCCCGGAGCCACTTCTCGAGTTCGGAAGTCCATTCCCTCTTGTATTTGAACGAGTCCCTGAACCCCCAACCGTGATCTCCCTCGGGATACACATGGATGGATACCGGAACCTTGTTTTTGTAAAGGGCTGAGGCATAATCCATGCTGTCCGAAATCGGTACCGTCCTGTCATCGAAGCTGTGGGCGATGAAAGCCGGAGGGCAATCGGGGGTCACATGCAGCTCGTTGCTGTAATAGTCGGCCTGCTCCTGGGTAGCATCCTTCCCGAGAAGAAGGAAGCCCCTTCCGGGAACGAATCTTCCCTTGGTGGTGATGACGGGATACAGAAGTATCTGGAAATCCGGTCTCGTCGCAGGGGAATTGTAATGCACCGCAACGGAGCTCGCCACATGGCCTCCCGCCGATCCGCCCATAATCCCGACCTTGGAGTATCCCCATTCGGAGGCGCGTGAACGCATTATCTCCATGGCGCGGAGTGCATCTTCCAGCGGGATGTCGCAGTGTCCGTTCGGCATTCGGTACTTAAGGACAGCGAAAGTTACTCCGAAGCTGTTGAACCAGTCGGCCATATCTGTTCCTTCATGCTTGGCGGCCACGTAGTTGTATCCGCCGCCGGGGCACATTATGACGCAAAGGCCATTGGGTTCTTTCGCCGGGAAAACGAGCAGTTCCGGATCTGTTATATTGCCGATCCTTCCGCCGAACATCTCCCTTTCGGGTCCTTCCAGTCCGTTGGAATCCGGCACTCCTTCCGGATAAAGTTTGACAGTGACATAGGCGGGTTCTTCTGTTCGACCCATCTGGGGTCCCGGTCCTCCCTGCGGTCTTCCCTGGGGAGGATTCTGGGCAAGGGCCGAGATGGCCAAAGCCGACAAAAGAAGATTCAGAAACAATCTTTTCATATGAAGTGTCATTTTGTGATTTCAGTACATTGCAAAGTTCGCATAATGTTCAATAAACCCTATTACACGTATTGATAAATATTGTCTCTTTCTTTCATCGGTGTTTTGCGGATTCCAATAAATTATGGAAACGAACAAACGGGATTCCGTAACGGGGAAACAGAGACTCCCACGAACTACTTCAAGAAGTACAAGCTGAACCGCTCCCTGGAGATGCTGAAGGAAGGGAAATACAAGATTTCGGCTGTAGCCCAGATGGTGGGACTCACCCCTTCATACTTCGCCAAGCTATTCCAGGAGGAATTCGGCATCCTGCCGAGCCAGTACGCTCCACCCGAATAAGCCTCACCGGAAAAGGAATAGAGCGATCCCGCCCGAAGGACCGGAACAGTCTTCAGGCGGGATTATCGTTTCTTAAGATTGCCGCAGGAAAATAGTCTCAGCGTATGAAATGCGTCGGAATCCAGTCCTCACCTTCAGCTCCGGGAGAAGGCTTTCCGCCGGTAGCTTCAAGAAGGAACGCGAGGTTGTTCGCAAGCGCTCTCATCGTCTGCAGCCCTTCCGCATCCAAAGCTGCCTGACCGGGTTCACGGCCGAACACGATGTTCCAATACTGGGAAGTCGCTATAGGCATATTCATCATCATGAACGGGAGATTGAGAGTCTCGAAGGCAGCGGAAGAGCCTCCCCTACGGCATACCGCCACCGCTGCGGCGGGTTTACCCTGAATCGCATCCCCATTGGAATGGAAAGACCTCTGGATCACTGATAAAAGAGCTCCGTTGGGCTGTCCGTAATAGACGGGAGAACCGACCACAAGGCCGTCGCATTCGGAATATTTCGCGGAAATCCGGTTGCAGATGTCGTCATCGAAAACGCATCTGCCGGGGTTCTTCTTGCAGGCTCCGCATGCAGCGCAGCCCCTGACCGGTTTGGTGCCGATCCAGACAGTCTCGGTTTCAATTCCTTTGGCTTCGAGGGTTTTCGCAACCTCGGCCAATGCCACTGAAGTGTTCCCGTTCTTGCGGGGACTTCCGTTGATGATGAGTACTTTCATGATATCCTTTTCTTTGTTGTTTTTCTAGTGATACTTCCCCGGAAACGGACTATACCAGAAGGTCGTCCAGTATTATCTTCGGGACATAATGCACCCCGTCCTTCCGGTAGTACTTGAGGCTGTCTCCTTCATTGCAAGGCTTGATGTATATCGAATCCTGTCCTTTGCCGACAGCCAACACCGCCAAAGGCAGATACGGAAGCGACAAGTCCTCTTTCAGCTTCTCCGGATTGAAATTGCATATCATCAGAGCGTTATACCCGAGATCGACAGCACGGAGCGCCATGCTCTGCAGTGAAATCCCCAAATCTATCGAAACAAACCTGCTCTCCGGTTTCGAGGACATGACTATGATGTATGCCGGAGGTTCCGTCCCGGGTACGGGAAGGTGGAGTTCGGGAAGAGCGGCTCCCATCTTTATGTCGGAAAGGACCTTCGAAGTCTCATCCGGAGAAGAGACTGTCCTGAAACGCAGAACCTGCTGATTGGCTGCGGAAGGGATTATCGTATTCACCCAGACTATCTTGCGCAGCACTTCCGTCGAAGGCACATCGGAAGGATCGTAGCTTCTGTGGGAACGGTTATGGTGAAGAAGAGTGTCAAGCGAACTGTACTCTTTCCACACCGTCTTTGTCCTTGTTGTTTTTCTTCCGGAGCCGAAAACTTCTTCGAATCGTTTTTCCAGATAATTGTCTGCCATGAGAGTAAATTTTTAGATTTTCACTGCAAAAAACACGCCCCATTTCCACAATGAGGAAACCTCGCATAAGAACTGCGTCCAAACGAAGGGACAGGGGCAAAACGAAACCATTTTCGGTATGAGAGCATAATTCCAAAGTAAAGCGCCCGAATGCAAATTATAAATTATAACTGCGATAATTTATTAAAATGTCGAAAGAACTTACGAATTAATTTATTATTTCTTAATTTATTAACTCTATAATCACAAAATTAATTTTGTTTTTAGAATTAATTATTCTTAATTTTGTCGAACCATAACAAACATATGGAAGAACACGCAAACACACCTGGCATGGGAATCATACAAAACAACATCAAAACAATCAGGAAGAAACTGGGATACACCCAAGAGACCGTCGCTGACGTTCTGGGGATCGCCCGTTCAACCTATACCGAGTACGAAACAAAAGACATTGAGATTCCTTTAAACACTTTGGAGAAACTGAGCGACTTCTTCGGCGTAGAACTTTCTTCATTCTTTTCAGAAAACGAAGACCAGCTCAAAGACACGCTTGTGTGCGCATTCAGGACTGACGGAGTATCGGTCGAAGACCTCAGAACAATCTCCAAATTCAAATCAATCGTCAAGAACTACATCAAAATGAGGAGGATAGAAAAGAATGGCCAGAATAGCTGAGAGCACAATTGAAGCAGAAGCCTTCAATCTTAGAGAGAGATTCTCTTTAGGGTACAAGCTTCCTGTAGACCTTGAAAGTCTATTGATCAGAGAAGGAATACTTACGGTATTCACAAAAATGAGCAAAGATTTCAGCGGCATGTGCCTCAAGTACGGCCAGGACACTAACTTCATCCTCATCAATTCGCGTTGTGTCCGTGGACGGCAGAATTTCACGATAGCGCATGAACTGTACCATCTTTATATTCAAGAGGACAAAGATTTCAAGGTCCATTCATGTGATGTCACAAATCCGTTGTCCCCAGTCGAGAGGCACGCCAACACATTCGCATCCTTCTTCCTCATGCCCCGACCAGGAGTCATGGAAATCATGCAAAAGATCGGATGTGACAAAAGCAACATCAATGCGGCACACGTCATCGTAATGTGTGATTACTTCGGTGTATCATACAAGGCCATGCTTTTCCGTATCGACAAAATTCTCGGATTAGGGAAAGAAAAGTTTGATTGTTTGTCGAATATTCAACCACTGAAGACGGCCAAGGACTATTCACTTTGCACTGAAGTTTTCGAGAAGCCAAAAGTCAGCGAAAAAATTATCGGTGACTATTCTTCCAAAGCGCAAACCCTTTACGAATCAGGTCTGATATCAGAAGGGCATTTGATCGAACTTCTAAACTGCATTAAACCCGGTGTCGATGAATAAGGTGAAGATTATACTGGATGCGGATGTAGTAATCGATTTTATTGATGGTCACCAACTTCAGGCTCTTCCACGAATTCTTCCTTCTTATGACTTTGTCATTCTCGACTTAGTTATTAGTTATGAATCAGGGCCCACTTTCAATCAGCCATAAAAGGAGGAGATACACGCACAACTTTCATCAATTTGCCGTTTGACAAAAACACCTGCAGACTTGCAAAGAATAGCATGAAGATTTGTTTTTCCCTATATTTGCATCTTCGGACGTGACAAAGCGATGAAAGAAAGCAGCAAGATTTCCCCAAAGGATCCGAAAGCCCTCCGTGGTGAGATACTTTCCATCCTCCAAAAACGTATAATGGTCATAGACGGTGCCATGGGCACCATGATCCAGAACCATTTTCTCTCGGAAAAAGATTTCCGGGAAGGAGCTCCTTTCGCTGACTGTCCCAAGGAACTCAAAGGGAACAACGACTGCCTCAACATC
>JAFUFP010000028.1 GCA_017469845.1 Bacteroidales bacterium | reverse complement strand
GCAACGATCCTCAGTGTACCCACCATCGCCTACATGCCTTTCTGCTTTTTCAATTATCTTTGCCCTCTGATGAGCATCACCATCGCGGCAATCGGATACAAAATTGTCAAGCGAAAAGATGACGAAGAATTAGCAAAATAGTATCAAAAAGTTAGATTTTTCGGCCCATTGGATAAATAATTCAATAAAAAGTAGTATTTTTATTGAAAATTAATAAATATGCGGATCAGGATAATCCGCATATTGTCCGTATTAAACTGATAACCAATGGCAAGAATCATCGAATGCGTCCCCAACTATTCTGAAGGAAGGGACAAATCCGTAATTGACGGAATAGTGGAAGCGATTTCCTCCGCTTCTTTCGGAGGAGAGAAAGTGAAAGTCCTCAACGTGGATCCCGGTGAGGCCACCAACAGAACCGTCGTTACATTCGTCGGCAGCCCCGAAGCGGTATGCGAAGCCGCATTCAAGGGTGCAGAAGCCGCATCACGTCTTATTGACATGCGCCATCATCATGGAGCTCATCCCAGGAGCGGCTCAACTGACGTACTTCCCCTCATCCCCATATCGGGAATAACCCTTGAAGAATGCGCCGCATTGGCCAGGGACCTCGCCAAAAGGATGTACGAAGAACTTGGCATACCCTGTTACTGCTACGAAGCGAGCGCATACAAGAAGGAGAGGAAGAATCTCGCCGTCTGCAGAAGCGGAGAATACGAGGCTCTGCCCGAGAAGATCAAAGACCCGGAAAGAAGACCGGATTTCGGCCCCGAAGAGTACAATGAAACAGTGGCAAGGACGGGAGCCAGCAACGTGGGCGCCAGGAACTTCCTCATCGCAGTGAACTTCAATCTCAACACCACGTCCACAAGAAGGGCAATGGCGGTGGCTTTCGATGTAAGGGAAAAAGGCAGGATCGCCCGCGAAGGCGGATCCCTCACCGGCAAACCGCTCAAGGACGAAAACGGTCAGACCATATGGATTCCGGGAACTCTCAAGGGTTGCAAAGCCATCGGATGGTTCATCGACGAGTACGGCATCGCTCAGGTCTCGATGAACATAACCGACATCGACGCCGTTCCTCTGCACATCGCTTTCGAAGAAGTCTGCAGAGCTGCTTCCGCAAGGGGCCTGAGGGTCACCGGCACCGAAATCGTCGGACTTGTCCCGAAGAAAGTCCTCGTCGATGCGGGCAAATATTTCCTAAGGAAACAGCAGCGTTCCCTCGGAATCGATGAAAGCGAAATAATCCGCATCGCCGTCAAATCCATGGGGCTTGACGACCTCAAGCCCTTCGATCCGAAGGAGAAGGTCATAGAATACCTGATGGAGGATCCGGAGGAAATGAAGAAGAAAGAGAGGCTCGTGAGGATGAACCTCAAGGAGTTCGCAAAAGAGACCGCTTCCGAATCCCCCGCCCCCGGAGGCGGCAGCATTTCAGCATACATGGGAGCACTCGGTGCGGCACTTTCGACAATGGTAGCCAACCTGTCCGCACACAAGAGAGGTTGGGATGACCGTTGGGAGGAATTCTCGGACATAGCCGTCAAAGGACAAGCCCTCACCGATGAACTTCTCGCCCTCGTTGATGAAGACACCGCCTCGTTCGATGCGATAATGGCAGTTCTCGCAATGCCTAAGGGCACCCCTGAGGAAAAGGAGGCCAGAGCGGAAGCGATGGAAAAAGCTACGCTTTATGCGGCACAAGTCCCTCTGAAGACGATGAAAGCCGCCTTCAAGGCTCTCCCTCTCGCCCTCGAGATGGCATCCAAGGGAAATCCCGCATCCGCTTCAGATGCCGGTGTAGGAGCTCTCGCCGCCACGGCCGCCGTCAAAGGCGCCTGCCTCAACGTACGCATCAACGCTTCTTCACTCAAAGACCGTGACATGGCTGACGCCTTGGTGAATGAAGCCCTTTCCATCGTAAAAGAAGCTGAAGTCCTCGAAAAAGAAGTTCTGGACAAGGTGAACACTTCAATCGAAGGATAATCCGGCCGCATATTGAACCATACTATTCTACCTATGAGCAACGCAGATTTCCGGGAGGATATTCTCGGGGGCATTCCCGACATCCTTCCTTCACCCAAGCCCTATGACACCGCTGTCAACCATGCTCCGAAGAGAAAGGACATCCTCTCACCGGAGGAAAAGGTGCTGGCCCTGAGGAACGCTCTCCGATATTTCCCGGCCAAGCACCACGAAGTCCTTTGCCGTGAGTTCTCCGAAGAACTGGAGAAATACGGCAGGATATACATGTACCGGTTCCGCCCCGACTATCCGATGTATGCCCGTCCAATCGACGAGTATCCGGCCAAGTCCAGACAAGCTGCCGCAATCATGGCGATGATCCAGAACAATCTCGACCCAAGAGTCGCGCAGCATCCCCATGAACTCATCATCTACGGAGGCAACGGAGCCATCTTCCAGAACTGGGCCCAGTACCGTCTCACGATGCAGTATCTGGCCACCATGACGGATGAGCAGACTCTAGTCATGTACTCGGGCCATCCGATGGGTCTTTTCCCGAGCCACAAAGACGCTCCCAGGGTCGTTGTCACCAACGGTATGGTGATACCCAACTATTCCAAACCGGACGACTGGGAAAGGTTCAACGCATTGGGAGTTTCCCAGTACGGCCAGATGACAGCCGGTTCATACATGTACATAGGTCCCCAGGGTATCGTGCACGGAACTACGATAACGGTGATGAATGCCGCAAGGAAACAGCTCCGCGCCAAAGGAATCGAAGGGACAAGGGAGAACATGGCGGGCATGCTCTTCGTCACAGCGGGTCTCGGCGGAATGAGCGGAGCCCAGCCCAAAGCCGGAAACATCGCCGGAGTGGTCAGCGTCACAGCGGAAATCAATCCCCTCGCCGCTTCGAAAAGATACGAGCAGGGATGGGTAGATGAGATGCATTCCGACCTTGACGAACTGATATCCAGAATAAGGAAAGCGACTTCCGGAAAAGAGACCGTCTCACTCGCCTATGTCGGAAACGTCGTTGACCTGTGGGAAAGACTCGCCGACGAAGGCATCAAGGTCGACCTCGGGTCTGACCAGACATCTCTCCATAACCCCTGGGCCGGAGGATATTATCCCGTGGGATATTCCCTCGAAGAATCAAAGAAGATGATGGCCGAGGATCCGGCCAAGTTCAAGGAAGCGGTCCAGGCATCACTCCGCCGTCACGTGGCCGCCATCAACCACCTTGCGGAAAGAGGGATGTATTTCTTCGACTACGGCAACGCTTTCCTCCTCGAAAGTTCAAGGGCGGGAGCGGATGTCATGCGTCCCGACGGGACATTCAGATACCCTTCCTATGTCCAGGACATAATGGGCCCCATGTACTTCGACTACGGATTCGGACCGTTCAGATGGGTATGCATGTCAGAGGATCCGGAAGATCTGGCCAAGACCGACCGCATAGCGGTTGATGTCCTCAAGGGGATCGCGGAGTCCTCCCCTACGGAAATACGCTCCCAGATGGAAGACAACATCCACTGGATCGAAGAGGCCGGAAGGAACAATCTTGTCGTCGGTTCGCAGGCCAGAATCCTCTATGCTGACTGCGAGGGAAGGACCAAGATAGCGCTTGAATTCAACAGGGCGATACGCGAAGGAAGGATAACGGCACCGATAGTCCTAGGCAGGGACCATCATGACGTTTCCGGGACCGATTCACCATTCAGGGAGACTTCCAACATCTACGACGGATCCAAGTTCACAGCCGACATGGCGATCCAGAACGTGATCGGTGACGCCTTCAGGGGAGCCACATGGGTATCGATACACAACGGAGGAGGTGTCGGTTGGGGTGAAGTGATAAACGGAGGATTCGGAATGGTGATCGACGGCTCGGCCGAAGCCGACAGAAGGATTTCTTCGATGCTGTTCTGGGACGTCAACAACGGAATCGCCAGAAGAAGCTGGGCAAGGAATGAAGGTGCCGGTATGGCGATACGCCGTCAGATGGATCGGACTCCCCTCCTCAAAGTCACCCTCCCCAATGAAGCTGACGAGAATATGATCCGTTCAATTCTCGGCAAATAGATCAAACAAAGCAAAACGCAATCTATGACCCACATCATTTCACATGACCACCTGAGCCTGGAAAGGCTCAAAGAAATACTCGACAACCACGAGAAACTGGCTCTTTCCCAAGAATCCGTGGACGCCATCGTAAAATGCCGCAAGTACCTTGATTCCAAAATGGAAGACTTGGACAAGCCGGTTTACGGCGTGACCACCGGATTCGGTTCCCTTTACAATGTGACCATTCCCGAAGAAGACCTGTCGGAGCTCCAGTACAACCTCGTCGTTTCGCACGCCTGCGGAACGGGAGACACCGTCCGCAAGGAAATCGTGGAACTGATGCTCCTTCTGAAGGTGCAGTCCCTTTCCTATGGCCACTCCGGGGTGCAATTGAGGACGGTCCAGAGGCTTCTGGACATGTACAACAACGACATCATTCCGGTCGTCTATCAGCAGGGCTCTCTCGGAGCTTCCGGTGACCTCGCTCCGCTCGCCCACATGAGCCTCCCGCTTCTGGGTCTCGGAGAAGTATACTATAAGGGAGAAGTCCGTCAGAGTGCGGATGTGCTCAAGGAGTTCGGATGGGAGCCTATACGATTGCAGTCCAAAGAAGGGTTGGCCCTTCTCAACGGAACCCAGTTCATGAGCGCCCACGCGATCTGGTGTCTCATCCAGTGCATGAGGCTTTCGAAGTGGTCGGACATGATAGGGGCGATGTCCCTTGAAGCCTACGACGGAAGGATCGAGCCCTTCCTTCCCCTGACTCACCGTCTCCGTCCGCACCGCGGACAGATCGACACGGCCGAAAGGTTCATTGAAGTGCTTGAAGGCAGTGAACTCATCCGGAGGGAAAAGGAACATGTACAGGATCCGTACTCATTCCGATGCATTCCCCAGGTCCACGGGGCGGTGAAGGACAACATCCGCTATGTCCAGTCCGTGATTGAGAACGAGATCAACAGCGCTACGGACAACCCCAACGTCTTCCCTGACGAAGACATGATAATTTCAGCGGGGAACTTCCACGGGGAGCCCATAGCCATCCCGATGGATACCCTTGCGATAGCGATGTCGGAACTTGCGAACATCTCGGAAAGAAGGGTATTCAGGCTGATTTCAGGACAGAGGGGACTACCCAAGTTCCTTGTCAGCGAGCCCGGGCTCAACAGCGGTTTCATGATTCCGCAGTACACCGCCGCTTCAATCGTCAGCCAGAACAAGATGCTCTGCTGGCCGGCTTCATGCGACTCTATCCCTTCCTCACAAGGACAGGAAGACCATGTCAGCATGGGTGCCAATGCGGCAACGAAACTCGTCCGGATCGTGGACAACGTCGAGACCGTCCTCGGAATAGAGCTCTTCAATGCCGCCCAAGCCCTTGAATTCAGGCGTCCCGCCAAGACGTCACCCGCCCTGGAGAAGATTCTGTCAGAACTCCGTAAGGAAGTGCCTTTCATAAGGAAAGACGAATATCTCCATCCCTATATCATGAAATCCAAAGCCTTCCTCTCGAGGGAGGACCTCTTCTGAAAACTGTAACGGAATGAAGACTCTCATAAGGAACATATCTTCCCTCGTCGGAATCCTCCCCGAAGGCAAAGCCCGTCTTCAGGGAGAGGAGATGGGCCGTGTCGAAGAGATCCGTGACGCCTACCTTCTCATAGAGGACGGCAAGATCGCCTCTTTCGGGAAAGAGACGGACCTTCACGAAGGAATCAATGAGGACGACGACCTCACCCTCATTGATGCTGAAGGTGGAATGGTGATGCCTTCCTTCTGCGACTCCCATACGCATATCGTCTACGCAGGTTCCCGTGAAGGGGAATTCCTTGACAAGATTAAGGGCCTTTCATACGAGCAGATCGCAGCCAACGGAGGGGGCATCCTCAATTCAGCCGACCTTCTCCACTCGACAAGTGAAGAGGACCTTTACAAACAGGCTTCAGCCCGGGTGGAAGAAATGATCCGCAAAGGGACCGGTGCCATCGAAATAAAAAGCGGATATGGCCTCCGGACGGAAGATGAACTGAAGATGCTGAGGGTCATAAGAAGGATAAAGGAAAACACACCCGCCATCGTAAAAGCCACATTCCTCGGTGCCCACGCCGTAGGCAGAGGGTACACGATGGAAGATTACGTCGAGGCCGTATGCGAAGAAATGATCCCGGCCGTCGCCGCAGAAGGACTGGCAGACTATATCGACGTATTCTGCGACAAGGGATTCTTCAGCCCGGAAGATACTGAGAAGATTCTCCGCAAAGGGATGGAATACGGACTCGTTCCGAAGATCCATGCGAACGAACTCGATGTAAGCGGCGGCGTACAGGTCGGAGTCAAGTGCGGAGCCCTTTCGGTTGACCATCTGGAAAGGACCACTGACGAAGAAATCGGATGTCTCAAGGGAACGGATACGATGCCGACCATGCTTCCCGGTTCATCCTTCTTCCTCGGGATCCCTTTCGCCAGGGCGAAGGAATTCATCGGGGAGGGACTCGGGATAGCTCTCGCTTCCGACTTCAACCCGGGATCTTCCCCCTCGGGAGATATGAGGATGGTGATGTCCCTTGGCTGCATCCGACTGAGACTCACCCCTTCACAGTCCTTCAACGCCTGCACCATCAACGGAGCGTATGCCATGGGGATTTCGCGAGAAGCCGGCTCGATAACTGTCGGCAAAAAGGCGAACCTCATCATAACCGTTCCGGGGATAACCCTTACGACGATACCGTACATGTACACATCTCCTTTCATAAGAAAGGTGATCCTGTCAGGAAAGTCTTTGAATCCGCATGAGGATATTTGGAGCAGAATAACACCAGATTTTGCCTAATTTTTGCAATTCATACAACCCTTAGAACAAAAACCTTTCAATCATGGAGGCAAGTAAAAGCACCAAAGCAGTAAAGCAGATGAGCATAAGCAACGTTCCCTCATCAAGGAACAGTCTCATGCTGGATGATGTCATGCTGCTGGACGACAACATCTACAATACCATAGATCGGCCTTTGGAAGAGGATGGATTCATGTCGATCGGACGGAAATATCCTTACAAGCAGATGTTTTTCCTTGGAGTATATTGCCAGAAGGGAACAATTCGCACCACCCTCAATCTCCAGAACTACGAACTGAAGGACAACGACTCCCTTGTTTGTTTTGCGGGCGCCATAATCAGTGACTTCAGGATCAGTCCGGACTGCAAGTTCTACGTCATCGCACTTTCCGAGGAGGAATTTTTCAACAACAATTCCGCATCATGCATCCACACGATCAGGGAAAACATGATACACCCCCAGCTGATCCACAACGGTCCCGAACAGATAGAGATATCACTGTTCCAGTACAAGCTCTTAAGAGAAATCATCATCACGGACAATTTCAATTTCAAGCTGGACGCAGCCAAAGGAATCATCACCTGCATGACTTCAGGATTGGCCCAGTGGCTTCTCAACCATCCGGACAGGAAAAGCGAGACCACAATGGAACAGCATCAGACACTGTTCCTTGATTTCCTGCAGGCCGTGCATACGCACTGCTACAAGGAAAGGCTGATCACTTTCTACGCGGACCTTTTCGACATTTCCCCCAAATACTTCTCGAAGATAATTTACGACGTTTCGGGGAAACATGCCGGAGACTGGATCAGGGAACACGTCACGCTCGAAGCCAAGGCGATGCTCAATTCCGGAAACGCTTCAGTGCAGGAAGTCTCAGAGGCCCTCAACTTCCCCAACGCATCCTTCTTCGCCAAGTATTTCAAATCATACACGGGTATCTCGCCCAAGCAATATTCGATGAAGGCAAGAAGAGGGGACATCTAGACTCTTTCCATTTCCAATAAGCATACGCTTTATTTTATTCGGGGAACACTGCCGGCGCGGTGCTCCCCGAAATGCTTATGAAGGCCTTCCTTTTTGTTGTTTTTTGGTCGAATTAGCGGTATATTTGACGGAATACATATCATTCATCACCAAAACACCCACATCCCGTCATGTTGCAGGTCTATTGCAAGAATACCGGCACCTACAGGAAGTATCCGGAAGGGACTTCTCTCCTGCAGATGTTGTCCGATTTCGAATTCGAACAGCCGTACCCGATCATTTCCGCCAAGGTCAACAACGTATCCCAAGGTCTGAAATTCAAAGTATACCAAAGCAAAGACATTGAGTTCATCGATTGCCGCGAACCCAGCGGAATGAGAGTATATTGCCGTTCGCTGTGTTTCCTGTTGTGCAAAGCCGCACAGGATGTATTCCCGGGCTGCCGCGTATACATGGAGCATGAGATCTCCAACGGGTACTTCTTCCACCTGAAAAAAGCTGATGCTTCGCCCGTAACGGATGAAGACATCGCCCTTCTCAAATCCGCGATGAAGGAAATCTCCGACAAGGACATTCCCTTTCACCGCTACGATGCGCAGACCGACAAGGTCATGAAGATCTTCTCCAAATCCGGAGCCGAGGACAAAGTGCGTCTTCTCGAAACGAGCGGCCAGGTTTACATGGACTACTACACCCTCGGAGACACTCCGGACTATTACTACGGAAGGCTTGTCCCCTCGACGGGATATATCAAGGTCTGGGACATCGAACGATATCATTCCGGACTTCTCCTCAGGGTACCTGATTACCATCAACCTGACAGGCTCGCCCCCTTCGTCGACCAGCCCAAGACTTTCTCGATGTTCGCCGAGAACCTCAAGTGGAACATCATCATGGGCCTCAGTACCGTGGGTGACGTGAACTACGCCTGCCGTGAAGGGCACGCCAGCGAACTGATCCAGATTGCGGAAGCGCTCCAGGAAAAGAAGATCGTCCAGATCGCCGAAGAAATAGACCGCCGGTACAGGAGCGAGAATCCCACAAAAGTCGTTCTGATAACGGGACCGAGCAGCAGCGGAAAGACGACCTTCTGCAAGAGGCTCAGCGTCCAGCTCAAGGCATGCGGACTGCGCCCTCTAACCATATCCACTGACGACTACTTCGTGGACAGGGAGGACACTCCCAGATTCCCCGACGGAGGATACGACTTCGACAACTTCGAGACTGTCGACCATCGCCTCATGGAAAGGGACTTAATGAAGATGCTCGCAGGCGAGAAAGTGGATGTCCCCGAATTCAACTTCGTCACCGGGAAGAGGGAATACAACGGCAAGAGCATCTTTCTCAAGGAAGGAACTATCCTCCTCGTAGAAGGCATCCATGCGCTGAACCCGGGTCTCACTCCGGGCATCCCGGAAGAAAACAAGTTCAGGATCTTCATCAACACTCTCACCAGCACGGCCCTGGACAACCATAACTGGATTCCGACGAGCGACAACAGGCTCCTCAGGAGAATCGTCAGGGACTACAACAAGGGAGCTTTCACCGCCCAGCAGTCCATCAACCAGTGGCCCAGTGTAAGGAAGTCCGAGGAAGAATGGATATATCCTTACCAGGAAATGGCGGACATGATGTTCAACTCGGCGTATCTCATCGAGTTCGCCGTCCTGAGGAACCATGCGGAGCCGATACTGGCCAGTGTTCCCAAGAACTGCCCCGAATACAGCGAGGCCCACAGACTTCTCAAGTTCATACATTATTTCACACCCGTCTCCGACAAGGAAATCCCCCCGACATCACTCCTCAGGGAATTCCTCGGAGGATCAAGTTTCAAGTACTAAAATCTTTCCCCGATGAAATATCCACTCATGGCGGCACTCGGCATTATGGCTGCATCTGTTGTTTCATGCGGAGATGCCCAAAAGGGCAACGACGCTATCACCATGCTGGTCGGCACATACACGGACTCCGGCAGCAAAGGAATATACACCTACCGTTTCGACCAGGAAACCGGCAAGATCATCCTTCCCGCCAAGGAGTCTTACTCCGAAGCCCCCGGAAGCTACACTTGCGCCGAACTTCCCAATCCCTCGTTCCTGACGATAACCCAGGATGGTACCGTCTACGCAGTCGGCGAGATGAACGGTCCCACCGCCTCGCTGAGCACCCTCAAGTTCAACCGTGAAGACTTCTCTTTCGAAAAGATTTCGACGGTCTTGACCGGAGGCGAAGATCCCTGCTATGTTTCAACGGACGGGAAAGTGGTTCTTTCGGCGAATTACAGCGGAGGGTCCCTCAGCGTATATCCCGTAGGAGCGAACGCCGCCGCAGGTGACCCCTCCCAGATCATTCCCGGTTCGATCGGAGGTCCGGATGCAAACAGGCAGTCTTCCGCCCATGTGCACTGCGCCATCTTCTCCCCCGACGGGAAATATGTCTTCGCCACCGACTTCAGCGCCGACAGAATCTTAAGGTTCGATGCAGGAAAGGAACTCTCTTCGCCGAAGGCCTTCCCGCTTCATTCCGATTACGGCCCGAGACACATCATCTTTTCCCCGAACGGCAAGAATGTCTATGTCATCGGTGAACTATCCGGAGACATAACAGTCTTCGGATACGATGACGGTGAACTTGCGGAGAAGCAGACCGTGCGCGCCGACAGGGTTGACGCCAGAGGTGCGGCCGACATCCACATGACCCCCGACGGGCGCTTCCTCTACGGAAGTCTCCGTCTCAAGAATGACGGAATCGCCATCTACAAGGTAGCCTCTGACGGAACCCTTGAGGATGCCGGTTATTGCAATACGGGCATCCATCCGAGGAATTTCGCCATCACTCCCAACGGGAAATTCCTTCTCGCCGCATGCAGGGATTCTAACGACATCGAGGTCTTCTCGATCAACGGTGAAACCGGGGAGCTGACCGCTAACGGAGAAAAGATCTCTCTTCCCCACCCCGTATGCGTCGTATGGGACAAATAGCGCAACACTTCAACAAAAGGACAAACAAATAAGCACCAAATAATTATGAAAAAATCAACTCTCGTAGCCGCCCTTCTTTCACTAGGAATAGCGGCATCAGCCCAACAGGCTCTGGGTCCCGGATCAGGAATCGTATCTCCTGAGATCAATCCTGACCACACCGTAACTTTCCGCCTCCGCGCTCCGAAGGCCATCACCGTACAGCTGACAGGAGACTTCCTCCCCACAATGAAACGCACCGTCAATTACAGCGGCAGGGAGATGACGATGGAATCCGCCGGAATCGTAGATATGAAAGAAGGACAGAACGGAGTATGGGAATACACTTCCGCCCCTCTTGAGGGAGAACTCTATTCCTACAGTTTCCTCGTGAACGGAGTGAGGACCATGGACCCTTCGAACATCTATCAGAACAGGGATGTAGCGACATGGACCAACATCTTCACCCTCAGTGCAGAGAAAGGCGATAAGGGATATTGGTACGAGGTACATGACGTTCCCCACGGATCGCTCTCACACGTTTGGTACAACTCCCCCACTCTCAAAGCCCAGAGAAGACTTACGATCTACACCCCCGCAGGATACGAAGACAATCCCAAAGCCAAATATCCCGTATTCTACCTTCTTCACGGTAGCGGCGGTGACGAGGATGCATGGTCCGACCTCGGAAGAACCGCACAGATCCTTGACAACCTCATCGCTGAAGGAAAGGCCAAACCGATGATCGTGGTTATGCCCAACGGCGTATACTACAACAACGCCGCTCCCGGAGCAGCAGTCAACATGTTCCAGCCCACCCTCACCAACAGCCGCTCCGATTCAACCGTTGAAATCGAGGACAGCTTCCCGGACATCATCAAATTCATCGAGGGTCACTACCGCGTAGCCAAAGGAATGTACAACCGTGCAGTGGGTGGCCTCTCCATGGGCGGAAGGCAGTCCAGCGCCCTTTCAAGACGCTATCCCGACATGTTCGGATACGTCGGAATGTTCTCGGGCGTCGTTCCTCCCGATGAGGACGGATTCGACGAGGCTCTCGAAGCCACATTCAAGGCGAAACCCCGCCTCCATTGGATCGGTGTCGGCAGCGCCGACGGTGTGAAGGTGAACTCCCTCAAACTGAAGGAATACTGTGACGCCCACGGTTATCCCGTCACCTATTACGAGTCCGACGGCGGTCACATCTGGAGAAACTGGAGAGTGTATCTCACCATCTTCGCACAGCAACTTTTCAAATAAACGCCAATCAAACCACTAAGCACATTTTTCACCAATGAAGAAAACAATTCTTGCCGCAGCGTCAACCATACTGCTGCTTGCAGGTTGCGCACAGAAGTCCGAGATGGACAAGTTCGTGGATGACCTGCTTTCAAAGATGACCATCGAGGAAAAGATCGGTCAGCTGAACCTCCACGCCGCAGCGGGATTCATTTCCGCACTGAAGGTTACCGAAGAGGACGAGAACGTGAAGATGCTCCGCGCCGGACAACTCGGAGGTCTGTACGGAACGAGTGACGTGAGTTACCTGACCGACATCCAGAAAGTAGCCCTTGAATCCGGACACGGCATTCCGCTGATTTTCGGATTGGACGTGATACACGGACACGAGACCGTGATGCCCATTCCTCTGGCGATGTCCACATCGTGGAACATGCAGCTGATCGAAGACGCCACCAGAATCGCCGCTAAAGAGGCTTCAGCCCAGGGAATCAACTGGGTGTTCAGCCCGATGGTCGACATAGCCCGTGACGCCCGCTGGGGAAGAATCGCCGAAGGCGGTGGTGAAGACCCGTACCTCGGCGGAGAAATCGCCAAGGCATATGTTTACGGATATCAGGGCAGAGACGGAGAGTATTCCGACAATGACGTTCTCGCCTGCGTGAAGCACTACGCCCTTTACGGAGCGGCAGAAGCGGGAAGGGATTACAACACCGTGAATCTCGGACGCCAGGAGATACTCAACGGATACATGAACCCCTACAAGGCGGCAGCCCAGGCCGGTGCCGGAAGTTACATGTCCTCCTTCAACGAGTTCGAAGGCATTCCCGCCACGATGAATTCGTACCTGATGGACGACCTGCTGAGAAAGAGCTGGGGATTCGACGGATTCATCGTATCTGACGCTACAGCCGTTATGGAAGAGGTCGCACACGGTATCGGAGACCTCCAGGAAGTGTCCGCAAGATCCCTCAAGGCAGGCCTTGACATGGACATGAACTCAGACGGATTCGTGGGAACTCTGAAAAAGAGTCTCGATGAAGGTAAGGTCTCCAAAGCCGACATCGACCGCGCATGCAGGAGAATTCTTGAAGCCAAATACAAGCTCGGCCTTTTCGAAGATCCTTTCAAATATCTCAAGCCCGAAAGGAACTCCACCGACGTCTACACAAAGGAAAACAGGGATTTCAGCCGTAAGGTCGCCCAGGAGTGCCAGGTGCTTCTCAAGAATGACGGAGTCCTTCCTCTGAAGAAGAACGCCAAGATCGCGGTCGTAGGTCCGCTCGCCAATGACGGTTCCTCCATGGCCGGTACTTGGACCATGTCTTCACACGCCGCTGAAAGCGTCACCATCCTTCAGGGAATAAAGGACGCAGTCACCAATCCTGCAAACGTATCATATGCGGAAGGCAGTTGGCTCTTCCTTGACAAGGAACTCGAAGAGAATGTGAAATACGGCATGATAAAGACTTTCATGCCGGATGTTCCCACGCCTCCTCTCCATACGGTCCCTCTGGAAAGACTCATTTCCGAGGCCGTATCGAAGGCCAGGGCCGCCGATGTCGTGGTCGCCTGCGTTGGTGAAATTCCAGCAATGAACGGAGAAGGCTCTTCAAGGGCGGACATCAGCATTCCCGATGCCGAGGTTGAACTACTCAAGGCACTCAAGGCCACCGGAAAGCCCATTGTTCTCGTACTCACTACCGGACGTCCCCTCACCCTCGTTTGGGAAGATGAGAACATGAACGCCATCCTCAACACATGGTCAGAAGGTTCCGAGGCGGGACATGCCATCGCCGACGTTCTTTTCGGTGACGTCAATCCTTCCGCAAAACTCACAACTTCGTTCCCCAGGATGGTCGGTCAGCTTCCTTTGTACTACAACCACAAGAACACCGGACGCCCTCATCCCGACTACGCACCCTACAAGAAGTTCACAAGCTGCTACATAGACGTAGTTAACGCTCCTCTGTATCCCTTCGGATACGGTCTTTCATATACGACATTCGAATACGGTGAGCCCAAACTTTCCGCCAGCGAAATGTCCCTCGACGGAAACGTGAAAGTATCCGTCGATGTAAAGAACACCGGAAGCATGGACGGAAAGGAGATCGTACAGCTCTACATCCATGACATCTATGCGACCTCCACAAGGCCGGTGAAAGAACTGAAGGGATTCCAGAAGGTGGACATCAAGGCCGGTGAGACCAAGACCGTTGAATTCACCCTCACCTCTGAAGACCTTTCGTACTACAACCACGACCTTCAGTGGGTCTGCGAAAGCGGAGACTTCGAAATCATGGTAGGTCCCAACAGCAGGGACACCAAAGCCGTAACCCTTACGGTGAAATAGTTCCTTCCTGTCAAGAGGATACATCACATCAATGGCCGCATCGTTGTGAAAAGCGATGCGGCCATTGCCGTATTCTGCGATATCAAGCTTCCGTCCACAGAACGGAAAATCAATCCTTCGGTGCGGGGAGTTTTATATACGTGGGAGCGTGATCGAACCGTATGTACGTATATCCGGCCGCTTCCAGAAGGGTGGTCACTGCATCCATGGCACCTTCATACGCCTTCATCTTGAGGCCATAGTAATCCGCTCCCTGAAGAAGCCTTTCTTTGGCCGTATTCTGAAGTCTCGTGACCTGCTCATGTGTCCAGGTGCCGGATTCCGCGAAAATCTCAAAGTCAGACGGGTTCACGATGATGTCCAGATATTTGGCCTCGGGAAGCTTCACGAAAACCGTATCTTCTACGAAACGGATGTCCTCCCCGGACAATTCAAGAAGATCCACACCGGCTCTCACTTCACCCTTGGCGACGATGACAAGGTGGTCATCAACATCTTTTCCGAAACCGTCCCTGGCCAGAACGCCGAGCGGGGTGGTTGAGAAATAATTCCTCTTCGATCCCTGCAGCACGAGTTCATCGTAATAACAGGCCGTGGTAAGTTCCCCGAGCGTCCTTACCTTCTCGACGACTACCGGCGTCTCATCTATCTTGAGTTCCCGCTTTTCCTTGTTCTTCATATGGATTATTGTCCACAGGATACACAGAACAAGAATCGCCAGCATTATCAGTGTCGGTGAAACAGTGATGGTGATTTTCTTCTTCTCCCTGGTATTAGTCTTGCCCTTTTCCATAGTCCGAACTATTTGAAAATCACTTCAATGGATGAAAATCCCATCTTCGAGAAAAGCGAGACGAAGAAGGCACGGGCATTTTCTTCGGCCTTCTCAAGTATTCCCAAAGAAGGGACGCTGTCCCGGATCTGCTTCTCCCCCTGACGGAGAAGAAGGTTCCGTTCCTGTGCGGTGAAAGAGGACCTCAGCATCGAGACCTGGTCATACTCCAACTTTATTTCGGAGGGAGGCATGTTTATGGACAGGAGAGAAGCATGCGGGACGGAAATGGATACCGTACCGGCTTCCCTGTCGTAAACGACGTCCTCAATCCTGAAAGAGGACATGTCGACTCCGGCTTTCAGATAAGCCGTGCAACTGAAAAGGATCTTCCTGTCCCCTATCTTGTACCACTCGCCTACGTCGTTGGCCTTTATTATCTTCCTGATACGGAATTCTACCAGGCCGAGTTCCTTTACGGATGATAACCCTTCGATCTCTTTCAAAGTGGTATCCTCCTGCGGAGCGCGGCCGCATCCCAGCACGACAAAGGCTGAGAAGATGGTGGCGAATATTATCCTCAAGCAGCGTGGCATATTCACGGTGTTTTTGCCTTCATTGCTGCACAGGGCGTGCCAAACCCGTTTCGGGAGTATTTCTGCCCGATTGTCAGATTTATCCGGTAAAAGCAGTAACTTTGTGGAAACGTAGCTTTACAGGAATGCTCAAAATACTTTTCATACATGGACTTGCCTCTTCCGGACTCTACAAGATGGCCGATATGCTGAGGATGCTGATGAAGCCGTGCGAAGTCATTTCCCCGGACATACCGATTGACCCGGACGAAGCCATGTCCCTTGTGAATTCCATTCTTTCGAAGGAGAATCCGGACCTCGTGGTAGGAATGTCCATGGGAGGATTCATAACCCAGAAGCTGAGGGGAAGGAAGAAAGTCATCATAAACCCCGATTTCCATATCGCCCGCCTCATGAAGACGATGATCGGAGAAGTCAAGTATCTCTCCCCGAGGCAAGACGGAGCGACTTCGTTCACCATCACCCCGGAAATCTGCGCCGGATGGGAAAAGATGGAAGAGGGCCAGTTCGATTCCCTTGACGACAATGAGATCGCCTCCACATTGGGATTCTTCGCCGATAAGGACGAGATGGTCCGGTGCGGGGACGAATTCTCCCTCCACTATCCCGGCAGAGGGATCTCCTATCCCGGCAAGCACCTTCCCACATATCCCCAGATGAAGCAGTGGATAGTACCGGGAATACAGTCTTTCATCAGTAACACCCCAAACAGATAGCCCCATGAGAAAGTTCCTTTCGAATATCGTCCGCTCGGCAAAGGAGGTCACGCTCCCTCTTTGGGTAAAACCCATGAAGAATTCCGCACACGGGAAACTTTCCGGAAAGGAAGACGGCACCGTCGTCTCCCTCACTTCCTTTCCCGCCAGGATCGACGGACTTTGGATAACCGTCGAATCCCTCTTCCGTCAGACCTGCCTCCCGGACAGGATAATCATCGCGCTCACTGAAGAGGAATTCCCCCACAAACTGGACGATGTTCCCGCCTCACTCAAAAAGTACATCCCCCTCGGCGTGGAAATCATCTTCCTCCCCTACAACCTACGCTGCCACAACAAGTACCTATATGCCCTGCAGACTTTCCCGAAGGCGTCGGTCATAACGGTGGATGACGACTGCTACTACAGGAAAGACACTCTGCAAAGGCTCCTTTCCCTCAGCACCAAGTATCCCGGAGCGGTATGCTGCAATATAGGGGCGGTCATAGACCCGACACATTTCCATGAATACGCATTCTGGAAGAAGTCCTCTTCCGAAAGGGAACCTGACCACAGGAACGTGGCTCTCGGTTTTGCCGGTGTCCTGTATCCTGCCGGTCTCCCGCTGGACTCTTTCTGCGACATGGAGAGAGCAAAGGCACTGGCCCCTACCGCCGATGACCTTTGGCTCAAGGCCGTCGAAATCACCAACGGAATAAAGGTCGCTTGCGGACCGTTTTTCCCCAAGCCCATCACGGTGAAGAGTTCGCAGAAAGTATCCCTCCGAAAGATCAACAAGGGGACCGAGAACAGGAATGACAAGCAGTGGAAGGCTCTCGACGGGCATTTCTCCCTCAAAGAAAAAATCTGACAATGGACGCTATACTCACTTACGTCAATGGACTTGATCCCGTATGGCAGAAGGAATATGCCGATGCCGTCGGTGGAGAAGTCATGGCAAAACGGTACCGCGATTGGGGAACCCTCAAGTATCTCCTCCGTGGAATTGAAAAACATATCCCCTCGATAGAAAACGTCTTCCTCCTCGTATCCGGTGACAGCCAGGTGCCAGATTGGGTGAACAGGGACACTGTGAAAGTTGTCCGCCACAAGGATATCATTCCGGAGCGGTTCCTTCCCACTTTCAACAGCACCACCATCGAGATGTTCATGCATCTCATACCGGAGCTCGGGGAAGAGTTCCTGTATTTCAATGACGACATGTTCCCGGTGATGGACTGCCCGAAGGAGGACTTCTTCAGGGACGGCAAAGCGGTGATAGGATTCGCGCATCACCTTTTCGCCGGAGGCAAATACAAGAAGAGGGTCCGGAATTCGGACCATGAAGCAAGAAGAGCCCTCGGCATGAAACCGGGACTCACCTTCGTGCGTCCCCAACATACGTGTTCTCCGATGATGAAGAGCCAAAGCGAAGCGGTGTACGGTTTCGCGAAGGAGGAAATCTTCCGCCGTGTGTCCAGACTACGCACCACGGAAAATTTCAACCAATACCTGTTCGTCGATTATCTGTATTACAAAGGACTCACTTATCCCGGGAAGATTTCCAACAAGCACCTCTCCCCCGCCGTACACAGCGCCGAAACCATCGTATCGAACATCCTGAACCCCTCGACAAAAATGATCTGCATCAATGACGTTCATATGGAGGAGGAAGATTTCCGGAAATACCGCGATATGGTTAATGATGCCTTCGAAAAACATTTCCCGGAGATATCAAGATTCGAGCGACACTGAGATCCGTAATTCCCCCTCAAAAAGAATAAATAAGAACCGCCACAGAGAAAGGCCATTATGGATTTTTATGTATCTTTGCATGATGTGACGATGATCACAAACACACAAACAGCGAGACAAACAATTAGACAAACACATTTTTATGAACCTCAAAGAAACAAAGTACTCCCAGTTCTATCTGGTGCAGGAGATGATGGACACCATCGAGACTGTCCGCAAATTTGACCCCGCCGACGCCGCTTTCGTTACCGAATCCGTGAAAAGGACCGGCAAAATATTGTTCTCAGGCGAAGGCTCAAGCCGCATTATGCCCGCCAAGAACGCAATCCGCAAGGCCCTCCAGTGGGGTGTTGAAGCCAATGTGCATACGGAAGGATCACACCAGGCATGCGAATATGACCTGAGCAAATATACCGTCATCTGCGATTCCAACTCCGGAAGAACAAAAGAGACCCTCATGCTCGCCAATCAACTCAAGAAAGAGGGCCACAAGGAGTACTACGGACTTACCGCCAACGAGGCTACCCCTCTTGAGGAGGTCTGCGTCAAGACCCACGTCCTCAAATGCGGATGGGAGAATGCCGTCGCCGCTACCAAGAGCGTTGTTGAGCAGGCTCTCTTCTGCGAGGCCGTAATCCGTGATCTCGCCGGAAAACAGGTTTGCTCAAAATGCATGGACACTCTCGCCGGAAAGGTCGAGACCGCACTTACCCTCCAGATTCCCGCACAGGTCGTCGAATGGGCAAGAGGAGCAAAGACAATCTACTTCGCCGGAATGAACGACGGTGTAGCTGAAGAGCTCACCCTCAAGACCAACGAAATCACCCGCCGCAAGAGTGACTTCCTCGAGGGCACCTACGCTCTCCACGGACCCGAGGAGGTTATGCAGGACGGTGACATCGTCTTCGTGATCAACCCCATCGAAAGCGAATACGCCAAGTATCAGACCGTATTCAACGGAGCGAATGTCCACGTTGTCGCAATCGACACAAAGGAGACCCCTTTCACCACGATTGTGGTTCCCGACGCAGGTGAGCTCCAGCAGTACGTATACCTCTGCGCAGGTTGGAACCTTCTCGTCGAGATCGCTACCGCTGACGGCATCAACCTCGACAAGCCCCAGAGGGCACGCAAGGTCGGCAACGAAATGTAAAATCATTCCGCACATATCCACGAAATGAGATACTTACGAAACACGTCGAAGGATCCATATTTCAATATGGCCTTCGACGAGTTTGTTCTTGAGAGGATGGATCTGCCATGTCCGGTATTCTACCTGTGGCAGAACTCCCCTTCCGTCATCATCGGAATGAACCAGAACGCCTATGCGGAAGTCAACATCCCGTATCTTGAAAAAAACGGGATCCTTCCGGTAAGACGGGTGACGGGAGGCGGAGCCGTATACCACGACCTCCAGAATCTCAACTACACCATCGCGGGGAGATCCTCGGATCTTGACAAAGATTACCCGGGGTATCTGCATTTCATGGTAGACGCGCTGCGTTCCCTGGGCGTTGACGCATTTCTGAGCGGAAGGAACGACATCATGGTCGACGGACGCAAATGCTCAGGATACGCCAAGAGAGTGTACAAGGACAGACTCATGGTCCACGGCACTCTGATGTATGACGTCGACCTCGACAAACTCACCAAGGCCCTTTCAGTTCCGGGAAGCAAGCTGTCTTCAGCCGGTATAGCTTCTGTCCGGAGCAAAGTCGCCAATCTGAAGGATTATCTCCCGGGATTCTCAGGGATAGAGGAATTCCAGTCAGCCCTTCATGAAATCATGTCCCGCAACGAAGACGGAAGCCATGACGCCGAACTCTTCCTTTCGGAGTCCCAGCTCAGAGAGATTGAATCCTTCGCGGATTCCAAGTTCAGGACCTGGGAATGGATCTTCGGGAGGTCTCCCAAGGCGGAATTCCGCAAGTCCTCGAAATTCAAATGCGGGACTGTCGAAGTGCACTACGGTGTGAACCACGGCCTCCTTACGGATGTCCGTTTCGGAGGGGATTACATAGGGAATCTCCCCACCGATGAACTCGAGAAGCTCCTGGAAGGTGTCCGGGATGATGAAAGGGAGATACTCAAGGTCCTGAGGAGCGGAAGAAACATAAACGAGTACTTCGACTTGGTAACGGAAGAAGAGATTCTGTCCCTTTTCAAAGTAACATAAACCCACAAAAGATGATAGCACTTGTAACCGGAGCATCCCGCGGAATCGGGAAAACCATAGCACTTGAGCTGGCCGACATCGGATATGACCTGGCCATTGTCGGAAGGGACTCTTCCACACTCGAAGAGACTTCCGTTCTGGCTACTGCAAAAGGAGTGAAGGTCCTCAAAATAGAGGCGGACCTCACCCAAACGCCATCATATTCCATGATTGTGGAAAAGACGGTGGAACATTTCGGAGGCCTTGATGTTCTTGTCAACTGCGCCGGAATCCCCCAGAAAGGAAGTTTCACTGAGGTTTCCCCGGAAGAGTGGGACAGGATTTTCGCGGTGAACGCGAAGGCTCCTTTCTTCATCTGCAAAGCCGCACTTGAGCCCCTCAAGAAGTCAACCAAACCGATCATAATCAACATATGTTCGGTCGTCGGATTCAAGGGGTACATCCACCAGAGCGCCTACGCTTCATCGAAGCACGCTTTGGCGGGATTCACTAAAGTGCTGGCGAAAGAAGTCCAACCTTTCGGCATCAGGGTGCATCTGATAAGCCCCGGAGGTGTCGCCACCGAAATGGTCAAGAAGATGAGACCCGACATCGACCCGAACGATCTCATCGCTCCCGAAGAAATCGGAGAAATCGTCCGTTTCATCGTGACAAAGAAAGGAAAGGGAACCATAGACCAGTTCTATATCAGAAGATTCGGAGGCTTGGCCTTCGACTGATCGAAAGGGAGCGTAGTTTTCCCGCACAATCCCATTCTTATAAGGAAGAGATCATTCATGGAAATCTCTTCCTTTTTTTCGTTGCCAAAGTATCGGAAAAATACGTATCTTGTGCTGTAATACACTCCCGGATATGAAACGCATTCTTTCTTCTATACTCGTCATTACGATATCAGCGGCTGCATTCGCCCAGACACATTATGCCCAGGAGTTTCTCCATAAGCAACCCCCCAGAGTCCCCGACTACGTAGCATTCGCCGGAGATACGATAAGATTCGACAGAAGCGACTATTTCGAAAGGATGGACCGCGAACTGGTGTCATTCACTTACATGCACACAAACACCACTCTGATGCTGAAAAAATCGGAGAGGTATTTCGGCCAAATAGTGCCGATCCTCAAAAGGGAAGGAATTCCGGAAGACCTCAAATACCTGATGGCCATCGAAAGCAACCTTGACCCGAAGGCACTTTCGTCAGCCGGTGCCGCCGGATTGTGGCAATTCACAAAAGCCACGGCCCAAACTTATGGATTGGAAGTGACCGCTGAAGTGGACGAAAGGTACAACATCGAAAAAGAGACCCTAGCAGCATGCAAGTATCTCAAATCCGCCTACGAGAAATACGGTGACTGGATGACCGTAGCCGCAAGCTACAATGCCGGACAGGCCGGCATAAGCAGAAGACTTTCCGACCAGAAGCAGAAAACAGCCCTCGAACTGTGGCTCCCTGAAGAAACCGCACGTTACATGTACCGTCTTCTCGCCGTCAAGATGCTCTTCGAGAATCCCACGCTGTTCGGATTCTACGTCGATGCAAACGACATGTATCCGTACTATCCTCCAAAAGAGACTGTGAATGTCTCCGGGACGATATCTTCATTGGTGGATTTTGCGATATCACATGGGACCACCTACAGGAAACTCAAAGAGGCGAATCTTTGGCTGAGGGACTCAAAACTCACCGTTAAACCGGGGAAGACATACAAGATAATAATCCCCTGATCGTATCCGGATCCCTTCCCCCGGACATGATTGAAAAAGGCCACCCGTCGCTGGATGGCCTTTCATAATCTTCGGCAGAAGCCTTACTCTCCCACGTGGAAAGCGACTCTCAGTTCCTCAATCTCATCGTCGGTGATGGGGTTGAGTTTACCTACTGGTGCAGCCATGATAAGTGACCTCGCACTGAAGTCGGCAACCTCGAGACGGTCGAACGTGTTGATGAGCTTGTCTCCGGTCACGAGAATCGAGTCGTTCTCAAGCATGACACAGGGGCGCTTGCTCAGTTCTTCAGCTATAGCGTTCATGTTCGTATGCTGGCTTCCGAAGGGGAACATCGGTACATCCTGCAGGAAAATCCAGCTCTCGGGAATTGTCCTCACATCGAACTTTTCACCCGTACAGCAGTAACCCATAAGGGCGGGAGTCTGGGTAAAGATGATGCTGTTGATCTTGGGATTGCGCTTGTAAATCTCATAGTGGAGCGCTACAGAACGGCTGGCGGTCTTGCCGGCTTCGATCATTCCGTCCTTGACCTGGACGATGTCGTTGGGCTCGATGTCCCAGCGCTGGACATTCGCCGGAGTGATGAGGAAGTCATTGCCTTTCCAACGGACGGATGCGGTTCCGTAAGAACTGCACATGAGGCCTTGGGTACAAGCCCTGCGGACAATGTTGCAGATATCCGTACGGATAGCCCTCTCGTCTGAAGGATAATCCACATTCATGAAGTGCTGGAAATTCGAATGTACAGCCCTCATGTGGTTCTGGATCTGAGCCTCGGAGAGATATTTGGGTTTGCCGAGAGTCTGGGAGTTGAGAATGGTCCTCGCGCAAAGTTCAAGGGTCTCGAACCTCTGGTACGCGTCAGCGATATCCTCGCCCATAAGCACAACACCGTGGTTCTCCATGATGACGGCCTTGATGTCGGGATGCTCACGGAACTCTCCCGCTATCTTCTCGCCGAGAAGTTCACTTCCGGGAAGAGCGTAAGGAGCGAATCCTACCGGACCGCACACTCCAAGGGCCTGAGGGATGATGCTGGTATTGGGCACCTTGTGGATGATGCTGAAAGTAACCAGTCCCGGGGGATGGGCATGAATGACCGAGCGGAGGTTCGGTCTCATGTTGTATAGGGCTCTATGGAAAGGATACTCCGAAGAAGGGCGATGGGGGCCTACGATGGTTCCGTCCGCCTTGACACACATTATGTCCGAGGGAGTGAGGGAACCCTTGTCAATTCCCGCGGGGGTGATCCACATGTCCCCGTTGTCGTCCATGATTGAAAGGTTGCCACCCGATGTGGTGGTCATACCGCTGCGATAGATCCTGCCTATAATGATAGCGATCTGTTCGGCAGGATGCATCAAATTAACATCCAACTGTTTCATAAACACATCTTAAAATTGTCCGGAATCCGTTACCGGATCTGTTTGAACCCGGACAGGCGGTCAGGCCCGTCCGGATTATTGTTTCAAGCCTTATGCGAGCTTGTCGGCATTTGCGAGGAGATATTCCTCAGCCTCGACGTTCCAAAGACCGTTATGTGCGGCGCAGAGTTCTGCGAGGTGGGCATAAACGGGATTGGTTTCACCCTTCTTCGCGAAATCCGCGATAGCGGTGAGAGGCATCTCCACGTGGGTGTAGATCATCTTCTTTCCGCCGGGGATCGAAGGGAGGTTGAGAGTGGTCTCGACGACAGCGTTGAGACCACCGACATGGGTTACGAGACCTGCGGGATCCATTCCAGCGGACATCATCTTGAGGGCCTCTTTCATGTCATCGGTGTTACCGCCGCTGGTACCTACAACGTGAGTTGAGTTGTAGTGGACATTGTAGAAGTTGAAAGGAGCCTTGAAGGGAGCCTTGGAAGGACCTGCGAAGAAGTTGAGGCAACCGTCATATGCGAGGATGTCGTCAGCCTGCTCGACAACGGGAGCGACGGGAGCGAAGCAGAATACATCGTTGTATCCGTCACCACCGGCGATTTCCTTGAGAAGCCCCACGGGATCATCGGTAGCGCCCGTGTTGACGTACTTGAGCTCGATTCCCCTTGATGCGGCGAACTCCACTGTATAGAGGGATGCAGCCCTGTCGAGCCTCTCCTGGTTGATATCGGTAACCACGAGGAGTGAAGGCTTGCGGTCCTCACGATGGAGAACATAGTTGATGGCTGCGAGACCCATGGGACCTACGCTGGCCAGGAGAGCCATCTTGCCACCGTCCTTGATTTCCATGCTGTGGACATAGGAACCGGGAGTGGTGTGATAGTTGGCGTGCATAGCGCCGATAACACATGAGAGAGGCTCACTGAGGGATGCGGGATAGAAGCCCTTTCCGGTGAAAGGAAGGAGGCATCCGCATGCCATGACCTCGTTGGGGATCACTACGTAGGTAGCGTCACCACCGATGTTGGGGTATGAATAACCGGGAGCTGAGTATATTCCCACAGGACCGCCGGCGAAGTTCATCGCGGGCTGGATGGAGAATTTGTCACCGGGTTTGAACTGGCCCTGCCATTTGGCACCGACCTCAACGATCTCACCTGAGAACTCATGTCCGATGATGGTAGGATTCTGGGCGATGTCGCGGGGAACCCTCTTGTGGGTGTCGGCCTGGTGGGCAGCCTTGTAAGAAGACATGCAGATGGAGTCACTGACTACCTTCGCGAGGATTTCATCATCCTTGATTGCGGGCAGCTCGAACTCCTCCAGACGGAGGTCTTCCTTGCCATAGAGGCGTACTGCTTTTGTTTTCATTGTATTTTGCGTTTTTATTTGTTTGTCCGTTATGCGAGCATGACCTGACCTCCGGTAACGGGGATAGCCTGTCCGGTTTCACCGGTCTGCTCAATTGCATAGAAGATGGCCTTTGCGACATCTTCAGGGTTGCAACCCTTGCGCATGGGAACCTGTGCCAGGTAGAAATCCTTCACATCCTGGACAGTCTTGGCACCGGGGACCTTGCCTGCTGCGAGGTACTGCACGAAGAGACCGTTCTCGGGATTGCTCCAAAGCGGTCCGTCATAGAAGTTACCGGGGCAGATGCTGTTGACCTTCACGCGGAAAGGAGCGAGCTCGAGGGCGAAGGACTGGGTAAGTCCGATTCCGCCGAATTTGCCGCCCGCATATGCGAAGTTGGCCTTCGAACCGCGGAGTCCGCTCTTGGAGTTGACCTGGATGATGTCGGCGAAGTACTCGGGATCGTATGCGGTCTCGATCTTCATCACGTGGGAAGCGACCTTGGCGCAGAAGAAGTATGCGTTGTAGTTGATCTTCGTGACGAACTCGAAGTTCTCGGGAGTCATAGCCTCGAGACCACCTGCACGGAGAACGCCGGCGTTGCTTACGAACGTATCGAGAGCGCCGAAGTTGACGATGGTTGTCTTGATGAGGTTATTCAGGCTGGCCATGTCGCTGACATTGGTCTTCACGAATATCGCCTTGTTGTTCTTGGCGATAGCGTTGAAGTTGTCGGCGGTCTTCTGACCTACAACCTCATTGAGGTCGGCGACGACGATATTGGCGCCCTGTCCCATGAGGACACGTGCGATACCTTCACCGAATCCCTGCGCGGCACCGGTGACGATGATCGTCATGCCTTCAACACGACCCTTGGAAGAACCAGCTGCGACTTTGCGGCGGTAGTTCTCAACCTCCCAGTTGTCGATGAAGTCGATCCAAGCCTTCTCCATTGCATGCTCTCCGCCGAAGCCCTGGGCATAGCAAGCCACCTTCATGGCATCGAGGAAGACCTCGGTGATGATCTGGGCGTTCTTCGCATGGTCACCAACGGCTACAAGACCGATTCCCTGTACAAGGAGAACCTTGGGGGTATGGCCACGACGGGCTACATACTCTTCAATCTTGGCCTCAGCATCCTTGATGAGAGCCTCGGCAGTCTCACCGCAAACGCAGATATACTCGCTCTTGCAGTAGACGATGATATCGGGAGTGAAAGGAGCGCTGATCTTCTTGACCATTTCCTCTGAAGACATGAAGGCGTCAACAAGGGCGTTCTTGGTGATCTTGAGGGTCTTCAGTCCTCTTCCGCTACGGGAAAGGATCTGACGGATGGCGGGGATGACCTCGGAGACCTCGTCGCAGATTTCGCTTTCACCTTCGGGGAGAGCGTTGGTTGCTGCCGCGAGTTTTGCGATCATTCCGTCGTAGATGGCATCGATCTCTTCGGGAGTGTCGGCACCCACGAATACGCCATGGTTCTGGAGGAAGATTACCTGGGGCTCTGCGCCCTTGGCTTTCTTGTACTCCTGGATCCTGTCATAAACCTTCTTGAAGAGGGTGTAACCGGGATCGGTGTACTCGATATAAAGAGCCTCAGGGAAAAGTTCAGCGCATTTTGCGGCAGCATTCACTGAGCACATCAGACCGTTCACCAGAGTGGGATGGAGATGTACGATGAAGGCGTAGTTGATGCAGTCATGCATGGATGTCTCCACTGAAGGACGGCGGTCCTTGGTGATGCAAGCGGCGGCGAGGTCATTCTTGACCTGAGCCTCACGCTCAGCCGTATCCTGGCTGTATACCTTCTCACCCATGGGAGCAAGGAGAGCCCTGTCGAGAATGGCGAAACCGTTTTCGTCGATGGTGGCGAGGGCGTGGCCGCTGGCCTTGACCCAAAGACGGTCAGCAGTCTTGTATGAAGTGTTCCCGCCTCCCGCTATGACGAAGCGGGAATCCTGTCCGTACTTGCGGGAGATTTCGATAAGCTGTTCTATCTGTTTCATTTTGCTGTTCTACTGTAATACGGTTTTCTGGATCAGCTCGTCTCCGGCGTCGATGGAATCGAGACCGGCCTGATGGGCTGCCACAATGCATGCTCCACGGTAATTGATAGCACGGAGAGTCTCGCTGAGGGATTCGGCGTCACGGGTACGGAGGCGGATGGGCTCCAATGCGGGAGTGTTGTGCTCCGAACCGAATGTCACCGTGAATCCTTCGTCCTGCAGATATCCCGCATAGCGCTCAAGCACTGCCGTAGTGTTACGTGTCGTGATGAACTCAACGGAGCGGAATCCCCTCTTCTTGAGTGTATCGCAGGCTTTCATGAGGTCACCCTCGAAGTCCGTGAAATTACCCTTCGCGTCATCGGCGAGGAAAGGATATGTGGGAATACCGCCGGCGGCTTCGATTATCCTCTGGACTGTCTCCATGGGGAGGAAAGCCTTGGGATCTTCGGGAACGAAGGCGGCGCCTCCTGACTTGAGGAGGTTTCCGCGGATTTCGTTCTCAACGGCAGCGTCATTGTCAAGTGAGGACTTGAGCGCCTTTCCGCCGAACACCCTCTCATAGAAGGAGAGTTTGTCGGCATCGGAAGAGAACTTCTCGGCAACGGCAAGCCTCAGGGCCTTGGCCAGGTGACGCTCACGGATGGAACCGCGGGTGAGTTTTTCTTCAACATCCCTGAAACTGATGTTGAATCCGGCCTTGATGGAATCGAGGTGTTCATTGAGTTTTCCGCACATCCTCTCGACCTGGGCATTGGACTCGGCCTTGACGGCAGCGAGTTCCTCGGCCTCTTTGCCCTTGAGGATTATCGGATAAGCAAGTCCCTTGCCGCTGAGATAGGTTCTGCCGGGATTGTTGGGGTCGTTGACCCTCAGGCCGGCGGCCTGATCTTCGCTGTTGAGGGAAATGAACTCGATATTGAAAAGAGGGAAGAGGTGGCGGCGGCCACACTCTTCACTCCATTCTTTATATCCATCAAGAGAATAGAAATCGTTGATGCCGACAACACCTACCCCTTCGGCCTTGGCCATGTCCAGCGCCTGCGTCACACCGGTGAACGCGCTGAACGAGTAAGGAGTATGCATGTGGGCGTTTACGTCTATTATCTTTCCCATTTTCTTCTGATGGTTTTAGACACCCTTCTTTGCGCGGAGTATCTGCTGAGCGGTTGTCATGTTCGATGTGGGGACGTAGTCCTTCAGAGGGAGCATCTTCTCGTTGATGGCATCGAGGAACCAGCTCGGCTGAGGGAAGAACGCCTCTTCGAGTTCGTGGCAAGGGGTGATCCAGTTGCGTGAACCGAGGACAACGGGAGCTGCATCGAGGTAGTCGAAGCAGAAGTCAGCGATGTTGGCTGCGAGGTCGTTGAGGAATGAACCACGTGCGGAAGCGTCGCCGGCGATGATGATACGGCCGGTCTTCTTGACGGACTCGATAACCTTCTCGTAGTTGAAAGGAACAAGGGTACGGGCGTCGATGACCTCGGCCTCGAGACCATATTTTTCCTTCAGCTCATCAGCGGCCTTGAGTGCACGGTAGAGAGTTGCACCGATCGTGAGGAAGGTGACATCCTTACCGACCCTCTTGACATCGGGCTCACCGAAAGGAACCTCATAGTACTCGGCGGGAACACCACCCTCGTGGAACTGCTCACCGATACCGTAAAGCCTCTGGCTCTCGAAGAAGATGACAGGGTCAGTTCCCTGGAGAGCTGAGTTCATAAGACCCTTAGCATCGTAAGGGGTAACAGGGAAGACAACCTTCAGACCCGGGATATGGGTGCAGAGTGAAGTCCAATCCTGTGAGTGCTGTGCACCGTACTTCGATCCTACGGAAACCCTCACGACGACAGGCATCTTGAGGATGTTTCCTGACATTGCCTGCCACTTGGGAAGCTGGTTGAAGATCTCATCTCCGCAGCAACCGAGGAAGTCGCAGTACATGATCTCAGGGATGACACGGCCACCGCACATGGCATAACCGATAGCTGTTCCGATGATGGCTGCCTCAGCGATGGGAGAGTTGAACAGACGATGGTAAGGGAGAGCCTCGGTAAGTCCACGATAGACTGCGAATGCACCACCCCACTCACGGTTCTCCTCACCGTATGCGATGAGGGAAGCGTCTTTGTAGAAACGGTCGATGACAGCCTCGAAGACACCGTCGCGGAAGTTGTAGCTCTTCATGCTGCTGACGGGTTTGCCGTTCTTGTCGAGATAGAAGCGCTCCTTGCCGGCGATCTGCTTGACCCTGGGGTTCTCCTCCATAGGATGGTTGACCTCGGGAGTGGCGTCGCTGAGGGAATCGATGCTCTGGTTGGAGAACATCATGTCACCGAGAAGCTCGTTGTCCTTTACGAGGTCCATACGAGGAGAAACGGTCTCATCGATGGCGAGCTTGTACATCTCGAAGATGACACCCTTCATGTCAGCCTGGATCTTGTCGAGATCTTCCTGAGAAGCGACACCGGCCTCGATAAGGTTCTTGCCGAATGCAACGATGCAGTCTTCAGCCTCCCATGCGGCGATCTCTTCCTTCGTACGATAAGAAGACTGGTCGGACGGTGAGTGACCGGAATAACGGTAGGTGACGACATCCAGGAGGCAAGGTCCTTCCTTCTTCTCGAGGAGAGCTTTCTTGCGGCGGAATGCGTCGATGACGGCGAGAGGATTGTAACCGTTGACCCTCTCAGCATGCCAAGCCTCAGGATTGAAGCCTGCGCCGAGTCTTGCGGGGAATGTGTAACCCATGGTTTCACCCTTGGTCTGTCCACCCATAGCGTACTGGTTGTCCATGACATTGATGAGAACGGGGAGACCGCCCTTCATGTCACCTTCCCAAAGAGTGTTGAACTGGTCCATTGAAGCGAAGGTCATACCTTCGAGGACCGGGCCGCGGGCCATAGCACCGTCACCGAGGTTGGCGACGACGATACCCTTCTTGCGGTTGACTTTCTTGTAGAGAGCAGCACCTACTGCGATAGAACCTGAACCACCTACGATAGCGTTGTTGGGATAGATTCCGAAAGGAGTGAAGAAGGTGTGCATTGATCCGCCGAGACCCTTGTTGAAACCGGTCGTACGTGCGAAGATCTCAGCCATTGCTCCGTAGAGGAGGAAACGGATACCGAGTTCCTTGGTTGTTCCGTTGAATCCCTTCTTGGCGACAGCTACGGTAGCGCCGTCCCAGAACTCGTCCATGATCTTCTGAAGCTCAGCCTCGGGAAGGATCTCGATGGAACGGAGACCTTTTGCGAGGATCTCACCATGGGAACGGTGGCTTCCGAAGATGAAGTCATCGGTATCGAGGTTGTAGGCCATACCTACAGCTGCAGCCTCCTGGCCGGCTGAAAGGTGGGCGGGACCGGGGTTGTTGTACTCGACGCCATTGTAGCCACCAGTTGTCTTGACGAGGTTGAGCATTGTCTCAAACTCCCTGATGGTGAACATATCGCGATAGATACGGAGGAGGTCTTCCTTCGTGAAGTTGCCTTCTTTGAGTTCATCCTTGACGGTCTTGTTGTAAGCCATCACGGGGATTTCGGGGAAGACTATCTTGTGATCCTCAGGACGCAGGGTCTTCTCGGGATCGATATAAAGTGACTTGGGCATATTATACTATTTGACTGTGAATACTGTTTCTTTGAGAATTTCTGATACTGTAGGGTGAGGGAATACGACTTCCTTGAGCTGCTCGACCGTCATCTCCTGCTCGATAGCGATGCAGGCGCTGTGGATCATCTCTGAGCAGGGGTTACCCATCATATGGACACCGAGGACCTCGTGATACTTGGGACCGACGAGAACCTTGCAGATGCCTTCTCCCCTCTCGTTCTCGGCCACGAACCTTCCGGAGTAAGCCATAGGGAGTTTGACGACCTTGTATTCGATGCCCTTCTTGGCTGCCTCAGCCTCGGTAAGACCGACACCGGCGACTTCGGGGTTGGTGTAAACGACACCGGGGATCGCGTTGTAACGCATGTGGTCAGCCTGTCCGCAGATATTGTTGACGGCGACTTCACCCTCGCGGCTGGCGGTATGGGCGAGCATTGAGAATCCGGTAACGTCTCCTGCAGCGTATACGCCGGGGATATTCGTACGCATCTTCTCGTCAACCTTGATTCCGTAAGGCCTTCCGGCGGGATTGAGAGCGAGTTCGACACCGAGATTCTCGAGACCATAGCCCTTGAGAACGGCACGACGTCCGACGCTGACAAGGATCTTGTCACCGCTCACGCGGCAGACCTTTCCTTCGGGATCCTCATATACGACGGTGTTGCCCTCGATACCGGTAACCTTGCAGCGGAGGCAGAACTCGACACCCCTCTTTGCATAAACGCCCTGAAGCATCTGGCTGATCTCCTCGTCCATGGGGCCGAGGATCTTGGGCATCATCTCAACGACGGTAACCTTGGTTCCGATGCTGTTGAAGAAGCTTGCGAACTCCATTCCGATGACACCGCCACCGATGATGACAAGTTCCTTGGGCTGCTCACGCAGAGCGAGGATTTCCCTGTTGGTGACAATCACGTCGCCAGCTTCCTTGAGACCGGGGAAAGGAGGAACTACAGCCTCTGAACCTGCGCAGATGAGCAGGTTGCGGCTCTGATACTCCTTGCCTTCGCACTCAATGGAGATTCCTTCGGAAGAACGTCCCTTGATGATGGCGTCACCCTTGACTATCTCAGCCTTGGCGCCCTTTACTCCGGCTTTGACACCGCCGACGAGCTTCTTGACGACTTTCTCCTTGCGGTCGATGATCTTTCCGAAATCGAATCCGGCTCCATCGACACTGACACCGTACATGTCAGCATGCTTCGCATAATCATAAACCTTGGCACTGTAGAGCAGTGTCTTGGTGGGGATACAGCCTTCGTTGAGGCATACTCCACCCAGTTCCCTCTTCTCGAAGAGGACAACTTTCAGTCCCTTTGCGCCGGCGCGTTCAGCTGCGACGTATCCTCCGGGACCTGCACCGATAATTGCAAGATCGTACATTATATGATATAAGTATTAGAATTCAACTTCGAGGTTCTCGATTTCTGTAGCGACCTGCTTGAGGAAGCGTGTTGCCTCTCCACCGTCGATTGCCCTGTGGTCATAGGTAAGGCTGAGGCCCATGTAAGGAACGAAGCCGTATACTCCGCCGCCGAGGTCCTTGGGACGTGCGACGATGGTTCCGACACCGAGGATAGCGCTCTGAGGAACATTGATGATGGGAGTGAACCACTCGACTCCGTAACCTCCGAGGTTGGAAACGGTGAAGGAAGCGGCCTCGCTTGAAAGAAGGTCAGGATTGATCGAGCCCTTCTTGCAGTCGTCAGCGACTTTCTTGAGGTTCTTGGAAAGACCTACGATATTGAGATCCTCAGCGTTCTTCACTGCAGGAACCATGAGTCCGCGCTCCGTATCGACAGCAAGACCGAGGTTGACGCTGTTGAAGATGCGCATAGCGTCTCCGAGGCAGTGTGAATTGAGGTTCGGGAACTTCTTGAGGGCCTTGATGACAGCGAAGCAGACGAAGTCGTTGATGGTGATGTTGGCGTCGATCTTGCCCTCTTCGAGAGCCTTTTTGGCTTTCTTGCGGAGAGCCTGGATGCGGCGGGCATCAGCACCGAGCATATGGGTAAGCTGTGCGGAATTCTGGAGAGAATTGTACATCGACTTGGCGATGAGCTTACGCATATTGGACATCTTGACAACCTTGAACTCTTCACCTTCACCGGCGATGTCGGTATGGTTGGCCTGCCAAACTTTGAGGTCACCGCCCTTGACCGCTCCGGCAAGACCTGCGCCCTGTGCGGGAGCGACAAGACCGCCTTCGGCCATCTTGGCTTTTGCGAGACCTGTGAGTTTGCCCTGGGCTGCGGCTGCGGCTTCAACATCCTGCGCGATGATGCGTCCGTGAGGACCGGAACCGGCGATTGCGGATGTGTTGACGCTCTTCTCAGCGGCTATCATCCTAGCTCTGGGAGATACGGGAGCACCTTCCACTACGGGAGCTGCAGGAGCAGCGGCGGCAGCGGGAGCAGCGGCGGCAGGTGCCTCGGGTGCGGCAGCTGCGGGAGCCTCAGGAGCGGCAGCGGGAGCTGCGGCACCTGCTCCGTCGGGAGCGAACTCCGCGAAAGACTCGCCTTCGTTTCCGATAACCATAACGTTGGTGAGAACAGGAATCTCATCACCGTCGTTGAAGAATATTGCGAGGACGGTTCCGTCAAATTTTGACTCCTCCTCGAAGGTAGCCTTATCTGTTTCGTAGCCGAAAAGGACGTCACCGGCCTTTACTTTGTCACCTACCTTCACTTTGAATTCGGAGACGATGCAGCTTTCTACAGACTGGCCCTGTTTGGGCATTATTACTGGATTTGCCATTATGTTAGAATTATTTGTGTCTCTCCTTGCGAGACTATTGAATTGTTATTAGGCGAGAAGTTGGGGAAGGAAGGTCGAGAAAACGAGAACGACCAAACCGATGACGAGAACGGTGATGGTCTTCTTTGAGCAGCCTTTCCACTCCTTGAGGATAATTCCCCAAACGTTGCTGAATGTTACATTGAGAGCCATGAGGATACAGAATGCGAGAGTCATCATGGTAGGGTACTCCGTGAAGAATCCCTTACCGAGGCTCAGGCCGAAGAACTGGCTGTACCACAGAAGACCTGCCAATGCACAGAAAATAAGGTTGTTCCCCCAAACGTTGCCTTTCTTGTAATCACCCCAGGTCTTGTTCTTGGTATTCTGCCAGAAGCAGTAAACGGCGTTTGTGACAAAACCTCCGATGGTGACGAGAAGTGTGGCGGGAAGAGTCTTGAAGATATCCTGAGTCTCGGGGAAGTTGATCTCCTTACCGAATTCGAGACCGACATTGAAACAGCCGCTCATGAAACCGGCCAGAAGAGCGATGGCAAGACCCTTTGAGAAGTTGAAGTCCTTGACGGCCTTCTTTTTCTCTTCCTCAGGAAGGGAAGCGGCTTTCATTCCACCGGCAACTCCGATGATGGCGATACCGAGAAGCATCACGACAACACCGATGATGACGGCCCAGGTAAGGGACTGCAGAGCGTTGAGTTCAGGGAAGAAGATGTTCAGCAGAACCGGACCCATGATGGTTCCGAGACCGGAACATGTTCCCAGAGCGATGCTCTGTCCGAGTGCGACACCCAGATACCTCATCGAAAGACCGAAAGTAAGGCCACCGATTCCCCAAAGGACTCCGAAGAAGATAGTCATCCAAAGGTTGAATGAGGGGGCATTAGAGAACAGTTCACCGAGAGAGTGGCCAGAAGGAACGGCCAGCAAAGCTCCGATGAGAGGGAAGACGAGCCATGCGAAAACGCCCTGGACAATCCAGTAGCTCTCCCAGCTCCACTCCTTGATCTTGTTGATAGGAACATAGCTGGAGGACTGGCAGAATGCGCCAATCGCTATAATGAGGAGTCCTATTATCAGATTCATATTTCAGGGGATGTTAAGTTGACGATATTTCAGCGCAAAAGGCCCCTTTCGGGGCCATATGCTCTTAAATCAATTACCTCTTGGAAGTTACGTCCTTCTCGTACTGCTCGATGCAAGGGATGAACTCTTCACCCACAGGTACACCGTTCTTGAGGTTGAAGTAATCGAAGACGGCTCCGAAAGGAAGGCTCTTGGCCTCTTCCATGAGGGCGAGTCTCTGGAAGAACTCTCCCTTGTCCTCGTACTCGCGGAGTTTGGCGACGGGCTCGAGGAGAGCCTGGAGAACGCACTTCTGGGTAGCACGTGTACCGATTACGTAAGCACCGATACGGTTGATGGAAGCGTCGAAATAGTCAAGACCGATGTGAGCGCGGTCGAAACCGTCGTTGCGGACGAGCTCCTTGAACAGGTCGAGGGTCTGGTCGTTCATGATGGTCACGTGGTCGGAGTCCCAACGGACAGGACGGCTGACGTGGAGCATGAGCTCAGGAACGTACATGAGAAGGGTCGAAACGAAGTCGGAAACATTCTCAGTGGGCTCGTAGTGACCTGTATCGAGGGTGTAGATGTACTTACGGGTTGCGCAGTATGCGGTATAGAAGTCGTGTGAACCTACGGTGTAGCTCTCAAGACCGATACCGAAGAGCTTGGCCTCGAAGCAAGCCTTCATGTCGGGAAGGTCTTCCTTCATGATCTCATCGAGAGACTGGGTGAGGAGCTCACGATAATATTTGCGGCGGACGGTAAGATCCTTGAGACCGTCATGAACCCAGATGTTCATGATACAAGGGTCTCCCTGAGCCTTACCCATGGCGTCAGCGATGCGGCGGCAACGTTTCGTGTGCTCGATCCAGAACTCGCGGATAGCGGGATCGGGGTTGGAGAGGGAGAGGTCACCGCTCTTGGGATGTGAGAAGGAAGTTGAGTTGAAATCGAGCTTGAGGTTGTTGTCCTTTGCCCAATCGATCCAGCTCTGGAAATGCTCAACACCTACTTCGTCACGGTCAACCTTCTTTCCCTGGAAGTCTCCGTAGATTTCATGGAGATTGACACGGTGGTTACCTGCGAGGAGGCTCTTGGCGAAAACCAGGTCAGCCCTGACCTCGTCGATGTTGCGTGCACGTCCGGGATAGTTACCGGTTGTCTGGATACCTCCGGTGAGAGCGTCATTGTTCTCGAAACCCATGACATCATCGGTCTGCCAGCAATGGAGGGAGATCGGGGTCTTCTCGAGTTTCTCGACGACCTTGTCGGTATCGACACCAACGGCAGCGTAGCGCTCTTTCGCTACTTCGTAAGCCTTAAGAATAAGATTTTCGTTCATATCTGTAATGTGTTTATTGTTTATTGTTTATTGATGATTGATTTTCTTGAATTTATTATTTGGAAGGATAATAGGTCTGGACCTCGAACGCCTTGGCGATTGTCCTTCTCATGTCCCAACGGTCATCAACAAGACCGAGGGCCTTAGCCTGGATCATTACGTTACCGATAGCGGTAGCCTCGGTAGGACCTGCGACAACGGGAATTCCGATGGAGTCCGCGGTAAGCTGGCTCATCGTCTTGTTGGCGGAACCGCCACCGATCACGTGAAGCTTCTCGATCTTGAAAGGAGCGAAGCTCTGGAGCATGTCGAGAACCTCTTTGTAACGCTTTGCGAGGCTGTGATAGATGCAGCTGATGAATTCGCCGTCCGTCTTGGGAAGCTGCTGGTTCGTCTGGAGCAGATAGCTCTCGATGGCGAGGACCATGTTCTCGGGATTCGCGAAACGGGGGTCGTCAGGATTCACGGTTGAAGGGAAATCGATGGCCTCACGTGCCATGGCCTCGATCTGCGCATAGTTGTATGTGCGGCCTTCGGAAGCCCAAATCTTGCGGCACTGCTCAAGAAGCCACATTCCGGTGATGTTCTTGAGGAATCTGGTCGTTCCCTCGATTCCGCCCTCATTGGTGAAATTGAGTTTGCATGATTCGTCCGAAATGATCGGAGCGGGAGTCTCGATACCCATAAGTGACCATGTTCCGCTGGAGAGGTATGCGAAATTCTCGTTCTCGGCGGGAACCGCAGCGATGGCTGAAGCCGTGTCATGACCTGCGATGGCGATAACGGGGACCTCACCTACACCTGTTTCATCGGCGATGACTTTGCGGAGATTTCCCACTATGGTTCCGGGCTGCACGATGGGACGGAGAACGCCGCTGTTGATTCCGAGGCGGTCAAGGAGAGACTTCTCGAACTGGCGGGAATTCTGGTTCATCATGCCGGAGGTGGAAGCATCAGTATATTCGCATACACGATTGCCGGTAAGGAAGTAGGAGAGAAGGTCGGGCATGAAAAGGATTTCCTTCGCATGTTTGAGAGGCTCGAAGCCTTCTTCCTTCTGAGCATAAAGCTGGAAAATGGTGTTGAAATCCATGATCTGGATACCGGTCACACCATAAAGCTCTTCACGGGGGATGATTTCAAAAACCTTCTCGGGCACGCCCTCAGTATAAGGGTCGCGATATGCGCGGGGAAGTCCGAGGAGAGATCCGTCCTCGGCTATGCATCCGAAATCCACGCCCCATGTATCAATACCTATTGACTCGATCTTGACACCCTGCTTGCCGAGTTCGGCGAGACATTTCTTGAAGTGCTCGTAAATCGAGTAAACATTCCAATAGAACTTTCCGCCGACTTCAAGAATCTGGTTGGGGAAGCGGTAAACTTCCTTCATCTCGAATTTGCCGGCCTCGAAAGTGGCAAGAACAGCGCGTCCGCTGGTCGCACCGCAGTCGAAAGCAAGAAAATTGTGTTTTGTTGCCATGTGGTTATATTTTTTGGTATACCGATTATTGATAAATGCTTTTTTACAAATGCAAAGATAGGGATTATAATCAGCGGCATATTACGTAATATGGCAATAAAACTTTGTTTTTTGACACAAATTAACAAAGCCTTTCACAATGTCCGGAAAAGAGGCGAAAAAAGGCCTCTATTAGAGGATTCCGAATCTCGCCGGATTCAAACAAACAAGCACACTTTCCGAATTTTGACGCATATTTATATTTTTGACAACGTCAGCCTTCAAAGTCCCGCTTTCACAAGGACAATAATCCGACGCAGTTTTGTTTTTGTCATTTTTTGTAGACATTTGCCGGGTAGCGATAAAAAAACAATGAAGACAGAAAACATTGAAAAGATATACGGACCTTTAAGCAAGACTCTGCGGGAGGGAATCAGTACCGACATCTGATATTGGGCTATCACGACAAATGCCTCAAAATACTTCTCCAGCGTCTCAGGGGTCTACACAAATGGGCTTTGGCCGGCGGATACATAGAGAAGGGGCTAAGTGCGGAAAGTGCCGCGCAGATGATAGTGCAGCGGAGAACCGGGCTCAAGAACCTTTCCCTCTTCCAGTTCGGTGTTTACAGCGAACCTGGACGATTGGAAAAAGAAAACCGGAGATTCTGCGTTACGCTGACAATATCTCCCGCCAAGCAGATGGTGATCTATGGTTGTTCAACGATGTCGTATCAATAGCATTCTGCGCCCTGATTGATTTCGAAAAAGCCGAAATCGTTTCAGATCAAGATGTTGAAGAATGCAGATGGTGGGACATAAATGATCTTCCCGAGTTGTTGTACGACCATAATCAAATGGTCTCCGGAGCATTGGAATACTTGAGAGTAAGATGTTACCTCAAGCCCATAGGGAAGGGGTTGCTCCCGGAAAAGTTCACTCTCCCCGACCTCAAATCCGTCTACGAAACTCTCCTGAGGAAGAAACTTGACGACAGGAATTTCTCCAAAAAGATGCTCCACATAGGCCTTATCGAAAAACTCACCGAAAGAAAGAGCATCGGTCCCCACCGCTCCCCTTTCATGTACAGATTCAATGAGGAAACATATGAACGCTTGACAAAAGACGGATCGATAATGATCATCTCTTAAGGAGCACAATATTACGAATATGGCCCGACTCACGTCGGGCCATATCTCATGTTTAGTGTGTGTTTATGTGACTGCTTTTACAGTTTGATTGCCTAATTACGAAGTGAATCGTTTTAGATTCCGATGCAAAATTACGGATTAAAACGTTACGGATATTTTGAAAAATAATCTTAATACTGCGATTTTTGACAAAAGTGAATTTTTATCCCAAAGGGATTATTACTCGTGGAAGTCTTGAATTTCAGCATTGAATTGTATTGCCTATTTAGAACAAAAAATCCGACCTAAAAACCTGGACTCACTTTTTTGATCCAGCATCTTAAACAGTAATAACAAAAAATCAAGATCACTTGATATTGTCCTCAAACAAGTTGTGGCGACCCGAAGGCCGCCACAACATGGATTTGCAAGTATTTGGAATTACTTCCTGGTAACCTTGATCTCGTTCACGGGGTTGGTAGGTGCGAGGGTATCGTTGACCTTCCAGCTCTGAGCTTTCTTGAGAGCGTAGGTAGCTGATGCGCGGACATCCTCTACGCTTGCTGCGAAGTATACACCATAATTTCCTGCAGGAGCCTCCCATGCGGAAGTGGCCTCGTTGAAGGAAGCGATGCTGTAGTTGTCAACCTTCATTGTGACAGTCTGGCTCTCACCGGGACGGAGTTCCCTGGTCTTTGCGAAAGCCTTGAGCTCGCAAGCGGGCTTGTCAAGTCCGCCGGCAGGTGCGCTGACATAAAGTTCGACAACCTCTTTACCTGCAACCTTACCGTTGTTGGTGACGGTAACAGTCGCCTCAAAGCCGTCAGCAGTAGCCTTGACGACGGGCTTTGAGTAAGAGAAGGTGGTGTATGAGAGTCCGAATCCGAAAGGATAGGAGACCTTCACACCGGCGGTTGAGAAGTACCTGTAGCCGACATAGATTCCCTCTTCATACTCGACATAGTCAACATCCTTCTGAGGCTGAGCGGGACCACGGTTGAAGCCGCCCATACCTGTTGCTGCCCTCTGGTAGTTGTAAGGGAAGTTGGCAGATGAAGGATGATCCATGAAGTTGATGGGGAAAGTCATAGGGAGCTTACCTGAAGGATTGACCTTTCCGGTAAGGACATCACCGATGGCGTTTGCGCCTTCCTGGCCGGGAGACCAAGGAAGAAGGATAGCGTCAACGAGGTACTTCCAGGAGTTGGTCTCGATAACACCTCCGATGTTGAGGACAACGACGACCTTCTTGCCCTGAGCGTGGAAAGTGGAGCTGACATTCTGGATGAGTTCGCGCTCGATGGAAGTGAGCTCGAAGTCGTCCATCATATGACGGTCGGCACCTTCACCGGCGTTACGTCCGATACAGATGACAGCGATGTCATTTGCTGCGGCCTCAGCTGTGATAGCTGTTGCGGGAACAGCGATCTCTGCCTGCTTTGAGCTTCCGAATCCGAAGAAGAATCCACCTGCGGGACGGTTGAGAGCTGAAGTGGCGTTGTTGTAGGTGATGGCTGCCTGATAGTAATCCATGAGGCTCTTGTCAACGGTGAAGCCGGCATTCTCGAGGCCTTCCTTGAGGTTGACGACATAAGCCTTGTTGACATTACCGGAACCGGTTCCGCCAGCGACGAAGTCGATAGAAGAGATACCGTAAAGGGCGACCTTCTCGTTACCCTTCAGAGGAAGGGTGTTTTCCTCGTTGCGGAGAAGGACCATTGCCTCGGCTGCAGCCTTGCGTGCTACCTGGGCGTGAGCCTTGAGGTCAGGGTTGTTGGAGAACTTGTAACCTTTGTAGCGGGGAGTGCGGACAACATAGTTGAGCATGTTGCGGACATTGCGGTCAATCTCAGCCATTGAGATGCTGCCGTCCTGGACACCGGCGATGAGCCTTTCCATCTCGGACTGGCTACCGGGTTCCATGAGGTCGTTTCCGGATTTTGCGGACTTGACGGTACCTGCCTTGTTTCCCCAGTCGGTCATGACGATACCCTTGTATCCCCACTCGTCACGGAGAACGGTGGTGAGGAGGCCTTCGCTCTGCTGGGTGTAGTCACCGTTGAGTTTGTTGTAGGAAGACATGACGGTCCAAGGATCGGCTTCCTTGATGGCGATTTCGAAGTTCTTGAGGTAGATCTCGCGTAGAGCCCTCTTGCTCACCCTTGACTCGGCCTCGTTACGGTTGGTCTCCTGGTTGTTGGTCGCGTAGTGCTTGATGGAAGTTCCTACACCATTGCTTTGGACACCTTTGATGTAAGCGGACGCCATCTTTCCGGAGAGGAGAGGATCCTCTGAGAAGTACTCGAAGTTACGGCCGCAAAGAGGGTTACGGTGAATGTTCACACCGGGAGCGAGGAGAACGTCGACACCATATTCGAGAACCTCGTTACCCATTGCGGTAGTAACCTCCTGCACAAGATTGACATCCCAAGAGCTGGCGAGAAGGGTTCCTACAGGGAAACCTGTACAATAGTAAGTCTTGCTGTCACCCTGACGGGTAGGGGTGATACGGAGTCCGGCAGGACCATCAGCGAGAACTGTCTGAGGAATACCCAGACGGGGAACTGCGCGGCTTACTCCGGCTGCACCGGGAACGAGGTCGGTTGTTCCGGTAGGAACACCATCGATGTTGACGGCACGACTGCCGCCGACAAGAAGGGTGACCTTCTCCTGGAGGGTCATGGCCTTGATGACTTCGTCAATGTTGTCAGGACGAAGCTGAGGCTGTGCGAAAGCTGCACTTCCCGCAAGAGCGGCGGCAGCGATAAGCATGATCTTCTTCATTGAATCTGATGTTTGTGTGTTTTATTGGATAAAATGGTGGTTTACTCTTCCTGTTGTCTTGCCTTTGGGCGCTGAAGCGGGAAAATAATCGGGTTTCTGCCGTATTGGACCGGTTTCGTATCACTTTCGGACATCTTCCGTTCCCTTCATCACCCCAATGAACTTTTCTTACAGTTCATTCGTCCGCACCAATTGGACAAATATAATGATAAAAACGTTCATTTTTCACCGCAAGACGAAAGAATATGCTTCCCCCCATTAGGTCATTTCACCCTTTCGGAAGAATAATTGATTCTCAGATTACCTTTTCTGACCACCAATGTATGCCCGGACGCCCCTTCAGGATCTGCAGTCCCTTTGACTTTTCCGGACAGAATATCTTCCGCAAGTGAAGAAATCGCACTTATTCTTTCCGGAGTATCGGGATTGTCTCCGAAATAATGTCCGGGATACATGATGCGTATCTTCTTTTTCTTCATCACCGACAGTGTATTCTTCGCCGTACGGATGAAAGTGGAAAGATCGGTTCCGAGATTGAGGTTTCCGCTTCCGAAGGCACTTCCGCTGAATCCGCATTTCATGGAAGGATCAAGGAAAATTGCAGATCCCGAAGTATGACCGGGAGCGAAAAGGACTTCTATGGTGCGACCCCCCAAGTCAAACTTCTGTCCGTCGGAAAGGGATTTGACGCTTCCGGAATAGTTGCGGAACGCCCTCCCGGAGGAAGAGTTCCCTTCCGGTGCCACCCACACTTCCGGAAAACATCCGATATTTCCCGAATGGTCCCCGTGCGAATGGGTCAATACCACCGTGACGGGTTTGTCGGTAATGCATTTCACTATCTTGTCGAGATCCTTGATGGAGGCACCGGTGTCTATAAGAAGGGCACGGGACTTTCCCTCCAGAAGATACATGGTCTCCGAAGCTATGACGTGGCCCGATCCCATCCATGTCCTGTCACCGAGTTTCCGGAAAACCACGTCCGGTCCCCTGTAGACAACTTCCGCGTCAAGGACGGGTTCGAAATACCGGGCATTCCCTTCACGGGATTCCTGAGCGCTGCAGACCATGGCGAAAAAAAGAGAAGCCGCAACGAGTATTTTATGAAAATGATTCATCTGACGGATGTGTTACTGATTGTGGAAAAGGAGGCAACCCCCGATATGCAAAAGTAGCGGTAAAGAATCACAATCATTTGGCGTAATCTTCATTTGACATCGCAGATTCTGCAATATGAACTCTGCAAACAGTCACCGAAAAGAGAAACCGTGGAAATCAGGCAAAAGAAAAACCGCCTTCTGTCAGAAGAAAGCGGTATTCTTAAAACCAAACCAATTATTATTAACCAACCTTATTGCCATCTGAAGAACTGATGACAGGAAGGATGCTTGACCTCACGGCTCTCATCCGTTTCCGAAAGCAAAGGTATGACCATAATATTTATTTGACCCCACAAAATCTTCAAATAATTTAACAATTTGTTCAATTGGAAGATTTTGATATCATTTTGGAGATTTTGAATGCGAAACGGGAGTGAAAAAAGTATTCCACCCCCGTTACAAAACAATTTCGGATGACCCGACAAACCGTTATCCTACATGCCGATGAGACGCACGGGACCCAAAAGACCTGCAGGACGAAGCGGATCACCCGCACGGTATGCTCTGGAATCCGAGAAAGTGACCTGCTCGGGACAATCCGGCTGCTGGTCTCCGATAAGACGGTTGGGCCAGACGTTGGCGACTTTCACTTCGAAAAGGTTGTCGCCTTCCTTCAATGCGGAAGAAACGTCAACCCTGAAAGGTTCTTTCCAAGCCGTTCCGCAATACTGGCCGTTCACGTAGACTTCGGCTATATTCTTGACCGAACCGAGATCTATGAAAGTTTTACCGGACGCCGCAGGAACATTGATGGTATTCGAATATGTGGCGACTCCGGAGAAATATTTTATACCGAATTCTTCACTCTCGGTATAGGACACCAGTTGCGGGAAGACGACATTTCCGGAGGGAGCTCCCCTCTTCTGCTGGAATGCTACGGTCCATGGTGTGGAAACCGTGAGCAAAGTCTTTTCGGGAACAGTTTCAACTTTGTGTGAGGCTTCTCCCTTTCCGGAGAACACGACGAAAAGCGCATCGTCGGGAACCATCTCCAGAGTGACCACGGTTCTGTCGCCGTCCACTCTGTAAGAAACATCTTCCTTGACTCCTGTATCAGGATGCCATACCCGAGGTTTCAAGCCGGAAGTCCTGAAGGAAACCTCAACTGTAGAGTAATCCCTGGAAGGTTTGTTGACCCAATACACCTCGGCTCCCTTCGCCGTCCTGTGAAGGAACTTCATCCCTTCGGGCATTTTGACGTCGGGAGAAACGGATGCGGCTTTCAGGAAATCAGCCAAGGAGATGTTCTCCTTCACATTTGCCCTTCCGCTGTCCCAGATCTTCTTGACGAGATCGGACCACTCCCCTGCGTCATCCGACAGAGAAGCCGGATGGGAGGGTCTCACACCCCCTATCATGACACCGCTTTCGGCAAGAGAAAGGATTTTGCGGAGAACAGGTGTTGACACGTAGTCCATGTTCCTGTCCATCCAAAGGACTTTGTACTTTGTTCCTCCCTGGGAAACGAGATTCCCCTTGTCCGCGGAAATCGCATTGAGAAGGGCATGAGGGCTGCAGTAGTCCCACTGATATCCTGCCGGCACAATCGGAGGGGTGTTGCCGAACACGGATGTCACATTGCTGTCCTGGCCGTAATAATACAGGATGTCGGCGACATTCTTGCCCCACTGCAGGGCATAGGAGCTCCTGGACATGTAGTCGACCCACACGCCGGCCATCTCCGCCCAAGTGTCGTGACGGTTGAACCATTGGCCGATTCCTCCGAGGCTTAGGCCCGGTACATGTTCGTCTGAGGGCTGATGGGCGCTTTCGTGGATCACGAAACGGTTGATTCCGTTGGAAAGCTCGATGTCAGCGATGAATTTGAGATTCTCGGGGCAATACGAATAAGCCAAGCCTCCCTGACCGGGAGCGGTCATGGATTCCGCGGCGGCCACGTTCTGTCCGTAGATATGGGCAACCGAAGCGGATTCCTTGTCATCGGCATTGTACATGCTCCTGTCCGGTTCTCCCGAAGGAAGGGTGGGAAGCCAGGAAGCCGTAACCCACATGGCTGACATGGGGACCTCGGCGGTACGCTTGAGGTCCATTCCGTCTCCGACATATGCCCTGCCGCCTTCATGTGATTCGGAATAACGGCCCTTCATCCCGTATTCGTCAATGGCGATCTGTGAAATGCGGTCGTAGTTCTCGGCCAGGAGATCACCTATCGTCGCCCTGTAATCCCACAGGAAGGCGTCGCTCTTTTCGGGGGAACCGATGACTTCACCGGCGATGACCGGCATCCACGCCATCATGTCATATCCCCTGCGGCTGCGGAATTCTTCCCTCATCGCGGGAGTCCATGTCTCATTCTCGGCTTCGTAGCTGTCGGTGAGCACATACTGCACTCCCCTCTGTCCCATAAGGCCGCCGGAGGCGTCCTTGTACATGTCGAAATACTTCCTGAAATACGCCGTCCATGCAATGGGGTCAAGTTTGTCGACTTCGAGACCTGTCGCCTCCAAAGGAGCCGGATGATTCTGCTTTCCGGTAAGGGAGAATCCGAACCGGTATATCTTCCACGTACCCTGGGGAGCATCCCAATTGATTTTCCCGTCGGAAGTCATCTTGGACGTCAGGTCGACCACGTCCTCCGGAGAAGGGAACTTCTCCCCTTCGACAGCAGGAGTGGGCTGAGCCGTAAGATCAGAGAGTGCCGAGAATCCGGCCTTGTCCTCGAAGCGGTTGACCATCGTATAGGTATGCAGGTCAAGTTCCGCGATCGATGTTCCCTGAGGTCCTCTCTGCATGGGCATTCCGAACATGGCGGCCCCTGCGGGAGGGGTCTGGTTCCTGTACGTGATCCTGAAATACTTCGCGGTCGTGGGCGGCACCGAAACGGTCCTCTGGGCTACACCGCCGGGGGCAAGAGCCGAGACTCTTGAGAAGTTTTTGCCGTCGCCACTCGCTTCGAAGGTGGTCGGGGTGCTTCTTCCCCCGAAACCTCCCGTGGAGCCGTCAACCAATGTGACGGATTTCACGGTAACGGGTTCCGGATACTCGTACATGATCCACGAATATCCCTTTTTCGTATCGGCGGGAAGGAGGGAGCTGTTGGTAATGTCACCGTCAGAAAGCTGCTCCAAAGTGAAAGACCCGCCGCTTGAAGAAACTTTCGCTCCGAGTTGCGCGGAGGTCTTCCTTCCTTCCGGCATCTTTACGGCAAGGACGGCCACGTCCTCGTAGTATTCCTCCACCTGTGCCGCGGCTCCCCTACCGGCGGCTGTTCCGTTCTGGAAAGCGCCGACACTCTTGTAAGGGGAAGGAAGCGTCAGATCGACCGCAGATCCTCCCTCCACTGTCATGGTTCTCCAGACAAGTTTCTTCATGGCGTCCTTGGGCTCGACCCAAGGACCGCCGGTGGATGACCATCCGGGTGCGCTCGCTATGGCGAACTCGAGACCCAAGGAGTCCGCGACATGGGCGGCATATGCGAATGCGTCTTTCCAACCGTCATGCATATAGACCAGACGGTCTTTGACGATGGTCGGGGTTCCGGATGCGGCATCAAAGTTCTGGAATCCGCCAAGACCTATGCGGTCCATCCATTCCAGGTCCTTCCTGATACCTTCTTTGGTTATGTTGCCGTTCATCCAATGCCACCAGACCCTTGTTCTGGCCGACTGGGGAGGATTATCCCATCCTTCGGAGAGTTCCCTTACCGAAGACTTGTTTCCCGAGCATGATCCGGCCAAAAGGCATGCCGCAGCCATGAGGGAAAGGGAAAGTATCCTTTTCATTTCTTTGCTTTGATTGAAGTCCGTTACTCTTAAAGGGAAGTTTCGCAAGTACTGGTAACGGTACTTGCGAAACATTCTCCTTCTCTAAGGTGATTATTTTCCGAGATAGATGAGTTTCTTGGTCTCGGGATCACGCTTATACTGTTTGAAGAAATCCCACATGATTTGGGCGGTCGGCATGAAATTCCAGTGACCGTAGTTCATGACGGCGACCATCCTGATGAGAGGCACGCTGCCCTTGTAAAGCTGACCGGTCTCGATCACGATGCCGTCACCCTTGTTGGTGACGATGGTCTCGCGGTCACGGAGCCTCTGTCCGAAAACGGGATCGATGCTCCAATCCATCTGGTCGTTGACAGGAATGCCGTTCATCAGTTCATACAGGTTCCATGCGTTGAGATAGCTGTTGCCTTTCCAGTTGTCGGGGGTCATGTAAGGGACGGTGGTGTCCTTCGTTCCGAAAACAGAGCAATAAGGGACCTCAACGGCTCCGCTCTTCTGGGCGGCGTCATTCCACAGGGAATCGAAGTTGGAGAAAGGACCGGCTGCTCCACCGCGGCTTCCGAATGCTCCACCCGAATGGCCACCTACGGCGGTGAAGACATAAGACTTCTTGATTCCGAGCTGAGTTGAAGTCATTGAACCTGCGGAGAGACCTTCGGCATAGACCCTTGAAGGATCGAGCTGAGGATACTTGCGGAAGAGGGTGTAGAGAGTCTGCTCAACTCCGTCAAGACCCATAGCCTGATAGCTTGCTGAACCCTGCCACTCCATTTCAACCATGAAGAAACGCTCCTTGGCCTGAACCTCAAGGAAACCGGAAGTCTCGGCCTGTGTACGGGGATCGTTGGCGTTACCGTGGAGAAGAACCATGACGGGAACACTCGCGGCGGGAGCGCCTTCCATCAGTTCCTCGGGCCAGTACTCATACCAGAGCTGTTTGGGGACATTCTGGTTCTGAGCCTGCTGACCCTGCTGAGGGGCACGTCCCATTCCGGACATTACAGGCTGCTCGACCTTGATTCTCTTGATGTTGTGTGCTTCCCAATCAGCATAGGGCTCGAGTTCGTATGAACCGTACTGGCCATACTGCGCACCCTCATAGTGGGTGTGGTTGTAGTTGTTGTAGCGGAAGTTCTTTGAGAAGACCTTGTCCCAAGCCTCAGCGAAAACGTCACCGGGAGCGGTCTTCGAAGAAACCACTACCTGGAGGAGGGGTTCGTCCTTGTGGGCTGCATTGTAAGCCTCGTAGTTCTTGGCGACCTTTGCGGCTGTCTTTCCGGACACGTAAGCGGGAACTCCAGCGGACTCAACGCTCTTGGGGAGCTTCGCGGGCTGACCGCCAACGGTGGCTATACCTGCGATATGACCAGCGGCCTGAGGTGCGATGACCTGGTTCACGAAGGTTGCTCCGGCTCCGAAACCGATGACCTTGAGGTTGCCGCTGCGGGCCCTGTTGAAGGTGGCCACGAATGCATCGAAATCAGATGCCACGAATTTTGCGCCCTGGGGGTTGATCACATAGACAGTGGCGAAGTTCTCCTCCATCACTTTCTGCATACCCATCGATGCGACCAGCGACTCGGCCGCTTCCTTGGTCAGCTTTCCGTCGGGATAGATGAAGAAGGTCGGAGAGTTGTTGTGCGAACGACCGTCGAAATTTGTCGCACCGGCACCGAAAGGCATATTGGCGCGGGATGAGTAAATGATGTACTCGGGATCGGGTTCGGGTACCCAACGGCGACCCGCACCGGGGACATTCTGTCCTTCCTCACGTCCACCCGGCTGAGCGAATGCTACAGTGAGAGAGCAGGCGACTGCAAGTGAAATTGCTAAAATCCTTTTCATGATGAATTATGTTTTTTGTGTTATCGTCTAGTGCAAAGATAACATATATCGGTATTCGTGATTTAGCAATTTCTTCAACAAAAATATCATAATCACGATTTTTGGGGTCACGAAGGGGCAATCGCTCCCCAATTTGAAAAAAGTGCCCCTCCCCGTCGGGGAAAGGCACTTCTCGTCATATGAGAAACGTTTATTTGAGAGAAACCAGCTTGACAGGGCCGAGAAGACCTCCGTCACGGAGCGGATCTCCTGCCCTGTACGGACGGGAATCCGTATAAGTCACAGGGGTGACTCCGGGCTGCTGGTCTCCGATAAGACGGTTCGGCCATGTGTTGGCGACACGGATCTCCAGTGAATTCTCTCCGGCTTTGAGAGCCTTGGTGACATCCACCCTATAAGGCACCTTCCAGGCGTAACCGCAGAATTCCCCGTTGACATAGACCTCAGCCAGGTTCTGGACGTTGCCAAGGTCAAGGAAAGCCTGTCCCTCGACAGCCGTAGCGTTGAAAGTGTTGGTGTAGGTTGCTATTCCGGAGAAGTACTTGATTCCGGGATCGTCGGAAGCGGTGTAGGACTGGAGAGAGTCGAATGTTGTGCTTGCCGGAGCTCCCCTCTTCTCCTGGAAAGCGATCTTCCAAGGACCTCCGACGGTCAGAACAGGCGCTTCGCTCTTGGACTGGAGAGTCTGCTCGGCGGCACCCTTCCCGTTGAACACCACAAATACGGCGTCATCCGGTACCATATTGAGTTCCACCACCGTGCGGTCACCTTCCGTACGGTAGGTAACATCTTCAATGACACCTGTATCAGGATGCCATACCTGAGGTTTGAGACCTGCGGTACGGAAGCTCACGGACACTGTCTTGTAATCCATGGAAGGCTTGTTGATCCAGTAGATTTCCGCTGAAGGAAGGCTGCGGTGCAGATACTTCATGTCATCCGCGAACTTGACATCGGGCTGGATTGAGGCTGCGTTCAGGAGCTCGGCAAGGCTTCCGCACTCAACGACGTTGGAGCGTCCGCTTCCCCAGATTTCCTTCACCAGAGAGTCGAACTCGGCCTTGTCATCGGAAAGCGAAGCGGGATACTTGGGTTTGACACCACCGATCCATACTCCCGCCTTGGCGATAGCGGCCAGCTGACGGAGAACAGGTACAGACATGTAATCGACGTTACGGTCCATATAGAGGACTTTATAGGACACTCCACCGGGAGCGACCATCACTCCGTTCTTGGCAGTGATGTTCTTTATCAGGATGTTGGGGCTCACGTAATCCCACTGATAACCGGTAGGAACGGTGAAGGACTTGTGACCGAACTCTGTAGAGACGCAGGAGTCTTCGCCATAGTACCAAAGGACATCGGCGACATTCAGTCCGGACTGGAGCATGAAGCAGCTTCTCGCCATGTAATCAGCCCAGACCTTGCCCATCTCGGCCCAAGTCTCGTGACGGTTGAACCACTGGCCGATTCCTCCAAGGCTCAATCCCGGAACATGGACATCATCCGGCTGGCTTGCGCTCTCATGGATGACGAAACGGTTGATACCGTTCGCAAGTTCGATATCGGCGAGGAATTTGAGGTTTCCGGGGTGGAAAGAGTAAGCCGCTCCACCACCGCCCATGGCGGTAAAGGACTCCGCTGCCGCAACGTTACCTCCGAAGATATGTGCGACAGAAGCGGACTCCTTGTCGTCAGCGTTGTAGACGCTGCGGTCGATTGATCCATCAGCACCGTGGGGAAGCCATGAAGCGTCTGTCCACATAGCACCCATCGGAACGGCGGCCTTCGCCTTGAGATCCATTCCGTCTCCCACGTATGCACGTGCAGCCTCGTGAGCCTCGACATAACTTCCGATCATGCCGTACTCTTTCTTGGCGATTTCGGAAAGAAGGGCGTAGTTGTCTGAAATCAAGTCTCCCAAAGTGGCCCTCCAGTCGAAGAGGAAAGCGTCGCTCTTTTCGGGAGAACCGATGATCTCGCCGGCGAGGACGGGCATCCACGAAGTGAGGTCATATCCGCGGCGGGTCTTGAACTCCTCATACATGGCGGGAGTCCATGTCTCATTCTCAGCCTCGTAGCTGTCAGTAAGCACATACTGGATTCCATGCTGACCCATAAGACCGTTGGCGGCCTTCTTGTACATGTCGAAATACGTGTGGAAATACTTCGTCCAAGCCACAGGGTCAAGCTTGTCGACCTCCAGACCGGTGGCCTCCGCCGGAGCGGGATGGTTCTGCTTTCCGGTCAGCGAATAACCGAAACGGTAAATGCGCCACCTTCCCGCAGGTGCATTCCAACTCAATTTGCCGTCCTTGAAGAACTCAGTAACATCAACCACGTCTTCGGCCTGAGGGAATACTTCGTTCGAAGAAGGAGTAGGCATGGCCATCAGATTGCCCGCTGCGGAGAATCCCGCCTTGTCCTCAAAGCGGTATACACGGCTGTAAGGGAAGATCTCGAACTCCGCGATGGAAGTTCCACGGGGAGCCTGGGGAGCTCTGCCCATTCCCATTCCCATTCCGCCGCCCATGCCGAACATTCCGCCCATCTGGGGACGGGGATTGGTCACGTGAAGACGGAAATACTTCGCAGTGGTCTCAGGAACAGCAAGGGTAGCCTGTGCCATACTTCCGCCACGGACATCACAAACCTTTGTGAAGTTGACCCCGTCGTTGCTGCACTCGAGCCAATTGGCTGCAGGTCCCGAGGGCTGTCCGAATCCGCCTCCCGCTATTCCGACGACCGCCAGGCTGTGTACGGTGACAGGCTCGGGGAAAGCATACTGGATCCAGGCGAATCCGTTCTTCTCATCGGTGGGAAGAAGCGAGGAATTACGCACGTCCCCGTCGGTAAGCTGCTCGAGAGTGAAGTCGCCACCGCTTGTGGTCAATACGGCTCCGAGTTCAGCGGCACTCTTCTGACTGTCCGGAAGTTTGACGGCGATGACGGAAACATCTTCGTAGAATTCCACATTGGCTCCGGTTCCGCGGCCCGATACACCGGCATTCTGGAAGGCTCCGGCATTATTGTAAGGAGCGGGGAACTCGACGTTGACCTGTTTTCCTCCGTCAGCATATGCCGTTCTCCAAACCAGACGTTTCATGGCGTCTTTGGGTTCAACCCAAGGGCCTCCCGTAGAAGACCATCCGGGAGCCGAAGCTATAGTGAACTCAAGACCGAGGGAATCGGCAACCTTGACTGAGTATCCGAAAGCCTCCTGCCAGCCTTCATCCATGTACACAAGGCGTTTCTCAACTATAGGAGTGGTGTTCATCGCGGCGTCGAAGTTGTGGACTCCGCCAAGACCGATACGGTGCATCCATTCAAGGTCTTTCTTGGCTCCTTCTTTGGTGACATTACCGTTCATCCAGTGCCACCAGACACGGGTTCTTGCGGACTGGGGAGGGTTTTCCCAACCCTTCTGAAGGTCCGAATAAGAGATCTTCGAGGCAGGATTGATGTTGTTGTCCGAAGATCCGCATGCTGCAATGGCCAAAGCCGCAGCCGCGAGCAAAGCTATTTTTCTCATAGGGTAATATAATTATTTGACTTCGTTCATGAGTTCCAATGCCGCATTGACAATACCCTTCTCGGCATAACCGGGCTGAACCCTGGATCCGAGAACCTGGAAAGTCTTGTGGTAAGTCGCATTGTCGGAATAGATATAACCGGTCTCGAAAGGACCGTCCGCTATCGATACGACCATAGTCTTGGATGAGGGAGATGCCCTCTTTATGTGCAGGCCGATTTCCGCATAGATTTCAGCGCTGACGGTCACCATATTGATGTCCCCTATACGGACAACACCGACTCCGACGTGGACGTCGTCAGTGGGTTCGAACTCAGCCTCGACATTCTCTCTTCCGTTGTTGTCAACGCGACGACGGCCTGGTATGGAAATCACCTTTTCGGCGGCACGTACAACCGGAGCGTTCTCGAATGTCATATCGTAGAGCATTATCTCCATGGCTTTGAAGCCGATTGAAGTTCCGAGCATGTGGACATATTCGTTCTTGAGGTCAAGAACAGCCTGACGTGCCTTCTGCTGCTCGGGAGTGGGATTGGCATTATTGTTCCTGTTGCCGCCCATGGCGCCGCGGGGAGTCCTCACGGCTTTGAGCTGACCCTCGCGGAACACATCGGAATAAGCGAGCTTCGGATTCTGGTCTCCGGAAGCGTTCTGGCTGAAAAGGGCGATGGTCTTTTCGCCGTATGCCTTCTCCAGGAAATCGCACGCATCACCGGGGAAATCGGCGCTGATCACTCCGCTCATATAGAAATTGACCGGATGCATCGCGTAATTGAGATATATGGCGATGGGGACATTGTCACTGTCCAGGAAAGCGAGAACCGAAAGGTCCTTGTCGGAGACTCCGTTCCAGTCCGGAGACTGGGACCACTGGAGATTCTCATTGAAAAGGTCACGGTTGACACTGAGGTCAATGGGACGCTTGCCGTAACCGACCTTTGCGGGACGGGCCGCAGCTTTGGCTTCACGTACGGCCTTTTCGATCGCAACGTAGTAGTCCTCGTAGGAAGGTTTGCCGTTGTTGCCGAGTCCGCCCGTACTGGGGCTGTGGGTATGCGTTCCGGAAATCACGTAATTGGTTGCGGGTATGCCGGAAGTCGCACTTGACCGGCGGATAGCCTCATCCGTCTCACGGAGATCTCCGTCAACGGTGCAGATGGCGACTGGAGTCTTTCCGTCCGTCACATACAACGCACGCACATAGAGTCGGCCCCTTATGATATCAGTGGGGTTTTTGAGGTCACTTTCAGCGGGAGTGACGTCAACTTTGGCCGCTCCGGCCATAAGCTGCTGGGCATTGGCAGAGAAAGCGGCCAATGCAAGTACAGTCAAAAGAGCGAATATCTTTTTCATAATGAATTGATTTAGAATCTTACGGCACTTCTTATGACGACAGGTCCGACAAGGCCGGAGTCGTACAGAGGTTCATCGGCATTGTAGAAATCAGCCACGGTATAGGCGACCTTGCCGTCATTCTCGGGCTTGGGTTCCCCGTTGACGTACCACTGGGGAAGATGGTTCCCGTCACGTCCGGCGCTCTCATATAGCGAAGGAGTCTGCGCATCTCCGATAAGACGGTTGGTCCAGAGGTTGGCAACCTCGATTTCGAGAGTGTTGGCTCCGGCTTTGACGGCGTCAGTGATTTCCAGACGGTAAGGGTTCTTCCAGACTACGCCGAGATCCTTTCCGTTGAGTTTGACCCTCGCTATGACATATACCTGACCGAGATCCAGATAAAGGACCTTGCCCTTGAGCTCTGACTTCTTCATCTGGAAGGTGGTGCGGTAAGTCGCCGTTCCGGAGAAATACTTCACTCCGTCATCAGGATACTGCTGCAGAGGCATAAGGCGATCAAGGCTGATGCCTGCGGGAGCTCCCCTCTTCTCCTGGAAGGAAACTGACCATCCTGAGGCGGTAAGATCCTTGGGTGCGGGAAGACCCTTCACATTGACGTTCTTGCCGCCAATCGCCCAGGATCCGTTCTCAAATACTGTCCAGCCCTTGGATGTAGCCTGTACCGGCTCGAATGCCGTCGGATCCTTGGGAGCGCCCTTGGAGAACTCCGCCTTCACTTCGGCGTCACTCCATGCGGAGCCTATCACCTTGTACTGAGCGAAGTCTCCTTCATAGAAGAGATTGTTGTTGGCGATCGCCACATCCTTATAAGCGGGGTGTACGGAGGCTGTCGCCTTCTGGCCGGTTCCCTTCAGTTCTCCATTAATATATAAATGAGGTACACCGTCACGGTAAACCGCAGCAACGTGATTCCAGCTTCCGATCTTGCCCATGGCTGAAAGGACGGGCTGTGCTCCGCCGCCTCCGCCCATGCCGAAGCCACCCATCATACCTCCGGGGCCTCCCATTCCGGGACGACCCTGCTGGGCGGGCATACCGCCCCTTTGAGCGATAGTGACTCCGAGACGGGTTGATACTATTCCGGCGATTGCGTTGCCGGGACCATAGAGCTGCTCGGGATCACCGAGGACATAAGGATATGAATTGGCGTTGCCTCCCCATGTGGAACCGCTCGTGGCCCCAGCATTGTTGGGCATTCCGCTGTCGGTCTCGGGGCGGATCCAGACGCTGATTGTGAAATTGTCCTTCACATCCGGATAAAGGCCACCCTTACGTTCGGGATAAAGCGCCGTGCTTATAACAGGTACACCGTCACGTGATACTGACTTCAGCCCTTCACCCGCTTTATCTCGGAACACGACGAACCATGATCCTACAGGATCGAAATGAATCGGGACCCTGACTCTTCCGTCAGGAAGCACCTCATAGACATCGAGTTTTACGATTTCACCGCTATCGGAGTTCCAAAGCTCGGGACGGAGGCCGTTCACTCTGAAGGTAACGGTGAGGTCCTCCGCGGTACGGCGGTGGTTGGCCAGGAAATAAATCTGGGTACCGTTCACGTCACGATGTATGAAATTTACAGGAGCATCCTCGGCGAAGGAATATTCCACATCGGGAACGACACCGACCGCGTCAAGGGCTTCCTTGGCGTTGAGAGTAGCGAAGACACGGCCTTTTCCGACCTGTTTCACTCCTCCCCTTTCGATTCCGCCCCAGAGTTTCTGAACGAGGGATGCGAACTCACGGAGTTCCGCGTCTGAACTGAGATTGGGAGTAGTGGTGGGAGCCATTCCGCAAACCACTCCGCCTCCGCTGACATAGCTGTCAATCTTGCGGAGCACTTCGATCGTCATCTTGCGGCCTCCATTCACGTTCTGGAGAAGGAGCATCCTGTATCGGACGGTACGGTCCGCCGAAAGAAGGTCAGGACCGTCTATCTTGACAGCGTCAAGGAACATCTCGGCATTGGCCTGGTCACCCCAATATCCGAAAGGAAGGTCGGGATTCCATGCACTGTGGGAGCCGCCGGGGACATCCTGGCTAACAAGATAAAGGGCGTCGGCAACGATTGATCCCTGCTGGAGGAGATACTGTGAACGGGCGACGTATTTGAGCCACTGTGATCCCATTTCGAACCATGTGTTTGTCCTGTCGAAATGGAACCCGATTGTTCCCATGGACATTCCGGGAACGACATTGACATTGGGCTGATGTGAGAAACGGTGGAAGATGTATCTGTTCAGACCCATTGTCCATGCGTCGTCGCCCTGGGCCTTGAGGGAATAAGGGAAGTTCTGCCAACCGGCATCAGGCTGCCACCCTGTGAAGGACTCGGCACCGACGATCTGGTTTCCGTTAAGACGTTTGCCGTTCACATGGGCGATGGAAGAAGCCATCTTCAGGGTCTGACGGTCCTGATGGGTACGTACCCAGAATTCTCCCATGGGGATATCGGCACGGGAACCGACCTGCATCTCATCGAAGACTGAAGAATTGTAAGGTTCGTTGTAAAGAAGGATTCCGTGCTGATGAAGAAGTTCTGCGAAATATCCGGCATAGTTGTCGGCGAACAAATCCGCCACTGTCCGGCGGAAATCCCACATGAACCTGGAAGTCTTGTCCTCGTTCTGGACATATTTTCCGACGAGTGCGGGAAGATAGCCGATCATGTCATAACCACGGCGGGAGCGGAACTCCTCCCTCATCTTGGGAGTCCAGTTGAGATTGCCCACCTCGTAACTGTCTATGAGCATACCGGCGCCTACTGTTGAAGCGGATTTCTCGAGCTCGGCCATAAGCTGAGGATAAAGCCAATCGAAGTGGAACTTGAGGGCTTCCTTGCTGAGTTTGTCCACTTCCAGACCGTCTCCTACGGTGGATCCCATCTTGGTATGACGGTCAACGGGGACATATCCTACTCTCAAGATAGTCCAGTCGCCTTGGGGAGCATCCCATACGAGATGGCCGTTCGCATCCATGTAGCGAGATATGTCTATGACCTTTGAAGGATCAATGGCATATTCACCGGTATTGTTCTTGGGAGCGGCGGGGCCTGAGGGCTGCATGCCTCTTCCCATCATACCGAAGCCTCCGCCACCGCCTGCGCTCATCTCATAGTCGGCATTGCGGAGGAAGCCGCTGTCAATGGCGGCACCTGAGAACTGCAGACCGCGGAGAATCACAGTCGCCTTAGCGTCAATCTTGGCATACTTGAAAGTCTTGGCATCAAAAGACGCGTATGACATCGCACCCGGAAGAACGGATATATCGACAGGATTGCTCCACGTTTTACCGTCATCCGAGAAGCTGATCTGAGGTGCGGGTCCACTGTTCGGTCTACCGAAGCCCTGCCTTATCTGCTGGAGTTCAGCTTCGGAGGGTTCGGGCATATCGTTGCGTATGAAACCCGTCAGGGAAGAAGCGGTAACGGGGGTGGAGAATTCCAAAACGACGCTGCCCGTAAAACGGTATTCTGAAGCCGAAGCGAGGGAGAGGCTTGATACCGGAACATCCTTTCCGTCAATGGTGGCTTTTGCGAGGGATGCCTCAACCAGAGCCTCGTCCTTGGTCGAGGGATAGGCTATCAGGATATCGTCCCAATAGCTTCCGAGCGCCTTGGCCGGTTGGGGGACCATGATGTCCACCTTCTTTCCGCCTTTGACATAGGCGAAACTCCATGAAACCTGCTTTCCGGAAGTTTCGGGAGTGATCCAAAATCCTCCCGTAGACGACCAACCGGGACTGTTGTGCATGTCGAACTCTATGCCGAGGCGCTGGCACTCACGCATAGCGTGGTTCATAAGGTCGTACCACTCTTTGGAGGCGTAGTCGACCGGTCCTTTGTCCATGATGCTGATGTTGAAAGCCTGGACGCCGCCTACCCCCGCAGCAGCCATGGCTTCGAGATCCGCGGTAATACCCTCCTTTGAGGCATTGCCGTTCATCCAGTGCCACCACGTCCATGCTTTGGCCGAGGACGGAGGATTACGGAAATTGTCCTCAAGCGAGGACTGCGCAGACGCCGACAGGCAGAGCCCGAGAGTCGCTGCAATAGCGATAAATCTGAACTTCATATCGTGATGTTTTGTGTGTTTCCTTCGCATATTATGCGACAATACAAAGTTAGAACATCACCCTGTCAAGCCTATTGCAGAATCTTTAAAGATTATATCAAAATCTTCAACAGTGACGGGATAAAAAAATTATACGGGAAGAAGTATGGAAAATTCTTCCCGCATAAGTAAAATTCCCTCTCGCATGGCCGTTGACGATCGGCCTCTTCAGTCGATGTCACTTGCGAATGTCCAGTTCCAGGTCAGGCTCATTTAGGATCCTGGGTTATTTTCAGAAATCCTCCCGTATCGTGACCTACAGATTTAAAAGCAACCATACCATATCTTTTTTCACCTGTGTCGTTCTCCTTTATTCGGACAGTGAGTTCGTATGGGGAATGCATTATGACATGAATCCATTCGTTTTCTGCTTCCAATGGATTAATTTGTGCCGCATTCGTCTCCTCAATTCTGATAATCCGATAAGTGGGGTCACTGTTTAGCAATTCCTGAAAGTCGCTCCCGCAAGTGAAGATATCCATGATGTATCCACCCGTAATGCACGAAACGTTAACCTCTGCCGCTTCGGCAGATACACGGATATTTGAAGGATGCAGTCTCAACCGTCCTGGTGACCTTTGACATCCGATCATGGCTAGGACGGTTAAAATAAAGAAAAGGTATTTTACAATTGGCTTCATATGAGTTGAATGATTATGAGTATTCTTACGAGTATGCAAGAACCTTTGAAACCTTACCGGAACAACCGACAAGCATTGAAAGCAAAACGACAAAACCTACGAAATTCTTCATAATGACAACTACATTACTTTTCCATTCTCTGAAGCGAGTGCAAAAATAATGATAATTTGGCAATATACGGAACGGGAGCCCCCAGATGGAGACTCCCGTTCTTATTTGCCAGTTTTCCCTTACGGGTAAAACGCTAGTAGCTCAGACCATGGTCGAACTTGAAGGTAGGATCCTTGGAATCGAAAGGAACGTCCTCAAGCTGTGCCCTTACTGCCTCCATTGAAGAAGGTACTTCGAAAGGAAGCTTTCCTACAGGGTTGAACTTACCGAATACGACATCGAGAAGAGCGCTGTCGAATACATCAAAGATCATGAGGCTGGCGTTGATGTCAGTCTTCACTGCAGGAGGAAGGATGCATGATGAACCGGTGGGGTTGAAAGCGACCACAATGGGCTTTCCGACCTTGCGGAGAGCCTGGATGTTGGCCCACTTCTCGGCAGGGAAGTCGATGTTGACTTCGCCCTGTCCACCGCCCATTCCGCCACGACGGCCACCGTTGTCGGCGACAGTGGTAGTACGGATAAGGATGAGGTCTGCGTCCTGAGGTTTCTCAACCACGGTAGCGTACTTGCCTGCGACTTCCTTGGAAACACCCTCGACATAGAGTTTGATTCCCTCTTTTGCAGGGAGAGTTCCGTCATTGGTGAGAAGGATGTTGGACTCGAGCTGTGCCTGATATGCGCGGGTCTGGTTCTTCTCGCTCTGGAGGATACCCTCAGCCTTTGAAGGATCGACGTAAGGATTCTCGAACAGACCGAGGATGAAATGCCACTGCAGGATTCTTGAAGCGGCCTGGTTGACCCTTTCCTCAGAAAGTTTTCCTTCCTTGACAAGCTCAACGATGTACTCGGGATGAGTCTCGCTTCCGATCTGGTCGACACCTGCGTTGTAGATCATGCAATAGTTGTCCTTAAGGGTTGTCTTGCCCTGGAGACGGGGGTTGAGGGGACCACGTCCGGCCACGCCCCAGTCAGTACAGATGGCGCCCTTGAAACCGAGCTGGTTGTAGAGGACCTCTGTAGACATGTAGTGGGAGTAGTTCACGTTGAGGGTATCAACATAAGTTCCGCTGTAATAACCCATGGCTGCGAGAGCGTTCTTGGCGATACCGGCCTTCCAAGGCATATAGTGGTAGTCCTGCTTTCCGCCGGGATATACGAGCCAGCTTCCGCCACCGTTCTCGTGAGGGCCGGAACCGGGCCAATGCTTCAAATGAACGAGGATCTTGTGGGGGCCGACCTTGCCGTCCTTGCCCTGGGCTCCGTCCATGAAGGCTTCGAGCATCTGGGTGGTGAGTTCAGCGGACTCGGAGAAGCAACCCATGTTACGTCCCCAACGGGGCTCCGTCATGACGTCGATCTGAGGTCCGAGAATCATATGGAGACCTACGGCACGATATTCTTCAGCAACAACAGCACCGAAGTCCTCGACAATCTGAGGATCCCTTGCGGCTGTGATACCGACCTGACCCTCATTGCTGGGGAACTGGGAGAAATACTGTGTTCCACGGACATGGGCACCGGTTCCGGAACCGTGACGGGGGTCAGTCGAGAACATGATAGGAATTCCCAGACGGGAAGCCTCGGCGATCTCCTGCATTCCGTTTGACCACTCGGCGAACTTCTTCGGGGCGCAGGTTCCGTTGTTGAGGATGTTACGGAAATTCTTCTCCTCGATGAATGATTTGGCGGTGGCGGTACGCATCATCTGACCGATGGCCATATTGCCCGCACCCTGTCCACCGGGGCCTACAGGTCCGGCATACTGCTCTTCCTGAGCCTTGGCGATAAGTTCCTTCTCCTCGGGAGTGAAGTCATACTTGATTTCACCGCTCTCGGGAACGGCGATGTTGGGATGGAACATGAGTCCGGCCTTCTCTTCGAGGGTCATCTGGGAGACAAGATCAGCGATCCTCTTCTCCATGGGGAGTCGCCAATCCTCATAAGCGTCGAGTTTGCCGTTCTTGTTGAGATCCTTGAACTGATACTTGCCTTCAGTGATGATCTCCACCTTACGGGCTCCGAGCTCAGGCTGCTCATACGTTTTTCCGCATGAGACCGCTGCCAAAACGACAGCCGCTGCAACTAGTGCTTTTTTCATGATAATGTGGTTTTGGTAATATAGTTAGTGTGTTATAAAACTTTCACTGTCGCTGTTGTGTCAGAATAGCCGTCCGCCGAAGCCGTGACTTTCACTTCGCCCTTGGCTGAAGCGTAGATGATGGCTTGGGTTCTGCCGTAGAAGGAGGTGTACTTGCCGGCATCGAAGCTTTCTTCGGAAATCGCCCTCGCGCTTCCGAATCCGAGCAGTTCACCGCCCTCGACATTGATGCTGATGGGTGTATCGGCATTGGATTCCACCTCGCCGTTTTCTCCGACGATATTCACGTCAACATAGATAAGGTGCCCCTTCTCTATCTGTTTCACTTCGGGAATGACAGCAAGAGAGAGGTTTCCGGTAGCGGAAGTGAGGGAATTCTCCCCGACGAGATTTCCGCCGACGTAAGCTTTAGCTGAAAGCACTCCGCTCTGATAAGGGAATTTGAACATTATGATACCGTCCTTCGGTGCTCCCTCGGAGAGCTTCTTGCCGTCAAGGTAGAGTTCGACCTTGTCAGCGGCGGAATAAACCTCGACAACTGCGTCTATGCCTTCGCATCCTCTCCAGCTCCATGATGTGATGGCATTGGACGCCCTCCAAATGGAACGGCCCACAATGGGATCCCTCCTCACCGGACGTACTCCGATATAGGGTTTGCCGGGCTTGTCCTCCCATGCGATCTTGGCAAGGTAAGTTTCAGCGGTGGCATGGCCGGTGACGTCGATCGCTCCGGAAGAGGCGAACTTCCAGGGATATGTCTTCGTGAATCCTGTTCCTTCTCCTTCGTAAGTCCATGCTCCGGCACCGACTTCGCCAAGATAATCCCATGCTGTCCACATGAAATCTCCGACAAGGTAAGGATACTCCTTCACCATCTTCCATGTCTTGAAAATATCCGGGGGGTATGTCTCGCTTCCGACGATCATACGGTCGGGGTGATATTGCGGCTCAACCGGATATCTTGCGGTAGCATAGTTGTATCCCGCTATGTCGAGGGCGTCGAGAATGGGGGTCGTGGCCTCGTCGATCTCTTTTGAAAGGACGGCTTCCCCGATCTTTCCGGCACTGGCCTGGACGGCCTCGTTGAAGATGAGGCTGACGTCTTCAGCCTCGGGCTTGGCCTTTGCTGCAGGGGCCGCAGCGGGAGCGGAATTGTTCCTTCTGCCGCCGGCAGGGGCTCCGCCCATGATCCCCCTCATACCGCGGGGACCGAGGAAAGCGAGGTTAACACCCATCGTTGTGGGCCTGGAGGGATCGATTTCGTGAAGATGATCGATGATGCTGTGGGCAACCTCCATTCCGCCTTCCTTTACAGGATCTCCCACCTCGTTTCCGATGGAATACATGATGACGGAAGGATGGTTGAAGTCCTTCTCGACGATGGCTACAATATCGTTATGGTAATTGTCCATGAACCAGTTGCCGTAGTCGTTCTTGTTCTTGGGAGTGAACCACATGTCCCAAAGTTCATCCATGATGTACACTCCGAGTTCGTCACATGCCTTGAGAAGTTCCTCCGAGCAGGGCTGATGGGCGCTTCTTACGGCATTGAATCCGAATTCCTTCAGGATGGATATCTTCCTGTATTCGGCATCCTGCCATGAAGCCATACCGAGGATTCCGTTGTCGGCATGGAGGCATCCTCCCTTGAGGAGGGTTTCAACTCCATTGACAAGGAGTCCTTTCTCGGCGCTCCACTCAAGAGTACGTACTCCGAAAGTCGAAGTGTAAACGTCCTTGACCTTTCCTCCGTCCGAAAGGGTCGCCTTCACGGTATAGAGATAAGGGTTCTTGTCGGACCATAACTGGGCTCCGGGAAGATCTATCTGGACATCGTCACCCTGGGCGGTGGCGATTACCTTGCCCTTGTCAAGGATTTCGACCTTGACGTCACCTGTTTTGTGCTCAGACTTGACCGATATCCTGGCGGGAGAATAGGAAAGGGTGTTGACGTGAACCGACTCAATATATTGAGGGTCCCTCACCTTCATCACGATGGGACGATAGATTCCGGCTCCGGAATACCACCTGCTGTCCTGCATCTGGGAGTTGTCGGATTCAACCCTTATGACGTTGTCGCCTTTCTTGAGGAGGCCGTCAGCCACGACCGTGAACTCGGAATATCCGTAATGGATTCCACCGGCTTTCTGATCGTTGATGAAGACCTGCGAGTTCATGTAAACTCCACCGAAAGTGAAGGTCACATGCGAATCGACCATCTTCTGGTCGGCCTTGAATGTCTTCTCGTAGATGAAGTGGCCACCCTTGTAGAAGCCCACGGAACTTCCCCTGGGGACATCAGCGCTTCTCTCCATATGGATCATCGCGTCATGGGGAAGACGGACGGTCTGGACCGGAGAACCTTCATAATGGAAAGACCATCCTTCGTTTATGTCGATTTCTCCACCGGAGCACCCGGCAGCCAGAATGACAGCCGCCACCGGGGCAAGTGTTCTCAAAACATACTTTTTCATATTGTTCGAAATATTGGCGGTTTACTGGAGTCCGAGTAGTTTGACGGGACCGAGAAGTCCTGCGGGACGAAGCGGTGCATCCGCCTTGTAGAAGTTACCGGAAGAATAGGTGTATTTCTTCTCCACATCGGGTTGGGCGTCACCGATAAGGCGGTTGGGCCATGTGTTGGTCACCCTGATCTCGATGGTGTTGGCCCCCGGTTTGAGAGCTGACAGGGCGCCTCCCAAGCAGAAGGGAGCTTTCCAGATGAAGCCCACATGCTGACCGTTCACATAGACGTCAGCCATGTTCTCGACATCGCCGAGGTCGATGGCCACATCCTTGAGACCCTTGAGCTGTTTGGCCGTCAGATTGACCTTGGTCGTATATGTGGCTGTTCCGGAGAAATACTTCACGCCGGGATCGTCAGATTCGGTGAGGGACTTCAGAGCAGGGAAAACAGCGCTTTCCGGAGCTCCGACACCTTCCGAGAAGTGGAGGGTCCAGGGAGTACTGACGGTAAGAAGCGTCGTGGTCTTGTATGAAGGGGCGACGTAAGAAGGACGGCTCTTTCCGTCGAACACAACGAATACCGCCTGGTTGGCTACCATCGGAAGATGAACCTTGTTTACTCCACCTTCGTTGACGCACTCGACTCCGGAAGTCTTGCCGGTCTCGGGATCCCAAAGCATGGGGGTTCCTTCACCGCTGCGGAGGGTAAGGTCGGCGACGATGTTGTCATCACTGAAGTTCCTGACCCAGTAAATGTCCGTACCGTTGTCAAGATGACGATGGACGTAGCTCAGCTGAGCGGGAGCGACATAAGTGAAATCGGGAGCGATATTGTTGCTCTTGAGGACGTTCGAAAGAAGTCCGGTGTAGACGTTCTTCCTTCCGGAGTACCAGATATCGGAAACTATTCTTTCGAATTCCGCCTCATCATCAAGAAGGGAAGCGACTTTCTCCGGAGCCTTTCCTACGAGGATGGCGCCGTCGTTCACCAAAGACTGGAGTTTCCTGAGCACCTCGAGGCTCATAGTGCTGCAGTGGTCACCCAGGACGAGAACCTTGTACTTCATTCCGGACTTGGTGACAAGGTCATTTCCGCTTACGGAAAGAACATTGAGGACGCCGTAAGGATTGATGAAGTCGAAGGAGTAGCCAGCGGGGATCTCAGGAAGCTCATGGCCGTAGATACCGGTGATGTTGGTATCCTCGCCATAGAAGAAGAGAACATCGGCCACGTACCTGCCCTGCTGGAGCATGTAGCAGCTTCTTGCCAGATAGTCCGTCCAGTAGCGGGCGTATTCGGCCCATGTCTCGTGACGGTTGAACCACTGTCCGAATATCATCAGCCCCATTCCGGGACGATGGGCATCGGAAGGCTGGTGGGCACTCTCGTGGATGACGAAACGGTTGAGTCCGTATGACATCGCGAGGTCGGCCGTATACTTGATGTTTCCGGGATGGTAAGAATAAGCGTTTCCGGAAGTTCCGTTACCGGCTGAAGTGAAGGACTCGGCAGCGGCTATGATCGATCCATAGACATGAGCGGTCGAAGAGGACTCCTTGATATCGGCGATGGCCATAGGGATGGCGGATCCACCTCCGGCATTGGGCATCCAGATCGCGCACATAGGGACCGTAGCCGTCATCTTGAGATCCATTCCGTCTCCTACGAATACCCTTCCGTTCTCGTGAGCCTCGGTATAACGGCCCTTCATCCCGTATTCCTTCACGATTTCGTTGATACGGTCATAGTTCTCGGCGAAGAGTTCACCGATGGTCTGACGCCAATCGAAGAGGAACTTTTCGGTCTCCTCGCTTGAGCGGATTACTTCACCGGTGAGGGCGGGCATCCAGGGAGTGAGGTCATATCCGCGCCTTGCTTTGAACTCGGCGGCGATGGTGGGAGTCCAGGTCATTTCCTCAGCCTCATAGCTGTCGGTAAGGATGTACTGGATACCCCTCTGCCCGACCATTCCGCCGGCCGCCTCCTTGTACATGTTCATGTAGTTGCGGAAGTAATCCATCCATGCAGCCTTGTCAAGCTTGTCGACTTCCAGACCGGTGGCCTCGGGAGGTGCGGGATGGTTCTGCTTTCCGGTAAGAGATGCTCCGAAACGGTAGATTCTCCAGACTCCTGCGGGAGCGTTCCATGAAAGCACGTCTCCGTTCATGAAATTATCGAGTACCACAACTTCCTGGACAGCGTCGGATGCGACGGTCGAGGGAGTGTCATACAGATACAGGTCATGGGGAGCGGCGAAACCGGCCTTCTCCTCAGCATGGTTGACCTTGACCGTATTGTGAAGAACGAATTCAGCGATGTTGGCTCCTGCAGGGCCACGGCTCCTGCCCATGGCATTGCCTCCGCCCTGGGGTGCGGGGAAAACAAGCCTGAAATACTTCGCAGTCGTGGCGGGAACAGTGACGGTCTGCTGGGCGACGGCTCCGGAAGCGATCTTGCAGACGGTCTTCCAATTGACTCCGTCATTGGAACACTGGAGTTCATTGTTGAAAGTCGGAGGCTCGGAAGCCCACTGTCCGCGGACGGTTCCTCCTACAAGGGAGAGAGCCTTTATCGTCTGAGGGGAGTCGAATTCATACTGGATCCAGGAAGTCCTGCCGTTTTCTCCGGGAGGAAGAAGGACTCCGTTCGAAAGGTCACCGTCGGTAAGCTGCTCAACGGAGAAGTCGCCGCCGGAAGAGGACACCTTGGCGCCCAACTCCGTCATGCTCTTTTCACCTTCGGGAACGCGGATGGCGACAACCGCCACGTTCCTGCTCCAGGGCTCGAGATTCGAACCGCCGTTCACGTTCTGGAATTTTCCGATCGTGTTGTATACTTCGGGGAGAGTGAGATTGACAGGTTTCTTTCCGTCCGATGTAACCTCAACGGTACGCCAAGTAAGTTTTTTCATGGCATTCTCGGGCTTCACCCATGGTCCTCCGGTGGAGCTCCAACCGGGAGCGGAAGCGATGGCAGCCTCCAAACCGAGGGAATCCGCGATGTGGATGGCATAACGGAAAGCATCCTTCCATGCGTCCGTCATATACGGGACTTTTTCGACGATAGCCGCGGAACCGCCCATCATGTTGCCGCCGGCATCGAACTGCTGGAATCCGCCTATACCGGCGCGGTCCATCCATTCAAGGTCTTTCTTTACACCGTCTTTGGTAATGTTTCCGTTCATCCAATGCCACCACACACGAATGCGTGAAGACTGGGGAGGATTCTGGAAATCAGATTGCATGTCCTGTCCGCCCGCATACAAGCAAAGCAGTAGGGCAGTAAAAAAGAAGACTGCTCTTTTCATATCTGTAGACTGGTTGGTTTGTGTTGATACAAAAGTAGAAAAATTTATCCGTTCGGACAAGCATCAAAAAACTGATTGAGACGAACTTGACAAAAGCGCCCTCCGAAGATGCACTCTCCCGGGGAAAGAGTATCTGAATCCTCCTGTCACAAGGCTCTCCCTTCCCTCGCAACGGACAAATATCCCATTGTGATGCAAAGCGGTGAATTCCACCATAAGGGACGCTTCCGCCGCACCGGATACCGACATGGGGACTTTGTCCCGAAAGGCCTGAAGGCGGAGAAGCAAAAAGACATCCGAAACCCCGATTGAGGGAATTCCGGATGTCAAAAATCAAAGTCTATTTATCAAAAACCGAATGGAAACGGCTTACTTGACGGACTCTACGCAGACAGGACCGATAAGGCCTGAGCTCTTGAGTGGAGCGGTAGGCTGGTAGAATGCCTGGGTAGTGAAGGTATACTTGCCGGCATCTCCCCTCTGGTCACCGATGAGACGGTTGACCCAAAGGTTGGTGACCTTCACCTCGATTGAGTTCTGTCCTTCCTTGACCGCTGAAGTGATGTTCGCACGGAAAGGAGTCTTCCAGAGAATACCCATGTTCTGACCGTTGACGAAGACCTCGGCTACGCTCTTGACTGTTCCGAGATTCAGCCAAACCTCACCACCAAGCTGATCGGCGGAGATGTTGATGTCCTTCTTGTAGGATGCAGTTCCGGAATAGTAGCGTATGAAGAGGTTATCATCGTTCTGCCAATCGGTGAGGGCAGGGAAAGTAGTCGACTCGGGTGCACCCATTCCGCTGAGGAATGCGACCTGCCAAGGACCGTCAACAGCCTTGGGAGTCACGGTCTTGGCGGGGATTGTGACTTCCTGCGCGGAGGTCTTCGAGCGGAACACTACGAAGAGAGCGTCGTTGGGATCGAAATGCATCTTCACAGTGGTCTTTCCGTTTGCCATCTTGTAGGAAGCGTCGCAGATTTCTCCGGTCATTGCATTCCAGATTTCAGGTTTGAGACCGCTTACACGGAAGGTGACGTCAACATCCTCGGCATTTGCGGTACGGTTGGTGAGCCAGTAAATCTGAACTCCGTCGAAATCCCTGTGCTGGAACAGATACTTGGTGTCCTTGCCGGGTTTGGTGTACTCGACATCCTTTCCGTAACCGGATGCGGCGAGAGCGTCAGCGACGTTGCCGGAGAGAACCTTTCCGCTTCCCCAGATGTTCTGGACGAGGGTAGCGAATTCACCTTCGTCATCGGAGAGTGAAGGAGTAGCCACGGGCTTTTCACCGAGGACCTTCGCACCGGCGTTGACGAGTTTCTCCAGAGCGCGGAGAACGGGAACGGACATGTACTTGGTATGGTCACCGAGAACGATCATGCTGTAGGTGGTTCCGGCGGGAGTGGTTATACGGCCATTCTGCACACCAAGGGCGTTGATGAGGGCGTCGGCGTTGACGAAGTCGAACTGATATCCTTCAGGAAGGTCAGGAAGCTGATTTCCGTAGAGAGCGGTGATGTTGCTGTCCTCGCCGTAGTAGTAGAGGATATCAACAACGGGAACTCCGCGTGAAAGCATATAGGAGCTCTTGCCCAGATAGCTGATCCAAGGACCTGCCTGCTCAGCCCATGTCTCGTGACGGTTGAACCACTGACCGAAGGGTCCGAGGGTGAGACCGGGTTTGTAGGTGTCAAGAGGCTGATGAGCGCTCTCGTGGATGACGAAACGGTTCAATCCGCTGGCCATTTCCATATCGGCCGTAGGTTTGAGATCCTCGGGAGCATAGCTCCATGCGTTTCCGCCTGCGGTGAGGGACTCGGCAGCGACGAACTTCTGTCCGTAGATGTGTGATACGGAAGCTGATTCACGGATATCGGCACCGTTGGCTCCGAGGCCGGTTGTCCACATGGCGGACATAGGAACCGCAGCTGTCTTCTTCACCCGCATACCGTCAGCGACGAAAGCACGGCTGTTCTCATGAGACTCGGTATAACGCTCCATTCCTCTTGCGGCGAGGATTTCGGTGAGGGCGTCATAGTGGTTCTCGGCGGTGAGGTCGGCGATGACCTTACGATAGTCCCAAAGGAACTTGTCGGTCTTCTCGGCACTTTCAACGACATAACCGGCAAGAGCGGGAAGCCATTTGTGAAGGTCGTAACCGGCCCTCTTCTGGAACTCCTCGAACATCTTTCCGGTCCAGTTGAGCTGACCAGCCTCCCAGCTGTCGGTGATCACATAGTGGAGACCTTCTGCACCCATCAGACCGCCGGTAGACTCCTTGTACATGTCGAGATACTTGTTGAAGTAGTCTGTAACGGCTTCCTTGTCGAGTTTGTCAACCTCAAGACCTGTAGCCTCGGGAGAAGCGGGGCTGTTCTGATGTCCGGTGAGGGAGTATCCGAAACGGATGACCTTCCAGTTTCCTGCGGGGGCGTCCCAAGCGAGAGTGCCGTCAGCACCCATCTTGGAAGTGAGGTCGACCACATCAGCCTCGGCGGGAGCCTTTCCTGCAGCGATCGCGGGTGTGGGGAACTGGGAGAGATCGGGGTTGGTAGCGAAGCCTGCCTTCTCGATGAAGTGGTTGACCCTGGGTGTGAAGTGGAGATTGAACTCAGCCACGGGAACTCCACGGGGAGCGGCCTGTGCACCCATTCCGGGGAACATTCCACCGAAGCCTCCGGGGATATTCATAGCCGGCTGGGGAGCGGGTTTCTTGTATACTACGCGGAATGCTTTTGCCGTAACGGCGGGGAAAGCGATATCCGTAACGCCGTTGGCGGCACCGGAGAGGTCAACAACCTTGGTGAAAGTCTTTCCGTCGTTGCTGGACTCCAGAGCGGGAGCGTTACCGGTAGCACCACGACCAAAGCCTCTTCCACCTCCGGCAGAACCTACGAGAGTCACTCCGTACACTGTCCTCGCTTCGGGGAATTCATAGGTGATGTAAGAATCATCATTGTTGTTCTTGTAAGCGAGAGTATTGGCAGAGACAAGATCGCCATCTGTAAGCTGAGAATAATTGAAAGGTCCGCCGTTGGATATGACCTTGGGAGCGGCATCAGAATATTCCGCAGGAAGTTTGATGGCGATGACTGCGATGTCCTCATAGTGGGTCTTGTTGTTCTCGGCATTGCCCGAGAAACCTCCCCTACCCTGGGCGATATTCTGGAAAGTACCTGAAACTGAGGGAGGAGCAGGAAGTTTGCCGTTGAATGAAGCGCCGCCCTTGACTGCGGTTTCACTCCAGACGACTTTCTTCATCGCCTGCTCGGGAGCGACCCAAGGGCCTCCTGACTCACTCCAACCGGGGGATCCGGCGATAGCCATCTCCATTCCGTATGAATGTGCTTTTTCGGTGATGGCGGAAAAAACGTCCTTCCATTCTTCCGTCATGTAGATGATCCTGTGATCAACGATCTGGGGAGTTGTGAGCGCGGCGTCGAATGTCTGGAATCCGCCAAGTCCGATGCGATTCATCCACTCAATGTCCTTGAGTGCACCGTCTTTGGTGATGTTTCCGTTCATCCAATGCCACCATACGCGGGGCTTTGCCTCGGAAGGAGGATTCACGAATCCTTCCTCCAATTCGGCGGCAGCCCTACCGGAAGGAGCGCCCGAGTTGCCGCAACCGGCAACGGTGAGCACCATCGCGGCCGAAATGGCCAACAAACTGAACTTCTTCATAATGTGTGATATTAATTGGTTTGTGTTGTATGTTCAATCTTATCCGGTTTCTCCGTAATAGGCATCGTAAAAATAACAATTTGAGGTATAAAAAGAAAACATATGGCAATAATCAAATTGATATTGTCAAAATTTGAAATATATCACCCGGTCCTTCAACAAGTTCAGCATCTTATCGTCTACGACAAAATATCAGATAACGAGTTAGGACCTTGGACATTTCTTTCCACTGAAATGTCTCCGACAATCAAAAAAACAAAGATTGCAATTCTTGGCATTCCAGGGCAAGATGCGGTGAAGTGGCGGAAATTTGTTCTTTTTTTCGTCCGGAGAGTTGCAAAACCGGATAGAATGACTAACTTAGCACACTGCGTTTTTTGACAAACAGAGCCGAAAACCGCAAACAATAATATAAGTCCCAACAAATCATGGAAGAAAACAACCGACCTTCGGGAACTGAGGCCCCCGAAATCAACCCCGAGGAGCAACAGCAGCGCGAGGAGGAAATCCAGCACATCGACGATTCCCTGCACTTGAAATACCTCGTCATCAACCCCAACGACCTCCTTTGGGGCATGGCCGTCAATTCTGTGGGGTTTCAGGAGATCGGCCCCGGTATGCCCTACCCTCCGTCCAATCACCCTTCGAGATATCTTTTCTCCGCCGAGAAAGGAAGGATCCTTAACGAATATCAGCTTCTTTACATAACAAAAGGGAAAGGTTACTTCACAAGCGCATCCCTGGGGCACAAGGTACCCGTGACAAAGGGAACGATGTTCCTCCTGTTCCCCGGAGAATGGCATTCCTATTATCCGGATCCCGATACGGGATGGAAAGAGTTCTGGATCGGATTCAGCGGAGACCATATGCACAAATGGCTGGGCAACGGCTTCTTCTCTAAAGCCAAACCCATATACACCGTGGGACTGCACAATGACGTTGTAGAACTTTATGACAACGCCATCAAAGTGGCAATGGAACAGGAATCCGGATTCCAGCAACTGCTTTCAAGCATCGTGACCCATCTGCTCGGGTTGGCATACTTCTACGAAAAGAACGAGACATACCGGTCAAGCGAACTGGGCGACCAGATAAACAGGGCCAAGATCATGATAATGGAGCAGTACCGCACCATCAAACCCGAAGAGATCGCCAAGGCCCTCTGCATGGGGTATTCCAACTTCCGCAAGGTGTTCAAGGAGTATACGGGATTCTCCCCCGCAAAATACATCCAGGAGATGAAGTTCAACAAGACAAAGGAAGAACTGACAAACAGTACCCTTTCGATCAAGGAGATCGCCTATGCCATGGGATACGACAACTACGAGTACTTCTTCACGGCATTCCGGCGTCAGGCGGGAATGACACCGGCGGAATACAGGGCAATTACCCAAGGAAAAGATCTGTAAGCGACCGCTTACGACCGACAATAAAACGCGAAGGACGGCTTCATGGAGAAGTCGCCCTTCGTCGTTTACGGAATACTTTCCGAAATACTAGAACTTGTATACTTTGGGTTCGGCGGTGAACGATGAAATCGTAGCCGTAGCGTTGCGCAGGTAGAAGACGATAGTGTTGTTGTCGTCAGCTTTGTACTGGCCCTGGAGAGAGGGGTTCTTGTCAAGCATGTCCTGCTTTGCCTCAATCCTCTCATCGGGGATGAGTTCGCACTGGATACGTATCCACTCGCTGCCGTTGAAACCGCAGATTTCAGCTTTGGGGTTGGCGATGAGCTGCTTGTAAACGTTCTTCACTTTTCCGGTCTGGATGTAAAGTTTGCCTTCGAAGATTTCGGCGGTTCCGAAGGGACGGACACGCGGCTGGTCTCCTTCCACTGTAGCGAGGTAATAAGTACCGACCTTCTTGAGGAACTGCTGCACAAGGGCGGCGTTCTCTGGATTGGGAGTGGTCTGCTCAATCATGGTTGACTGTGTTGAAGATGTTGCCTGGGATTCAGTTGTCTTGCCCTGCCCGCAGGAGGAAATGACCGCGAAAGCGAGAGCGAGAGAGATGATTTTTGATAAAGTTCTCATTTGTATCCGATTTTAGTTGTTTTCCGGGTGCAAATATAGTCAGTTTTTCACCAATGGAACATCTCAGAATCAACAATCTTTTGACAAAATCTTCCTTTTCGCCTAAAGACTGCCGGAGCTCTCCTCCTTCATGCGTAAGCAAATTTCTCCAATCCGATCTCTTATTGTTTTGATTGTCCCATTGTCAGCAAAAAATGGCTATTTTTGTATTTGTCCCGGAATAAAGGCCGGGACATGACAACCGACTGAAGTACCCCAATTCCACTCCATATGACATCCCGTCCCAATCCCTTCATCCCGTTTTTCGGAACCGCCTTGCTCGCGGCAGGGGCGCTGCTGTTCTGCGATGCCGCTTACGCCCAACAGGATTCCCTGAAGAGAGCCGTAGTCAGGATCGGCTACGTCGAAGGCGACGAAAGAAACATGACCGGCAAGGCCGACATGGTCACCCAAGACAAAATGAACAAGGGCCTTGTCAACAACTCCCTCGAAGCCCTCTCCGGACAGTCGGCCGGTGTGAGCATTTCAAGGGGAAACTCATCCTCCATGCTCAACACTGTCCGAGTAAGAGGTACAACCTCGCTAACCGGAGGCAACGATCCCCTTGTGATAATTGACGGAGTCTCATCCGATCTTGCCACCCTCAACACCATATATCCCGCCGACATAGAGAGTTTCACGATTCTCAAGGACGCCGCCGAGACCGCACAATACGGTTCAAGAGGAGCGGCCGGTGTGATAGAAGTGCAGACAAAAAAGGGCAGCGGAGGATCATTCCGCATAAGCTACGACGGAAACTTCGCTGTAGAGGCGCCATACCGTTTCCTTGACATGCTGGATGCCGAAGGATACAGAAAGGCGGCGTCCTCTCTCGGAATCGGGATAATCGACAGGGGCCATGACACCAATTTCCAGAAAGCGATAGCCAGGACCGGGGCGGTCCATAACCACCATCTCGCTTTCGGAGGAGGCGGGGAAGACGCCAGCTACAGGGCCTCCATAGGAATCCAGGATCACCCCACCGTCGTGAAAACGAACGGATACAGGAACTACATCACGAAGCTGGACCTTTCGCAGAACGCTTTCGACGGATTCATGCAAGTAGACCTGGGGATCTTCGGATCACTGACGAGAAGTTCCCTGATCCATGACCCGCAGAAGCTGTTCTACTCGGCCGCCACATTCAACCCCACCTTCGGCAAGGAAAAGGTCGGCGGCAGTTATGAGGGGATACCTTCAGCGAGCCAGATAAACAATCCCCTCGCCCTTCTGGAGAAAAAGAATGACGAGGACAACGCGCATTTCAACGCCCATCTGAGGACACGTTTCAATTTCTCGCCCCACTGGTCCCTTTCCCTTTTCGGCTCATACTCCTACAATGTCGTGGACCTGTCGCAGTATTTTCCGACATCTGTCTGGGGAAGGGCAAGAGCCTTCAGAAGCGAGAGCAAACTGAGGGATATCCTCGGAAACGCCGTCCTGACATATTCCAACGACTGGGGGAAACATCATCTTGAAATCCTCGAGCTCGCGGAAGCCCAGGAGAGGAAAACGGACGGATTCAATACCACCGTCACGGGATTCACCACCGACGCCTTCGGATACAACAGCCTCGAGGCCGGAGCCTATCGCCCTTGGGGCGGCACGGGGTCCTTTTATGAAGATCCGAGACTGCTTTCGTTCATGGGAAGGCTCAGCTACGCTTTTGACGGGAAGTACATCCTCACCGCCAACGCCAGGGCCGACGCTTCTTCGAAATTCGGCCAAAACCACAAATGGGGATTCTTCCCCTCGGTTTCCATGGCATGGAACGCCGACAGGGAAGATTTCATCCGGGAGATAGGATGGATCTCTTCACTGAAATTCACCGCCGGAGTCGGCCGGTCCGGCAACCAGGATGCAATCGGCTCATACAATTCCATGCAGCTGATGAAGCCCGCCGGAGTGGTTCTTGAAGCCGGAGCACCCGTCATCACCATGGGCATAATACGGAACGCCAATCCCGACCTCAAATGGGAAGTCCGTTCCACCGTGAACCTCGGAATCAACGCAACGTTCCTCAACGACAGGATTTCATTCGCCGCGGACTGGTACTATTCGAAAACGACGGACATGCTGTACAACTACGACGTGAGCGTACCTCCTTTCGCTTACAATAAACTTCTTGCCAATCTCGGTGAAATGTCCAACTCCGGTTTCGAAATCGGTCTCGGCGGAAACATCATCTCACGTAGCGACATGTCCCTGAACGTCAATGTGAACGTTTCTTTCCAGCGCAACCGTCTCCTCTCCCTCAGCGGATATTATGAAGGGGAATATCTCGAAGCCCCGGATATGGCACCGATCGCATCTCTGAACGGAGCCGGATTCCACGGGGGATACAACGACATCACTTACCAGATCATAGGCCAGCCTCTTGGTGTTTTCTACCTTCCCCACTGCATCGGACTTGTCACGAACAGCGACGGGACCGTTTCCTACCAAGTAGAAGACCTTGACGGAGACGGTGTCATCGACATAGCCGAAGGCAAGGACCGAAGAATAGCCGGACAGGCCATGCCGAAAGCGGTCATGGGCGCGAACATAAGTTTCAGGTTCCGTTCATGGGATGTCTCGACGCAGATAAACGGGGCCTTCGGGCACAAGATCTACAACGGCACGGCCCTCAGCTACATGAATATGGCCGGACTTGCGGACTACAATGTCCTCTCCAAGGCTCCGGAAAAGAACATCCACGACCAAACGGCCACGGACTACTACCTCGAGAAGGGAGACTACGTCAACATCGACTATCTCACCATCGGATACAACATCCCGGTAAGAAGAGTCAAGTACGCCAAGAACCTCAGGGTTTCCGCATCGCTGAACAACCTCGTAACCTTTACGGGATACTCGGGCCTCACTCCTATCATCAACTCATCTGCCGTGAACGGGACTCTGGGTCTTGACGACAAGATAAGTTTCCCGGTCTACCGTTCATATTCTCTGGGACTCAGCATACAATTCTAAAGACCTGACGCCATGTTCAAAAGATATTCCACATCAAAGTTCAGCGTACTTGCTTTTATGGTATGCATCGGGGCTACACTCAGCCTTTCATCATGCGGAGGCTTTCTGGACGAGTCGCCCAAGGACCAGATATCCGAAGAAGAAGCCTATCCGGATGCCCACAACCTCTTCCTCGGGACGGTTGCGTCACTGTACAGCAACATCGGAGGCAATTCCGACAGCAACGGCCTCCAGGGGACATACCGGGGAGTATACGACTTCAACACATTCACAACCGATGAGGCCATGATACCCACCCGTGGAGCCGACTGGTATGACGGAGGGTTCTGGCAAAGACTCTACCTGCACACATGGAATGAAGGAGACGGAAGTCTGCTCGCCACATGGGAATACCTCTACAAGGTGATCGTCCTTTGCAACCGGTCAATCGACACGATAGAAAAGACGTCCCTGCTGCAAAATGGACAAAAGCGGGAATACATCGCCGAAATAAGGGCCCTCAGGGCGATGTACCATTTCTACCTGATGGACATGTTCGGACCCGTTCCGATCGTGACCGATCCTGAAGCGACAATGGGGAATGTTCTCCAGAGCCGGCGAAGCGAAGTTTTCTCCTTCGTTGCAAGTGAGCTGGAGGAAACGCTTCCGCTTCTCTCCGCCGAAAAGAGCACGGCCAAAGGACAGTATTACGGCAGAATCACGCAAGATGTTGCCGCCTTCCTGCTGGCGAAGATTTATCTCAATGCGGAAGTATATCGCGACGACAACACTTCAGACGGTAAAATGCCGGATGGCGGGAAAATGACATTCACGATCGGAGGGAAAACCATGAACGCCTGGGAGGCATGCCTCCACTACTGCGGAATGCTCGACGACAATTATGCTCTCGACCCCTCATACAGCGACCCATTCACCATCTACAACGAGTCCTCCGGTGAAAACATCTTCACGATTCCGATGGACAAGGATCTTCTGGACAACGAGTTCCAGTATCTTTTTCGAACCCGCCATTACTACCATGGAGCGGCTCTGGGATGCGCGGCCGAGAACGGATCCTGCGCCACCGTGGACGCGATTGCGGTATACGGATTCAAAGGCATCGACTCTCCGGACAATGATCTGGACCCCAGATTCGACGCCAACTATTATTGGGGAGAAGTCCAGGACCTGAAAGGAAATACGATAAAAACGGGAGACGGAAGTCCCCTCATCTATTATCCGGAGAAAGTCCGGCTGGACCTTTCCGGAAGCGAGTGGGAGAAAACCGCCGGAGCGAGGATGCGCAAATACGAGGTTGACCCCAATGCCCTTTCCGAAGGGAAACTCCAGGACAACGATATCGTATTGTTCAGATATGCGGACGTTCTCCTGATGGAGGCTGAAGCCCTCATCCGCAATGGCCATGACGGTTCGGCACCCTTCTCGAAGGTCAGGGAAAGGGCGGGAGCACCCGAAAGGGAAGCCACCATGGAGAACATCCTGGACGATCGGCTGATGGAATTCGCCTGGGAAGGATGGCGGAGAAACGACCTCATCCGTTTCGGGAAATTCACTCGCTCTTATTCGGATCGACCGGCTCTCGAAAACGAGAGCAGCGGATACACAACCGTCTTCCCCATTCCGGGGAATGTACTCCTCTACAACCAGTCTATGAAACAGAATCCCGGCTATTAGATTCCCCAGAGTATGGCTGCAAAAAGTTCGACGATTTCCGGAATAGCCTTCATCATTTTGGCATTCCTGTTCACATTCATGACTCTTTCAGACGGTGGCTACAGCGGCAATCCCATCTTGGAGGGGAAATACGCCGACCCTGAAGCGGCGGTTTTCGGGAAAACGTACTGGATTTACCCGACGTCCTCCTTGCCTTATGACGAGCAGGTATACCTCGACGCCTTCTCCTCGGAGGACCTGGTCCACTGGACCCGCCATCCGGAGATCATTTCCTCAAAGGATATCCCGTGGCTCCGTAGGGCCCTTTGGGCACCGTCGGTCGTGGAAAGGAACGGGACATACTATCTTTTCTTCGGCGGCAATGACATGCATGAAAAGGGAGAAGGAGGAATAGGGGTCGCGACTGCTTCCTCTCCCGAAGGTCCTTTCAAGGACGCCCTCGGCCATCCTCTCATAGACGAAGTGGTGAACGGTGCCCAACCGATCGACCAACAGGTCTTCACCGATGACGACGGGAAAACCTACATGTACTACGGAGGTTGGGGGCATTGCAATGTGGTCAGGCTTTCGGATGACCTTCTGAGCATCTCAACTTTTGAAGACGGTGAGACATTCAAGGAAATTACGCCCGAAGGATACGTCGAAGGCCCTTTCTTGATGAAACGTGACGGGAAGTACTATTTCATGTGGAGCGAAGGCAATTGGACTGCGGATGATTACAGGGTGGCTTATGCAATGTCGGACAGCCCTCTCGGTCCGTTCGAAAGGATCGGCACCATCCTGGAAAGCGACCCTGCGGTAGCCACCGGTGCCGGTCACCATTCGGTGCTCAAAGGACAGATGCGGAACGAATACTATATCGTTTACCACCGTCATCCTCTGGATCAGGTGGACGGCAACGACAGGGTTGTGTGCATTGACCCTCTCGTCTTCCGCAAAGACGGGACGATCGTTCCGGTGAAGATTTCCACCAAAGGAGTGAAAGGAGCTAGGCTAGGCCGGAGGAATTTCCGGATGTTCTAAGGGAAAACCACGGGGACCGTTTCCAGAAGGACTTCCCTTGACATGTCATTGGGATTGGTTCCCATCTCACCTTCCGGGATTTCCTTTCCCAGTTTCGCGTAATAATCCACCCACAAGGGTGAAGTCTCCCCCGAAGAATCCTTGAACGTCATCGGATTGGAGCTGAATATGGGATTCCCCTCCGAATCAACGTAACTCCCGAAGACCAGTTCGCTGCAGTACACCGCCTCCATTCCAGGATCGAAGGCGAAATCATATCCTTTTCCAAGATGGGACATCGCCCTTTCTATGGCACGACCGCATACCTCATCGTGGTCTTCTCCCGTATAACGCATAACTCTCACAAGGGGATGTCCCTCCTGATCATGAGCCGAAGAACGCAGGAAATCCTCCATCGCAGTGACGCATACGCCCTTTTCAGGTGTCGCTTCCAAAACGGATATGCCTTCTCGGGTCTTACAGATGATCCCCACGTGGGAGAATGACATAAGCGTATCCCCCGCTTTTGTGACAGCCTCAATGGCGGAAACGAAATCGCTTCCGGTATTCGCCTGGAAAATGAGGTCCCCGTTCTCCAGTGAAGAGTAAGGGGAGTTGTCCGCACAGGAAATCATTGTAACAGAAATTAATACGGCAGCAAGTGCTGCAGACATGTGATAACGGAAGTAAAACGACAGTCGCTTCATTGATTTTTTCTAACTTTGCCAAATATAAGCACAAAGAAAGGATTTTCAGCACACATGAAACGAACGACAACAGCATCTTCCCCCGATTCCTCCCCCGCTCCGGTCAAAAAGAGATACGTAAGCCTCGATGCCTTGAGGGGATTCGCGATTCTTGGAATCATCCTCGCCAATTACCCCGAATTCTCCCTCTGGACCTTCAAGAGCGCGGAAGAGGTCGCCGCAATGAACGGAGCGGGACTTGACAGAATCATAAGATGGCTGCAGTACATTTTCATTGACGGGAAGTTCTATACACTCTTTTCCCTTCTTTTCGGAATCGGATTTTCCATCATACTCGGCAACACGAAAGAAAAGGGAATTGACGGGAACAGACTGTTCTTGAGAAGAATGTTCGTTCTCCTTCTGATCGGATTCCTGCACCTTATGCTCCTTTGGAGCGGGGACATTCTGATGCTTTACGCCCTCATGGGCATGTTGCTGCCGCTGTTCACTTCATTCTCCGACAAAAAGATCCTTTCTTTCGCCGGAATAATACTTTGCCTTCCCCTTGTAAGCGATGCTGTATGTTCTCTCGCAGGAATCAGTCTGTCGGCTCCTCTTCACGACGCATGGCTGCGCAAAGCGTCCGAATACGGAATAACGGAAGAAACCCTGGCCCCATATCTCATTGAATCCAAGTCCTACTCCGATGTCCAGAACTTCCTCATCCAAGGGTCAATTGAAAGGATGTACGAGTTCGTGGATTCGCACAGGTATTTCAAAGTGCTGGGACTGTTTCTGGTCGGATTCGTGATCGGGAGAAGGAAGATATACGCCGATCTGGAAGGAAATGCGGATCTTCTCCGCAAGGTCGCGAAAATAGGCCTCTGCGCCGGTCTTCCCCTGTCGCTCATCTATGCGGCACATGCGATGAACGGTTACCCTATAGGTAACGTATTCCACTCCTTCCTTTACCTTGTGAGCGTCTATCCTACCGGATTCGGGTACGCGGCACTGTTCTGCCTTCTTTTCATCAGGAGCAAGAATTCCGGCCTGTGGAAGGTATTCGCGAAACCGGGGAAAATGGCCTGCACGAATTACCTCGGCCAATCCTTTTTCGGCATTCTGATCTTCTACGGAGCGTGGCTGGGACTCGGAAGAAATGCTTCTCTCGCCCTTACGGAACTGATTGCTCTGGGAGTATATCTTTTCCAGGCGGGTTTCAGCTACATCTGGCTCAAATTCTTCCGCTTCGGTCCTGTTGAATGGATTTGGAGAATGCTTACGTACAAAAGATGGTTCCCCCTAAGAAGGTGGGATGACTGAGGCCATACGGAGTTTCCGTTCCTTCAAAAAGCTAAAACTCAATACTGTAACTGAAGCTCGGCATTATCGGAAGAAGGGAAATCTGTTTCCACTCTCCATCAGTCTGGTCGTAAGTTATCATGAACGGATTATGGGTATTGAGGAGATTGTACACTCCGACGTTCAATGTCTGCACATGTTTCTTCTCAGTGCGTAGATAAAAACCCACATCAATCCTCTTGTATGGAGGCATCCTGTAATTGTTCACCTAGGTGTAATAATCAATGTCGACTCTTTGGTCTTCGTCAAACCCAACGAATACTCAACATCTTTGTAAATATGACTAAAGTTGAACCGTCTGTGAGCAGATCGCCTACAACTGTTTTCAAACCGGATTCTTGGAATCCAGGCATATTGTAACCGGACCGTCGTTGAGAAGTTCAACCTTCATATCCGCACCAAACCTTCCTGTCTGTACTTGTTTTCCGATAGCTGCGGAAAGGGCAGAACAGAATGATTCATACATAGGGACAGCGATATCCTGTGACGCCGCCGCGATATAAGCAGGTCTGTTCCCTTTCTTGCATGAAGCCATGAGCGTGAATTGGCTCACTACGAGTATATCTCCACCTGTGTCCATGACGCTGAGATTCATCACATCATTCTCATCAGGAAATATCCTCATCTGGGATATCTTTCGGACCAGCCAGCTGATGTCGACATCTGTATCTTCATACCCTACTCCCAAAAGAACCAGAAGTCCTGTACCTATTGATGAAATTGTCTGACCGTCAACTGTAACGCTACAGTGCGATACTCTTTGCAAAACCGCTTTCATTTGTGTGTTTTTCTGAAAATCATTTGACCGTACGAAGTTGAATCTCCATCGTCTCCAATCCCTCCGATGTGGCTTTCAAAGATATATCACCGGCAGATCCGCTATTTTGGAGGACTACCAGGCACTTGCCGTAAAAGGCATGACGCTTGTTGTCCTTGAACCTTTCCATGGATATGGGTGAACCGTTGTCCACTCCGGCGATGAAAGCCGGGCCCGTGACCTCAAACTCCACCAGATTATCCGCCCAAGGGCAAAGATTGCCTTCTTTGTCAAGAATTTCAACTGTGACGAAAGAAAGGTCCTTGCCGTCCGCATTGAGCTTTGCCCTGTCCGGAGTAAGCCTTATTTGGCTGGGGTTGCCGGCTGTATTGATCCTTTGGCGACCGATTTCCTTGCCATCCTTGTATGCGGCTGCCTCAACTTTTCCGGGAACGAATTTCACACGCCATTCGGCATGAAGGCGGTCTGCAGTTTTGGAACTTCTGCCTTGGGAGACTCCGTTCACGAACAGTTCAACTTCATCCGCTCCGCCGTAATAGCACCACATGTCCACATCCTGGCCTTCTTCCCAATTCCAATGAGGGAAAAGATGTATGAAGGTTTCATCAGTCCACTCGGATTTATACAGGTAGTAGACATCCTTCGGAAATCCGGCCAAATCGACAATACCGAAATACGAACTTCTCGCAGGCCAACCATATGGAGTGGGCTCACCGATGTAATCGAATCCGGTCCATATGAACTGGCCACTGACAAAAGGATTGTCACGGATGACCTTCAACTCCTCTTCGTGAGTATTGCCCCATGGCACATGACAGTTGTCATAGGATGAACAACTGAGCGAAGGGTCATAGAACGGGATGTCCCATCTCGACGGCCATACGAACATCTGGTCCGACGGCATCCGGTAATAGCCCCTCGTCATCAGAGCCGACACGCTCTCTGAAACTATGAACGGCTTGCCGGGGAAGTTATCCCCTACCGAGGGTATGTCAACATTATGATAATTGAAACCGATCACATCCAAGGCACCACTCTGGAAAAGGTGGTTATAAGTTCCGGTTTCATTGCATCCGGCAGTAACGGGTCTTGTCGTATCCAGGCCTCTTACGATATCGGCCAATGTCTTGGTAAGGACAGCATTCACATGGGTTCCACCATCCTCAGTATTCGCCTGATGACCGAAGTTGAGAAGAAGGTTAGCTTCCGCGAGGGAAAGGGTATCGGCCGCGGCGTCAGTCCATTGCTCAAGCACTTCATTGCCGATACTCCACATGATGACGGAAGGATGGTTACGGTCCCTCTTCACGAAATCCTCAAGGTCTTTCCTGTACCATTCCCCGAAAAACCTGGAATAGTCGTATGTGGTCTTCTTTTTCCTCCATACGTCGAAAGCCTCATCCTGCACCAGGAACCCCATCCTGTCACAAAGGTCGAGAAGTTCAGGAGCGGGAGGGTTGTGAGAGGTACGGATAGCATTGCATCCCATTCCCCTCAATATCTCAAGCTGCCTCTCAAGGGCTCTCGTGTTCACGGCTGACCCGAGACATCCGAGGTCATGATGGAGGCACACTCCGTTTATCATAACGTGCTCTCCATTGAGGAAGAATCCTTCCTTGTCATCGAAGCGTATTGTTCTTACCCCGAATGGAGTATCGCACTCATCGATAACTTTTCCTCCGGAAATGAGTTCGGTCCTTGCCGTATAAAGATAAGGATCTCCGATACTCCAGCGATGCGGAGACCGTATAGATACTACCGCCTCAGCCTTGCCCTCCGACACTGAAGCCTCTCCCGATGCCAGAACGAGCCCGGATGCATCCAGAATGGAGGTCTTGGCTATAAGGCCCGCACCATCACCTTCAACTTCAGTGCTTATGGTGACCTTGGCCTCCGAAGAGGACAGGAGTTGGGCGGAAACGAAAGTTCCGCTGTAAGCTATTCTCGAAGGATTCGTGACGACCAACCTGACATTACGGTATATGCCGCTCCCCGAGTACCACCTGAGGTTGGGCTGCAGGGAATTGTCAACCTTGACGGCGACAGTGTTCTTCTTTCCGAAACGAAGATGCGGTGTAATGTCATATGAAAATGACACGAAACCGTTGGGACGGTTCCCGACCTCTTCCCCGTTGACAAACACCGTGGAGTTCATATACACGCCATCGAACTCGATGGACACTTTGCGGTCTTTCCAAGCTGAGGGCACAGTGAAGGTTTTCCTGTACCACCCTATTCCTCCGCGAAGGGCCCCTCCTCCGGTTCCCGTGGGAGAGTCCTCTTCGAAATCTCCTTCTATCGACCAGTCGTGAGGAAGATTCAGAACCCTCCAGGATGCGTCATCGAACGAAGGTGCTGACGCGTCGGTCTCCTCTCCGGTCAAGGAGAAAGACCAGGAGTTGTCGAAATCCAACACCTCCCTTCCGCCGAAAGAACTCTTTCCGCATGAAAGCATAAGCATAGGTAAAACAAAGGCCGCAAGAACAATGGCCCCTATACGAGTAAACGGAAAACTTCGTGATCTCATTTTCGGAACTGAAAAAGCCGGCAACGGGTTCTACCCGAGCCGACGTGACAGTTTGATAATATCATATACCCCTATGGTATGGGTCGGATATCCCCCTTCGGACGCCGATATCATAGCACGTCCCACCTCGGACATGGTATTGCCGCCTCCCAAAAGCCGGATAAGCGGATAGAACACCCGAAATGCATACTGCATCTTCTGGATGTGTTTCTGTCCTTTGTACCAGGTCATGATCGCCGGACGGAAATTGAATTCGCCCTTGAAAGGCATCGAGGCAAGACCGTCTTCAGTGGATTTCTTGACCCTGACCCACATCTGGGACGTCGACTTGTAGTTGCCGGCTCCGCTGACATAGATGAACGTCATCTTCTCCTTGTGAGGAAGAATCTCCGCGAAATGTATCGGAATGTCATGGCTTATCACCTTATACTTTTCCTCCGGCATACCGACGCTGCTGATTCCGGCGCAGAAAAAGACCGCGTCATAACCTTCCAACTTGGAATCGCCTTCCTTCAACCCCATAAAATCTTCTACAATATATTCCTCCAACTTGGGGTGAGTGTGACCGCACGGACGACGGCCGATGCTGAGTACTTTCTCCACATGGTCGTTGGAGAGGCATTCCAGAAGGACGCCCTCCCCCACATAACCGGATGCTCCGGTGACTATCACTTTCATGCTGACTGCGAAAGTTGAGTTGAATTAAAATCAGTCAGCCTCGGAAGCCAGTTCCTTGAGAGCCTCTTCTTTCTTCCTTTCGTCCTCATCAAGGATTTCATCGATTCCGGTCAGTTCACTGACGTAATCAAAGATGGCGGCTTCTTCCGCGGTAATGATCCTGTCAGCTACGATCGTGGCGCTCAGGACATCGGAGACAGCGCTTTTCTGCTCCTCGGTCATATTCTTGACAACCACAAGGGCTTGGAGAAGGGGCATTTCCTGTCCCAACTCAAAATCCTCGTCCGTGCACTCAAGCGCTTCCATAACTTCCTGAGAGAACTCTATCTCCTCATCATCTATCCATGAATCAGCCTCGACGAGACCTACGACAAGGCCGATTATGGCCTGTTTCTGTATCGGTGTGAAATCCATATCAGTTGTGTTTGATTGTTCCCTACAAACTTAACGATAAAAAATGAGACATCAACGCAAAACCTCATTCTTCCTCAACCTTCGCGACATCCTGGATGCTTCGCATCCGCCACAAAGTACAGCAAATACAAGGATTTGTCGTAATAAAAATATAATTTTGGAACACCTTTATCACACAAAAACCAAACACAATAAAACCAATCAACCATTATTGCATATGCGTAAACTATTCCTATCCGCTCTGCTTCTGAGCATGGGATGCAGTTTTTGCTTTTCACAGGTATTGGCCCCCGAGCTCGAAGACCCGACCGTGAACAGCATCAACCGGCTTCCCGCAAGGGCGTATTCCATGCCTCTCGCTTCCGTGAAGGATGCACTGACTGATGCGCTTGAGCCATCCACCCCCTACGTCCAATCCCTCAACGGGGACTGGAAGATCTCTTGGGTGGGAGACCCTTCCAGAAGGCCCAAAGATTTTTACAGGACGGACTTCGATGACTCCAACTGGCAGACCATCGACGTCCCCAGCTGCGTCGAGACCAGAGGTTTCGGAAATCCCGGCTACACCAATGTGACCTACCCCCATCAGGCTGAACCGCCCATCATCAGGGATTACAGCTTCGGGACGGAAGACTACGATCCAGTCTCATCGTACAGGACTGAATTCACCATTCCCGACAACTGGGCAGGAAGGGATGTGATTCTCCGCTTCGACGGAGTTTACTCCGCATACTATGTCTGGGTGAACGGCCAGAAGGTCGGTTATGCCGAGGACTCCAAACTCCCGGACGAGTTCGACATCACCCCTTACATCAGGAGCGGCAAGAATCTTCTCGCCGTTGAAGTGTACCGCTGGTGCGACGGATCGTATCTTGAAGATCAGGACATGTTCCGTTTCTCGGGCATATACCGTGACGTGAGCCTCATAGCGATGCCCAAAGCGCGGATCGAGGACTTTTTCGTCAGGACGACTCTTCTCAACAATTACACCGCCGCAAAGGTTGACCTGAGCGTTTCAGCAAGCGCTCCCGGCATCACAGCCGAGCTTTACGACGCCTCCAATAAGATTGTCGGCAGATTCAAAGGAGCGGAGAGTAGCATCACTGTGAGGAAACCTCACCTCTGGAGTGCTGAAGACCCGTATCTGTACACTTTGGTGATCAAAGCCGGAAGTGACATACGCTCAACGAAGGTCGGACTCAAGCAGGTCGAAATCATTGACAACGCCTTCTATATCAATGGCAAGATAGTCAAGTTCAAAGGCGTCAACCGTCATGAGCATTCCGCCCTGAACGGAAGGACCGTCTCCATGCAGGAAATGCTGGATGACATTCTTCTGATGAAGAAATACAATATCAACACCGTCAGGACCTCCCACTACCCGGACCACCATTCCTGGTATGACCTGTGCGACAAATACGGCATCTACGTAGTCGCCGAGGCGAATGTCGAAGGACACGGAATGGGTTACCAGGAGAAGGGTCTTGGACGCTTCCCCGAGTGGGAAACCCCAATCGTTGAAAGGAACGCCAACAATGCCCTCAACTACCGTAACCACGCTTCCATCTTCATGTGGTCTCTCGGAAATGAGACCGGTCACGGCAACGATTTCATCGTGGCAAGGGACGCAGTGAAGAAAATCGATCCGACCCGCCCCATCCATTGGGAAAGGGGAAACGAAGACATGGAAGTGGACTCCAGGATGTACGCTTCGGTTGATTGGCTATACGAGAGAGGAAAGACGGCTAAACCCTTCTTCATGTGCGAATATGCCCACGCTATGGGTAACGCAATCGGCAATCTCGAGGAATATTGGGAAGCCTTCTATTCTTCAGACGTTCTTATCGGAGGATGCATCTGGGACTGGGTGGATCAGAGCCTCGTAAAGAAGACTACCCGGTTCGACGCCAACGGCGATCCCGTCCTTATCATGGCCTACGGAGGAGATTATGACGAACTCCCGAACAGCGGTCCCTTCTGCTGCAACGGAGTCATCCGCCCGGACAGGAAAGTCACCGCGAAACTCGTGGAAGTCGGCCATGTCTATCGCCAGATAGTGGTAAAGCCCTCTTCCGAAGGCAAGGCCACCGTCTGGAACCGCTTCTCATTCACGGAAACGGGAGCATATACTCCCTGCTGGGTACTCCTCGAAGACGGAGTAAAGGTGGCCGAAGGTATATGGAATATTCCTTCCGTGGCTCCCCTGAAAACCGTGGAAGTTTCTCTCCCTGAAACAGGTTATGCCTTCAAGAACGACAAGGAGTATTTCCTCAACGTAGAATTCCGTCTCAAAGATGCCACAATATGGGCGGACAAAGGACATGTCGTCGCTTCGGATCAGATTTTGCTCGCCAAAGCGGCCAAGACTCCTCAGAAGGGAAAGATGGCGACTGCCCCCTCTGTAAAGGAGGAGGGCGACCTCATTTCCGTCACTTCCGCAGAATATGCGGCCACATTCAGCAAGAAGACCGGTACCCTCATGTCTCTCGAAGTGGGCGGCAAACGTATCCTCGCTGACCTCAATGGCGTGACGGGGCCAAGGCTTACCTGCATGAGGGCTCTCGGGGACAATGACATTTGGCTGAACAGGGGCAAAGCTCCTTTCAAGGCATACGGTCTGACCCAGCTCAACTACCAGGCAAAGGGGCTTTCCGTCACCAAAAATGCGGACGGATCAATAGATGTGAAAGCGAATGTTGATGTAACCGGATCAAAAGGAGCGGGCTTCGACCACCGGGCGACCTACTCCTTCAACATGGACGGAACCATCACCATAAAGAATGACATCGAGCCTTACGGACATATGCCCGACGCTCTTCCGAGGCTCGGACTTTCCATGATTCTTGACAAGAGTCTTGAGCAGGTCAAGTGGTACGGAAGGGGTCCCGCCGAGAACTACATAGACCGCTGTACAGGTAGTTTCATCGGAGTTTACGAATCGACCGTTACCGATCTCTATGAGAATTACATCCGTCCCCAGGATAACGGTTATCGCGGAGACATCCGTTGGATAGCCCTCACCGACGCCCAAGGCAAAGGTGTGAAGTTCGAGAGCGATTCCCCTCTGTTCGCACAGGCTCTCCACTTTGATTGGGAGGATCTCATGTACGCACGTCATCAGAACGGAGAAGAAAGGAAAAACGGTATCAAACCCGCAAGGGAGGAAGTATGCCTCAATCTGGACCTCCGTCAACTTGGCCTTGGAGGAGCATCTTGCGGTCCCAAGCCTCTTGACAAGTACATATTCCCTATCCGGAAAGAAAGTTACTCGATAACCATTTCACCTTACAGGAGATAGCTCTCGAACATCAAGATGATTGCATTATAGGAAAAGAAGGTGGATTGAGGTCGATTGACTTCCAGTCCACCTTCTTTGTATTCATGAGCCGGAAACCCGAATTGTTTCCGGATGAATTCTTGTCCTATCTCCTATCTTTACATCGTTACAAAAAATGTGATTACAAAAAATGTGATTACAAAAAATGTGATTACAAAAAATGTGATTACAAAAAATGTGAACAATTGTTTTATTATCGTGCGCACCATGTGATACCTTCATACCAAATAATATACGGTACCAGGTACCGCGTGGGAAATCTGGTTGCAAATGGGCAGATGCGAGGAGACGGTCAACAGCACATTGTCCTGAAGAGGCATAACTCTTGGAGCAAAAAGATGACCGATCTGGAAAAGGTACTTGGCCAGATTATGTATGTCGACCCTCAAAAATCCCTATGGATATCTACGAGGAGAAGTAGCAAGCCGTTTTTCAAAGAAGCATGCATATCTTAAACCTGACCTAGATTTCAAGGTGCTTGTAGTTGATGATGTCTATCTTTCCGGCATTGTTCTCGAAGTCTCCCGCATAAACGACAGCTCTTTTCCGTACTGGAGTTTTGATCCACCCCGGCAATTTTTCCAGTGTATCCGCGAAGGACTTGGAGTAGGTCTGTGAGGATTTGATTTCCAGAGCTGTTATTTCTCCCTCTTCCTTGACTAGCAAGTCCACTTCGTTCTTATTGGAATCCCGGTAAAAGAATACACCTCCGTCTTTCCCAGCACTCATCCTGTGTTTTACGGCTTCCATCACGACAAAATTCTCGAAGATATTACCTCGCATTTTGTCTCTGTTGAGCTGGCGGGGGCTCTCTATGTCCAGCAAGTAACAGGCGAGACCGGGGTCACAGAAATAAAGTTTCGGCGACTTCACAAGTCGCTTGGAGATATTCTCGTAATACGGCGGAAGAAGATAAATGATATAAGAAGCTTGCAATACCGAAAGCCAAGACGCGATTGTCTTGCTATCCACTCCGACCTCTCCGGAAAGTTCGGATGCGTTGAATATTGACCCTATACGAGCAGCGCAAAGTTTCATAAAGCGCAGGAACTGCATCATATCCTTGATGTTAAGAAGGTCACGGACATCTTTTTCGAGATATGACTTCACATAAGACGGATAATAGAGTTTGGAGACATTCTTTCCTGAACACACTGCAGGATAGAACCCGTCGAATAGGAGTGTGTCCAAATCCTTCTCCGATGAGATGCCAGAAGTCTCTGCAAAGGACATGGGCATAAGTTCATAGACTCCACTACGGCCAGCAAGGGACTCGGAAACACCTTTCATCAATTCAAATTGTGAACTTCCGGAAAGAAGGAACTTCCTTTCAGGATGGTTGTCTACGATTCCTTGTATATACTCAATAAGATCTGGCGCTTTCTGAATCTCATCAATGAATAAGGGCTTTTCTGTCTGGCCGAGGAAAGCGACAGGGTCATTCAAAGCGAATTCCCGGATCTGGATGTCCTTTAAAGAATATGTGACCGCCTCCGGGAACATGTGCCGAAGTAATGTGCTTTTCCCCGACTGGCGTGGGCCGGTTACTGTAAGTACAGGAAAATATTGCCACGCGAGGCGCAACGTCTTTTCCATTTCCCGCTCGATATAATTCATAATATTTATGCATTTTCGGAATTACACTCCAAAATTACATAAAATTTTTGACGGGCAAAAAAATTATTCCAAAACGTATGGATACCCCTCAATCATAGAAAGGTGCTTGTATATGGTTGGATATGTATGAATCTGAAAAAAGTTGATTTTTCTTTCAATCCCCAGAATGTCACATTTTTTGTCACATTTTTACGAAAATGGCCCTACAGACATCTGCAGGGCCACTAGAGCGGAGAGTGAGGGATTCGAACCCCCGGAGCCTTTCAGCTCAACAGTTTTCAAGACTGCCGCCATCGACCACTCGGCCAACTCTCCTTGCTATTATCCCAAAAGGGACTGCAAATATAGTAATTTCATCAATATCCGCAAAATTTTTCCCTCACATGGAAAAATTCTCCGCAATATTCAGTTCCAAAGGAACGTTATTTCACTTTGTCAGTTTTCTTCGCCTTCTTCCCGTTATCGGACTTTTTCCCGTCGTCATCCTCGGTCATGAAGAACTTGTATTGGAAAAGGATGAGATAGAAAGCACCGACGGTGACGCAGCTGTCCGCGAAATTGAACACCGGGTCAAAGAAGATGCTTCCTCCCAAAAGAGGTACCCAATCGGGCCACGTGAAGAGAGGAAAATAGAACATGTCAACCACCTTGCCGAACAGAATCGGAGCATATGACCCCCCGAACACCGCAACCTCTCCGGGAGAAGAAGCGGAAAAGAGCTGCCCGTAGAACAGGCTGTCGATGATATTTCCGAAAGCGCCGGCGGTAATGAGGGTCAATCCGACCAGGACTCCGGTAGGAACCGGCTCCTTTGAAGCGGAATCTCCCTTAGCCTTGGGCGTGCCCCTCCTCACGAGAGAAGTGATCCACCAACAGAGGACTCCGCAGAGCACAATCCTGAACAGCGACAGGAAAAGCTTCCCCACCGCACCTCCGAACTTCATTCCGAAGGCCATACCCTCGTTTTCAATGAAAAGGATCTGGAACCAGTTCCCTATTACACTGAAGTGGTCGCCTATGGACATATTGGTCTTGACGAGGATCTTTATTATCTGATCCACGACAACGAGAATGATGCCCAATATAAGTAGTCCCTTACCTCTGGAAATCTTCACTATGTTCCGGTTTTCTACTTGATTTTACCTTTCGCAAGCATTTCCTTCGCCTCGACCGTAAGCGTTGCGTGAGGAACAAGACGGAGTCTCTCCTTGGGGATGAGTTTCCCGGTTACGCGGCAGATGCCGTATGTCTTGTTCTCGATTCGCACAAGTGCAGCCTCAAGGTTCTGGATGAATTTGTACTGACGCTGGGCATGCAGGCTCGCCTCCTCTTTGGAGAGCTGCATCGCTCCGTCATCTTCAACAGTCTTGAAGGAAGGGGTGGTGTCCTCAATGTCATTGGTGCCATTGTGCATGACCACCTTCCTCAGGGTGTCGTACTCGGCGCGCGCTTTTTCAAGCATGTCGTTGATGATGGTGCGGAACTCCTCAAGTTCCTCATCCGAGTAACGGACCTTCTTCGGTTCTTCCGAAGGGTTCTGTACTTTCTGTGAATCTGTCATGATTTTGAAGTTTTAGTTGATGAATGGTATGTGGCTCCACCGGAGGGTCATTGGCACTTCCTGACGTGGATTTTTATATTCGTCTGATTGAATTCGACCTCGGCGGCATCTTCGGGAGCCTCTTCCGAAGAATGCAGTTCCAAAGTCTTGGAGAGTGTCTGTGAAGACACGTACTCGGCGAAGGATGAAAGCGAAGAAGCGATTTCGTCTTTGACTTTACCTTCAGCGTAAATCGCGGTATCGACCCTATCCGTCACGTCGAAGTCTGAATCCTTCCTCAGGTTCTGGATACGGTTGATCAGTTCCCTGGCTGTTCCTTCCTTGAGGAGCTCGTCGGTGAGCTCGATGTCGAGGACAACGGTGAGGGAACCTTCCGATGCGACAAGAAGTCCGGGCATATCCTCCGTGGATATGACGTAATCACCGGGATTGAGGGTGACGTCACCGGAAGGAAGGACGAGAGTATAGGACTTGCCCTCGGATTCTGCGTTCTGGATGAGGGTTATCGTCTCCTGAGGGAGAGTTCCGAACGCCCCGGCGATCTCCTTCATCTGTTTTCCGTAAACCTTGCCGAGAGTCTTGAAATTGGGCTTGATCTTCTTAGTGATGAAGCCTTCGGTGTCGGAAAGGAACTGCATTTCCTTGACGTTCACTTCACCGAGGATGAGGTCCTTGACCTGCTCCAACTGTGCCTTGACTTTCTCCGAGATTACGGGAATCATCACCTTGGAGAGCGGCTGACGCACGATTATACCCGACTTCTTGCGGAGGGCGAGAACCATCGAAGAAGCCTTCTGCGCGAGTTCCATCCTCTGTTCAAGATCGGTGTCAACGACAGAAGGATCACATTCCGGCATCAGCACATAGTGTACGGATTCTTCCCCGTCCGGAACAAGGTCCAGATAGAGCTGGTCCATATAGAACGGAGCGATAGGTGCGGAGAGGATGGCGACCGTCTTCAGAACCTCATGGAGGGTCTGATATGCGGCCTTCTTGCCTTCGTTCATTTCACCGCCCCAGAATCTCTTCCTGTTCAGGCGCACGTACCAGTTGCTGACCTGGTCGCAGACGAAATCCTGGATCATCCTTCCCGCGGATGTGACGTCATAATCCTCATATGCGGCCCTGACATCCTTGATGAGGGTGTTGAGGAGGGAAATTATCCACCTGTCGATTTCAGGCCTGTCGGCATAAGGGATCTTCGGCTCATTGGGGTCGAATCCGTCCACATTCGCGTAAAGGGCGAAGAACGAATAGGTGTTGTAGAGAGTTCCGAAGAACTTCCTGCGGATCTCATCCACACCGCCTTCCTTGGCGGGATTGCCCTGCGCATCGGGAAGACCGTCATTGAAACGGAGGTTGTCCCAAGGCTGGGAATTCGTGAGCATGTACCAACGGAGCACATCGGGTCCGAAGATATCGAGTTCCTTGAAAGGATCGACGCCGTTGCCGAGGCGCTTGCTCATCTTGTTGCCGTTCTTGTCAAGGACGAGTCCGTTTGAGATGACGCGGTTGAATGCGGGGGTTCCGCTCACCATCGTATGGATGGCGTGGAGCGTGTAGAACCATCCGCGGGTCTGGTCAACGCCTTCAGCGATGAAGTCGGCGGTGCAGCCGAACTTGGGAGAGTCGATGTTGCGGAGGCCCTCCTGGGCGTAAGGCATGGAACCTGAATCGAACCATACATCGATCAGGTCGGTTTCCCTGACCATCTTCTTTCCGGAATCGGAGACAAGGAAGATGTTATCCACGTAAGGGCGATGGAGGTCGATCTTGTTGTAATTCTCAAGGCTCATGTCCTTGGGATCGAAGCCCTTGTCCCTGAGAGGATTGGAGGGCATGAAACCAGCCTCCACGGCTTTGTCGATTTCTGCGAAGAGTACAGCAACCGTTCCGATGCATTTTTCCTCCTTGCCGTCTTCCGTTCTCCAGATGGGAAGAGGTGTTCCCCAGAAACGGCTTCTCGAAAGGTTCCAGTCCTGGATGTTCTCAAGCCACTGTCCGAATCTTCCGGTACCGGTTGACTCGGGCTTCCAGGTGATCTTCTTGTTCAGTTCGACCATCTGGTCCTTGACTGCTGTAGCCTTGATGAACCATGAGTCGAGAGGATAGTAAAGGACGGGCTTGTCAGTCCTCCAGCTATGAGGATAGCTGTGGACATGTTTCTGGATCTTGAACGCCCTGCCGTCCGCCTTCATCATGACACAAAGGTCAACGTCGAGTGTCGGAGCGTCTGCGGGCAGATTATCGTCAAAGGCGTTCTTGACCGGCCTTCCGGCGAATTCGGCATATGAAGGATCGACATATTTTTCGACATATGAGGGGTCGAGATCCTCGATACGGTAGAATCTTCCCGTACGGTCGACCTGAGCCTGACGGACTCCGGCCTTGTCGACGGGCATGATGGCGGGAATTCCCGCTGCTGCCGCAACCCTCTTGTCATCCGCTCCGAATGTGGGAGCGATATGAACGATACCCGTTCCGTCTTCAGTGGAGACATAGTCGCCGGGAATCACCCTGAAGGCGTCACCTTCGGTGGGTTTGAACCAGGGAATCAGCTGATGATAGCGGATTCCGACGAGTTCGCTTCCCTTGAACTCACCGTCAAGAACCTTGAAGGGAACGAGTTTGTCGCCTTTTGTGTAGGTCTCAAGGCCCAATTCGGCGGCCTTGGGATTGAATACTGAATTTATCAGCTCCTTAGCGACGATATATATTGCCTCCTCTCCCGTATAGGGGTTGAAGGAACGTACTCTCGAATAAACGATTGAAGGTCCGACGCAAAGGGCCGTATTCGAAGGGAGGGTCCAAGGTGTTGTAGTCCATGCCAGGAAATACACGGGCACGGTCTCGCAGCCGTACAGAGGCTGGCTCTTCTCGTCCTTTATGACTTCGAACTGGCAGGTCGCCGTGGTGTCGGTGACATCCTTGTAGCAACCCGGCTGGTTGAGTTCATGGGAAGAAAGTCCCGTTCCGTCGGAAGGGCTGAAAGGCTGAATCGTATATCCCTTGTAGAGGAGTCCCTTGTCGTAGATTTTGCGGAGGAGATACCAAAGGGTCTCGATATACCTGTTGTCATAGGTGATGTACGGGTCATCCATATCCACCCAGTAACCGATCCTTTCGGTGAGGTCGACCCATTCGGCGGTATATTTCATGACTTCCCTGCGGCAGGTGTTGTTGTACTCCTCGACGGAAATCTTCGTTCCGATGTCTTCCTTGTGGATTCCGAGAAGTTTCTCCACGCCTATTTCGACGGGGAGTCCGTGGGTATCCCAACCTGCACGGCGGTTCACCTTGTATCCGGTCTGGGTCTTGTAACGGCATATTGAATCCTTGATGGAACGGGCCATCACATGGTGGATTCCGGGCTTGCCGTTCGCGGACGGCGGTCCTTCGAAGAAAATGAATTCGGGAGCGCCTTCCCTCAGCGAGAGGCTCTTCTCAAACGCATGATTCTTCTTCCATCTCTCAAGGACTTCCGCCCCCACTCTTACCAGGTCCAGACCTTTGTATTCTTTGAAAGTCATATTTTTTTCCATATTTTTGCGGCCGGAAGTACGCCCTCCGACTTTTAGAGGGCAAAGATAATCATTTCAACACTTTTTATCAACATACCATGCAGACGATTGACATCATCATCCTCGTATGCCTTGTACCGTTCATCATACAGGGATTCAGCAAAGGTTTCATATCGCAACTCACCGCGCTGGTATCAGTGATCCTCGGCATATGGATGTCGTCGCATTTCTCAAAAATGCTCAGCGATTACCTGAGGCCCTATATCGAAGTTTCGGACGCCGTCCTGAACGTGATATCCTTCATCGTGATTCTGCTTGCCGTAATCCTGGTGCTGTACCTTGTGGGGAAGGCCGTGGAAAAGCTGGTCAAACTGGTCATGCTCGGATGGTTGGACAAGTTGTTGGGAATGGCCCTCTCTCTGCTCAAGGGAATCCTTCTGCTCGGGCTTTTCGTCGTACTTTTCAACACCCTCAACGTGAAATTCGAATTCGTACCGGAAGAGACGCTGGAGAGTTCCGTCCTGTACCCTCCTCTCAAGGAAATCACTTACACGATTTTCCCCTTCCTCAAAGAGATGCTGTTCTCTTCCGCAGCATAAACCGATATGGCAACACTCATTCTCATAGAAACATCCACCGCCCTCTGTTCCACAGCAATTCTCCAGGACGGAAAAATAATATCCCATAGGGAAAATGAAGAAAGGATGCATTCTTCCCTGACGGCCCCTTTCATCAAGGAAATGCTCGACGAAGTGAACCTCACCGTCGACGGATGCGACGGAGTATGCGTCAGCATGGGACCGGGTTCATACACCGGGCTCCGTGTGGGAGTCTCCACGGCAAAGGGCCTGTGCTTCGGCGCCGGAATTCCGCTGTATGCGGTAAGTTCCCTTGACGCCCTCGCGGGTGAAGCCCTTTCAGTACCGGGACTCATGGATGGAATCAACAAGATCGTCCCGATGATAGACGCCAGAAGGATGGAAGTCTACTGCTCAGTTTTTGACCGTGAAGGCCACCCTCTCAGTGCAATCGAAAGCAAGATCGTCGATGAAAACAGCTTTTCCGACCTCCTGGATGAAGGAGGAGTCCTTTTCATCGGAGACGGGGCCCTCAAATGCAGCGAGGTGATAAAACACCCCAACGCGAAATTCCATCAGTGCTGTCCTTCAGCCATGGGCATGGCAATCCCCGCCATGAGGGAATTCGAAAAGGGGAACAAGCGTGACGTGGCTTATTTCGAACCCTTCTATCTGAAGGAATTCGTCACTACCGTAAGCAAGAAAAAACTCTTCTAGCAAATGGCTCTGACAATCAACTCCGAAACCCTGGAGTCCGTAAAAAGCATAGTGAAGGAGGCGTCTTCACTCATGGTGAAGAGCGGATACCGGATAATGGAAAAGGACGGGGCAGTGAATCTCGTCACATCTTCAGACCTCGCCGTGCAGGACTTCCTGACCGGAAAGCTCTCCGAACTCATTCCCGAAAGCGGATTCATATGCGAGGAGGAGGATTTCCGTGACACGTCGAAGGAACTCATCTGGATCATCGACCCCATAGACGGAACCGCCAACTACGCCAGAGGTATCGAGGACTGCTGCATAAGCGTCGCCCTCGCCGACGGAAAGGGACCGGTCCTGGGAGTCGTCTACAGCCCTTCACGTGGGGAGATGTACTCCGCCCTTAGGGGCTGCGGCGCTTTTCTGGGAGATGAGCCCATCCACGTTTCAGGAAGACCCTTCAGCAACGGGCTGCTGTGCTGTGCGATGAGCACATACCGCAAGGAATTCGCCAAGACTTGTTCGGACATCATCTACGACGTCCATATGAAGTGCAACGATACCAGAAGATGGGGTTCGGCCGCACTCGAACTCTGCCTCATGGCCAAGGGAGTGGTGGAACTGTATTTCGAGATGAGGCTCCAGCCATGGGACTATGCCGCCGGGGAAGTGATCCTCACCGAAGCCGGAGGATGCATCGCCACTTTCGACGGTGGCGCCCCTTCACTTTACGCCCCGTCAATGGTCGTCGCGGCCAACTGCCGTGAAAGTCTTGAGGAACTGCTCCGGACGGTCCACCGTCATATGGATGCGCTCCCCTACTGACAAAGCCATCCGGACAGGAAACACATTGACATGACATAAACGCAAGAGCCGTCCTTTCGGGACGGCTCTCACGTTATCATGATGTTCCGGATTACTTCAGGGTATTCTGGAGGAAACGCCTCAGGGTGGGGCCGTTCGTCACGGCAGCGTCCATAACCATCGAGCCGTCAACTATGAAGTACACCGAAGGAACGGAAGCGACATTGTACAGATTGACCGAAGGGGATGCGGAACCCAGACCGTCGCAGACATTGATCCAATCGAGGTTCTGGTTACGTATCGTGGTCGCCCAAAGGGTCTTGTCAGTATCCAATGACACCGCATAGATCTCGAATCCCTTTCCGTGGAAGTCATCGTAGATGGGCTTGAGCTGATCGAGGTTGAACATGTTCTGTCCGCTCGCTTCCGAAGCCCAGAAATACACCATGACAACCTTTGAGTCGACATCACTGAGGTTCACCCTCTGCCCCTTCTGGTCGGGAAGATTCAGGTTAATGAATCCCTGTTCGCTCGCCGTTGAGAGACGGGCATTGAGTTCGAGCAGATTCTGCCTCTTCTTCGCTTCCTCCGAAAGGGCCTTCACGTACTTGGAATCCGGATATACCGTCATCAGGGAGTCGCAGCAGTTGCGGAAATGGATCGCGTCAGTAGGCTGGTCAAAAACGGGAAGTCCGTTTCCGATGACCTGGTTGAGAACCGGAATCACGGTGAGGGATTTGGGGTTCTTCATCACGTACTGGACGCAGTTGCGGTAGTATGCGATGTACTGCTTGGTGAGATCACGTCTGACGTCTGCGGCCTCCGCCGAATTCGGATCGAGGTCGTTGAGGCGGGCGGTAGTGGACGCGAACTTGTTGTTGAATTCGATCTCGTTCCTCTCCACTTCCATCAGTTTCTCGGTTTCGGGAGAACCCGTCACCGAATAGTTGCCCAAAGTGTCGGTCTTGACCACGGCCTTTTCGCCGTTCTGGAGAAGAAGGGAAGCGATTCTCTTGTCACCATGGAAAAGATAAACGAACTCCGGCTGTCCTTTCTTGACGGCGACATCGTACTTGAACGCGCCGTTCTTGTCGGTCTTGACGGTGTCGAGGACATTCAGCTTTCCGGCATCGAGAATCTTCACGATCACCTTGTCATCCGGGTCGTCATTCACCGTTCCGTTGATCCTGGCTCCTTTGGAGCATGAGAAAAGGCAGGCCGCACCCATCATGAGGGCAGCCGCTCTAAGTATTGTTCTGCTGGTTTTCATCTTGCTTTCGGGGATAAGGCAGGATTATTTGGCGGTATTGAATGCGCCATTGATCGAGGATGCGATGGAAACGAACTCCTCCTGTGAGAGGGAAAGTTTCTCCTTCCTGAAATCAAGGTCGCCTTCGCTCTGGAGAGGGACAAGATGGATATGGGTGTGGGGGACCTCAAGTCCGAGAACCGCTACACCTACCCTCTTGCAGGGGATAGCCGACTTGATGGCCGAAGCGACCTGCTTGGCGAAAGCCCACAGTCCTTCGTAGGTCTTGTCATCAAGATTGAAGATATAATCGTCTTCGGTGTTTTTGGGGATGACGAGGGTATGTCCCTTGGCCAGTGGATTTATGTCGAGGAAAGCGTAGAAATTCTCATTCTCCGCAACCTTGTAGGAAGGGATCTCACCCTTCGCGATTTTTGTGAATATCGTCGCCATATCAGAGAGAGATGTCCAAAATTTCGAGTTTGAGGACGCCCTGGGGGACCTTCGCTTCCACTACATCACCGACGGAATGTCCCAAAAGAGCCTTGGCGATAGGTGTGGTAGCCGCCATCTTGCCATGTGCGAAGTCGGCCTCGGTCTCACCGACGATGGTGTATTCCATGACCATCTTGTTGGCGAGATTCTTGAACTTCACCTTATTGAGCATCTGAACTTTGTCGGTTCCCAACGTGGAACTGTCGACGACCTTGGCATTGGCCACCATGTTCTTGAGGTTCGCTATCTTCAGTTCCAAAAGGGCCTGCGCATCCCTGGCCGCATCGTATTCGGCATTTTCCGAAAGGTCACCCTTTTCCCTGGCTTCAGCGATTGCCGCGGAAATCACAGGACGCTGGGCGAGAGCGTCAGCAAGGTCCTTCTTGATCTTGTCCAGACCTTCCTGAGACATGTAATGAATATCTGCCATAATAGTTTGTGTATCTTTCTATTCCAGTGTTATTTGTGGCTGTGTCCGGTTCGCAGTCACGTAATTAAAAGAGAGTCCTGCCAAAAGGCAGAACCCTATATTAATCCAGTTGATATGCAAAGATACGAAAAAAACGGTTCAATCTTCACCTGTAGCGGGAAAACTCATCAAAACTCATCGAATTTGGGTTTCATGATCTCGGCGTACACGATCAACTTCCTCGGATCATCCACTATCTTGGGACGGGGAGTTTCGGAAGGGGCCGTGACGGTGGCCACCACCTTGGGTGAAGGCTTTGGAGCAGGCCGAGGTTTTTCCTTCCTCGGCTCATGGGTCCCCAATGAGCATACACCCTCATCATCCGCCGAAGTTGAAGAAGGCATGGGCTGCACCTCGGGTTCCTTCTTTTCGTCTTCGAAATTGAAGAAATCCTCTCCGAATATGCGTGCGAGGATATCCCTTGCGGAGTCTTCCTTTGATGAAGGAGGGGTCGGGGAAAGATTCCTTTCCGGCCAGACGACATCCTCCTCATCGGCCTTGATGGGAGAGAACGATTCCTTCTTGTCGGGAATCTCGATCGAAGTCCCCGCCGAAGGAGGTGTGAACCTCCTCTGTGCGGTACTGCGCGGAGGATTGCCGGCGGCTTTCTTCTTCTTGGAAATCTTGTCGATGATCGGAGCACCGATACCCAAGGCGAAGATGAATATCGTCCAAAGTATTCCGAAAAAATCTGAATCCATTTCCTTGACGGGCAGCTTGTGCATACCCGTTGCAATATAGGAATTATTCCGAAGAAAGACAATACTCCCTGTCGAGGGAAAGCTGGCGGGAAAGTTCCTCCAGGGAGGAGAATTTCATTTCGGGACGGATCTTACGGACAAAACGGATCTCCAAATCCAGGCCGTAGATGTCCTCATCGAATCCGAAGATGTTCGTCTCGATGGTACGGGCGAGACTGTTGCCGACAGTGGGGCGGACTCCGACGTTGCACATTCCACGGTATTTCTTGCCGAGGACGTCCACATCCACAAGGTAAGCCCCGTTTCCCGGAACGAGCTTCAGTGGCTCATAAAGCTGCATGTTCGCCGTCGGGAATCCGATCGTCCTTCCGAGACGGTTACCGGCCACAACGACCCCCAGAAGGGAATATTTGTACCCCAGAAGAGATGACGCCTCGTCCACCTTCCCTTCGGAGATGAGCGAACGGATGAGAGTTGAGCTGATCGCCCTGTGTTCCTTTTCAGAAGGCACGCTGTCGGTCCGTATGACTTCGATACCCAAGGAACGGGCCGTTTCCGCTATGGAATCAGGACTTCCGGCATCGCGCCCCATACGGTTGTCGTAACCAAGAAGCATGGCCGTACCGCCGTATTTCCCCTTCACCACATCCCTCAGGTACTCTTCCGTCGAAAGGCGGCTGAACTCCCTTGTGAAACGGATCACTTCGACCCTGTCGACTCCGAGGGATTCAAGAAGGGAGACTTTTTCCTTGAGGGTGGAGAGGAGCCTGAGGTCCCTCGCCCCATCCTGGAGTACGGTCCTCGGGTGCGGCCAGAACGTGAGCACGACGCTCTCCTCCCCCCTTCTCTTAGCTTCGGAAGTGAGGGCATCAATGACAAGACGGTGCCCGAGATGGACACCGTCAAAAAAACCTGTCGAAATTACAGCCATCTCACGAGTCCGAAGTCCTGCCTGTGAGGAAGCTTGGGGTTCTTGGCGTAGATGCGGGTAGCAACCTGGTACATACCGGTCCTCTCGGGGAGGATGGAAGCCTCGTACTTGGCGACGCCGTCCTTGAACTCTACGACCTTGAATTCGCTCTTGTCGCGGATATGGAGCGCACCCTTGTTGTCAGTGGTGCAGAAGAGCATCTCGACTCCGATATCCTCGGGAAGAAGATCTCCGATTCCGAGAACGACCTCCGAATGCATGAAGTTGGTCGGAGAGAGGTTGTAGGAAGCGTCGGGCTGGGTGTAAGAAACCACCTCGATATGGGACCACTCGCGAAGGACGTGCTTCTTCCAGGCTGCGATTTCACGCGCCTCCTTGTAATCATCCGCGATAAGATGCTGCATCCTCTGTGACTGGGGGATGTAGTACTGATTGCAGTAATCGGTGAGCATCCTGTTGGTCGTGAAGTTGCAGGCGACCTGCGCGATCGTATTCTTGATGTACTCGATCCAGAGCGAAGACCTGCCGGAACGGAAATCGATGTCGTAGTATGCGGGAGCGATGTCGTTCTCGATTATATTGTAGATGGTCGCTGCATCGAGTTCGTTCTGATACCTCTGGTCATCGTATGTCCTCTCCTGGGGAAGAGCCCAGCCGGCGCCCGGCTTGTATCCCTCAACCCACCATCCGTCGAGAACGGAGAAATGCATGACACCGTTCATCGCTGCCTTCTCTCCGGAAGTTCCGGAAGCCTCCTGAGGACGGGTAGGATTGTTCATCCAAACGTCGACACCCTGGACGAGCCTCTTGGCGAGGGTGATGTCATATCCGGGGACGAAGACGATCTTGCCGATGAAGCGGTCCTGCTTGGAGATGTCGACAATCCTCTTGATGAGGTCCTGTCCTGCCTTGTCGGCGGGGTGTGCCTTACCGGCGAAGATGAACTGGACGGGACGCTTGGGATCGTTCACGATGGCGTCGAGTCTGTCAAGGTCGCTGAAGAGGAGGGTAGCCCTCTTGTATGTTGCGAAACGCCTTGCGAACCCGATAGTGAGGACATCATCACGAAGGGTGTTGGTGATGGTCATTATCTGCGCAGGAGAATAGTGGCTCGAGAGCGCGGGATTGGAAAGACGCTCCTTGATGACGGAGATGAGGGTCTTCTTGAGGATCTTGCGGGTATTCCATACGACCTCGTCGGATACCTTGTAGATTCCCTCGAAGCACTTCTTGTCATAATGGTGGGTCTGGAATTCGGGACCGAAGACCTCGGCATGTACCTGCTTCCATTCCTTGGCCGCCCATGTGGGATAGTGGACACCGTTGGTCACGTAGCTCACATGGAGTTCCTCGGGAAGATAACCGGGATACATGGGGGAGAAGATGTCCTGGCTCACTTTGCCGTGGAGCATCGAAACTCCGTTCACATTCTGGGAGATGTTCGCGGCAAGGATACTCATCGAGAACTTCTCATTCACATCGCGACCGTTATTTTTGCCGAGGCCCATGAGAGTCTCCCAATCGATCTTCATCCTCTGGGGATAGTGTCCGATGTATTTGCGGAGCATACCCTCATCGAAAGCGTCGTGGCCGGCGGGAACGGGAGTATGGGTTGTGAAGAGCGATGAAGCCCTTACGACCTCGAGAGCCTCAGGGAAGGTGAGGTCATCGTTGCCGATGTATTCACGCAGCCTTTCAAGGCCGATGAATGCGGCGTGTCCCTCGTTGCAGTGATAAACCTGGGCGTCGATTCCGAGATTGCGGAGGGCGCGGATACCGCCGACTCCGAGGAGGAGTTCCTGTTTGAGGCGGTTCTCCCAGTCTCCACCGTAAAGATGGTGGGTGACCTGACGGTCTTCGGGGATGTTGGCCTCATAGTCGGTATCAAGCAGATAGAGGTCGGTCCTTCCGACAGCCACTTTCCAGATTCTGGCGGTGAGGGTCCTTCCGGGGAAGGCAACGCTCGTGGTCATCCAATTGCCTTCGGCGTCCATGACGGGCTCAGCAGGAATCTTCATGAAGTCCTGGGCGTCGTACCTGGACACCTGGTCTCCCTGTGCTGAAAGCACCTGGGTGAAGTATCCGTAGCGGTACAGAAGACCGACCGCGACGAGGTTGACATTCATGTCGGAGGTCTCCTTGAGGTAGTCTCCCGCAAGGATTCCAAGACCGCCGGAATAGATCTTAAGGGATGTTTCAAGACCGTACTCCATGCAGAAATATGCCACAGAAGGATCGGTTCTCTCGGCCTTGAGAGCCATATAGGAGTCGAAGTCCTCCATCACATCGCGGAGCTTTGTGATAAATGACTTGTCCTTGGCAAGCTGATTGAACCTCTTGATGCTTACCGTATCAAGCAGCTGGAGAGGATTGTGTCCGGAATTGTGCCAGACCGTGGGATCCACTGATTTGAAAAGTGCCTTCGCATTGTCGTTCCAGCACCACCAGAGGTTCTTTGAGAGGGTCTCAAGTCCGGATAGCGCCTCGGGAAGATGCCTGGTCACCATGACACTCTTCCAGGAAGGGGCGTTGATTTCAATTTTCTCGTACTTCATCTGTTTTGTTTCTATTTTTTGGGGGAAGGCTCCAACCCTCTCGATAACCTTCTCGAGTGCCAGGGAATATGCTTCCTTATAATATTTGATCTGATTCTCCCAGAGGGCGATCGAAGCGACCTCACGGGCTGATTCCATATACGCCTTGCGCTGTTCCTTGTCGAGGAGAGCGATTTCCTTGATTCTCGCCACGACTCCGTCAACGACCTCATCGTAATTGGAGTCATTGCGGTCAAGGACAGTGATTCCGGGATGCTCCTTGCCCTTGTAGTGATCCCTTACCCACAGTCCGAATCCGGCCAGGGAGGTAGTGAGGGTAGGGACCCTGAAGGCCAGTGCCTCCAGAGGGGTATAGCCCCAAGGCTCGTAATATGAAGGGAAAAGACCGAGGTCCATACCTATGAGAAGGTCATAGTACTTCATGTTGAAGATTCCGTCATTACCGTTGAGGTAAGAAGGAACGAAGTACACCTTCACATGGCTTCCGATGGAATTCACGAGACCCAGTTCGCGGAAACGTCTTGTTATCTGGTCGTATTCCGGATACTGGAGATAATGTGTGACCTGGGTGGTGTAGTGTTCGTTGTCATTGCCGGCCATCTTGGCGACGAGTGACTTGTCGGCACCGTTGTGACCGGAAGGGATCATGATGAAGGCCTGGATTGTCCTGCCGTTCCATCCTTCGGCTTCCATTTTTCCGAGGGCGTCGATGAAGGCGTCAATACCCTTGTTGCGGTATTCATATCGTCCACCGATAGCCATGAAGATGGAATCCTGAGGAACGGGCTCTCCGCTCATCGCGGTGGCAACCTCCACAAGACGTTCTCTTGCCTGGTGCCTCTTGGCGTCATATTCCTCGTCGGAGGAAGGGGTGAAGCTGTTCTCGAACCCGTTGGGTGTGACAACGTCCACCTTCCTGCCGAGGAACTGTTCGCATTCCTTGGCGGTGATTTCGCTGACGGTAGTGAAGACGTCGGCGTATTCGGCGGATTTCTGCTCGAGGGAATGACGCGCCTGGACATTGAAATGCTTCGCGCTCACATCACCGATATACTCGCTCATCTTGTCATAGAGAGGGAGATTGTTGCCGGCAAGGCAGCGCCCAACGACGGTGGCGTGGGTCGTGAATGTGGTCGCTACAGGGATCTTGACGCTCTGGATGTAAAGAAGACCCGCTCCGGTCTGCCACTCATGGAACTGGGCTACGACCTTGTGGGAGGCCGAGAGATTGAAGTTGTAGAAACTCTCAATCACTTTTCCGGCCGCATATCCGAAGATGAGGGATTCCTTGTAATCCCAGTTGCCGGTAAGGGAATCCACCTGGAAACGCTTCCAATATTCGGTGAGGATCCTGTCCTGGTCCGGGAGGAAATGCTTGTAGTCCACAAGAATCGAGATAGGAGTCCCAGGGACGTTCCAGCGGCCTATCCTCACGCGGAGGCCTTCAGTCGCGGCCTGAGCCTTCCAATCACGATAGAGCTGAGTGTCTTCAATGAAATCCGGATTGCTTTCCGTGTCCATCCACACGTCCGGTCCGATCAGAATATGATGTCTTTTGAGTTGGGATTTGAGGTAAAGTGACTTGGTGGCTATCACCGTATATATACCTCCCACCTTATTGCATACTTCCCAACTTACTTCAAACAGATAGTCGGGGTTGATCAGATTGTTGGCCATTTAAAAAATAACGTTATTTGTTAGCCGGAACCGTTCAACAGAAACGCACACACCTATTTATATATTTATAATAATAGGAGTGCACCTTCCTGAATGGTTGAGAGCGAAGAATAGGACTCCATCGTCTGATTCTCCACTTTTCCGGTCATTGAACTCCAACGGGCGGTCAGGCCCGATGGAGTTTATCTTGTGGCGAAGTCGCTACTTCTTTTTGGGAGCAGCCTTGGTCGCCGTCTTCTTTGCCGCCGGTTTTGCGGCTGCCTTGGCCGGAGCTTTGGCAGCTTTCTTCGCGGGAGCCTTTACGGCCTTCTTCTCGGCCTTGGGCTCCGTACGGGGCGCAAAGTTAGCATCTAAAACTGAAATTTCATCATTGACCCTGATAATAAAATCACTTAAAACGTTCATATAATTGATGAACGCCTCATATGGAGTATCATAAGGGTTGAAATACTTGTGGACCTCTCCGTCTGAGAAGAACTTGGTGCACATGTAATAGAAGTGGTCGCTCTCCTGGAGATGACCGAAATCGTTCCACAGCGCGACGTCGTTTATGAGGGAGAGTTTCTCGTACTGCTCATAGAGCTTGTTGAACGCATCCTGCTGGAGTTCGTTGCCGAGCCATGCGGTCACGTCCCTCTCTTCGTCAGCCCATGAGATGGTCTCGGGTACATCGATCTCGGCGACGGGTTTGTGCTTCTTCACGACCTCGGTGGGGGTGTTGAAGGCAAAAGTTCCGTCAGCGAGAACAGCGTCGGGAAGGAACGACATGAAGTCGAAGATTCCGGTCTGCGCATTCTGGTGCTCTCCGAAGGTCTCGTAATCCATGAACAGGTTGATCACGTCTCCTCCGTCATTGACGGCGGCCTTCATCCAATCGACGAACTTCTCACCGGAAAGGTCGTTGCCGGCGAAACGGAACGAAATGTCATCGCTGAGGGTGTAGTTACGGAGAAGAAGACGGAGCTTGGGCTGGGTCTCGTCCTTGTAAACGAAGTTGGGGCTCTTCCAACCCATGATGTGGCGGGCGCCCTCGGTAAGCATCGTGGAGAATCCCATATCGTAGACCTCCTCACCGATGGTGTTGCTGTAGATGAGCTCGGTGTTGCGGAAGGCAACGGGGGTGACGCCGAAGTACTGCTCGATGGCTGCCTTGTGTTTCATCACCTGGTGCTTGAACTCGGCGGGAGACACGAGCGAAGCGAGGGAATGGTAGTATGTCTCGCAGAGGAACTCAACGCATCCCGTCTCGGCAAGGCGACGGAAGCTGTCGAGAACTTCAGGAGCGTAACGGTCGAACTGCTCGATGGCCGACCCGGAGATCGAGAACGCTACCTTGAACTCGCCTTTGTGCTTGTTGATCTGGTCGAGAAGAAGGGCGTTCATGGGAAGATAGCACTTCTGGGCGATACGGCGGAGGATGGTCCTGTTGGCGAAATCGTCATAGTAATGGGAATCCTTGCCGATATCGAAGAACCTGTATAATCTGAGTCTGGTAGGCTGGTGAACCTGGAAATACAGACATATGGATTTCTTTGCCATAATATTATGCGGAATTATTTGTTGACAACTGATTCGTAAACTTTCTTCATCTTGGCTGTGGCGTTGTTCCACTTGAGGGCGTTGACCTCGTCATATCCCATCTTGGCCGCGAATGACGCTAGGGCGGGATACTGCAGAAGGGCGTAGATCTGGTCAGCCATGGCGTCGACATCCCAGAAATCAACCTTGAAGGCGTAGCGGAGAACCTCCGCGGCACCACTCTGCTTGGATATGACGGAAGGAACATTGGTCCTCATCGCCTCGAGCGGTGAGATACCGAAAGGTTCGCTCACCGAAGGCATCACGTAAACATCCGAAAGCGCGAACATCTTCTGGACGTCCGCTCCACGGAGGAAGCCCGTGAAATGGAACCTGTCGGAGATACCGAGACGTGCCACGTGACGGATCGAACGGTTCATCATGTCTCCGCTTCCTGCCATCACGAAACGGACGTTTTCCGTTCTCTTGAGAACCTTGGCGGCGGCTTCGATGAAGTATTCGGGACCCTTCTGGAAAGTGATACGGCCAAGGAAGGTGACGACTTTGTCCTTCACTCCCCTTTCAACCTTGATGTTGTCCTTTCCGCTGAAGTCTACGGCGTTGTGGACAGTGACAACCTTCGAAGGATCGATACCGTACTTGGTGATGACGATGTTACGCGTCAGATCACTCACGGTGATGACCCTGTCGGCGGCCTCCATGCCCCTCTTTTCGATCGCATATACCCTGGTGTCGATATTGTCGGCGCTACCACGGTCGAACGAAGTTGCATGGACATGAACTACAAGGGGCTTTCCGGTCAGCCTCTTGGCGGCGATACCGGCATAATATGTAAGCCAGTCATGGGCATGGATGACGTCGAACTCATCCTTGTGCTCCATAGCTATGGTTCCTCCTACCATCGCATAACGGGCGACCTCCTCCATGAGGTTCGCTCCGTATTTGCCGGAGAACTTGAACTTCTGGCCGTACTGCACCCTGAAATCCTTCACCTGACGGCGGCGTTCCTCCTCGACGAGGTCGTGGAACTCGGTAGGATCCAGATAAGGGACCATGTTGGTTCCGATATGCACGAACTGAACCTTGTCCAGGAATTCGTCCACGTCAAGAGAAGAACTTACGGCTACGGGAACATCGCTCGCGTTGATGATCTTCGCGACACTCTGGTCCTCGTCACCGGAAGCCGAGGGCATCACGAAGAGCGTCTCGACTCCGTTGTAGGCAAGGCCTTTGACAATTCCGTAGCAGGCGGTACCAAGTCCACCTGCGATATGGGGAGGAAACTCCCATCCGAACATCAATACCTTCATATATTATTCCTCCGAATATTTTTCCATGATATGGTCTATGGTCAGAAGAGCTGCGGTACTCATGGCGCATGAAATCGCACCATGGGGCTCGTGAGGCGGATCTCCGTCATAAAGTTCGGAGAAGGCACCGACACCGTGTTTGCTCAGATCCTCCTTGAAGAATCCTTCGCACAGCCACTCGGCCCTCTTGTAGAAGGAAGGTCCCCTCATAGCGAAAGAGACGGAGATGTAAGGGAGAAGGAGGTAAGTCCATGCGCATCCCTGGTGATAAGCCAGGTCACGGTCGGTCTGGGTTCCCTCATAAACTCCGCGGTACTTCACGTCCCTCGGCGAAAGTGTCCTTATGCCCCTCTTGGTGAGAAGTTCCCTGTCCACTACGGAAAGTACGCTTCCGGCCACCTCGTCATCCACGGGGCAGTAAGGCACCCAAAGGGTGAAAAGCTGGTTGGGACGCACGTCCATATTCTGGCCATAGTTGTCGACATAGTCAGCAAGATATCCCTTGTCGGGATTCCAGAATGTGGACTGGTAGTTCTGTGCGCAAAGGTCGCGGACCGGAGTCCATTCCTTGATGAATTCGCTTCTGATGGACTTGTACTTCATTTCCATTTCAATGGCGAAGCAAAGGGCGTTGTACCAGTATGCGTTGGTTTCTACCTGATATCCTGCCCTTTCGGTCACGGGATATCCGTCTATGTATGCATTCATCCATGTGAGGGCGGTCCTGTCGTACTGCGCCCAAAGGAGGCCGTTTGGCTGGAGGGAAACTTCCTTCCTGCGGCCCGGGGCATAACTCTCGATGATGCCCTTGACGGTTTCTCCGTATTTTCTCCACACTTTCCTCGCATCAGCGCCGTACTCGATGTAGGTCTGAAGAACAGCCGGAAGAGTGAGGGGTGCTTCAATCTGGGTCGTTCTGCGGAAAAGTCTCTCCTGGTTATCCTCGATAAGGTTGTCGAGAATCTCCTCGAACTCGGCGGTGTCACCGTTGGCATAGAGGGTGAGTCCGGGAAGGGACATGAGGGTTTCCCTCAGAAGTCCGGTGTAGAGCCATGAGAAACCGGCGGTGATCTGCTTGCGTCCGTTCAGATCCCTCTTGAGGAGATCGGCGCAGTGTACCAGCTGATCGTGGTAGCTGGTGATTTCGCCCATGGACTCGACGGCGTCGGCGAACTTCTTGGACATTGTCCTGGGGGCCACTTCCTTGGTTGAAGCCGAGAAAATGACTGAATCTCCGGGAGCGAGAGTAACATTGAAAGCTCCGGGGACGAAGAGATCCTCAGTGCAGGCGAATCCGCGTCTTGCCTCATCGGAATAGGTGATCCCGTTGTACCAGTAAGGGGCGCTCTTGAAGACCGCCTTGGTGGAATTCATCTGAAGATTCAGATCCGGGAATCCGGGATACAGTTTGAAGCTTACGCCGTTGCGGATCTCCTTGTATTCCGTGTCAGCCTCGGAGTTCTGCCTCGTCAGGCTGTGGACATTACGGAAAGCGAGGAACGGTTTGAGATTGAGTTCGACCTTGGAAGGAGCCTCCCTGAGTTCGAACTTCACCATCACCTGATCGGTATCAGGCGAAAGGAGGATGGTCTTCACGAAAATGATACCTCCCACCTTATAGACGATCTCGGGAACCGGATCGGCTCCGAAGTCCACAATGTACTTGTGACCTCTCGGCTCATAGATGTCACCGTAGCGATGGATTCCCAGATTGAACTGTTTTCCGTTCACCACAAGGCTTTCATCCAAAGACGAAAGGAGGAGATATTGGCCACCTCCGAAGTTTTCGACAGGAACGGCCAGCAGACCATGATAACGCCTCGTATTGCAGGTCACGATTGAGGTGTTGCAATACGCACCCGTCTTGTTCGCACAGATGATTTCTCTCTTAAGCGAATACGACAGGTTGACTAACTCGTGTTTGTTGAACTTTAAAAAAGCCATATAAAAATGAAGTTAGGCAAGTGCCACTTGCTCTGTTTATTTTACACACACAAAATGATTGAGAATCCCCTCAATACGGGGATAACTCAATCTTTCTTTTCAAGTACAATAGCGCAGCGGCTGGGAAGGTACAGATAAAGAGTATCTTCGAAGTCCTGGTTACCGTTGGGGCACTTGCCGGGGACCGCAGAATGCCTCTCACCGCTTTTAACCCTCGAGAAACCGTTGAAGCGCTCCTCGTCCGAGTCAAGAACCACTTCCCACTCCCCTCCCGGAGAAGCGAAGCCGTAGTCCGCGAACGACTCGGTAGGGTTGAAATTGAATGCAAAGATATAACTTTTACGTTTGAAAATCAATATTTTCTTTTGTTCATCGGAGGTTAAGATGACCGGAGGCTCCGCTAAAACGTTTTCCTTGCGGAAAAGGCCGATCATCTCTTTTTCGAAGTTCTGGAGATAGCGGTATCTGAGGTAATCCGGCTCCGCAAGCGACCACTGCCTCCGGGCATATTTGTATGACCACCCGTTCCCCTCCCTGGGGAAATCTATCCATTCCGGATGACCGAATTCGTTGCCCATGAAGGTGAGATAACCGTTGCCGGCTGTAGCGAGGGTGACAAGTCTTATCATCTTGTGGAGAGCGATACCCCTGTCCACAATCGGAGAGCGGGAAGCGGTATTCATCGAGAAATACATCTCCTTGTCCATAAGACGGAATATGATGGTCTTGTCCCCCACCAGTGCCTGGTCATGGCATTCGGCATAGCTGATGGTCTTTTCGTCCTTGCGTTTGTTCGTGAGTTCGTACCAGATTTCTCCGGTGCTCCACTGGTCGTCGGAACGTTCCTTTATCCACTTGATCCAATGGTCGGCGATACCCATCGCCATCCTGAAATCGAATCCTACTCCACCGTTCTCGAACGGGGCGGCCAGTCCGGCCATTCCGCTGACGTCCTCGGCGATGGTGAATGCGTCGGGATTCATTTCCCGGATGAGCATATTGGCGAGGGCCAGATATTCGACGGCGTTCTCATCGACCCCCTGGTTGAAATAGTTGTCGTATCCGACGAAGTCCTTGCCCAGGCCGTGGTCCCAATACAGCATGCTGGTCACGCCGTCGAACCGGAATCCGTCCAGATGGTATTCCTCCATCCAGAATTTGCAGTTGGAAAGAAGGAAGTATTTCGTTTCGTCCTTGCCGTAGTCGAAGCACCTGGACCCCCATGCCGGATGGTGTCCCTGGGGACCGGGATAGAAGTATATGTCCTCCCTTCCGTCGAAAAGGCTGAGGCCTTCAGCCTCATTATCGACGCTGTGGGAATGCACTATATCCATAACCACGGCGATCCCCAGGCCATGGGCGTCGTCGACGAGGGCCTTGAACTCTTCCGGCGTCCCGAATCTGGAAGACAGGGCGTAAAAGTTGGACACCTGGTATCCGAAAGACCCGTAGTAGGGATGCTCCTGGAGGGCCATTATCTGGAGGGTGTCATACCCCATCTCGGCCACGTGCGGGAGCACATCCTTGCGGAACTCCTCGAAAGTGGCGACTTTCTCCTTCTCGGAAGACATTCCTATGTGGCATTCGTAGATGAGCGGATTGGGACGTTTGCCGGGTCCCGGATTCTTCCACTCGTATTTTACGGCGGGGTCCCAGACCTGGGCGCAGAAGACCTTGGTCACCGGGTCCTGGACCGCACGGGTGACGTATGCCGGAAGCCTTTCTCCTCCTCCGCCCGGCCATTCGATATAAAGTTTGTAGAGTTCCCCGTGGCTGAGGAACATCGACGGCAGTTTTATCTCCCAGTTGCCGCCCCCCAGGGGAGTCAGTTCATAAGCCGTCGTCCTTTTCCAGTTGTTGAACTCCCCGATGAGGTACATCCTGTTGGCATTGGGCGCCCACTCCCTGAAGACCCAGGAGCCGTCATCGCATCTGTGGAGTCCGTAATAGATGTGATTGTTCATCACATTGGCGATGGTTCCGTCACCGGCTATCCTCTTTTTCAGCGCCAGGATCCTCTCATGGCGAAGGTCTATCTTTTCCTTGTACGGGAGAAGGTACTCGTCCGTATCATAAATCATGCGGAGAGGGGCCTTCTCCGCTTTTTTCGTTTTCTTTTCTTCCATGATCTTTCGGTTTTTCGGTTATGGGGACAATCCGTCAAGTACGTTCCTTCCGTCCTCAGAAGGTGGAATCCTCTTTCTCCTCTCCGGTGGATTCTATCGAATCCCTCACCGAGCGCAGGTAATCCCTGCACTTTTGGATAAGTTCCTTGGACCTGCCGACGAGGCTGCCGATGTCATCAAGGCTTGTCCTGGGATCTTCCACTTGTTTCCGGATCTCCTCAAGTTCCGCCATCGCTTTGGAGTAATCGAATTTTTCTTCCATATAGCTATTGTGGTTATTTCTTTATATTCAAGGCTTTACGCCGTCATTGTTCCTGTATATTCATCTTCCCCGTCTCCGGAAAGGGACACTTTCTGGACAAGGCAGTCAAGTTTTCCGTCTTCCATCCAGACTGAGATGCTGTCTCCGGGTCGACGCTCTTTGACAGAGGAGAACCTCACGCCCTTCGCGTCCGCCACGAGGGATTTGCCCGCGGATATCGCGTTTCTGGGGTCAGTCGTTGAAATCCTCATTTCAGTGAACCGCAATTCCGCTTCGGCGGATTCTATCCTCCGGAGGAATGAAGCCTTGAGGAAGAGGGCGATGCTGTCAAGAAGCGATTCGTTTCTTCGCACAGCACTGTGATGGCCGGCACTTATCAGAGCGGAAAGGGAGTCCACCTTGGCCAGAGCCATGCCGACCCTTCCTTTGGAGGCGGACAGGATGGACACGGACAGGCTTTCAACTTTTGATTCCTCAGCGGAAAGTCTAGACTTGACTCCATGGAAAATCTTCTCTCCGATCGAATCCACTCCAGCTTCCAGCGATGCCAGACGGGTTGACAACGCCCTCATTATCGAAGACTCAAGAGCGGAAATCCTCATATCTTCGGACACTGTCGCATCAACGAAAAGGTCGGCAAGAGCGGTAGGCGTCTTGACCGCCTTGAATGCGACCATATCCGCGACATGGCTGTCCCTGTCATGACCGATCGCCGTAAAGACCGGAATATCGGTAAGGGCTATTGCCTTTGCGAGTGAGTAGTCATCAAAGCAGCTCAGATCCAGTTCCGAACCTCCTCCCCTGAGGATGAGGACCGCATCATACGCCAAAGCTGAAGAAAGGACATCCTTCAATGCCTGTGAAATCGATGAAGGAGCGGCATCCCCCTGCATGGTCGCTTCATAAAGGACGACTTTGTACCTGAACCCCCACTGGTTCTCTTTCAGATGACGGTTGAAATCCCCCAAACCCGCTGCCGTCGCAGACGAAATCACCGCCAGACGGTAGGGAGCCTCAGTCAGGGTCAGCCGCTTCTGTCTGTCGATGAGTCCTTCATCGGTAAGTTTCTTGATCGTTTCCTTCTTGAGCGCCTCCTTTTTGCCGAGGGTGAATTCAGGTTCTATCGCATCGACCGAAAGGGTCAGTCCGTACATTTCGCTGTATGAAACCTGCACCCTCACCAGGACTTCCTGCCCGACTGAGAGGGGGCTTCCGGTCACTTCCCTGAACATCTGGGATATGAAAGGGTAGCGGCTTTTCCAGATTGCTGCCCGCACCTTGGCCCTGACGGTTCCTTTTTCGCTTTGGCAAAGCTCGAGGTAGCAATGGCCGCTGACAGCATTCTGATTGATGGAACTTATCTCCGCCTTTACCCAAATGCTCCCGGGGAGGGAGCTTTCGACACCTTCCTTGATGTAGCGTTGAAGAGTAAGTAAATCTATGTAATTGTCGGTCGGCAAATCAAATCGGATATTTCTTTCAAAGATAGTTCTTCCGCACGAATTATCAAAGTGAATTTGCCTGCCGGCCCTCTCTCAATCAACGGAATTCCCTATTGGGGTTACTGGGATTTTTGCATATCTTTGCAAGCAAAGAAAACGCCTTGGAAAGGAAGCTCAACAACATTGATTCGCCCTGCGGTGGCTTTATGGAGGCCTCCTTCCCTCGCATTGCACATGTTTGACGTTTACGGGACAGCTTGAAGGCTGTCCATTTTTGTGACGATATGCGGAAAATGACTTTCACCATCGGGAGCAACACTCCCGTCGCCCGGGACACCTTCCGGATCGTTCTTCGGACCGATGCCGAGATCTCTGTCCGGAGCGGGCAATTCGTCGAGATAGGGCTCGACGGATATTACCTCAGACGTCCGATCTCCATAAGCGATTCCCTTCCTGACGGAGTTATCCTCTACTACAAAGTAGTGGGTGAAGGCACACGCCTCATCTCCCGGATGAAAGAAGGAGAGACCCTCGAGCTGCTTCTTCCGCTGGGGAAAGGCTTCAATCCCGAAGCCTGCGCTTCGAAGGCGCTTCTCATCGGAGGCGGTATCGGCTCCGCCCCCCTTTACCTCCTCGCCAAGGAACTGCTGAACCAAGGCAAAGAAGTCACGGTGGTGCTGGGTTTCAACAAAGCGGATGAAATCTGCCTCAGGGATGAATTCCAGTCCCTTGGGATTCCAGTGCATATCGCCACGATGGACGGTTCCGTCGGAACGAAGGGGTTCGTCACGGACGCCATCGACCAAGTCGGGCCTGAATTCGACCGTTTCTACACCTGCGGGCCCCTTCCCATGATGAAGGCCGTCCGATCCGCCCTTTCTGCACCGGGAGAGATGAGCCTCGAAGAGAGGATGGGCTGCGGTGCGGGATTCTGCTACGGCTGTTCTGTTCAAACCACCAAAGGCCCCAAGCGCGTCTGCGCCGACGGACCAGTTTTCGACAAGGAGGACCTGCTATGGTAAATAAAGATCTTTCCGTTTCCCTTTGCGGAATCCAAATGAAAAATCCGGTCGTTCCCGCAAGCGGTACGTTCGGTTTCGGTCTGGAACTCGCCGACACCCTTGACATCAATACTCTCGGCGGCATATCCCTGAAGGGCACCACGCGTGAGGCCCGCTTCGGAAACCCAACCCCGAGGATAGCGGAATGCACAGAGGGAATGATCAATTCCGTGGGGCTCCAGAATCCCGGAATAGATGTTCTGGTGAATGACAAGGCTCCGTTCCTGAGGAAAATCTACGGCGGAGTCATCATCGCGAACATCAGCGGATACTCGGTCGAAGAGTACGCTTTCAACTGTTCAAAGGCAGAAAGCTGTCCGGATATAGACATAATTGAAGTCAACGTTTCGTGCCCCAATGTCCACGGCGGAGGCATGGCATTCGGTACCGATCCTTCATCGGCCGCTGCCGTGACAAAGGCAGTGAAGGAAGTCACCGGCAAACCCGTTTTCATCAAGCTCAGCCCCAATGTTACGGACATCGTTTCCATCGCGAAGGCATGCGAAGATGCGGGTGCCGACGGCATCACCCTCGTCAACACATTCCTCGGAATGAGGATTGACATAAAAAGACGCAGACCCGTAATAGCCAACAAGATGGGGGGATTCTCCGGACCCGCCATCTTCCCCATCGCACTCAGGATGGTATGGCAGGTGTCCCATGCCTGCAATATCCCGGTGATGGGCTGCGGAGGAGTACGCAGGGCGGAAGATGTTGTCGAGATGATGATGGCAGGAGCCACGGCCGTCCAGGTGGGTGCGGAAAATCTCCGCAACCCCTTCGTCTGTCCCGAAATAGTCCAGCAGCTTCCTGCGGTCATGGAGTCCCTCGGAATCGAAAAACTGCAGGACATCATAGGAATCGTATAAAGGGGGCACTCTTTTTGGGCAAAAGGTTCATTCCCATTCTTCAAAAACCCCAAAAATTGCCTATCTTTGCGCCCGTAGAGTCGTGGAGGGCATTCCGCCGGGACGGAGGGATGGAGACCGACACGACGTACGGTGTTGTTTATGAAGATTTCCCAGGCAACTTTCGCTGGCAGCAGCACACGGACCCACGAGAAACCGAAGGTCCGGCTGCCCGAATTCGCCTTCATCGGAAGGTCCAACGTCGGGAAATCGTCCCTGATCAACATGCTCTGCGGCAACCGCAAGCTTGCGCTCACATCATCCACCCCCGGAAAGACGAAACTAGTGAACCACTTTCTGATAAACGGAGAGTGGTATCTTGTGGACCTGCCCGGATACGGATACGCGAAGATGCCCCTCAAGGAGAAGGAAAAGCTCCAGGAGGTCATAAGGGATTACCTCAACCACTCCGAAGAACTCATCAAACTCTTCGTCCTTGTGGACTGCAGACACAGTATGCAGAAGGCGGACCTCGAGTTCATCACCGAGCTGGGACATTCGGACATCCCCTTCGCGATCATCTTCACAAAAGGTGACAAGATGGGACCGGTCGCAAGACAAAGGCAGATCAACGACAACATCATGACCCTGGCCGGCATCCTGGGAGGCGCTCCGGAACATTACGTCAGCTCCTCGCAAAACGGCCTCGGCAAAGAGGACATCCTCGGAAACATCGGGGAAGTCCTGCAGCGGATAAAAGAAGATGCGGCAGTGGACAACGAAGACGAAGCTTGAAAGAAAAGAAACTGATTAAAACAAAATCATAGCATAAAGTCAATCGTCCAAATTATGCACTACGAACACAGATTGGGATTGTTCTCCTGCAGAGCCTCAAGGGACTTTGCCCAGAAAGTCGTTTCAGCAATCAACGAAATCAAGAACCCGGATGAGCCCATCATTCATCTTGGAGGTTTGGAAGTCACTTCTTTCAGTGACGGAGAATTCCAGCCCTCTTTCACCGAAAGCGTGAGAGGCGCTACTGTTTTCATCATCCAGTCCACATGTCCTCCTTCGGAGAACCTGATGGAACTGCTTCTTACCATCGACGCCGCCAAGAGGGCTTCCGCCCATAAGGTCATCGCCGTAATGCCTTACTTCGGATGGGCAAGGCAGGACCGCAAGGACAAACCCCGCGTATCGATCGGTGCCAAACTCGTCGCCAATCTCCTCAGGGCGGCCGGTGTCGACAGGATCATGACCTGCGACCTTCACGCCGACCAGATCCAGGGATTCTTCGACATCCCGGTTGACCACGTTTACGCAAGTTCGGTTTTCATCCCTTACATAAAGTCCCTCAACATCGAGAACCTCTCCATCGCGGCTCCCGACATGGGAGGAGCCAAGAGGGCCAACGCATATGCCAAGGAACTCGCCTGCCCGGTAATCATCTGCCACAAGTCAAGGGAAAAGGCGAACGTCGTCTCGAACATCACCGCCATCGGAGAAGTTGAAGGCAGGAACATCATCATCGTGGATGACATGATCGACACCGCCGGAACCCTCACCAAGGCAGCTGACGTTCTGATGGCAAAGGGTGCGGCAAGCGTCAGGGCATGCGCCACTCATCCCGTCCTTTCCGGAAAGGCCTATGACAACATCGCTCAATCAGCCCTCAAGGAAGTACTGGTGACTGATACCATTCCCCTGTCCACCGATCCCGAAAAGGACAAGAGCAAGATAAAGGTGGTTTCCATGACCGGGACATTCGCCAAGATTATCCACAAGGTCCAGAACTACGAACCGATCAGCACAGAGTTCATCTTCTAGTTGAAAGGACCAGGAGAGTATCTCCCTTACAAACTGTGGCCGGAACGAGTGTCCCGGCCACAACTGACAAGAAAAGACATAAAAAAAGTATATATAATTCCGGGGAAAATCCCCCACACGAACGATGAAAGCATTCCTCGCAGCCATAATCCTTATCGGAGTCGGAGTCTTCGTAATGTGCTTCAATGTCATATTCCTGAAGAAGGACTTCCCGAATTCGGACGTGGGATCCAATGAGAACATGCGCAAGATGGGAATCCGCTGCATGAAGGAGGACGACGAGGAGCTGTTCGGAAAGAACGCAAAGAGCAGAGATTCCAGCTGCAGCGGCATCTACAGTGAAGCCTGCAACAGCTGTTCCCTGTTCCAAACCGAGAAGCACGCATAGTACCGGCACCTGCTCCACAGCCGGAGGTGGAAAGTGCTTTGCCCCAGAGTCCCGGGCGGAAAGGGACTCCAAGACGAAAAAAAGAGAGATACTGCCATTATGAGTCTAGTAGCAATAGTAGGAAGACCTAACGTCGGCAAATCCACCCTCTTCAACAGGCTTGTCGGAATGCGTCAGGCAATCGTTGACGAGACCGCCGGCGTTACAAGAGACCGCCATTACGGAAAATGTGAATGGTGCGGGAGCGAATTTTCAGTCGTGGATACCGGAGGATGGTCTTCCGGTTCGGACGACGTTTTCGAAGAAGAGATCCGCAAGCAGGTAGTCATAGCGATCGAAGAGGCGGATGTCGTCCTTTTCATGGTTGAAGCGGCCACCGGCATAACAGACTACGATTCCGAAATAGCCGACCTGCTCCGCCGGAGCAAAAAGCCGGTCGTACTTTGCGTGAACAAGGTCGATTCCGGAGAAAAGATGTATGACGCCTACCAGTTCTATTCGCTGGGATTGGGTGAAGTCTGGAGCATATCCGCAGCCAACGGCAGCGGTACAGGCGACCTTCTCGATGAGATAGTCAAGCTCCTTCCCGAAGAGAAAGAGCAGGTGGACCCTTACGCCGATCTGCCCCATATCGCCATCGTGGGCAAGCCCAACGTCGGCAAATCTTCGCTGACGAATGCGCTTCTGGGAGAAGACAGGAACATCGTGACCCCCGTCGCGGGAACCACGAGGGATTCCATCGCGACGCATTACAACAAGTTCGGACACGAATTCATGCTGGTCGACACGGCCGGAATGAGAAGGAAGAACAGGGTCAACGAAGACCTGGAGTTCTATTCCGTCATGAGGGCCATAAGGGCCATCGAGAACTCCGACGTCTGCATCCTCATGATAGACGCGAACAACGGAATGGAGTCCCAGGACATGGCCATATTCAACCTCATCCAGAGGAACAGGAAGGGTTGCGTCCTGGTTGTAAACAAATGGGACACTTTCCCCAAGGAAAGCAACACGATGAAGGAATACATGAACGGTCTCAAGGCGAGAATCGCCCCCTTCGATGACGTTCCCATCATCTTCACTTCCGTAATCAACAAGCAGAGGATACTCGATGTCCTGAACGAAGTGAACCATGTTTACGAGAACTACTCGAAGAAGATTCCGACGGCCAGGCTGAACGAAGTGATGCTCCCCGAAATCGAGAACTATCCTCCGCCCGCATGGAAGGGAAAATACGTGAAGATAAAGTACGTGACCCAGCTTCCGACGAAGTCCCCGTCATTCGCCTTCTTCTGCAACCTTCCCCAATACGTGAAGGACCCGTACAAGAGATTCCTGGAGAACAGGCTGAGGGAGAATTTCGACCTGACGGGATGCCCGGTGCAGATTTACATCAGGCAGAAGTAATCCCCGGAAACGGAAGAGAGAATATGACAGATGCGGCGCGAATGGTTTCGCGCCGCATCTTTTTCGTTTTGAACGGATCAGCGGGTTATTCCCCTGTGTACTTGGGGATCCTGATCGTGAAGCAAGCACCCTGAAGAACGAAGGAACGGCTGTACTGTATATCTCCGCCGCATCTCTCGATGATGTTCTTGCATATCGCGAGGCCGAGTCCGGTTCCGCTGCTCTTAGTCGTGAAGTTGGGCGTGAAAAGTTTGCCGCGATCTTCGTCCTTGACTCCCGGACCGTTGTCTTCGACCACTATGTCAAGGAAGCCTTCTTTGGAGGAATTCCTCACGGAGACGGTAACCTGCCCGTGCTTGGGTTCTTTGCCCTTGGAGATATCCTCGTTCTGTTGATTGGTTATCGCCTGTACGGAATTCGTCAGAAGGTTCACGAAAACTCGGGTAAGCTGGGGCTTAGGTCCCAGAACCGTTGCGTCCTGAAGTCCCATATACTGGAACGAGATCTCATCCTTGTCATCAAACAGAGCGATCTGGTCCATGGCCAGACGGTCCAGATTGATCACGACCGGTTCCTCACTGTAGAGTTTGGCGAAGGTCGAGAATTCGTTCGCGGTCTCGGTGAGTCCGTCGATGCTGTCCATGATGACAGGAACTATCGAATCGAACTTCTCCTCCCACTTGGGATCATTCTTGCTCTTGAGACGGATGATTCTCTGGATCTGAAGCTTGATCGGAGTAAGAGGGTTCTTGATCTCATGGGCGACCTGTCGGGCCATTTCGCTCCATGCCTTGTCCCTCTCGACCTGGGCCACCTGCTTGGTACTCTCCGAAAGGTCATGCACCATCAGGTTGTACGCCCTGACAAGAGAAGATATCTCATCATCCCTTTCGTAGATGATGTACTCAAGTCCTCCGGTCCTGGCAGAGTTCATCTTCGCTCCCATCTCACCGAGGGGTCTGAAGAGGTTCTCGACGACCTTGCCGGTCACAAAGCGGGTCAGAATGAGAAGGATGAAGAATACCGTAATGATGAAAAGGGAATGGAATATGGCCTCCGAGCGGAAATCGAGTCCTGTATCAGTATAAGGAGCGCCCACGATGGCGAGCATGTCCCCTTCTCCATTGAATACGGGGGCGTACATCGCATAGAAGGAATGGTTGGAGAAACGTTCCCTGTGGATGAAGAAGCGCCTGTTACGGTACATTATGTTCCGGTACGCCTCGTCGTCGGTCCTGGAGCCGAGAAGCATCCTGTCGAAAATCTCGGGATATGTGGACTTGAATACCTTCCCTTGCGTCGTATACAGAGTGATGTCGGACTTGGTGAAATTGCCGATCTCCTCAATACGTCCGCCGCTTTCCTGCGTTCCGAAATCCTCATACGAAGTGTAATACCGGCAATCGGCCTCCAGAAGGGACTGGATCGTGTTGATCTTTCCGGTCATGAGGGTCGTCACGTTCGCTTCGTTTCTGCGGTACACGAAGTAAACGCTTATCACCGCCATGATGATGAGGGTTCCAGTCAAGGAAATGTACAGCACGGTGTTTATCCTCTGCTTGTAGTAGTTCTTCCCCAAAATGGGGCGACGGCGTCCTTCCCTGGGCAGACTAACAAGGAAATAGGCCAACAGCGCCACAAGGAATCCCGCCACCATGTATTTTGTGAAGTCTTCCGACGGACGGGAAATGATCGTGCTTTCCGTGTCGTCATCGGTGATATGGTACAGGAAATGCGTATAGCCGTCTATCTTGACAAAAGGCGTATCGCTGGAAAGGGCACGATTGAGCCTGCCGGTGAGTACGGTAGGATAGGCATAATCACCCCGGTAGCTGACAAGTTTCGAATCCTGATAGTTTCCGTAGGAATATCTCTGGGGTATCGAGACCGTACCGGGACCATTGTTTCCGAGGATCTCCGAATATCCCCTCCCCTCCTTGTCGAGTTTGGACTCGATCGCCATCAGGAGCCGGGTCACCCCCACTTCACTGTTGTAGAAGAGGAAGATGCCGGTATATTCAGCCCGACCGTTGCCTGTCCTAGAATACAGGAAATGGGAGCTGTCGGCGATCGCCGTGGCGGACGCTATTCTTGAGGAGAAGTAATCCAGGACCCCCCGGTCCTGATCAGAATCACGGGATATGTACACATCCACTTCGTAGTCCTGTGATATCCTGGAAACGTAATTCTCGCTCAAGCGGCTCATTATGAGCCTCGTCCCGTTCTCGACGTTGATGAACGAGGATATGACCGGATCATTGGCGATGGAGCGTTCCATGCTGCGAAGCTGCAGTTCGAATCCCAGATCCCTGTCAAGTGACAGTCTGTTCGCCCAGATTTCAACCCTGTCCTGTTCCCTTCTGAATCCGAGCACGGACGACATCGCCACGAAATATGTGGCACATGCTATGGCGAAAATCATTCTTCCCCATCTAGAGAACACGTTGAAACTTACTCCCGAGAGTCTCTTGATGGTCGGACGCAACATCTGGAGGAGCATCGGAATCGTGAGGGAAAGCAGCAGAAAGGCTATATACACATACACCGTATAACGGCTGATGCTGCTTACATGGTAGAGCTCCAACGTAATGTTGGAGTTCATGATGATACTCCTGAATGTGACATTTATATAGAAGCAGATTCCCCCGATGGCCAGCACGATGGCCGCTCCGTAGATGAAGAGTTTGAGGTCGGCATCACCCTTTTGAATCCACCTGAGGATCTTCCTTCTCCGAAGATACAGATACATTACGGCGAGGAAGATGAGCAGGTGTATGATGAGCACGTTTCCGAGCGAGAAGAAAAGTCGTCCGTCCGCATAAACCGTCGGCGAGAAAAGGGGCATACGGTTCGACAGATAGCTCGTATTCTCCCGCACGATCTTCATCAGAGGGACCCCTTCGACGGATACGGGAACACCGGCGCCTTCCGTTATCGGATAGATCCCGATGCGGTCGGAAACGCCCAATCGCGGGTTGACGTCAACGGCCCTGCCGGATTCGGTGTTCTTGATTTCGATGCCCCCGAATACTTGGGAATTCTCCCGGACGATCTTCTTCACCACATACCACTTGGGGCCGAAGTTCATGAGCGAAGGTATCGTGTCCACTTCCCTCAGCGGAGAATCCAGACTGTAGCTCGATCCCACGAAAACAGGAGTATACATCCTTCGCGAGATGTCATCGTTGTCCAGGGTGAACTGGTGGTTCCATGACTGCAGGGTATCGTCCAGATACCGGTATACCACCATATCCGACGGGAAATTCTCCAGTGCGGGCCATTCCCCCGGATCAGTATCCATCACCTCCTGCATGAACGAAGAAAGGATTTCCATCCTGTCGGAAAGCCTGTGCGAAATCCTGGAAGCCGCCTTCTTCGAAGAATCGGTCCCGAATACGGAAAGGGCCAGTATGAGTATCAATGCGGCTGCCGCCGCAAGGACAACCCAAGGCAAGCCCCTACGCAGTTTCGGCAATATTCCCTTAACTTTTACCATACGATCACTATCATACAAGCCCCCTGCCAATCTCATTCATGATGGTAGGGTTCTCCCTTCATAATGGTGAAGGCCCTGTACAGCTGTTCAGCAAAAATCGTTCTCACCATCTGGTGGGAGAAGGTCATGAGCGAAAGCGAAATCTTGCCTCCCGCCCTTTCATACACCCTGTCCGAGAATCCGTAAGCACCTCCTATCACAAACACGATGTCCCTCCCGGACCGGGTCATACGATCGGAAAGCCATGACGAGAACTCGGTGGACCGCATCTGCTTTCCCCTCTCGTCGAGAAGAATGACATCGTCTCCCGGTTTTATGGCGGAGAGAAGGAGGTCCGCTTCTTTCTCCTTTATCTGTGATTGGGAAAGGGACGAGACGTTTTTCAGCTGGGGAATTTCATTCAGGGTAAACGGCACATAATGACCGATTCTGGAGACGTAAAGTTCCAGACCCTGCCTGACCCATGCGACATCAGTCTTTCCCATAGTGAGGAGAGTGATCTTCATCGAAAAAAGATGTTATACCATAGGCAAATTTACGAATGTGGCTCAATATTTGCAACTTGAGTAACGGTTATACATATATTTTCGACAATGAAGAAGTACATTATTGCGGCTATCATCGGGATAACCTCCCTTCTGTGCGGCATTTCCGCGTCAGCACAGGACAAGTCGTACGATGTATTCAACCCCATCGCCAAATACATAAGGATGGGTGATGCCGAGAAACTTTCAGCCTGGTTCGCCGACAATCTTGAGGTTTCCATTTTCTCAAACACCAACGACTCCAGCCGCAATCAGGCCAAACAGATCATCAAATCCTTCTTCGACTCCTACACTCCGAGGTCATTCAACATCAATCACACGGCCGGCCGTTCCAACATGAAATACGCTCTCGGTTCACTCAACGCCGGAGGAGAAGTTTTCGAAGTCACGATATTCGTGAACTACAAGGACAACAACTATAAAATCCAACAAATAAAGATCGAGAAGTCCTCTCAGACATCCCAATAGCGGGGTTCAGACGTTTTTTTGAGGCTTTTTCAGAGGAAATTCACAGAATTTTTCCTCTTTTTTTGTGCAAAATAAAGTTTGGCACACGCTTTGCTATTTCATAAGTCGGTTAGTTTAGTTGATAATAATAGGGTTTAGAAAGGCGATCGTCGTGATGATGGTTGCCTTTCTTGATTTTTCATTACCTTCATCCGGGCGCACATCGGTATACCCATTTTAAGTTTTATCAAACTCGCTCCTACATTTATAGGCAGGGAACCATGTATAACGGAATATATAGGAAAACTCCATCTTTCTTGAGGTCTCCTGTATGAACTATATAAGGCTGTGCCAAGTAAGAAGAAGTTGATCGTAAATTTTTCTTTTCATCACGAAATCGCGTTTCAATAATCCATGATTTTTCACGAAATCAAGCCTTATCAACCCCGAAATCTACACGAAATCAAGCTTTATCAACTCCGAAATCTACACGAAATCAATTGCTGACAAATCTTAATTTTTCACAAAATCAAGTCAAAGATATGCATTTGTTTATTTTATTGTTTCATATTTCTATTGGACAAACGCATCGTCTATAATACTATATCCGTTGATCTTTTTTCTTGTATTTTGCCTGGCTGATCTGCACAGGTGTCTTGGAGACCCTCTTTGGTATGTTTATACGTGTCCGATTTTTCAAAAAACGGAATGAGTTTGGATTGTTTGCTTCGGACAACAACGAAAAACAGGCTGAATATAAAATTCAAGGAATCTCGCTGAAAATTGAATATTTGCGAGTGAGACTGAATTCAACCATGAGCAAAAACAACGAAAAAGGCTGACCAAAATTTCAGTCAGCCTCATAAACGTATCACGATAAGAAAGCCTTACACCCTCTGTCCGTAAGAACGGTCTGAAGTGTTGACGGCGATCTTCTCTCCCTGGTTGATGAAGAGGGGAACCATGACCTTGGCACCGGTCTCGAGGGTAACTTCCTTGAGTGCGCTGGTGGAAGCGGTATTGCCCTTGACTGCAGGCTCTGCATAGGTAACCTCGAGTTCAACATAGGTGGGAAGCTCGCAGGTGAGGCACCTTTCTTCGGGCTCGGTGAGGAACATCATCTCAACGTGCTGTCCTTCCTTCATAAGGTCGGAGTTCTCAACAACGTCCTTGGGAAGATGAATCTGCTCGTAAGTCTCTTCATGCATGAAGTTGAATCCGTCCTCATCACCATAAAGGAACTGATAGGGACGCCTCTCGACGGTGATGGTCTCGATCTTAGCACCGGCTGTGAAGGTGTTTTCGAGGATACGACCGTTTTCGAGATTGCGGAGTTTTGTCTTGACGAAAGCGGGGCCCTTACCGGGTTTCACGTGCTGGAACCATACGATTGAGCAGGGTTTGCCGTTGAAATTGAGGTAAAGTCCGTTCTTGAAATCAGCTGTTGTTGCCATATATGGATTAAATTAATTTGATGATCTTAATTGAAAATCACGCAAAAGTAACAAATTATGCGTTTTTGTGCAATAATATCTCCTAAAAGATAGAGATATAACGCATTACGGAACGGCATAGCCGCTTATGGCATCGGCCACGGATTCAAGCAGCCACTTGGGAGTGGAAGTCGCTCCGCATACTCCGACTTTGTCGTCATACCGGAACCATTCGCGTCTCAGGTCCTCTACTCCCCCGACATGATAGGTCCTTATGTTCACGCTCTTGCAAAGTTGGCACAGAACCTTCCCGTTCGAACTTTCCTTCCCGGCTACAAATACGATGATGTCATGCGACATGGCGAATTCCGACAGTTGGGAATGTCTGGAGGCGACTTGACGGCAAATGGTATCATGCACTACCAGCAGACCCGTTCCTTTGAACCTCTCGACTGACAGTTCATTTTCCCTGGCCATCCTGTCCTCAAGCTCCGAACAGATGCGCGCATATTCGGCCGGACTTTTCGTGGTCTGGGAGAACACCTCAACCGGACCACGCAGATTCACTTCCCCACGGTCCAAAGCGGCGCGGAGCATGTCCATGTTCTCAATGACGAGGGCATCACCTCCGACCTGTCCGACGAGTCCGAGCACTTCCGCGTGTCCCACCTTCCCGAAAATGATGATCTGGCCGTCCCTCTCCTTCACCCTGGAATATGACGAAAGGATCTTCTGCTGCAGTCGGAGGACGACGGGGCACGTGCAATCTATCACCTCAAGACCGAAATCCCTTGCCGCCGAATAAGTCTCCGGCGGTTCGCCATGGGCACGTATAAGCATAGTTGATCCGGGCTTGCCCTCGAGGTCGGATACCTTTCCTATCGTCACCAGTCCCTTGCCCTCGAGACGGGACAGTTCCGCCTCGTTGTGGACGATGGAACCGAGGGAGTAAAGGGTCTTGCCCTTCCCCTCCGACAGGTAATCCTCCGCCTGTCCTATGGCGCGGATGACTCCGCCGCAAAAACCCGAATGGGAGTCTATCTCAACACTGGCCGGCATTTGAAGAAGATGCTGTAGTAAGCTCAAGGATTCCGAAGCGGCCCATAAGGAAGCCCCTCGTCCATACGATCTCCTCATGGAGAGTCATGTCGGAGTTGTCCATCACGAAGGCGTCGTCAGCCCTGCGGAGAGGGTTGGTCTCCCTGTGCGAATCTATATAATCCCTCTCTTCGAGGTTCTTCTTGACCTCTTCAAAAACCGGATTCTCTCCTTTGGCCTTGAGTTCGTCGAAGCGCCTCTGAGCCCTGACATCCGGATCCGCGGTGACAAACAGTTTGACCTGCGCGTCGGGGAAAACAGCCGTACCGATATCCCTTCCGTCCATTACGACCCTTCCTTTCCTGCCGGCGGCATGAAGGATATTGTCCACGAAGGCGCGGACAAAGGGAACGGCCGCTATGGGACTTACCGAGGAGGAGACCCTGAGGGTTCTGATTTCGGACTCAATGTCCCTTTCCCCGATGAAAGTGTGGCTCTGGCCTCCGTCGGACTCGAAATGAAGATCCAATCCTTCGTCAAGGCTCTTCTTCAGCCCTTCAAGATCGATGTTGTTGTCCTTGTCGATGAAGCCGTTTTCAAGAGCATGCAAAGTGACACCCCTGTAGAGGGCTCCTGAGTCCAGATATACGAAATCGAATTCCTTCGCGATCAGTTTCGCGAGAGTACTTTTGCCTGTAGCCGAGAATCCGTCGATGGCTATTATGATGTCGGGAACTTTCATGATTAGTGTTTTTGCGTTATACCCCCTTCGGAGGCAAGTTCACAAAATTACCAAAAAATGCTGAAACAAAACTTTTTTTGCCCGATATTTGCTTAACTGTACAAATGCCGGGAAAAACCCGGACCAAACAAACGACGTGTGATATGAAGATACTGGTAATAGACGACGAGCGGGCGATCCGCAATTCCCTCAAAGAAATACTGATGGACGAAGGTTACGAGGTTGACACCGCAGAAGACGGGCCGTCGGCTCTCGAAGCCGCGGGCAAAGAGAGGTATGACGTCATCTTCTGCGACATCAAGATGCCGGGGATGGAAGGCACCGAGGTTCTGACCAAACTCCGGGAAGAAGGCATTGATTCAGCCGTAGTGATGATCTCCGGACACGGGGACATCGACACCGCTGTCGACTGCATCAAAAAGGGAGCCTACGACTTCATCCAGAAGCCGCTCGACCTCAACCGCATACTCATCACCATCAAGAACGCCACCGACAAGGCCAATCTCGAGAACCACGTGAAGATCCTCAAGAAAAAGGTCTACGGAAAACAGATGATCGGTGAATCCAAGGCCATCCAGCACGTGAAGGAAATCATAAAGAAGGTGGCCCCCACCGATGCGAGAGTCCTGATCACCGGATCGAACGGTACCGGAAAAGAGCTGGTCGCCCAGAGCCTGCATCAGCAGAGCGACAGAAGCGCAATGCCATATGTCGAGGTAAACTGCGCCGCGATTCCCTCGGAACTCATCGAGAGCGAACTCTTCGGCCACGAGAAAGGTTCCTTCACCTCAGCCATCAAGCAGCATAAGGGAAAATTCGAGCAGGCCGACAAGGGAACCCTCTTCCTCGACGAGATCGGCGACATGAGCCTGGCCGCCCAGGCAAAGGTCCTGAGGGTTCTCCAGGAGAAGAAACTCTCCCGCGTTGGAAGCGACAAGGACATAACGGTCGACGTCAGAGTCATCGCCGCCACAAACAAGGACCTTCTCAAGGAAATCGAGAAAGGAAACTTCAGGGAGGACTTGTATCACCGCCTATGCGTCATCCCCATCCATGTCCCCTCACTGGACGAAAGGAAGGAGGACATTCCTCTTCTGGTGGATTACTTCGTCGAGCAGAGCTGCGCCGAAAGCGGAAAAAGCATAGTGAAATTCACCCCCGAAGCCATCGAGGCTCTGCAGAAGCGTTCCTGGCCCGGCAACATCCGTGAACTCCAGAATGTGGTGGAAAGGCTTCTTATCCTCGGCGGAAATCCCGTCTCCGCTCAGGATGTGGAAGACTTCGTGTAGAATACGGAAAACGCCCAACGGTATAGATTTTCCCCGCCCCGAAAAGGCGGGGATATTTGTCTCCGGGCATAGCAATCTCATCAGAAGTCAACAAATACCACTGATGATACTTATGTGACCATCTTTTTGAGTCTTTTGACCTTTTGGGCACAATTGCCCCACTTTCTTTTGTCCACAATCCGACAAAAGTTATCTTTGTCAAGAGAATACCACTTGCATTCACGATAACCCAAAAAACTGCACATATGAAGTTTATCTCAAAAACTCTTCTGGCGCTGTCACTTATGCTCTCGGCCACATCACTGTGCCGTGCCGAGAAAGTGACCGTATCCACCAAAGGGACCTCACTGGTGCTCGAAGCCACAAAAGGCGAACACCTCCGGATCGTTTATTTCGGCAAGGCACTTTCCGACAGGGACGCCTCCCTTCTCACAGAATCCGGATTCAGGGCATATGACGCTTATCCCGTCTACGGACACGGAAATATCACCATGGACGCCCTTTCGGTCACCCTCCCGGACGGAAGCATGGCGCTCGAACTCGTCCTTGACAGCTACACCCGCCGCGACATACACAATCCGTCAAACGGATACAACGCCCCCGAAGATGCCGTCCTCACCACATTCGTCCTCAAAGACAAAGTGCATCCCGTTACCGTCAACGTGAACTACAAGGCCTACAAGGATGTCGACATGATCGAAACCTGGACCGAGATCCTGAACGGAACGAAAGGGACGGTCACGCTGAGGAAATTCGACTCAGGATATCTTCCCATAAGAAGAGGTGAAGTCTGGGCGAGCCATTTCACCGGGACATGGGCGAATGAGGCCTCCCTCGTTGAAGAAGAACTCCGCCCCGGCACCCTCAAGATCGAAAACAAGGACGGTGTCAGAAACGCTCAGACCTCCCGCGCCGAAATCATGTTCAGCCTTGACGGAAAACCGACCGAAAACAGCGGAGACGTCATCGGTGCAGCCCTTTGTTACAGCGGCAACTATCTTCTCGAGGTCGTCACCAATGACACGGATTACCATCACTTCACCGCCGGCATCAATCCCGACAACAGCTCCTATCCGCTGAAAAAGGGAGAGACCTTCACCACTCCGGAGCTCGCCCTCACGTTCTCATCGGAAGGCCTCAGCGGAGCCTCGAGGAACTTCCACCGCTGGGCGAGGGCGCACAAGTTGGCCCACGGAGACAAGGAGAGGAAGATCCTCCTCAACAGCTGGGAAGGAGTGTATTTCAACATCAACGAGCCGACCATGGACAAGATGATGGCCGACATCGCGATGATGGGCGGTGAGCTCTTCGTCATGGATGACGGATGGTTCGGAGTGAAATATCCCAGAAAAACGGACAACAGTTCCCTCGGGGACTGGCAGGTGGACGAGAACAAACTCCCCCACGGAATCCAGTGGCTCGTGGATGCGGCCGACTCCCACAAGATCAAATTCGGAATATGGATCGAGCCCGAGATGACCAACAGCGTTTCCGAACTTTATGAAAAACATCCGGACTGGGTCATCAACGCACCCGGAAGAGAGGTATCCACCGGAAGGGGCGGAACGCAGCTTGTTCTGGACCTCAGCAATCCGGCAGTGCAGGATTTCGCATTCGGGATCGTCGATGAACTGATGACGAAATATCCCGGAATAGACTACATAAAGTGGGACGCCAACATGTCGATACAGAGCCACGGCAGCAACTATCTCCCGAAGGATGAGCAGAGCCGGCTCAACATCGAGTACCACCGCGGATTCGCGAATGTGTGCGACAGGATAAGGGCCAAATACCCTGACCTCACCATCCAGGCCTGCGCCAGCGGCGGCGGAAGGGCGAACTACGGAGTTCTCCCCTGGTTCGACGAATTCTGGGTAAGCGACAACACGGACGCCCTGCAGAGGATATACATGCAGTGGGGAACATCGTATTTCTTCCCCTCGATCGCGATGGCTTCGCACATAAGCACCGTCCCCAACCATACGAACATGAGGGTCACACCACTCAAATTCAGGATCGATGTAGCCATGAGCGGAAGGCTCGGAATGGAACTCCAGCCCAAGGACATGAGCGAAGCTGAGATAAAATTCTGCCAGAAGGCGATAAGCGAATACAAGGAAGTGAGGCCCACAATCCAGTTCGGAGACCTCTACAGGCTTCTGTCCCCTTACGAAAACAAGGGTCTGGCTTCACTCATGTATTGCGACGAGTCGAAGGATCGGGCCGTATTCTTCTGGTGGAAGACCGAACACTTCTATGACCAGCATCTCCCCAGGGTGAAGATGGCGGGTCTGGATCCGGACAGGGTATATACCGTCAGGGAAATCGACAAACTCTCAGACGTTTCCCTCCCCTTCGAGGGTAAATCCTTCACCGGAAAATTCCTGATGGAAAACGGTCTTGACATCCCCTCATATCCCGACAATTACATGGAAAAGATGAGGCTCCAGGGATACTCAAGCCATGTGCTGGTTCTTGAAGCCCGGTAGATCGGGTTCCGTAAAGACTGTTCACGATGCGATTCCCCACAAAAACGGGAATCGCTTTTTTTATGGTTTCCTGCGGATAATGCTCAATCCGTCCCTGAGGGGAAGGATCACAACTTCCACCCTGTCATCGGAAGCGACCATATCGTTGAATTTGGCTATGCCCTGCGTCTGCCGGTCCACAGGCAATTTTTCCTCGTAGAGCTTTCCGTCCCACAACACATCGTCGGCAAGGATGAATCCACCCGGCCGCACCATTCCGATGAGGTAAGAAAAGTAATCACAATACTCCCTCTTGTTCGCATCCATATAGACAAGGTCATAAGGCTGACGGATCCCCCGCTCTATTTCGGCGGACAGGCCTGCAAGCGTCATCTTCGCGTCGCCTATGTGAAGAGTGATCCTGTCGTCGAACCCGGCACGGCGGAATCCCTCTCTGATGAGATCTTCCAATTCATCATTTATCTCCAGAGTGTCGATATGTCCGCCTTCGGGAAGTCCGCCTGCCATGGCTACCGACGAATAACCGGTGAAGCAGCCGATCTCGAGGACCCTTTCGGCCCTCATCATCTGGACGATCATCGTCAGAAGCCTTCCCTGGACAGCACCGGAAAGCATCTGGGGGAAGTTGGTCTTGATGTTGGTCTGTTTCTCGATCCACGAAAGAGCCTCTCCCTGAGGAGTGGTATGGGAGCGGAGGTACTTGTCTTGAGCAGATTCCATTTTCGGAGGGGGGATAGTTCAGTAATCAGAGGAAAATCAGAGTGGACGTCCTTGAAGGGTCGAAGATACGCCGCGCGACATCAAGGATATCCTGCGAAGAAATTTCACCGATCTTGGAGCGGATTTCACCGTTGGGACTGATCCTTCCGAAGGAAAGGAGGTTCTTTCCCATCGAAAGGCACTGGGATTCTCCGTTGTCACCGCTGATGGAAAGTTGTCCCAGAAGCTGCTTTTTCGCCGCGGAGAGCTTTGACGGTGAGAGAGGAATTGTCTGAAGACGCACTATCTCCTTTTTGACCGCGGCAAGACATTTGTCCAGATTGGACTTGTCACAGCCCAGGCATACGGCCAGGAGCCCGCTGTCGCTGTACTGCGTGTAGGATGTCTCTACGGCATAAACCCAGCCGTTCTTCTCCCTGAGGACGGAATTCAGGATTGAATTCGAAGCCGGTCCGCCGAGGATATTGCTCATCAGAATCGCAGCATATCTGTCCTTCTCTTCATAAAGGGACGGGGCCAGACCTCCTATGACGGCATTGACTTCGTGGTTTCTCTTGTCCGTACGTATGTCGAATTTGCGGAAAAGCGGCGTCGACAGGGGGCGGACGGGAATCTCGGAAGGGGTCTCACCGAAGAACTTCGATATCATCTTGAGGACATCCTTTTCGAGAAGCTTCTCTTCCAGAGGAGCGACTACCGTCAAGGCCATAAGGCCGGGGATGAACTTCTCGGACACGAAGCGCCTGAGTTCCTCCGAGGTGATCTTCTTCACGGACGAGACTGTCCCGAGGATCGGTTTGGAAAGTGGATGTCCCTCGAAAATCTTCTCTTCGAAACGGTCATACACATCGTCTGCCGGTGAATCCTTATACGACTGGATCTCATCTATCACCACTCCCCTTTCCGTCTCGATTTCCTTTTCCGGGAAAACGGAAGAGGACGCGAGTTCCAGAAGAAGTGACCCGGCTTTCCGGAAGTCCTCCTTCAGGACTGTGGCGTGAAGGACTATCTCCTCTTTGGTGGTATATGCGTTGAGCTCTCCGCCAAGACGGTCAAGATAGCCGTTTATGACGGATGCGCTTTTCTTCTTTGTCCCTTTGAATATCGTATGTTCGGTGAAGTGGGCGATTCCGCTGTGGAATCCGTCCTCATCCCTCGTTCCTACCTTTATGCTCAGTGCGCAGTAAGCTACAGCGCTACCGGCTTTATGTACGGCATACCTCATGCCGCATGGTGCAGTTCCTGTCAGCATCAAAAATCCTAAATAACCTCTACTCTATCTTCTGTGCGAAGCGAAACCGGCGAGTTCCCCTCTTGTGAACCCCGGTCCATGGGGACCGGCTTTTGCCTTCTTGTAATAGTACAGTTCATGTGTACGGGCATCTATCATGAGCCGATAACAGACCGCACCTTTTTCGGCGAATCCCGGAGCGATGACGTAACTGAGGATCGTGTGTCTGGTTCCGTTCATGGCGGCATCGTCCTGTTCCTCTTCTTCGACAATCCTCATCTCGTTGTCAAGAAATTTCCTGCGGAAAGCCTCGTCAACATTCGAGGCAAGGTCATCCTCGACAAAGAGGATGGACATACCGGAAGTCGAACGCATTTTCCGCGTCGCCTTCAAAGACTTGAAGCCATGGATTGTGGAATTCTCGACATAACTCTGGATTATGTCCAGAATCGCCGGGAGGAATGTCGCTTCCCTGCCTGAAGGAATGTCGGAAGCGCATATCGGGAAGTTCACGACTTCAAGCATGTCGGAGAGTTTCTCGGCCCCTTGGGTTCCTTTGACCAGCGTCAGATACGATATCCCCTGAAGGGAAGTCTTTCCTCCCATCTGAACTACCATGAGGAAATAATACTTGGGATCCTTCTTCATAGTTGCGAATTCCTCGGCGGTGCACACCTCATAAGGGGATATCGTCCAGGAATTGCGTGCGGCGTCCTTGAGCGACTGGTCAAGGAATTCATTCCCGGTGAGAACAATCTTGGTCGTTTTCATCGTGAAGTCGGAGAGTTTCTCCTTCTTCGTCGTGATCTGGGCCTGCGAAAACGCATTCACGCTCACCAGGACAAGTGACAATATTATGATAATCTTTTTCATCGCAGTCTTTTCAAAAGTCCAAATCATTTTCGGCAAATGCAAAGTTAGCGAAATAGTGAAAAATAATACCTATTTTTGTATTTGATACCCGGCTTATGACCTCCGGGGGACAAGATATGTCGCAGTATATAGTATCAGCCAGAAAATACCGCCCGGATTCTTTCGAATCCCTCATCGGGCAGGACAACATCGCAAGGACGCTGAAGAACTCCATCGTGAGGAACCAGCTCGCCCATGCGTATCTGTTCTGCGGTCCGAGAGGAGTGGGAAAGACCAGTGCAGCCAGAATATTCGCAAAAATCATCAACTGTGAGCATCCTTCCGAGAACATGGAACCATGCGGACATTGCGAGTCCTGCATCTCCTTCCAGGAGGGAAGGTCATACTGCATCCATGAATTGGATGCGGCCTCGAACAACGGTGTTGATGACATCAAGGCCCTGATGGACCAGGTACAGATCCCTCCCCAAGTAGGAAAGTACAGCGTCTACATCATCGATGAGGTCCACATGCTGACCCAGGCCGCTTTCAACGCCTTCCTCAAGACCCTCGAGGAACCCCCGGCTCATGCTATTTTCATTCTGGCCACGACCGAGAAGCACAAGATTCTGCCCACCATCCTGTCCAGGTGCCAGACATACGACTTCAACAGGATTTCCATTCCCGACATCGTCAGGAACCTCAGGGACATAGCCGCCAAGGAGAACATCACAATCGATGACGAGTCGCTCCATATCATCGCCCAGAAAGCGGACGGAGCGATGAGGGACGCCCTCACGATCTTCGACCAGACCGTGGCGTTCTGCGGAACCGATGTCCACTACGAAGATGTCCAGAGAAACCTCAACGTCCTCGACCATGAGCACTGCTTCCAGCTGGTGGACTTCTTCCTCAGCGGCAATTACCAGGGAGCCCTGCTCAAATTCGACGAAGTCCTCTCGAAAGGATTCAACGCGCTGCATTTCGTCGGAGCCCTCAGTTCCCATTTCAGGGACCTGATGGTCGCCAAGAGCGGTTCGCTTGACGCCCTGCTCAATCTGCCCGGTTCCCTCAAGGAAAAATACGCCGCCCAAGCCGCTGCCTGCCCCATACAGTTCCTCTTCGATGCCCTTTCGATAACGACAGCATGTGAAGCCGGATACAGGGCCAGCATCAACCCGAGGCTGCACATTGAGTTCATGTTGATGAAACTCAGTTTCCTCTGCGGCACGGGAGAGGTCTCCCTCCGTCCTGCGGCAGTTGCCGCTCCGGCCCCCAAAACCGCAGCAACTCCTCTTCCCCAGCAACGCCCCACGGTACAGGCTCCCCCTGTCCAGACCCCGGAAAAGAAGAATCCTCCACAGGAAAACCCTGAAGAGAAGCCGGCTCCGGCCGTCAGCGCACCCGCTGCCGCAGTTACACCCGAGCCAAAAGCCGAGACTCCCGCAAGAGAAAGGAGAAGGCCGGCAAGAAGCGGATCATCCCTTTCCATTTCAGCTATCGGCGAGGAATCGTCCTCGGGTCCCAAACAGGCTTCCCCGATCATCTCGGGCAATGAGATCCCTTCAGACGAAGCGATACAGGATGCCTGGAAAAGTCTGGCGGAGGACTACGCTTCCAAACCCCGACTCGCAGCAGCGCTGTCATCCCACAAGGTCGAGATATCGGAAAAGGACGGCGTGAAATTCGTATCCTTCTTCGCGATGAACACCGCACAGCAGCAGTGGCTCCAGGAATCCATGAGAAGTCAGCTGGAAGAGAAACTTATGCGAAAGCTCCAGTCTTCCAAGGTCAAACTCATCATCGACCTGGCCGTGGATGAACCGAAGGAGGCCGTCCCTTACACGGCCAAGGAAAAAGCGGAAGCGCTTATGACCACCAATCCCGAAGTCAAGGAGCTGATAAAGGATTTCGGACTGGATGTTTAACGACAATCGAAAAACAGCAATGAAACTAAGGTGTGAAGGTCTCGTAAAGAAATACGGCGTCAGAACCGTCGTAAAAGGCGTATCGATGGAAGTCGAGCAAGGGGAAATCGTCGGTTTCCTCGGACCCAACGGCGCCGGAAAGACCACAAGCTTCTATATGATCACGGGGCAGATCGTGCCCAATGCGGGAAAGATTTTCCTGGATGACGAGGACATCACTGAGCTTCCTATGTTCAAACGGGCGCAGAAGGGTGTCGGTTACCTTCCCCAGGAAGCTTCCGTATTCAGGAAAATGTCGGTCGAGAACAACATCATGTCCGTCATGGAGATGAGCGACATGTCCAAAGCCGAAAGGAAGGAAAGGCTCGAATCCCTCATTGATGAATTCAACCTCTCGAAAGTACGCAAAAGTCTCGGAATACAACTGTCGGGAGGTGAAAGAAGGCGCTGCGAAATCGCACGCGCCCTCGCCATCGACCCCAAGTTCATCCTTCTGGATGAGCCGTTCGCCGGAGTCGACCCCATCGCGGTCGAGGATATCCAGTACATCATCGCGAAGCTCAAGTACAAGAATATCGGTGTCATCATCACTGACCACAACGTAGGAGAGACCCTCGCCATCACTGACCGTGCATACCTTCTTTACGAAGGATCCATCCTCCAGCAGGGAACGCCCCAGTCATTGGCTGCCGATGAAGAGGTTCGGACCAAATACCTCGGAAGCGGATTCGTTCTCAAGCGAAGCGTATCCGTCGAAAGAGCACAGAGGGAGCATGCGGAAAAACTCGCCAAAGAGCGGGAAGACGAGGAGAAGGCGATTGAGGCTGAAGAGCAGCAGCCCACACCTGCTATACCTGACCCTGCCCCCGTTACGGTAGAGGAAGAAGTCACGGAAGAGAAACCTTCCGCAGAAGAGAAAAGCGAAGAGACTACGGAGTAGATTACGCCGAAGTCCATGCAAAAAGAGGTCGGAGATTATTCCGGCCTCTTTCAGTTCCATGTCTATGCAGCTTGTCTACAGGTTGACAACCTTGTAATTCGTTGTTCCCAGTCCCATTTCTTCTCCGCGGTAAACAATCCTTGTTCCATGACGGGAGTTGATCCTTTCGAGAAGAGCCTTGGTGTCATTGTTCTCGTCGTTGGGAAGGTTGAACACCTGATCGAGGCAGAACTTGTCAAGGGCGACAGGGTCAAGAGAAGCGGCGATTCCTATGTCCTGGATGGTAGGATCGTGAGGATGTGAATCGCAGTCACAGTCGATGGAGATGTTGTTCATGATGTCGATGTAGAGAATATTCTTTCCCCCGTTGAAATACTCATGAACGGCCTGGGCGGCAGCGGACATTGACTCGATGAAAGGGGTGTTCTTCTCGGGAGACTCGTTCCATCCTTCGGGAGCATGGAGATCACCTTCGAGTGTGGCGGTCTCATATTTTCCGGCCGAATGGATATTGACCTTGCCGTTCGGAGACGCGACCCCGATGGATGCATTCTTGAGCACTCCACCGAATCCACCCATAGCGTGGCCTTTGAAGTGGGCAAGATTGATCATGAAGTCATAATTCTTCAGATGAGAGCCGACAATGTCGTATTTGATCCACTTGTCGTCCTTAACAGGGATCTTGAACTCTCCTTCTTCGTCCATGATGTCGACGTCAGCCACATCATAAAATCCATGCGCACGGATAGTCTCCTTGTGGACCGACGTTTCAGCCCTGGATCCGCCGTATGCGGTGTTGCATTCCACTATCGTTCCTTTGACCTCCTTGATAAGAGGAGCGATGAGGGCAGGCTTGAGGTAGTTGTTTCCACCCATCTCACCTGTTGAAATCTTTACGGCGACCCTTCCGGTAGCCTCACGGCCAAGGGCCTTGTAAATCTTCACCAGACTTTCGGGTGTGATTTCCTTGGTGAAATAAACTACAGATGCCTCGCTCTTGGCAACATTTGAATCGGCTTCGGCCTCAGCCTTCTTCGAGGTGTTGTTCCCTCCGCATGAAGAAAGCAAAAGAGCAAAAGCTGATGCGATGAAGAAAAACCTATTCATTTTGTTAGAGTTATATGATTGAATTCAAAATATTTCACTTGGCGAAAGCATAGCTGAACCCATTGATTCTGTTCCAAGCTCCCCTAGTAAAATCCGGTACTTCAACAGGCATGCATCCGTTATCCATGGAAATCGCCGAAAGTGAGGCGACACAGCACCACTCCGCAAGGTCATAGACGTCCATGTCCAGAGGAAGACCGTTGTTGAGACAGTACACAAGCCTGTAATCCATTATGAAATCCATGCCTCCATGTCCACCGACTTCCTTCGCAAGTTCTTCAAGCTCCTGAGTAAGGATGGGATTGGGATACTGACGCGAAAGTTCAGCTACCTGGGAAGCGGACATTGGCCTGTGGGCATTGAGATTCTCATGGTCAGGAATCCCCTCCGGAGCGGACTCGGGACGGAGGAGCACCTGCTCGACCGGATACTTGGATGCGTATCCTTCAGTTCCGACCAGCTGGTACATCCTGCTGTATGGCCTCGGAGTCATGACATCGTGCTCGATGAGGATGCTCTTGCCCTTTTCGGTGCGGATCATAGTCATGGTTTCGTCACCGTTGGCGAACTCGTCGCAGGGCTTTCCCGTACGGTCAGCCACATGCTTCTTGCCGTTGAACGAATCGGTATCCATTGATACCAGGGTCTTCAGACGGTCTCCCCTATGGATATTGAGGACCTGGCAAACCGGACCGAAACCGTGCGTCGCATAGACGTCGCCCCTCACTTTGGAGTTGTAATCCAACCTCCAGTTGTTCCAGTAATAATCCCAGAACTCATCCAAGTTGTGGAGATACGATCCTTCCGCATGGATGACCTCCCCGAAAAGACCGGCCTGGGCGAAGGAGAGCATCTGCAGTTCAAAGAAATCATAGCAGCAGTTTTCAAGAATCATGCAGTGCTTCCTTGTCCTTTCGGAAGTATTGATAAGGTTCCAACAGTCTTCCAGAGTGGCGGCAGAAGGAACTTCAATGGCGACATGTTTCCCGTGTTCCATAGCATAAAGGGCGACGGGAACATGATGGAGCCAATCGGTACAGATGTACACAAGGTCAACATCCGGATCCTCACAGAGAGCCTTGTAAGACTCCTCCTCTCCTCCATAAGGATTGGCGGAAAGGCCCTTGCCCGAGAGATACTTCATGCTGGCATCGACCCTTTCCTGTTCGACGTCACAAACGGCCGCGACATGACAACCGGGAACGAAAGTAAGCCTTTCCACAGCATCACCACCTCTCATTCCGAGGCCGACTACGCCTATTCCGACATCACTGATCGGATCCGCGGCAAATTGCAGCATATCTTTTTGGCCGGCGGGACGGGAGGGAACTTCCGTCCGGATAATTCCGTCGGAAGAAGAGTTCTGCCCGCAACCTGAAAGGATCAGAAGTGAAGCGGCAGCGATCGCTGCAAGCGATGAAGATATCTTTCTCATGACTAAGTATAGAAATAATTAACCCACTATCGCACCGTTGGTGACGACCTCAGCGGGAGTGATGAATCTCATCTTTCCGTCACCCTGCTTAGCCATCAGGATCATTCCCTTGGATTCGATGCCGCGGATCTTGCGGGGCTGCAGATTCGCGAGGATGCAGATCTGCTTTCCGAGCATGTCTTCGGGTGAATAGTACTCGGCGATTCCGGAGACGATGGTTCTCGTATCTATACCGGTATCGATCGTAAGCTTGAGGAGTTTGTCGGTCTTGGGGACCCTTTCCGCTTCCAGTACGGTCGCGGTACGGATATCCATCTTGCCGAAATCATCGAAGGTGACTTCCTCTTTCTGGGGCTCGACCTTCTTGGCAGCTTCAGCTGCCGCCTTGGCGGCCTCCGCAGCCTCCCTTTCCTTGCGGATCTTCTCGAGACGCTCAGTCTGCTTATTGATGACCTCATCTTCTATCTTCTGGAACAGGAGTTCGGCCTCACCCAGCTGATGACCCTCTGGGATGAGGGTATCGTTTCCTACCATATCCCAGTCAAGGACTATGTCGAACTGGCTTGTCACGTTGGTGTGGAGGGCCTTGCCTTCGCCTTCCTTGTAGAAATTCTCAGTAGGGACTCCTTCTCCCTTGCGGTGGTCAGTTCCGGCATTGATTCCCACGCGGAGAATGTTGCGGAGCTTTTCTGCCGCGAACGGAGTGAACGGCTCGAAAACGACAGCGAGGTCAGCGCATATCTGGATACAGGTGTTGAGGATGGAAGCGGTACGGTCCATATCGGTCTTCGCAACCTTCCAGGGTTCGGTATCGGAGATGTACTTGTTGCCGATGCGGGCGATATTCATCGCCTCCTTGAGGGCCTCCCTGAAATGGAAGGTCTCGAGATATTTCTGAAGGGCCTCCTTGCAGGGGCGGATCTGTGAAAGCGCGTCCGCGTCCTCGGGAGCGGGTTTGAGGTTCGCGGGAACCTTACCGCCGAAGTACTTGTTCGTAAGAACCACCGCACGGTTGACGAAGTTTCCGAAGATGGCCACCAGCTCTGAATTGTTCCTCTGCTGGAAATCTTTCCATGTGAAGTCGTTGTCCTTCGTCTCAGGCGCATTGGCGCAAAGGACATATCGGAGGACATCCTCCTGTCCGGGGAAATCCTTCTCGAATTCATCGACCCACACGGCCCATCCCCTTGATGTGGAAATCTTGTCATTCTCGAGGTTCAGGAACTCATTCGAAGGCACATTGTCCGGAAGGACATAGTCTCCGTAAGCCTTCAACATTGAAGGGAAGACGATGCAATGGAAGACGATGTTGTCCTTTCCGATGAAATGTACCAGACGTGTGTCTTCACTCTTCCACCATTTCTCCCATGACTCGGGAAGAAGCTCCTTTGTGTTGGAGATGTAACCGATGGGAGCGTCGAACCAGACATAGAGGACTTTTCCCTCAGCACCTTCAACAGGTACGGGTACACCCCAGTCAAGGTCACGGCTGACGGCTCTGGGCTGAAGACCTCCGTCAAGCCAGCTCTTGCACTGTCCGTAGACATTGGATTTCCATTCCTTGTGCTGCTCGAGGATCCAGTCCCTCAGCCAAGGCTCATATTTGTCGAGGGGAAGATACCAGTGGGAGGTTTTCTTCTTCACGAGGGCGCCTCCGCTCAGTCTTGACTTGGGATCGATCAGTTCCTCAGGGCTCAATGTGCTGCCGCACTTTTCGCACTGGTCACCGTATGCATGGGGATTGCCGCACTTGGGGCATGTTCCCTCGATATAGCGGTCAGCGAGGAAGGTCTTCGCCTCCGTATCATAATACTGCTCGCTATCCTTGGTGATGAATTTGCCCTCGTCGTAGAGTTTGCGGAAGAACTCCGAAGCGTTCTGCTCGTGCACCTTGGACGTCGTCCTTGAATAGATGTCGAAGTTGATGCCCAGTCCCGTGAAGGCGTCCTTCATTATCTTGTGGTACTTGTCGACAATATCCTGGGGCGAGACACCCTGTTCCCTGGCCTTGATGGTGATGGGAACTCCATGCTCGTCGGAGCCGCAGATGAAGACCACATCCTCTCCACGGAGCCTCAGATATCTCACATAGATGTCTCCGGGAATGTAAGCGCCGGCGATATGACCGATATGTACCGGTCCGTTCGCATAAGGAAGGGCGCAAGTAACTAGTGTTCTTTTGAATTTCTTTTCCATATGTTGTTTCCGTTTTTATTCGTCTGTCAATTCACTCTACCGAGTTTCTGCTCGAAAGTTTTGCGCAGATTGCTTACCTTTTTCATCTCCTTGAGTATCGGCATCTGTTCCTCGAAGGAGAGTCCCTTGAGGGAGTCCTTGAGTTCCCAACCCTTGACCTCCAGACGTTTGATCTGATAAGCCAATATCGTTCTCGGAACCGCATGCACAAGATAAGTCGAGCGCGCCGTCATCGAGTCCTCGAAGTTCTTTACGGTGAGATGATACTTCTCCTGTGTCATGTCGGCCACGATATCCGCCACCATCCTGTCGGGGCCATCCATCAGCGCCTTCACGATATCATTCTGAGTCAAGGTCGAATCCCCGTCATACAGTTCGAAATACATTTCGTAGATACGGCGGTAGGGAGAATTCGCGAACTCGTGATTGTCGGTTTCAAAGGCGTCCCTTATGAAATCCGCCACCGTCGTGTATCCCCTCGTGTCATAAAACTCGGAATCCGTTTCGAACTCGAGATCGGAAAGGCCGTAGTTCAGAATGAGGGACAGGACATCCCTTTCGCATGCCTTGAGGGCCGGTTTTTCGAAAAGCAGTTCCCTCGCATCGGAAGGAGAAGAAGATGGGATTCCTTCGTCCTCGATATCCCCATAAAGAGGCGGCATTTCTCCGTCACTGTAGTATCCGTCCGGAATATACTCGTCCCCGGCGGGAGGCGGAGGGATTTCTCCACCGGTTGAAGGGGCATCCTTTGTTCCGGCTTCCCTCTCCGCCCTCATCTTTTCCCTCATGGCCGCTTTCCGATCATCCTCAAGCATCTTTTCGCGGAACTTCTTGATACGGTTGAAAAGTATCTGCGAGTCCACGTCGAACTTAGATGCGCTGGCCTGGACATACACGGTCCGTTTCACGGCGTCGGGAATGAGGGCTATGGTGTCGGCGATGTCGTTTATCAGATCCGCCTTCTTGAGGGGATCATCCCCGATCTCGCCGAGAAGCAAATCCGTCTTGAAGGAGATGAAGTCCTGCTCATGTGAGGAAATGAAGGACTCCACTTCTTCGAGAGTATGTTTCCTGGAATATGAGTCGGGATCATCTCCGTCCGGAAGAAGGACGACCTTGACGTTCAGACCTTCTTTCAGCACCAGACCGATTCCTCTGAGGGCGGCATGTATACCGGCGGAATCCCCGTCGTACATGATGGTCACATTCTCGGTGAATTTCCGGATGAGACGAATCTGGGGTACGGTGAGGGATGTTCCGCTCGACGCCACCACGTTCGTTATTCCAAGCTGATGCATGGAAAGGACATCCAGATACCCTTCAACGAGGTAGCACCTGTCCTTCTTTGACATCTCGTTCTTGGCGAACCAGATTCCGTAAAGTGAACGGCTCTTGTCGTAGATCTCCGTTTCAGGGGAGTTGACATATTTCGCGACGGTCTTGTCGGTTTTCAGAGTACGGCCGCCGAACGCGATGACCCTACCGCTGACGGAATGAATCGGGAAGATGACCCTGTCGAAGAAACGGTCAACCAGACGTCCGTCATCATATTTGATGGAAAGGCCGGTATCGATGAGGTATTCCTCCTTGAAGCCCTTCGATATCGCCGCATCGCTGAGGGCATGCCTTCCGGTAGGTGCCCACCCGAGGCCCCATTTCGCTATCGTTTCATCTTCGAGACCCCTGCTTTTGAAGTATCTGTATCCGATTGTTCTTCCTTCATCGGTCTTGAGGCTGTCCACAAAAAACTTCTGGGCGAATTCAGAAACGAGCAGAAGGCTTTCACTCCGTTGTCTTTGGGCGATTTCTTCGGCGGTCTCCTCCTTTTCCTTTACCTCGATGCCGTATTTTCGGGCAAGGTACTTAAGAGCTTCCGGATAAGTGAGGCTCTCATGCTCCATCACGAAGCCCACCGCCGTTCCTGACTTGCCGCAGCCGAAGCATTTGTATATTCCCTTGGAAGGGGAAACGTAGAATGAAGGGGTTTTCTCGTTGTGGAAGGGACAGCACGCGATGTAGTTGGCTCCGCGTCTTTTCAGTGACACGAAGTCTTCCACCACTTCCACGATCTGTGCGGAATCAAGTATTTTCGCGACAGTCTCCTGAGGAATCATCCTTTACTTCACCGTTTGTTCAGTCCGCTACTGATCTTCCTTCTCGAACTCGACGTCCTTCACCGAGGAAAGATCCGTTCTCGAAGATCCGCCGATTACTGGTTCGGAATCGGATTCCCGGTTTTGGGAAGTTCCGCCCGTTCCGGAGTAAGTTCCTCCGGAGTAAGTTTTACGCTCCGATTGTCCTTTCCCCGTGATGTTGCGCCACACTTCGGATATCGAAGTGATTCCCTTCATGATCAGTCCCATGAAGAAAAGAAGCACAAACACCACAATGGCGAACAATATGAATAACATGCTGATTATCATCTTGCAAAAAAATCTCAATATTTCAGATTCCGCTTGCCTTCAGCGAAATCTCGGGCACACTTTGCCCAAACTGCAAAATTAGCAAAAAAATGCGAGGCTTAAGGCCCACATGAGGTGATTTCGAAGGGAGAATTCCGAAAACGGCAAACATGATGCCTTTTTCTGAAAGAAGTGATCAAAAACGGACGGGGCCTATACAAAGAGCATCACCAAACATCATAAAAACTTTTCCGCCGAAAATGCTTACCTTAGCGCTCACAAAACACAGACATGGGAAAGACATCACTTTTCGACAATCATAACCACAGCCAGTTTTCTTTTGACGGACAGAAAGCCGATCTTGAGCTTTCAGCCCGCAGAGCTTCCGAACTCGGTCTCGGAGGCATCTGCTTCACGGATCATTGCGACCTTCACGTCCCCCTGATGAAGCAGAAATATGAGCCGAAGACCGACGAAGAGTTCGAAGTGGAAAAGCAGCAGAGCGAAATTGACCGCGTAAAGACTGTCCTCCTGTCCGAAGGTTCTCCCTTAAAAATCTTCAAGGGTGTCGAAATCGGAGTATACCGGGATGTCCGTGAAAAGATCGGACGATATCTTGAGGAAAACACTTTCGACGAAGTCATAGCCTCAGTCCATTATCTGGACGATACCGATCCTTACTGGGGAGAATACTACCAGGACAAAACCTTCAAAGAGGCTTACGGCGGTTACCTCGAAGCCCTTTATACAGAAATGAAGTGGCTCGGGGACCGTTTCGACATCATGGGGCACTACGACTACATAACACGATATGCTCCTTACCCGGAAGCCAGTATACTTTACAAGGATTTTCCGGACCTTCTGGATGAGATCCTGCGTTTTCTCGCAGAAGAAGGAAAAGCTCTCGAAATCAATACCAAGACATATCGGGAACTGAAAGGCAGACTTCCCGTTCTGGACCCTGATATCCTGAGGCGCTATATTGAACTCGGAGGAGAATTCGTGTCACTGGGGTCGGATTCACATAAGCCCGACGGAGTGGGATTCAATTTCCAAGATACCGCTGAATATCTAGTTGCGAACGGCATACGCTATGGGATCCATTTCGAAAACAGGAATCCTGTCGTCACACCTCTGAGATAACAGAAGAAGGAGCCCGAACCGGACTCCTTCTCTCACAATATCTATTCGGGAATATTTCTAGTTGGCGACCTCCGAGAGGAACTTCACCCTCACCAAACGGATATCCATCTCATCATAGTCGGCGCCAAGATCCTTCAGGGCATCCTCCAAAGAATCGGACTGGGCTTCTTCCTTGAAATATTCATATATCTCTTCGACATCCTCCTCGTCGATATTCTCCTCGATATAGTAATTGAGGTTCAGCTTGGTTCCGAATTCGACGATATTCTCGATTTCGGTCATCAGCTCCTCCATATCGAGATTGCGGGCGGAAGCGATATCCTCAAGATCCATCCTCCGGTCGATGCACTGGATTATGAATATCTTGTTCTGTGACTTGGAAGCGATGGATTTCACCACGAAATCCTCCGGCCTGGTTATCTCATTTTCCTCAACGTACTTGCGGATGAGGGCCATGAACTCCTTGCCGTACTTGCGGGCCTTGCCCTCACCGACTCCCTGGCAATTCTTGAGCTCATCGACCGTCATCGGGTACATTATGGACATGTCATCCAGTGACGGGTCCCCGAAGATAACCCACGGCTGGAGCTTGAGTCTCTTGGCCATATCCTTGCGGAGATCCTTGAGCATCGAAAGAAGGACCTCGTCACCTCCTCCGCCGCCTCGGGCCGCCGCTCCGGTTGCCGCCGCATTGTCATCGTCATCCTCGTCATCCGTCCCTTCCGAGAACACCCTGTCTTCAGCTAGCATGACCGGGTAAGGGTTCTTGAGGAAGTCATGGCCTTTGTCCGTGGCCCATATGAGGCCATATGTTTCAATCTCCTTGTCGAGAAGATGAAGGATTATAGCCTGATGTATGACCATGCACCAGAACTTCTTCCCGTGGTCGGAACCTTTTCCGAAAAGTGGAAGCTTGTCGTGCTTGTACGACTTAATCAGAGCATTGCTCTCTCCGGCAAGGATGGACGCCAGGTGCTCCAGTTTGAAGTGCTCCGGAAGAGAATCCACGAGCATTATGGCCTTGGCGATCTCCTTCTGACCGTCGAAGCGGGGCTTGGGGTGGAGGCAGTTGTCGCAGCAGCCGCAGTTGTCGGAAGGATAGTCTTCTCCGAAGTAGTCCAGAAGAAGGATTCGGCGGCATTGGCTGGATTCGGCGTAAGCCACGGTCTCGTTGAGAAGCTGCTTTCCGATCTCCTGTTCGGAAATGGGTTTCCCCTGCATGAACTTCTCGAGTTTCTGGATATCCTTATAACTGTAATAGGTGATGCAAAGGCCTTCTTTTCCGTCACGACCGGCACGCCCGGTTTCCTGATAATATCCTTCGATACTCTTGGGTATATCATAGTGGATGACGAACCTCACGTCCGGTTTGTCGATTCCCATTCCGAAGGCGATGGTCGCCACGATGACATCGATTTCCTCCATAAGGAACTTGTCCTGGTTCTCGGCCCTCGTCTTGGCGTCAAGTCCGGCATGGTAAGGAAGGGCCTTTATTCCGTTGATGGAAAGAAGCTGGGCCATCTCCTCGACTTTCTTCCTGCTCAGGCAGTAGATGATGCCCGACTTGCCGGGATTCTGCCTTATGAATCTTATGATGTCTTTCTCCGGCTCCACCTTGTCCCTGACCTCATAATAAAGATTGGGGCGGTTGAAGGAAGAACGGAACACCTTCGCATCGGGCATGCCGAGATTTTTCAGGATATCGCTCTGGACCTTGGGGGTAGCCGTTGCGGTCAGCGCTATTATCGGGGCCTTACCTATTTCATCGGTGATGGCTTTGATCCTTCTGTATTCGGGACGGAAGTCGTGACCCCACTCGGAGATACAGTGAGCCTCGTCCACCGCATAGAAAGAGATGGGGATTTCTTTGAGTAGTGCGATATTCTCCTCTTTCGTCAAAGACTCCGGGGCGACGTAGAGAAGTTTAGTGACACCTTTGAGAAGGTCCTCCCTTACGGCCTGTATCTGCGCCCTGTTCAGGGAAGAGTTCAGGAAATGTGCGATCCCCTCATTTCCGGACACGAATCCCCTGATCGCATCGACCTGATTCTTCATCAAAGCGATGAGCGGAGACAGCACAATGGCCGTTCCGGGCATCAATAGGGCCGGCAACTGATAGCACAGTGATTTTCCTCCTCCTGTAGGCATAAGGACGAAGGCATTGTTGCCACGGACCAGATGAGCGATGATTCTCTCCTGGTCTCCTTTGAAGGCATCATATCCGAAAAACTCCTTGAGTTTGGCATGAATAGCTTCCGACGTTATCTCAGTGTCCATGATGGTAGGCTATGGTTAGTGTATAAAATTAAGCACATTCCGCAACAAAAACAAAAAAATGTGCGCTTGAAGGGCATATTTTCTTGTTTTGGAGCCCTGAGGAGAGACTTCTTCCGCATTGACTGACATTCTGCCGGTGTGAGGGATTTCACGGGGAAAACAATATGTAAAGTATTTTGCCACTTTTTATTGAAAAATTCCGATATTTGCAGATTGTGCGACCTGACGGAAACCACGCCTCTCCGGCAACGGCGCACCGAAGTAACGACAATATATTTAATAATTATAGACATGAAACTCACTAAGATTTTCGCAGCAGCTTTGATTGCTCTCACAGTGGTGTCATGCGGTTCAAAGAACTCAACCGGCCCTGTTTCAAACGAGGTCAGGAAGCTCGCCCCCACCCAGGGTGCCGTCGACACCGTCAGCTACCTTCTCGGTATCAACTTCGGTAGCATGGTAAAAGGTTATGATTTCGGTGACCTCAACTACAACGAGATTGTGAAGGGTATGAAAGCCTTCCTCTCAGCTGAAGGTACAGTAGGCGATTCCACATGGCTCGCCCAGTTCAAGATCAACCCCAACGACATGGGTGATCTCATCAACGCATACCTCGGCAAGAGGAGTGAATATTCCCAGGCTCTCAACAAGGAGAAGGGAGACGCTTTCCTCGCCAAGAACCTCAGCAACGCAGGCGTACAGCAGACTCCTACCGGTCTCCAGTACATCGTCATCGATGAAGGAAACGCCGCAAAGAAACCCACTCCCCGTGACACCGTTACCGTAAACTACAAGGGAACTCTCCTCAACGGAGAAGTCTTCGACCAGACCCCCGAAGGCGGAAACCCTGTCACTTTCCCTCTTTCCAACGTCATCCCCGGATGGACCGAAGGTCTCCAGCTCGTGGGTGAGGGTGGCAAGATCAAACTCTTCATTCCCGCTGAGCTCGCATACGGCACACAGGGAAGCGGCATGATCGGCCCCAACGAGACCCTCATCTTCGAAGTCGACCTCAAAGAGGTAAAACCTTTCGTCGAGACAGTCGAAACTCCTGCGGAATAATCCTACAGAATCATGGCAAATCTTGAACTGCAGGGTAAACTCCTCAGAAAATTGCCCGTCCAGAGCGGAAGGTCCGCAAGGGGTGACTGGTCCAAGCAGGAATTCCTCGTGGAATACCAGGAAGGCAACTTCCCCGCCACGGCATGCTTCGATGTTTGGGGAATGGACAAGGTCAACGACCTCGCCCGTTTCGCCGATGGAGAAGAAATCGTAGTCTCCTTCAACATCAACAGCCGCGAATACAACGGTAAATATTACACGAACCTCCGTGCTTGGAAGATAGCTTCGGCCGCACAGCAGCCTTCAGCTCCGGCAGCCGCAGCCGCAGCCGCACCCGCACCTGCGCCCTATCAGCAGCCTTCACCGGCGGTGAACGACGTTCCGGCCGGATTCGCCCCGTCATATTCACCGGCAGAGCCGGCTGATTTCGGCAGCGACGATCTTCCTTTCTAGGACAAAGGACATTAACCCGAAACGGGAGGGATATTCCAAGCGAATACTCCTCCCGTTATTTTTTTGTCCCCGCTCCGGACAAGACGTGGTCACAGGTCAATCCATTCTATGGACTCATCCCTTTTCCACCACGTCAGTTGCCTTTTGGCATAATGGCGGGTATTCGTCTTTATATCTTCCACGGCCTTTTCAAGGGTGCATTCCCCGTCCATGTAAGAGAACAATTCCCGGTAACCGACAGTCTGAAGGGCGGTAAGATGACGGAGAGGATACAGCCCCTCGGCCTCAGACAGGAGCCCCTCCTCCATCATCGCATCAACCCTCACCCCTATCCTGTCATAGAGTTCGTCGCGATTCCTGCGGAGTCCTATCTTCTTCACCGTGAAATCCCTCGGTTTCGCTCCAGAAAGTTTGAACGAAGAGAATGTCCTCCCGGAAAGAAGACATACTTCCACCGCACGCAGAACCCTTTGGGGATTGGCTATATCTATCGTGGAGTAGGCTTCAGGGTCGAGACGTTTGAGATCCATCCTGAGGGAATCCACGCCCTCCTCCTTCATTCTACGGGTCAGTTCTTCCCGAAGCGACGGGTCGGCATCGGGCATATCATCCAGGCCGTTGCATACGGCATCTATGTAGAACATGGATCCCCCTGTCATTACGAGTGTACGATGGCCTTCATTCCAAAGCCTGTCCATCAGCGACAGGGCCTCTATCTCATACTTTCCCGCCGTATAAAGGGAATGTATCGAATGGTCCTGAATGAAATAATGCCTCACGGCGGCAAGCTGTGAGGCACTGGGGACCGCAGTCCCTATTCTCATTTCCTTATATATCTGACGTGAATCGCAGGATATGACGGGTGAGAAATAAAATTTGGCGAGACCTATGCTGTAGTCGGTCTTACCCACGCATGTGGGCCCAAGAACGATGAGAAGGTCCCGTGACATGGTCCTCTAGAGGTTCAGTTCCTCTGAACCGTCATAAATCACCTTTCCGTCCTCGTCGTCATCATCCTCCTCCTCATCATCGTCATCGAGATCATCGTCCACATCATCGTCGTCGAGATCGAGGTCGAGGTCATCCTTATCGTCTTCTTTGGAGTCTTTGTCCTTCTTCGCCCACGAAGGTTCACCGGGAAGATGACGCTGCTCATCGGGAAGATCCTCATAAGCGACATATCCGTTCTCGAAATCGATGGGATTGGGACCTTTCGTTTCCACAAGTACCGGGTATGCGGAACGCGGCTGCGGATCTTCGACTTCGCCTTCGAAAGTGACGATGACGCTCTTCTTGTTGGTCACATCGTAGAAATAGGTGAATGACGCCACACCCTTGTCAACCGTATTGCCCAGGGTTACCTCATCGACGGCACCGCTGCCCAGATCGAACATTCCGTACCTCGCGACCAATGAGCCTACCGCGTCAAGGGCTTTGAACTGGATGAGCTGATCATGGCCGAAGTCCATGTCATCCCTCATCCTCTTGTGGAAATCATACAGGGTGGTGGTGGATTTGACTTCGTAAACCCTTGCGAACCCCTTGATTCCGGGGAGAGAAACGCGATATCTTAGAATCATACTGCTCTTGCTTTATTTTAATGGCGGTCCAAAGATAGCGAAAAATATCGGTCCGGTTGCAAAATAATGCGATTTTGCCTATTTTTGAACCCCATGGACACGGCCCAGGATTCATACCGGAGCATCGCATCCAACTCCGAAGGTCTATTCAAGGACAATGGCAGCAGATTCATTGCCCTGGCATATCCCGTTGAAAGCGAAAAGCAGGTCAAGGAGATCGTGGATTCATTGAAAAAGGAGTACCACGACGCCCGTCACCACTGCTACGCATACAGGATAGGACACAAAAGGGATGTCTTCAGGGCCAATGATGACGGAGAGCCTTCCGGGAGTGCCGGAAGACCCATCCTCGGTCAGATAGACTCCCGGGAACTGAGTGATGTACTTGTCGTGGTGGTAAGATACTTCGGAGGCATCAAGCTCGGAATCCCCGGACTCATCCGGGCGTACAAGACCTCGACGTCGGACGCGTTGGACAACGCCACCGTAGTCGAAAAGATAGCGACCGTCCCCTACAACATCACCTTCGGATATCTGCAGATGAACCAGGTGATGAAAGTCCTCAAGGACATGAACCTACCCCAGAGGGAACAGCAGTTCGGTGAAAATTGCTCACTCAGGACCGACGTGCGGCTGACTCTGGAGGATGATTTCCTCCTCAGGTGCTCGAACATAGAAGGATGCACCGTTTCGAGATTCTGAGACAAAAAAGAAAACAACTAAAGACAATATTCATATGCCCAAATCTCTGATTTCAATAAAGGACTTCACCAAGGATGAAATCCTCCATGTTCTTGAAGTAGCGAAAGAATTCGAAGCGGCCAGGGAGCAGAACTTCCTCCAGGGGAAAGTCATCGCCTGCCTTTTCTTTGAGCCTTCAACCAGAACAAGACTTTCTTTCGAAGCGGCAATCGACCGACTCGGCGCCAAAGTCATCGGCTTCGCCGACAACAAGAACACTTCCCAGAGCAAGGGTGAAACCCTCGAAGACACCATAAAGATCATCTCCAACTACGTTGACATGATCGTGATGAGACACCCCATGGAGGGAGCTGCGGCCATTGCGGCCAGCGTGTCACCCGTTCCGGTCGTCAATGCCGGTGACGGAGCGAACCAGCATCCCACCCAGACCCTCCTCGACATGTACACGATCCTCCAGACACAAGGGAAACTCGACGACCTCACCATAAACATGGTGGGAGACCTCCGTTACGGAAGGACCGTACATTCCCTTTCGCAGGCGATGTCCAATTTCAGGTCAAAATTCATATTCACCGCTCCAGAGGAGCTCAAGATGCCGTCGAAGTATCTCCGCCAGCTTGACGAGAAAGGAATCCCCTACTCAGAGACGGAGTCCCTCGAAGAGCATCTCAACGACTGCGACATCCTCTACATGACAAGGGTGCAACAGGAAAGGTTCCCCTCGAAAGAGGACTACGACAGGGTCAAGGACACATACGAATTGACGGCCTCCATGCTCGGAGGAGTCAAGCCCAACATGAAGATCCTCCATCCCCTTCCCAGAATCACGGAAATCGCGACGGATGTCGACTCCACCCCCTATGCGTATTATTTCCAGCAAGCCGGAAACGGAATGTACGTAAGAATGGCAGTTATTTCTTATTTGTTGGGATATCGTTAAAAATTTATTATCTTTACGCCGGTTTGAATAAAAAACCGAAAGCGTAACCATTTTTTGAGTTACAAATTATAAAAAACATAAACCTCATCAATCATGGCTAAAGTACATGTATTCAATGCGGGGCCCTGCCTCCTTCCCGAACAGGCGATAGACAACGCCATCGAAGCTCTGAAGGATTTCAAAGGTACGGGTGTTTCAGTCCTTTCCATTTCCCACAGGACAAAAGAGTGGGAGGAAACGATGAACGAGTGCCGTGCTCTCTGGAAAGAGCTTCTTCACATTCCTGATACGCACGAGGTGGTATTCCTCGGCGGAGGCGCTTCCCTCCAGTTCCTGTATGTGGCGATGAACTATCTTGAGAAGAAAGCCGCTTACCTTGATACCGGCGTATGGGCTCACAAGGCTCTCCAGCAGGCTCAGGGAATCGGTGAAGCTTATGCTCTCGCCTGCTCAAAGGACAAAAACTATTCCTACATCCCCAAGGGATACGAGATTCCGACGGACATAGACTACTTCCATATCACTACCAACAACACGATCTACGGAACTGAGATCAAGGAAGACATGGACTGCCCCGTTCCCCTGATCGCCGACATGTCATCTGACATCATGTCAAGGCCGGTTGATGTGAGCAAATATGACCTCATCTACGGAGGTGCCCAGAAGAACGTGGGTCCTGCCGGCGTCATCTTCGCGATCATCAAGAAGGACAGCCTCGGAAAGGTTTCCCGCTACATCCCCACGATGCTTGACTACCGTACACATATCGAGAAGGAGTCCATGTTCAACACTCCTCCCGTATTCTCCATCTACATGATGACCGAGACCCTGAAGTGGCTCAAGAGCATCGGAGGAGTCGAGGAGATCCACCGCCGCAACCTCGAGAAGGCCGAAATCCTCTACAACGAGATCGACCGCAACTCGATGTTCGTCGGAACAGCCGCGAAGGAAGACCGCTCCATCATGAACGTCTGCTTCGTGATGGCTCCCGGCAAGGAAGCCCTCCAGGACGAGTTCATGGCATACGCCAAGAGCCAGGGCATGGTCGGCATCAAGGGCCACCGTTCCGTGGGCGGATTCCGCGCATCCATCTACAACGCCTGCACCAAGGAGGACGTTGAGGCCCTCGTCAAGTGCATGCAGGAATTCGAAGCGAAGAACCTTTAATCCAGCAAAGTCATGAAAGTTCTCATAGCAACCCAGAAACCTTTCTCGGCAGCCGCCGTCCAAGGAATAAAGGAAATCATCGAAGGCGCAGGCCATGAGTTCGTCGCCCTCGAGAAATACCCCGCCCAGGAAGACTTCGTGAAGGCCGTCGCTGATGTCGACGCCCTCATCATCCGTTCCGACAAAGTTACCGAAGAAGTCATCGCGGCAGCCCCGTCGCTCAAAATCGTCGTCCGCGCGGGAGCCGGATACGACAATGTCGACCTGGAGGCAGCCTCAAAGAGGGGCATCGTCGTGATGAACACCCCCGGACAGAACTCCAATGCTGTCGCCGAGCTCGCTCTCGCGATGATGATCTATATGAGCCGCTGCCAGTTCACCCCCGCTACCGGAATCGAACTCATGGGAAAGACCCTCGGAGTCCAGGCGTTCGGCAATGTGGGAAGGCTCGTCGGCAAGAAGGCCGAGGCCCTCGGAATGAAAGTGGCGGCCGTTGATCCTTTCATCCCCTCCGAAAAGATCAGGGAAATGGGCGCCGAGCCCGCTGAAAGCGTGGAAGAGCTCTACGCGAAGAGCGACTTCGTTTCGATCCATATCCCCGCAACCCCCCAGACGATAAAATCCATCGGCTACGACCTCATCAGCAAGATGCCCAAGGGCGCTTGCCTTGTCAACACCGCCAGAAAGGAAGTCATCGACGAAGAAGGGCTTGAGAAAGTTCTCGAAGAAAGGCCCGACCTCAAGTACGTCACCGACGTGGCTCCCGACAACTACGCTCTTCTGAAAGAAAAGTTCGGTCTCAGGGTATTCGCCACCCCCAAGAAGATGGGAGCCCAGACCGCAGAAGCCAACATGAACGCCGGCCTCGCCGCCGCTCGTCAGATAGTGGACTTCTTCGCCACCGGCAATACCCGCTTCCAGGTTAACAAATAAACACAACGATAACCAACTGCACAACCTATGGTAAGAGTAAAACCTTTCGCGGCCATCCGCCCTCCCAAGGGAATAGTCACCGAAGTGGCGGCACCTCCGTATGATGTCCTCAATTCGGAAGAGGCAAAGAAAATGGCGGGAGAAAAATCCCTCCTCCACATAACGAAGCCGGAAATAGATTTCGACCCCATTCTCCCCGATCATGACCAGAGGGTCTATGACAAGGCCGTGGAGAATTTCAAGAAGTGGCAATCCAACGGATGGCTTGTCCAGGATCCCAAGCCCTGCTACTACGTCTACTCGCAGACTATGGACGGAAGGACCCAGTACGGACTCGTCCTGTGCGCGCATACCGACGATTATGCCGAAGGCAAGATCAAGAAACATGAGCTCACCCGCAAGGACAAGGAAGACGACCGCATGATCCATGTCAAGATCCAGAACGCCAACATCGAGCCCGTGTTCTTCGCTTACAAGGACAATCCGGAACTGAGCGCCATAATGAACGAGACCGTCAAGAAAGAACCCGAATACTCTTTCACCGACGAGAACAATTTCGGACATTCCTTCTGGGTGATAGATGACGATGAGAAGATCGGAAAGATATCTTCAATCTTCACCGACGAAATCGACGCCTTCTACGTAGCGGACGGACATCACAGGACAGCCGCGGCGGCAAGGGTCGGTGCCGAGAAGAAAGCGAACAACCCCGCCCATACGGGAAACGAGGAGTACAACTATTTCATGGCCGTGTGTTTCCCCGAGAGCCAGCTCAAGATCATCGACTACAACCGTGTCGTCAAGGACCTTGGCGGTCTCACTCCGGAAGAATTCATCGAAGCGCTCGGAAAGGATTTCGAGGTGAAGAAGGTGTCCGAGCCCTGCAGCAGATGCGGTATGCCCGCAGATCCTTACGCCCCGACCCATCTCCACAACTTCTCGATGTATCTGGAAGGATGCTGGTACAGCCTCGAGGCCAAGGAAGGAAGGTATGACGACAATGACCCCATCGGTGTTCTCGACGTCACCATCCTTTCGAATCTCGTTCTTGACAAGATCCTCGGCATAAAGGATCTCCGCACCGACAAGAGGATCGATTTCGTCGGTGGAATCCGCGGCCTTGGTGAGCTTTCAAGAAGAGTGGACAGCGGGGAAATGAAGGTGGCTTTCGCCCTCTATCCCGTTTCGATGCAGCAGCTGATAAGGATAGCCGACAGCGGCAACATCATGCCTCCGAAGACCACATGGTTCGAGCCCAAACTAAGAAGCGGACTCGCCATCCACAAGCTCGTATGACTTGCGGACTGACATAAGTGCAGAGGCCTCGCATCCGCGGGGCCTTTTCCGTTCCCATCCGCCCGGGAAGCGAACACTCATATATATTAAGAAAAGGGGCCCGAAGGTCCCTTTTCCGATATGCGTATGTCGACTGATTCTACAGTTCCCAAGCGAGAGCTGACGCACCGAGAATGGCGGCGTCGCTTTCTTTGAGCTGTGAGTAGACGAGTTTCACCTTGCCCCTCCACAGAGGAAGAACGTTGGCGTTCATCGCCTTGGTGATAGGCTCGGTCAGGAACTCCTTGGAACGTGCGAGACCTCCGAAGAGGACGATGGCCTCAGGAGCGGAGAACTCGATGAAATCAGCGAGCTTCTCTCCAAGGATGGTTCCGGTATACTCGAAGATCTTGATGGCGAGCTTGTCTCCCTCTTTTGCGGCCTCGTATACATCCTTGGATGTAATCTTGTCAAGGCTGCGCAGAAGTGAAGGTTCATCACTCATCTCAAGCCACTCACGAGCGGTACGGGCGACACCGATTGCGGAGCAATAGGTCTCAAGACATCCGGTCTTACCGCAGTTGCAGGCACGTCCGTTGTGACGCACTGCGCAGGTATGTCCGAGCTCTCCGGCGAATCCGTCATGTCCGTAGACAACTTCACCGTTGATGACGATACCTGAACCGACACCGGTTCCGAGGGTGATCATGATGAAATTCTTCATACCTCTTGCGGCTCCGTAGGTCATTTCACCCACGGCTGCAGCGTTGGCATCGTTGGTCAGCGAGACGGGGATTCCGCCCATAGCCTCGGAAAGAATCTTGGCGAACTCGATTATATTGGTGCCGCCCCATGTGAGGTTGACCGCATTCTCGATGTTTCCGGTATAATAGTTTCCGTTGGGGGCTCCGACTCCGATACCGCGGATGTTGCCTTCGGCATTGGCCTCTGTGATAAGTCTCTTCAAGGCTTCCGCGAGCTCAGCGACGTAGGGCTCAAAGGTGGTATATGTGTCTGAACGGATGACAGTCTGCGCGATTACTGTACCCCTGGCGTCAACGACGCCGCATTTGGTGGTCTGTCCACCTACATCAATTCCGATTACTAAATCCTGTCCCATATTGTTTTGATGGTATGTTTATGTGGTTTGTGAATTGTGCGTTTTTTGTGAGCTTGTCAGTATTAATCAACGGGAATGTCCTTGTTGACATTTTTGCTTCCGATGAGAGCATAGAATACCATGTAAACAAGCACGGCGATTACGATTATGTAGCTCAGACGGAGTGAACCGATGGTAGTGCCGACGATGGAGTTCTGGATAAGAGGGAGGATACCGCCACCGACAACCATCATCATGAAGATACCGGAAGCCTTCTCAGTATATTTTCCGAGTCCCTCTGTCGCCAGGTTGAAGATACATCCCCACATGATGGAGGTGCAAAGACCCATCAGCACCAGGAATACGGTGAAGAGAGGAACATTGTTGATCGCGAAAGAACCGTTGCTGAAACCTACCATGGAAACGCCTGTGGTAGCGGGAACGATCATGGAGATGAGAACCAGCACGATACCGCAGCAAGATACGGCGAGCAGCTGTGTGCGGCTGGAGATCTTGCCGCTGATGAAGCTGGAGGTAAGACGGCCGACCAACATGAGCAACCAGTACAGACCGGTCATACCACCGATGATGGCAGCTGCATTTGCGGAATTGGCGGGATCAAACAGGTTGAAGTTCACTTCCTTGCCCAAGAAGTTACCGAAGGTGTTGGGGATACCGACTTCCATACCTACATAGCAGAAGATGGCGATTGTACCAAGTACGAAGTGACGGAAGCTCCAGGGGCTGTGTTCATCCTTCTTGGCAGCGGTGTCAGTCTTCCTCTGATGAGGCTCTTCAATCTTGACGAAATAGATAATGATGAAGGCGACTACGAAGATAGCGATTGCTCCGAACAGCATAGGGCTGACCTCGGTGATCTTCGTGCTCTTGGTGATAGCTCCGACAAAGGATCCTACCATGATGGGAGCGATGGTTCCGGCCAGAGAGTTGCAGGCGCCTCCGAGCTGAAGGAGCTGATTACCCTTTGTGCCACCGCCACCGATGAGGTTCAGCATGGGATTGACAACAGTATTCAGCATACATACGCAAAGACCGCATACGAATGCACCCAACAGGTAGATACTGAAACCGGGAACACCGGTGCTGAAACCGGACAAATATTGGATAACCAAACCGAGGACACCAACTGCGATAGCGATAAGGGCAGTCTTCTTGTAGCCAACCTTTGTCAGCATATTACCGGCGGGAATACCCATGAAGAGGTAAGCCAGGAAGTTCATGAAGTTACCCATGAAACCAAGGGCAGGATTGTTGCCGACAGCATCATCCATTGTCCAGATGTTACCAACAGGAGCGGCCATGTTGGTTACGAATGCGATCATCGCGAACAGGAAAAACATCGTGATGACCGCCACAAGATTGGTACTTTTCTTTGCCATGTGTGTTTTTGTTTAATATTAACTGATTTGAATTTTCATCAGGGTGTCGCGTAAGGACGATATTTCCACAAATTTAACAAAATTTGGATAAATACATCGGGAAAAGGTCAAAATGAGACTGGCGAAAATACATCAGTACGAAATATAAAACATCAGGAAGACAAAATGCGGCCGATAAGTAAAGGAGAGAAGGTAATGACGGCGCAGAACACGCATCCATAAATAAAAAGGAAGGACCGGAGCTTTCCCCAAAACTCCGGTCCATATATAAAACGAACTTAACAAATAGACATGAAAAAAACTTTCTTATGTCCGAGTGCAAAGGTACGCATTTAAATCGTATTAGCAATACTTTTTTCTGAAAAATTTCAATTCAGGCGCTAATTTTTAGTTATAGTTTATCGCAATAAAACATTTTAAATGTTATGGGTCAACGACTCAGCTATTACGGTATTCGCTGGGCGTCATACCCGTATTCGCCTTGAAAAACTTGTAGAAGACACTCTGGTTCGGGAAATTCAGGTTGTACACGATTTCCTTGATCGAAGCGTCAGAATAGCGGAGCATGTTCTTCGCCTCGAGGATGACGAAGGAGTCTATCCAGTCCGGGGCTGAACGTCCGCTGACGTTCTTCACAAGCTTGCTGAGATACTTCGGTGTGAGGCAAAGCCTTTCCGCGTAGAAGGCCATGTTCCTCTCCTTTGTATGGTATTCTGAAACGAACTGAAGGAACTGCTCGAATATCATCTTCGCCCTTGGAGACTGCTGCTTGACGGCCTCATCCGCTTCATGGATCTTCTTTTCCCACAAGTTGCTCATCACATAACATATGGATGATACCAGATATCCGAGAGCGTCCTTTTTCCTTATATGGGGCATCTTGAGGATATCCTCGGCGAGGGAGAGATATTTCTTGCAGATTTCGAGATCCTCCCCTTCCAGTTTGATGCACGGATTGTTCAGAACACGGATGGACTCGGTGAACAGCTTGCCGAAATCCAGCCTGATTCCCGAAATGAAATCAGCCGACAGGGCGACCACCATGAAATGAATATTCTCGATATCCGGCTTGTTGATATCCTCGACCCTTATGATGGACTGCGGGGTGGTCAGGAGAAAAGTGTTCCCGCTCATCCGGTAAGAGTCCAGATTGATATCCACCTTCAGGTCGCCGTCAATGCAGAATATCGCCAGGAACCCGTCAAAACGGAAAGGATGGGTCAGGCCGTTGAGTGACTGGTCATACCTGAGGTCGGCGATGAAGAAATCATCACCCAACTGCGAATCGGCGTCTATGGGGAACAGACTTTTGAGTTTCCCGATATTGATTTTGAGAGGAAGATTGTTTTCCATAAATAATAAAAAATGAAACGTGTCACTATGCCTTCTTCCGGCATGACATCATGGCAAAAGCCGCCATTCAATCTGCCATACTCCGAAGACAGGAGTTCATTAAAACGAAACAAAAAGCATACTCGATTATCCAAAATTCGCAATATTCGACTTTTTGACAACGATTGGGTGCAAATATAAATATTTTCGGGGAAATTTGGGCAAATTTATTGCATACTTCCCTATCCGCACGGCAAAAATGTGCGAAAACCCTGATTATTGAAAAAACGACATAGATGAAAAAACAGATTCTAACTCTTTCGTTGCTCCTGGGATTGATTCCCGCAGTACTTCCCGCACAGACCCTCACACTTGAGGATTGCCGCAGGATGGCGATAGAGAGCAACCGTGACCTCGAGCAGGCACGAACCAAAGTCGAGATGGCCGGTTATGACCGGAAGACCGCCCTCGCGAATTATTTCCCGAACATCTCCGCCACCGGAGTGTACCTTCACAACAGCAGGAACCTTTCCCTCCTGAGCAAGGACATGTCGAATGACCTGCAGAACGCCGGCAACACCCTTCACGCCATGAAGGACCAGAAGATGCAGGAATTGATGCAGATCATCCAGAGCGATCCCCAGATGGCGCAGCAGATCATGTCCAATCCGGACATACAGCAGTTCATCGCCTCCCTCCAGCAGATGGATTACTCCTCCGTAATAAACGGAATAGGTTCCTCGATAAACGATCTTTTCACGATCGACATCGAGAATATCGCCGTAGGGGCGCTTTCTCTCCAGCAGCCCGTATTCATGGGAGGAAAGATCATCGCGGCCAACAGGATAGCGAAGCTCGCCGAAGAACTTTCACGCACACAGTATGACCAGAAGTACGAAGAGATTCTCGTCGATGTCGACCAGGCATATTGGCAGATCGTTTCGGTAGCGAACAAAAAGGAACTCGCTGACGCTTATGCCGACCTTCTCCACAAGATGGAGAATGACGTGAAGATCGCGGTCGAGGAAGGAGTGGCCACCGAATCCGACGCTCTCCAGATAAAGGTGAAGGCCAACGAAGCCGACATGCTTCTCACAAAGGCCAGCAACGGACTGGTCCTCGCTAAAATGCTCCTCTGCAAGGAAATCGGTCTTCCTCTCGACTCGGAGATAACCCTCGCCGACGAGAAACTTTCCGACATTCCTCTTCCCGAAATGCTTGCACAGAAGAGCCTTGAGGACATCTACTCCGACAGGACGGAGACACGGAGCCTTGAACTCGCCTCCCAAATCTATGACGGGAAGGTCGCCGTCGCCAGAGCTGACATGATGCCGAAGATCATCCTTACGGCCAATTACCTTGTCACCAACCCCAACCTCTACCACGGATTCAACCATGAGTTCGGCGGAATGGTAAGCGCCGGCGTTCTGGTCAACGTTCCAATCTTCCATGGTTTCGAAGCGCTGCAGAAGACAAGGAAGGCGAAAGCCGAGGCTACGCTGTACAAACTCCAGCTCGATGACGCCAAAGACCTCATCAACATGCAGGTCACCCAGCTGAGGGAACAGAGGGATGAAGCGTACGAACGTCTACGCATGGCTTCCAGCAACCTGGAAAACGCTGAAGAGAACATGAGAGTCGCTTCCATCGGTTTCGAAG